>JBJEVQ010000001.1:0-4935 GCA_051884495.1 Candidatus Spyradosoma sp.
GAAAGCGTCACGCTCGCCGACCTCGTCTCCGGCAAAAACTGACGCCCGCGTCCGCAAAAAATCGTCTCGCGTCCGCGGGAGGGCTCGGGTGAGAATCGCGCCCATGAAACGCAAGCTTTTCCTCGCCTCGATTTCCTGCGCCGCGGCGTGCGCGGGAACGCTCTTCGCCGCGGACGACGCGCTCGTCGAGCTGAAGCTCGAGCTGCCGCCGGCGGCGCTCGTCGGCACGCCGCAGCCGATACGCGTGCCCGCCGAACGGCTCGCGCCCGCGAAGAATCCGACGCTGAAGATTCCGCGCGGCTGCACGAATCTCGCGCTCGGAAAGCCCGTCTCCGCCTCCGATCCGAATCCCGTCGTCGGCGAGCTCGCCTACCTGACGGACGGCGACAAGGACGGCGACGAGGGCTACGAAGTCGAGCTCGCGCCGGGCGCGCAGTGGATTCAGATCGATCTCGGCAGATCCGCCGAAATCCACGCGATCGCGCTGTGGCACTACCACCGGCAGAAGCGCGTCTATCACGACGTCGTGATCCGCGTTTCCGACGATCCCGCGTTCGCGCAGGGCGCCGTCACCGTCTTCAACAACGACTTCGACGACACGCTGAAATTCGGCAGGGGCGAAGACCGGCTCTACGTCGAGACGCGCGCGGGCAAGCTCGTTCCCGTGAACGGCGTTCGCGGCCGCTACGTGCGCTTTTACTCGCGCGGGAACACCTCCGACAGCGGCAACCACTACATCGAGGCGGAAATCTACGGCAGGTGAGCGCGCGGGCGGAACGCAAGTTTCCGGTTTTCAACCGCCGCGTCCTCGTGTAGCTTCGCGGGCATGGCGAAATACCTTTTTCTCGAACACCCGAAATGCTCGACCTGCCGCAGGGCGCGGGCGTTTCTCGAAGCGCACGGCGTCGATTTCGAAGCGCGCGGCATCGTCGAAGATCCGCCGACGGCGGACGAGCTCCGCGCGTGGATCGCGCGCGCCGGCGTTCCCGCGCGCAGGTGCTTCAACACGTCCGGGCTCCGCTACAAGGCGCTCGCGCTGAAGGACAGGCTGCCCGAGATGAGCGAAGAGGAACAGATCGCCCTGCTCGCTTCGGACGGCATGCTGGTGAAACGCCCCGTGCTCGTTTCCGCGGACGCGGCGCGATTCGGGTTCCGCAACTGGGAAACGCTCCCCGAAGCCGCGCGATGACGCCGCTCCCGCCCTTCGCCCTGCTCCGCGCATGGGACGACGCCTCCGCGGACGCGCGCGCGTTCCGCGCGATTTTCGAAGCCGCGTTCCCGACCGAAGAAAGGCGGACGGACGCGGACTGGTCCGTCGCGCTCGCCGACCCGCTCTGCGCCGCGCGGCTCTACCGCGCAGGCGGGAACGCGCGCGCGATTCTCGTTTTCTGGAACTTCGGTCACTGCCGCTACGTCGAATACTTCGCGCTCGCGCCGGAAGCGCGCGGCGGCGGGCTCGGCAGCCGGCTGCTGCGGGAATTTCTCGCGGAAAGCGCCGTTCCCGTCGTGCTCGAAATCGAACCGCCGGAAGACGAAACGACGACGCGCCGTCTGCGTTTCTACGAACGGCTCGGCTTCGCGCGCGACGCGCGGGAGCACTTCCACCCGCCGTACCGCGCGGGCTTCGGGCGGCAGCGCCTCGTCGTGCTCAACAGCGGCGGGAAAGCGCTTTCCGCCGCCGCGCGGGAACGCTTCGAGCGCGACCTCGAAACGCGCGCCATGCGCGGCCCCGCCGCGGCGCGGACGAACGCTCCCGAAGCGTAGAGGCGAAATCAGCGGCGCCGGGCGCGACGCCGCGTTCCCGCCAACGCCAGCGCGAACGCGCCCGCGAGCAGCCCGAACGCCGACGGCTCCGGAATCACCGTTCCCGTCGTCGTGACGGAAAGATTCGTGAGCGTGATCCCGCTTCCGGGAGACTTCATGCCGATGACGTTGAACGTTACCGAGCTCAGCGATTTGTCTGCGGCGAAAGAGACTGCCGCCTGATCTCCGACCGAAACGTCGTAACCGCTTTCCGTACGAGAAATTTTCAGAGAAAAATCATATGCGGTTTCGGCGACAGGATGAGCGAGAGATGAGTCTTTTATCGTCGAAGAAGCGATGTAGCTAGATCCTTGATTGGAAGTCATGAAGCCCGCGCCGCCGCTCGTCGTTTCGGGTTTTCCCGCAAAACGCGAGAAAACGTTCGTCGCCAGCGAAACTTCTTTTGTCGTCGTCGATTCGTTCGTTTCGGGATCTGTCGTGGTAGTGCTCGTCGTTTTTTGATTCGTTCCGCCGAAAAATCCGGTCATGTCGTAGGTCCCCGCGACAATACTGGAGAAAGTCGTTCCCGTTGCAGGTTTCGTGTTTTCTCCGCAATCGTAAAGCCCGAAATAAAACGAGCTTGTCGCCGCCACGCTTTTGAAAAGCGCCGTTCCCGAAAACGTCAAAGAATCTCCGACGGAAAGTGAGATAGAAACAGGGAGATATCCCCAAACGTACGAATCGGAGTCAAGATTTGTCATAGTAGTCGTTCCGTTTTCGTAAGAGAAGACTGTCTGCGTATTGCTTCGATACCCGAACCAATCGATGTTCGAGCCGTCGGAGACAAACGTTTCTGCCGCGTGGGCGGCGGGGGCTAGCGTTCCCGCGAGCAGAACGAGCGCGGTGCGGGTGAGGGTTTTCGTCGTGATCATGGAGCTTTTTTCCTTGGTTGGGGGTTAAAAAGGCGTGAGGACGGCGATACGGCGGGAAGTCACGAGCGAGGCGCGACGAAAGCGATATCGGTCTCTTGTTGACCACAAAAATCAGAAAAACCTCCTCCCGCCGCAAGCAAAATTTTCTCCAAGCCGAATTTTTCGCGGACGGCAATGCCCGTTGTCTCCGGCGTTTCGAAGGCATGGGAGGCTTTCACGCGGCGGACGGCGGCGAGAAGAGGGCTTCGCGCCAGAGCGCAAGTTTTTCGTCGAAGGAAAGGCGGGCGGCGGCGGGACTCGTCGAGGGCGCGGGCAGGATTTCGAGCGCGGGATCGGCGAAGAGCCGCGGGTGGTGGCGTTTCAGCAGCTGAAACGCGGCGCCGCCGTTGCAGACGATTTTCCGGATTTCGGGAAAGGCCGCGAGCAGAGCGGGAACGTCGTTCGGCTCCACGTCGCGGATGGCGGAATCGAGACTGCCCGGACGCGTTCCCGCGCCGACGACGTCCCAGAGCCCGACGCCCGCGCGGTTGAGCGCGGCGACGCGCGACGGATAATCCGCGTCCGGAGAAAATCCGCAGAGCGTTCCCGCGATTTTCCAGAAGGCGTTGCGCGGAAACGCGTAGTACTGCCCGCGGGCGAGCGAGGCTTCGCCGGGCAGCGAGCCGAGAATCAGCACGCGCGCTCCCGCGGCGACCGCCGGCGGAAAGGAAAATTTCTTCGCGGAACTGCGTTTCATCGCACCCCTATTTTCGCAGACGCGCAGCCTTCCCGCAAGCGCGGAGACCAGCGCGCGGCGGGAACAGACATCGCCGCGCCCTTTTTCGCTCAACGCAGTTTTTCCGGAAGAAAACCCTCGTCGATGAGGCAATTCACGACCGCCGACCGCAGGATACGGTTTTCGAAGCAAAGCGTATAGGATCTCGAATTTTCCCTCTCTCGACGAATCAGCTTCAACTCCAGCAACCGACGAATATTTCTGGAAATCTCCGATGGATGCTTCCCCTCAAAAATCCTCGAAAAATCCTGCGCGCGAAAAACGCCTTTCTCTGCGGCGACCGCAAGCATTTTCTTCGCGAGCGGGAACAAGCCGCCGGAAACGACGTTTTGAGTCACGGCCGGTTTGAGAATACGCTCTTTCAGAAAATCGTAATCGCAGAGCCGGTCGATTTTTTCGATTTCATCCCGCAGTCCGCTCAGCACGTATTCGCACCATGCGGAAAGCCCCTCGTCCGTTCCCGTGTCCGCCGCGGCGAGCATTCGATAATACGCATCGCGGTCGTTGCAGAAAATCGCCGTCGGATTAAGGATGCGTCCTCCGATTTCGACGTTGAATCCGGCCTTCACGAGCATCGCGTAAGTCAGCAGACGCACCGTTCGCCCGTTCCCGTTGTCGAAAGGATGTATCCACACGAAGCGATGGTGCGCGAGCGCGATTTTCAGCAGATCGTATTTTTCGCTCATGGGGGCGTCCATGAACGCGATCAGGTCGTCGAGATAAAGTTCCACCTGCGCGGCATCCGGCGGCATATGTCTCGCAGAGGCGATTCTGACGTTCCCGCGCCGGAACTCTCCCGGCGTGAGGGAACCCTCGCCGCCGGCAGACGGCGGCGGCAAATCGCGGACAGCGAGCTTGTGCAGTTCTCGAATGAACATTTTGTTCAAGGGAACGTCCTTGACGCAGTCATCGATGAATTTGAGCGCATCCTCAAGATTGAGGATTTCTTTGATGGCGTGCCTGCCGGAGCGCTTCGCCTTGGCCTCCAGGTACGCCGAAACCGTAGTATTGTTGCCCTCGATGTGCGCGGAACCCAAACTCTCGAACGCATGAAAAAGCCCTTTCAGCTGAAAAAAAATCGCGGGCGGCGTGGTTCCGCCCAAACGCTTCCGCCGAAGGAAGTTCAGCTCCATGATGAGATCCGTCAGTTTTGAATCAAAATCCGGATGGATCATCTTCAGCGGACTGTGAGAATCCGTGGTTTCCATAATTGGGGAAATCCTACCAGACATTTGACATTTGGCAAGTCCGCGTTTTGACAAAACACTCGTGCAAACAGCATAGACAAATGATTCTTTGGATCTCAAAGAATTGCGGAGTCGCCGGAAGACATTTGACACTTCAATCCTCGGACAATTGCGCCGGCCGTGTTCCCGCGCCGACGACGTCCCAGAACCTGACGTGGGGCGAGCTCAGGAGGCGTAGAGGCGGAGGTATTCCGCCCAGCGGTCTTCCTTGCGGAAGCAGGAGAGCGTGCGGGAACGG
>JBJEVQ010000002.1:0-4612 GCA_051884495.1 Candidatus Spyradosoma sp.
CGCGCCCGATGCTCTTCGTCGTCGGCGAGCGCGCGATGTCCGCCTATTTCAGCGAGGACGCGCACGCGCGCGCGGCGGAGCCGAAGGAGCTCTTCGTCGTTCCCGGCGCGACGCACGTCGATCTCTACGACAACGCGGAGTTTCAGAAGATTTCTCTGTCCGAGATTGAAGCCTTCTTCAGGACGGCGCTCTGAGCGCGCGCAAAAAAAAAGGGGCGGCCGTTCCGGTCGCCCTTTTTTCGGCGTTTCGCGTCGCGCGCGTCAGCTCTCGACCTTGATTTTCAGGCCGGGGGCGTCGCCTTTGGGCTTGGTGAACTTCACCGTGTTCCCGTCGGCGACCTTGCCTTCGATGATTTCCTTCGCGAGCGGCGTCTCGATCTCCTTCTGAATGAAGCGCCGCAGCGGGCGCGCGCCGTAAACGGGGTCGTAGCCGTTTTCCGCGATCCACGCGTGCGCGGACTTGTCCAGCGTCACCGTGATGCGGTGGTCTTCGAGCCGGCGGTTCAGCGAGGCGACGAGCAGATCGACGATGGCGGAAATCTGCTTCGGCCCGAGCGGACGGAACAGCACGATGTCGTCGATGCGGTTCAGGAATTCCGGCCGGAAGCCCGCGCGCAGTTCCGCCATGACCTGCTCGCGCACCTTGTCGGGAATTTCTTCGCCCGTCACGCCTTCGACGAGGAAGCGCGAGCCGATGTTCGACGTGAGGATGAACACGGCGTTGCGGCAATCGACCGTGCGCCCCTGCCCGTCGGTCAGGCGGCCGTCGTCCAGAATCTGCAGAAGGATATTGAACACGTCTGGGTGCGCCTTTTCGATTTCGTCGAGCAGCACGACGGAATAGGGCTTGCGGCGGATCGCCTCGGTGAGCTGGCCGCCCTCCTCGAATCCGACGTAGCCCGGAGGCGCGCCGACGAGGCGCGACACGGAGTGTTTCTCCATGTACTCGGACATGTCGATGCGGATCATCGCGTCCTCGCTGTCGAAGAGCTGGCGCGCGAGCGACTTCGCGAGCTCCGTCTTGCCTACGCCCGTCGGTCCGAGGAAAAGGAACGAGCCGACCGGACGCCGCGGATCCTGCACGCCCGCGCGGGAACGCAGAATCGCCTCCGAGACGAGGCGCACGGGCTCTTCCTGCCCGACGACCTGTTTCGCGAGCTCGCTCTGCAGCCCGAGCAGCTTGCGCTTTTCGCCCTCGAGCAGCTTCGTCGCGGGAATGCCCGTCCAGCGCGCGACGACCTCGGCGATTTCGTCCGGCGAAACCGCTTCGCGGAAGAGCTTGTCGTTCCCGCCGGATTTTTCCTCGGCGATTTTTTCGTATTTTTTCAAATCCGATTCAAGCTGCGGAATTTTTCCGTAGCGCAGTTCGCTCGCCTTGCCGAGATCGCCCCTGCGCTCGGCGACTTCGGTGTCGCGGCGCGCGGCCTCGAGCTCGGCGCGGAGCTTCTGCACCTTGCCGACGCTGTCCTTTTCCGCCTCCCAGCGCGCGCGCAGCGCGGTCGCCTCGGAACGCGCCTCGGCAAGCTCTTTGCGCAGCGCTTCGAGCCGGAGCTTCGACGCGTCGTCCGTCTCCTTCTTCAGCGCGGTCTCCTCGATTTCGAGCTGCATGACGCGGCGCGCGAGCGTGTCGAGCTCTTCCGGCATCGAATCCATTTCGGTGCGGATCTGCGCGCAGGCCTCGTCCACGAGGTCTATCGCCTTGTCGGGCAGGAAACGGTCGGAGATGTAGCGGTCGGAAAGCACGGCGGCCTCGACGATCGCGCCGTCCATGATGCGCACGCCGTGGTGCACCTCGAAGCGTTCCCGCAGGCCGCGCAGAATGGAGATCGTGTCCTCGACGCTCGGCGGCTCGACGAGCACGCTCTGGAAACGGCGCTCGAGCGCGGCGTCCTTCTCGATGTATTTGCGGTGCTCCTCAAGCGTCGTCGCGCCGATGCAGTGGAGCTCGCCGCGCGCGAGCATGGGCTTGAGCATGTTGCCTGCGTCCATCGCGCCGTCGGTCTTGCCCGCGCCGACGAGCGTGTGCAGCTCGTCGATGAAAAGCAGGATGCGCCCTTCGGATTTCTTGATTTCCGTGAGCACGGCCTTGAGGCGCTCTTCGAATTCACCGCGGTATTTCGCGCCCGCGAGCAGCGAACCCATGTCGAGCGAAAACACGGTCTTGTCGCGCAGCCCTTCGGGAACGTCGCCGCGCACGATGCGCTGCGCGAGCCCCTCGACGATAGCCGTCTTGCCGACGCCGGGCTCGCCGATGAGCACGGGATTGTTTTTCGTCTTGCGGGAAAGGATTCGGACGACGCGGCGGATTTCCTCGTCGCGCCCGATCACGGGATCGAGCTTGCCCTTGCGCGCGAGATCGACGAGATCGACGCCGTACTTGCCGAGCGCGTCGTAGGTCGCCTCGGGGTTGTCCGTCGTCACGCGCTGATTTCCGCGCAGCTCCTTCAGCGCGGCGAGAACGCTCTCGCGCGACACTCCGAACGCCTTGAACACGCCCTTCATCTCCGAGGCTTCGGAAATGAGCGCGAGAAAAAGATGTTCCGTGCTCACGAAATCGTCGCCCAGCGCGCGCGCCTCTTCGAGCGCCTTGCCGAGCACGCGCTGCACCGAGCCCGACGCGGCGCCCTGCTGCACGTTCCCGCCGCCGCTGACGCGCGGCAGGCGTTCGAGCTCGCGTTCGACGTTCCCGCGGAACCCCGCCGCGTCGAGCTTCATCTTCGCCAGCAGCGCGGGCACGATTCCGCCGTCCTGCGCGAGCAGCGCGGCAAGAACGTGCCAGGTTTCGAGCATCGGGTTTCCGTGCTCGGTCATCAGGGCCTGCGCCCCTTGAATCGCCTCACGGCTTTTTTCTGTGAACTTGTTGAAATCCATAATGCCCCTCTCTGTTGCACCCCCCGTGCCAATTTCATGGGGCGGAATGTCTCATTTTAGGAAGAGGCGGCGGGACCGCGCATGGCGCGCGTTTCGAGGTCGCGCTCGAAGCGTTCCCGCGCGGCGGCGCCGCGTTCCCGCATTGCCTCCGCGGCGGAAATCTGCGAGACTGCGCCGAAAATTTCTCACCATGGCAAAGCAGAACGAAATTCCGCGCAGCGTCGCCGTCGTCGGCCGCCCCAACGTCGGCAAAAGCCGTCTGTTCAACCGCCTGATCGGGCGGCGCGTCTCCATCGTGCACGACATGCCCGGCGTGACGCGCGACCTCATCGTCGAGCGCGTTCCGGGGGACGACTATCTGCTCATGGACACGGGCGGAATCGGGCTCTTCACGGAAAAGGAGACGCCGAAAGTCATCGCCGACGCGGTCGAGGAGCAGGTCTCCTTCGCGATTCAGGCGGCGGAGCTCGTGCTGCTCGTCACGGACGTCTCGCAGGGCTGCACCCCGCTCGACCTCGACGTCGCCGCGCGTCTGCGCCGCAGCGGGAAGACGGTGCTGCTCGTCGTCAACAAAGTGGACAACGACGAGCGCAAGATGGGGCAGGGCGACTTTTTCCGGCTCGGCTTCGGCACGCCGATTCTGATTTCGGCCGAGCACAACCGCGGGCTGGATTTTCTGCGTCAGGCGATTCTGGAAAAGATCGGCGCGCCCGTTCCCGCGGAGGATGCCGCGCCCGCCGCGCGCGAGCCCGAGCCGATCCGCATCTGCCTCGCCGGACGCCCGAACGTCGGCAAAAGCTCGCTCGGCAACTGTCTGCTGAAGGAGTCGCGACTCATCGTCAGCGAAGTCGCGGGAACGACGCGCGACCCGATCAAGGCGCGCCTGGACTACACGGACAAGGACGGGAACGTCACGCATTTCGAGCTCGTGGACACCGCCGGCAAGCGCGCGAAGAACAAGTTCGACACGCTGGAGTATTTTTCCGCGCTGCGCACGGACGACGCGATGAGCCGCGCGGACGTGTGCTTTCTCGTCATCGACGCGGAGACGGGCGTGACGCGGCTCGACAAGCAGCTCGCGGGGCAGCTCGTGAAGCTCGGCACGGGGCTCGTCGTCGTCGTGAACAAATGGGATCTGGCGCGGAAGCCCTTCGCTTCGGGCGCGCCCGTCGGCGGCTATTCGGGCGAGGAGGAGTTCCGCCGCGCCTTCGCCGACGCCGTGAACCGCGAGCTCTTTTTCCTGCCCGGCTCCAAAATCATCTTCGCCTCCGCCAAGGAAAATTTCCGCGTGCAGACGATGCTCGCCGAGGCGATCGCGCTCCACGCGCGCATGAACGTGCAGCTGCCGACGGCGCAGATCAACCGCGCGATTCACGACGCGATGGAGGCGCAGCCGCCGCGCATGATCAGCGGCCGCCGCTTCAAGTGCTACTACGCGGTGCAGACGGGCAACAAGCCGCTGCGGATCCGCCTCTTCTGCAATTCGGAGGAGAAGCTCGACGAGGCCTACGAGCGCTATCTGATCTCGAAGTTCTACGCGGCGTTCGACCTCGGCGGCGTTCCCGTGAAGTTCGACTTCGTCGGCAAGCCGAAGCAGGAGCGCGGCGAAAAATCCGCGCGCACCGGCGAGGACTTCTGAACTCCCGCCGGACCGCCGAAACCGTTTCGAAAAAACGCCCGCGAGCCTTTATTCATGAGGCTTCGCGGGCGTTCCGAAAATGGCGGAGAGAGAGGGATTCGAA
>JBJEVQ010000003.1:0-80787 GCA_051884495.1 Candidatus Spyradosoma sp.
TCCGAAAATGGCGGAGAGAGAGGGATTCGAACCCCCGGTGCCTTGCGGCACACCTGATTTCGAGTCAGGCACAATCGGCCACTCTGTCATCTCTCCGTAAGCCGAAAATTTAGTGCAACAGAAAATAATTTTTCCGCGCCTCCGTCAATAGCGAATTTCGCTTTGAGAGACCCCGCTTTCGGGCGTGCGGCGGGAGGCCGCATCGGCGGAAAAAAGGGAATCCGCGCGATTATTTTCCGGCGAGCTGCTTTTCGATCGCCTTGAGGCGCGAGAACATGTCCGGCAGACGCGTCTTCAGCACCATGAGCTTTTTCGCGAGCCCGATCGGAATCGCGGGCGAATCGAGCATCGTCGCGCCCGGCTCGACGTCGCCGAGCACGCCGCACTGCGCGCCGATCGTCGCCTTGTCGCCGATCTTGATGTGTCCGGCGAGACCGACCTGCCCGGCGAGCGTGACGTAGTCGCCGACGGTCGTCGAGCCCGCCATGCCAGCCTGCCCGCAGACGAAGCAGTATTTGCCGATGACGCAGTTGTGCCCGATCTGGACGAGATTGTCGATCTTCGTGCCCTTGCCGACGCGCGTCGAGGAGAAGCGGGCGCGGTCGATGCACGTTCCCGCGCCGATTTCGACGTCGTCCTCGATGACGACGTTGCCGATCTGCGGAATCTTTTCGATTTTTCCGTCCACGGGAATGAAGCCGAATCCGTCCGCGCCGATGACGGCGTTGGGCAGGATGTGGACGCGCGCGCCGATCTGCGTGTAGGCGCCGATGCGCGCGCCGCTTTCGATGCGGGAATTTTCGCCGATGACGACGGCGTTCCCGACGGTCGTCTGCGCCTCGAGCACGACGCCGTCGCCGATCTTCGCGTTTTCGCCGACGACGCAGAACGCGCCGACGTGCACGCCTTTGCCGATCTGCGCGGAGGGCGCGACGACCGCGCTCGGGTGCGTTCCCGCGGCGGGTTTCGGCCACAGCGCCGCCTCGATCTGCCCGCAGATCAGCGCGAGCGTGTAGGAGGGCTTTTCGACGAAGATGTAGGCCTGATTTTCCTTCGGAGAGGAGCCGACATAGTCCGCGGGAACGAGAATCGCGGACGCCTCGCAGGTCGCGACCTGCGCGTGGTATTTTTCGTTGCCGAGAAAGGCGAGGTCGCCCGGCTTGGCGGAATCGAGCGCGCCGATGTTCGAGAGCGGAACCGTCGTCGAGCCTTCGACCCGGATCGGATCGATGACGTTGCAGAGCTGTTCAAGGGAAAACGCGAGAGCCATGTTTTTGGGGGAAGATTAAGGTTGATGAAATTTGCGGAAAACGCGGGCGCGCCTCAGAGCGTCCTGAATTTTTCGTAGGCGGCTTCCCACGCGGCGCGTTCGTCCGCGGCGGGAACGTAGGTCTTCACGTCGAAGGAGGCGCGGACGACCTTGCGGATTTCGTCGAGTCCGGAGAGCTCTCCCGCCGCGACCGCCTGAATCAGCACGTTGCCGCAGCTGGTGCCCTCGACGGGGCCGGCGACGACGGTGCGGCCGGTCGCGTTAGCGATGAACTGCATGAAAAGCTTGGAGCGCGAGCCGCCGCCGACGACGTGGAGCGTGTCGATCGGCTTTTCCGCGAGCGCGGAAATGTCGTCGAGCGCCTTGCGGTAGGCGAGGGCGAGGCTTTCGAGGATGCAGCGCATCGTCTGCCCGACGTTTTCGGGAACGGGCTGGCCGGTCTCGGCGCAGAAATCGGCGATCTTCTGCGGCATTTCGTTGGGCTTGAGGAAGCGCGCGTCGTCGGGGTTGATGTGCGAGCGCAGCGCGGGCTCGAGCGCGGCGAGCTTGTCGAGCTCGGGCGCGGGCGTGTCGTTCCCGTGCGCCTTCCAGTAGCGCATCGACTCCTGCTGTATCCACATGCCGACGATGTTTTTGAGAAAGCGCGTCGTGTGCCCGAAGCCGACCTCGTTCGTGTAGTTGGCGCGGCGGACGGTTTCGCTGATGAACGGCGTCGGCGATTCGACGCCGATCAGCGACCAGGTGCCGCAGGAAAGGAACGCCCAGTTCGTCGCCGAATCCGCGGGAATGGCGGCGACGGCGGCGCCGGTGTCGTGCGAGCACGAGGCGACGACTTCCGTCTCCGGCGCGAGTCCGGTCTCCGCGGCGATCGCGGGAAGGATCTTGCCGAGCGTCGTGCCCGAAGCGACGATCTTCGGGAAGATCTTCCGCGGAATGCCCAGCGCGTCCGCCGTTTCGAGCGACCACGCCTTCGTGCGCGGATTGTAGAGCTGCGTCGTGCTCGCGAGCGAAATCTCCGCCGCGGGAACGCCCGAAAACAGCCAGTTGAAATAGTCGCCGATGTTGAGAAATCCGTCCGCGAGCGCGAGGATTTCCGGGCGGGAGCGCGTGTCCTCGAAAAGCTGATACAGCGTGTTGATGCCCATGAACATGATGCCCGATTCGGCGAAAAGCTTTTCGTCGGGAATGATTGCGCGGACGCGCTCGACGGAACCGTCCGTGCGCCCGTCGCGGTACTGATACGGCGCCGTGAGCATCGGCTCCGCGCCCTTGAGCAGCACGTAGTCCACGCCCCACGAGTCCGTCGAGAGGCTTTTGACGGCGATGCCGCGGTCGGCGACTTTCTTCAGACCCGCCTTGAGCTCGTCGAAGAGCCGGACGACGTCCCAGCGCAGCGAGCCGTTGACGGGCACCGCCTTGTTGTAGAAACGGTGGATTTCTTCGAGCGAAATTTTCCCGTTTTCGAGGGTTCCGAGGATGACGCGGCCGCTGTCCGCGCCCAAATCGAGTGAAAGGTAATTCATAAGCAAAATTTTCTGTCTCATTGAAACGCATTTCCTTTCCCTCTGCGAGCAATTTTTGAGCACGGATTCGGCGGCGTGCGCGCTTGCCGCGCGGATGGTCGTGGTGTAGGATTTCATGCCATGGACCGAAGACATTTTCTCGCTTCGCTGGGGCTTTTCGGCGCGGGCGCCGCGCTCGCGCCCGCGGGAACGCTCGCGCCCGCCGCCGCGAAGGACGTTCCCGCCGCGGGCGACGACGCGTTTCTCGCGTTTCCCGTTTACGCCCAGTTCACGGGCGCGGACACGGCGGACGTCCGCTGGCGTACGGGCGTTCCCGCCGTTTCCCGCGTCGAATGGACGCAGGACGCCGCTCTCCCGCGCGAAAAACGGGCGAACGCCCGACCTTCCCGCGACGGCATGATCGCCGCGGGCGAGATTGACCACTGCGTCACGCTGCGCGGCCTCGATCCCGCGAAACCGCTGATCTTCGAAGCCTTTTCCGCGCCCGTCGAAAAAATCGCGCCTTACGAAATCCGCCTCGGCGCCGAGCGCTCCTGCGGCGTGCGGACGCTCCGTCCCGTTCTCGCCGACGGAGACGCGCTTTCGCTCGCGGTCTTCAACGACCTCCACGGAAGAATCGACCTGATTCCCAAGCTGCTCTCGCGTCCCGAAGTCCGCGACGCCGCGCCCGCCCTCGCGCTGTTCAACGGCGACTGCCTCGACGACTGCGACACGCGCGCCGCCGTCGAAAAACGCTTTCTGCGCGCGCTCCCGCCGCTGACCGAAGCGGGGCGTTCCGCGCTCTTCCTGCGCGGCAATCACGAATACCGAGGAGCGGCGGCGCGGAGTCTGCGCGCTCATCTTTCGCCGCTCGCGGGCGGAAATTATTTCGGAGCGTTCACGCTCGGTCCCGTCCGTTTTCTCTGCGTCGATTCCGGCGAGGACAAGCCCGACGCCGAGCCCGTTTACGGCGGTCTCATCGACTGCGACGCCTACGTCGCCGCGCAGGCGGAATCCGTGCGCGGGGAAATCGCCTCGCCCGCGTGGAAAAACGCGCCGTGGCGCGTCGCCGTGATGCACATTCCGCCGTTCTGCCACGACGCGAACCGCGACGGATGGCACGGTCCCGCACGTCTGCGCCGCGAGCTCGGAAAAATATTCGCCGAAGCGGGCATCGACCTGATGATCTGCGGGCACACCCACTGCCGCGCGCTTTTTCCCGCCGCGGCGGGAACGCATCCCTACCCGATCTTCATCGGCGGCGGTCCGTCGGAAAAATCCGCCGTCGCCGCGCTGCTGCGCGCCTCGAAAACGCGTCTGCGCCTCGACGCCGTCGAGCTCGCCGGTCGCCTCCCGGGACTTTCCCTGCGGCTCTCGCGCTGACGGGAACGCGGGCGCGTTTTTCCGCGTTCAGAGCAGACCGAGCTGTTCCGCGCGGGCGAGGAAGCCGCGCGTGCCCGCGATCCAGCGCAGCTTCGGCATGTCGGCGGAAATCTCGCGCAGCGGGAACGGATTGTTCTTGAGAAAGACGATTCTGCGCCCGGCGGCGAGCAGCATCGCGTAGGCCGCCGCGATGTCCCAGACGCGCGTGAAGTGGTCGATGCTCCCGTCCACGGCGCCGAAGGCGTTGTAGGCGAGATTGAGCGCCGCCGAGCCCTGGCAGCGCAGCGCGTTCACGGACGTGAGCGGCGCGAGCTCGAGCAGTTCGTGCTGTCTGAGCGGGAAATGCAGGCTGATGAGGCTGTGCTCGTTGTAGGGCAGTTCCGGCGGAAGATTCACGGGCACGCCGTCGCGCGAGAGCGGCACGTTCTCGCCGCCTTCGAGCAGACAGCGCTGCGCGTGGTCGTAGATGACGCCGTAAACGGGCACGCCGTCGCGGAGCAGGGCGAGCGAAATCGCGCACAGCGGAATGCCGCGCGCGAAGTTGTTCGTGCCGTCGATAGGGTCGAGCACCCAGGCGAATTTCGCGTTGAAGAAGCGCGGCTCGCCCGGCGGCGGCAGGGCTTCTTCGGAGCAGAAATCGTCGTCGGGAAATTTTTTCAGGATCGCGTCGGTGATGCGGCGCGAGAGCGCCAGATCCGCGTCGGTGACGCGCGAGTTGTCCTTTTTCCAACGGCTTTCGACGTGCGCGAAATTGTCCGCGAAGAAGGCGACGTTTTCGCGGACGACGGCGCGCGCCGCCGTGACGCGGCGCGAAGTTTCGCGGGATAGTTCGGGTGCCGTTTGCATGAAAGACGAATAAAACGAAAATTGAGAGAGGACGCGACGAAAATGCTGCCGCCGCCGGAAGTTTTTCCGGGAGACGACGGACATTTCTGAAAAAGACATTCCGACGCTTCTCCGCGCAAAAAAGCGTTCCCGCGAACTGCTCGCGGGAACGCTTTTTTTTTTAAGCTTTAAGCCTTGAACTTTAAGCTTTCCTTCACGCCTCGGGATTCATCTCGAGGATCTGCCACGGGAGACCGCATTCGTTCAGTTTTTCCATGAACGGATCGGGGTCGTTTTCCTCCATGTTCCAGACGCCGGGCTTGCGCCATTTGCCGTTCGCGACCATCATCGCTCCGATCATCGCGGGAACGCCCGTCGTGTAGCTGATCGCCTGCGACTTGACTTCGCGGTAGCATTCCTGGTGGTCGCACACGTTGTAGATGAAGACTTTGCGCTTCTTGCCGTCCTTCGTTCCCGTGATTTCGCAGCCGATGCAGGTCTTGCCCTTGGTGCGCGGGCCGAGCGAGGCGGGATCGGGCAGAATCGCCTTGAGGAACTGGATCGGGACGATTTTTTGTCCCTGGTATTCGATCGGATCGATGCGCGTCATGCCGACGTTCTGAAGCACGTGCAGGTGCGTCAGATACTTGTCGGAAAACGTCATGAAAAAGCGGATGCGCTTCAGCCCCTTGATGTTCTGGCAGAGGGATTCGAGCTCTTCGTGGTACATCAGGTAGGCGCTTTTTTCGCCGATGACGGGGAAGTCGTATTCGCGGCGGATTTCGAGCGGACCGGTCTCCTTCCACTCGCCGTTTTCCCAGTAGCGGCCGCGCTGGGTGATTTCGCGGATGTTGATTTCCGGGTTGAAGTTCGTCGCGAAGGGATAGCCGTGGTCGCCTGCGTTCGCGTCGAGAATGTCCACGGTTTCGATTTCGTCGAAAAGGTGCTTCTGCGCGTAGGCGCAATAGACGTTGGTGACGCCCGGGTCGAAGCCGGAGCCGAGCAGGGCGGTAAGACTGGCCTTTTCGAAGCGTTCGCGGTAGGCCCACTGCCAGGAGTATTCGAATTTGGCGTGGTTCGGCGGTTCGTAGTTCGCGGTGTCCACGTAGTGCACGCCGGCGTGGAGGCACGCGTCCATCAGAGGAAGATCCTGATACGGGAGCGCGACGTTGATGAGCACCTGCGGTCTGAACTCGCGGAGCAGCGCGACGACTTCCTGCACGTTGTCGGCGTCGATCTTCGCGGTCTTGAGCACGACTCCGGTGGCGTTTCTGACGTCCGCCGCGATCGCCTTGCATTTGTTTTCGTTGCGCGAGGCGAGCATGATTTCGCCGAATTCCGCCGCGTTCTGCGCGACCTTGTGAGCGACGACGTTGCCGACGCCGCCCGCACCGATGATGAGCGTTCTTTTTTCCATAAGAGGGGACAATTTGAAAATGTCCGCAAATTTTATCCGTTCCCGCGCCCGCGGCGCAAACGGAAAAACGGCGCGTCTCCGTCTGCGCCTCCGCACTGCGCGCTTGCGGCGGGCGCGGCGAAGCGCGTATTTTTTCGCCATGGAAAACGAAAAACTCAGCGTTCCCGCTGCGCCCGAAATGCCCTACGCCCGCTGCGGCGCTTCCGGGCTGCGTCTGCCGAAGATCTCGCTCGGGCTCTGGCACAACTTCGGCGGGATCGACGATTTCGCGAACGCGGAAAAGATCCTGCTCACGGCGTTCGAGCGCGGAATCACGCATTTCGACCTGGCGAACAACTACGGTCCGCCGCCCGGCTCCGCCGAAGAAAACTTCGGGAAAATCCTGCGCGGCGCCCTCGCCTCGCACCGCGACGAAATCGTCGTTTCCTCGAAGGCGGGACACCGCATGTGGCCCGGTCCCTACGGCGACGGCACGTCGCGCAAAAGCCTCATCGCGAGCTGCGACCAAAGTCTGCGCCGTACGGGGCTGGACTACTTCGACATTTTCTACGCGCACCGCTACGACGCGGAAACGCCCGTCGAGGAAACCGTCGGTGCGCTTTCCGATCTCGTCCGCGCGGGCAAGGCGCTCTACGTCGGGCTGTCGAAATTTCCCGCCGACGTCGCGGCGCGCGCCTGCGCGCTGCTGCGCGGGAACGGCACGCCCTGCCTGATCTTTCAGGACCGCTACAATCTTTTCGAACGTTCTCCCGAGGCGGAAAAACTCGAGACCGCGCGGCGCGAAGGCGCGGGCTTCATCGCGTTTTCGCCGCTCGCGCAGGGTCTGCTCACCGACAGGTATCTGAACGGCGTTCCCGAAAATTCCCGTGCCGCCAGGCCGAGCGGTTTTCTCCGTCGCGAGCAGGTCACGCCGGAAAAAATCGCCGAAGCCCGCCGTCTCGACGCGCTCGCGCGGGAACGCGGGCAGACGCTCGCGCAGTACGCGATTGCATGGCTGCTGGAAAATCCGCTCGTGACGAGCGTTCTCGTAGGCGCGAGCACGCCCGCGCAGCTGCTCGATTCGCTCGGCGCGCTGCGCGGCGTCTCGGCGTGACGGCGCGCGCGCACGTTTTCCGCGGGCGCGAATTTGCTTTCCGTCGCGCGGGTTTTGCGTCAGAATCGCCGCAATTTTCCGCGTGAGGCATTCGCGCGCTCATCACGACAAAAACCCGAAATCCGCAAGACAATGAACGAGCGCAAACGCATAGTATTTTTCGCATCCGACGGCATCGCGCTGCCGATTCTGGAAACCCTGATTTCGGCGCCCCTGCGCGCGCAGGTGAGCATCGAGGCCGTTTATTCGCAGCCCGACCGTCCGCACGGGCGCGGGCAGAAAATCAGCCCCAATCCCGTCGCCCGCTGGGCGCGCGACTTCGGCGTGCCGCTTTTTCAGCCCGAAAAGCTCGGCGAAGAGGACGCCGCGCGTCTGCGCGAGCTGCGCTGCGACATCGGGCTCGTCATGGCGTACGGGCACATTCTGCGCGAGAACCTGCTCGCCGCGCCGACGCTCGGTTTCTACAACTACCACGCGTCGCTGCTGCCGCATTACCGCGGCCCCGCGCCGATCGAGGCCGCCATCGCCAACAACGACGGCGGCGCCGGCGTCACGCTGCAGAGGATCGTTCCCGCGCTCGACGAGGGCGACATCGTCGGCAGCGCGGTCATTCCGCTCGACACGGGCTCGACGCGCGCGTCGCTGCGCGAAAAAATCGCCGAGGCGTGCATCTTCATCACGACGGACACGATTCCGCGCATCATCGCGGGCACGGTCGAGCCGATCCCGCAGAGCGAAAAGCACGTTTCCTACACGCGCAAAATCTCGCGCGCGGACGCGGGGCTAGATTTCCGCGTTCCCGCGAAGCTGCTCAGCGCGCGCGTCCGGGCGCTTTCCGGCTGGCCGGGCTGCACGATTCCCTACGAGGGCATGGAGCTGAAGCTCGGGCACGTCGAGGCGTTCGACGATCCGACGTTCCCGCAGGACGCCGCGCCCGGCACCGTCGTTTCGCGCAACAAGGGCGAGCTCGTCATCGCGACGGGGCGCGGGCTGCTGAACGTGTTTTCGCTGCAGCGTCCGGGCGGCCGCATGCTGCCCGCGCGGGATTTTCTCACGGGGCTGAAGATTCCCGCGGGAACGGTGCTCGAAAGCCGCGAGATGACGCCGCTTTCGCGCTCGACGCCGTGGCCGCGCCCGGCGAAGAAGAACTCTTAGGCGCACCGTCGGGCGAAAACCCGACGGCCGCCATCTGAGCGCTCGGCTCAGTACGCGCGCGCGGCGCGGTTTTCGTAGAAATTGACGTAGGCGCGGTTGAGGGCGCGGAAGCCGCCGCGGGTCGGATAATTTCCCGTGAAGTACCACGCGCCCGCGCTGCCGGGGCAGGCCTTGAGCAGGTTGTCGATCGTCTGATAGATCAGCACGAGCTCGCCGTGCCAGTCGCAGTCCGGATAGACGAGCTCGGCGCACTTGCGGGAAATCTCCTCGTCGGAGAACTGCGCGTAAATGCGGCCGACGTGATTGACCATGTCGGGCTCGGGCTTTTCGAGCTCGCGCACGCAGTCGGCGTAGACTTCGCGGAGCAGGTCGCCCTTGCCGCTCTGCTGGCAGAGCTGGACGGCGGCCTGGAAGGCGAGGAACTTGCCCAGTTCGCTCATGTCGATGCCGTAGCAGTCCGGATAGCGCACCTGTGGCGCGGACGAACAGACGATGATCTTTTTCGGATTCGGGCGGGAAAGGATTTTGAGAATGGACTCGCGCAGCGTCGTGCCGCGCACGATCGAGTCGTCGATGATGACGAGATTTTCGCCTTCGCGGACGACGCCGTAGGAAATGTCGTACACGTGCGAGGCGAGGCGGTTGCGCGTCTTTTCCTGCGAGATGAAGGTGCGCAGCTTGATGTCCTTGTGCGCGACTTTTTCGCCGCGCGGCCAGTTGCCCATGATGAGGCGTTCGATGAGCGCCTCGTCCACGGTTCCGTTCTTCACGGCGGAGAGCAGTTCCTCGCGCACTTCGCGGCGGCGGTTGACGCGCAGCTCCGCCATCATGCCGTAGTAGGCGGTCTCCGCCGTGTTCGGGATGAACGAGAAGACGGTGTTCGCGAGGTCGTGATCGATCTCTTTGAGAATCTGCGGCACGAGCGCGGCGCCGAGCGCCTTGCGTTCCCGGTAGATCGCGACGTCGTTCCCGCGCGAGAAGTAGAGCCGCTCGAACGTGCAGTGCGTCTTTTCGCCGGGCTCGAAAATCTTTTCGAAGCGCGTCTCGCCGTGGTTTTCCACGATCATCGCCGAGCCGGGCGTGAGCTCTTCGACCTGGCTTTCCTCGGCGTTGAAGATCGTCATCAGCGCCGCGCGTTCGGAGGCGACGGCGACGACCTCGTCCGTGCGCAGGATGAAGCACGGGCGGATGCCGTTCGGGTCGCGCATCGCGAAGAGGTCGCCGTTGCCCGTGACGCCGCAGAGCGCGAAGCCGCCGTCCCATTTGACGGACGCCTTGCGGAGCACGTCCGCGAGGTCGATGCGGCGGGAAATGATTTCGGGCATTTCACGTCCGGGAATACCCTTGTCGCGCAGCTCGCGGAAGATCGTCGTGTGCGCGTCGTCGAGCCAGAAGCCGAGCTCTTCGAGCAGCGACTGCGTGTCCGTCGAGAACACGGGATGCGCGCCGCGGTTGACGAGGATTTCGTTGAGCTCGCCCGGATTCGTGATCGAAAAATTGCCCGCAATCATCAGGTTGCGCGTCGGCCAGATGGATTTGCGGGCGAAGGGGTGGCAGGTCGAAAGATCGTAGTTGCCGGAAGTGCCGTAGCGGAGATGCCCGATGAGGAGTTCGCCGCCGAAGCTGAAATTCTCCTTCACCGTCGCGGGGATTTCCGGGAAGATTTTCCCCTCGCGGACTTTCTCCTCGTAGTCCGCGAGCTGACGCGAAAACATTTCCGTGAGCGCCCCCGAGCCCAGCGCGCGGTCGCGCGCCATGAAGCTTTCGCCCGCGGGAACGTTGAGCTTCACGCATCCGATGCCGGCGCCGTCCTGACCGCGGTTGTGCTGCTTTTCCATCAGCAGGAACAGCTGGTTGAAGCCGTAAAGCGGCGTCCCGTACTTGTGCTCGTAGTATTCGAGCGGTTTCAGCAGCCGGACGACGGCAATTCCGCATTCATGTTTGATCGGATCGCTCATAGAAAATCGAAGGTGGCTAAAGAAAATCCTGTTGCGCCTCCCGTCTCAACAAAAAAACGCCGTCCGCGGCGCGCGTTTTCGCGCTCGCGCGGGGCAGGGCGATGCGCGATAATCGCGCGTCAGAGTGAAAGCAGAAAAACAGAATGACGTCCGCGCCGACGCGCGTTTCGCGGGCGCGCCGGCGTCGCCGCTGAGGCGTTCTCTCGAACGCTTCTTCGCGAACCGCGCGGGCGTGGCGGCGGGAATCTTCGCCGCGGCGATGACGCTCGCGTGCGCATGCGCGCCGTGGATCGCGCCGTTCCCGTTCGAGGCGCAGGATCTCGCGCTCGGACCGGCGGGACCGTCCGCGGCGCATTGGCTCGGCACGGACACGCTCGGGCGCGACGTGCTTTCGCGGCTGCTTTACGGCGGGAGCGTCTCGCTGCGCGTCGGGCTGATCGCGACGTTCGTCTCGTGCGTCATCGGCGTCGCCTACGGCATGGCGGCGGGCTACGTCGGCGGCGCGCGCGATTCGCTGATGATGCGCGTCGTGGACGCGC
Source organism: Candidatus Spyradosoma sp. (assembly GCA_051884495.1). Taxonomy (GTDB): domain Bacteria; phylum Verrucomicrobiota; class Verrucomicrobiia; order Opitutales; family UBA953; genus Spyradosoma. The sequence goes on from JBJEVQ010000003.1 coordinate 11,143, forward strand.
TTTACGCGCTGCCGTTCACGCTGTTCGTGATTCTGCTCACGGTCGTCTTCGGGCAGGAGATGTGGCTGATCTACGTGGCGATCGGCGCGATTTCGTGGCTGACGATGGCGCGCATCGTCCGCAATCAGGTGCGCGAGCTGCGCACGCAGGCGTTCGTCGAGGCCGCCGTCTGCATGGGCCAGTCCGCCGCGAAGATCATGACGCGCCACCTGCTGCCGAACGTCCTCGGCACGGTGATCGTCTATGCGACGCTGACGGTGCCGGGCGTGATGCTGCTCGAGGCCTTCATCAGCTTTCTCGGGCTGGGCGTGAAGCCGCCGGAGACGTCGTGGGGGCTTATGATCAAGGAAGGCGCGGACTCGATGGCGGACTATCCGTGGCTGCTGCTCTTTCCCGGCCTTTTCTTCGCCTCGACGCTCTTCGCGCTGAATCTCTTCGGCGACGCGCTGCGCGACGCCTTCGACCCGAAGAAGTGAGGCGCCCGTTCCCGCGCCGAGAAATTCCGCGTCCGCGCGCGCGTTCCCGCTTGATTTCCGCGAAGCCGAAATTTATTCTCGCGGAACATTCAAACTCTTTTTCAACCACAAAAAAATTATGTCCACCATCATTGACATCAAAGGTCGCGAAATCATCGATTCTCGCGGTAACCCGACGGTCGAAGTCGACGTCGAACTCTCCTGCGGCGCCATCGGTCGCGCGGCGGTTCCTTCGGGAGCTTCCACGGGCGTGAACGAAGCGCTCGAACTCCGCGACGGCGGCGTTCCCGCGAAGCAGTTCGCGAAGGGCGTCGACCCCAAGAAGCGTTTCGGCGGTAAGGGCGTGCTCAAGGCCGTCGCGAACGTGAATGAAATCATCGCTCCGGAACTCGTCGGTTTCGACGCGCTCGATCAGCCGGCGGTCGACGCCGCGATGCTCGCGCTCGACGGCACGAAGACGAAGTCCAAGCTCGGCGCGAACGCCGTTCTCGGCGTCTCCCTCGCGGTCGCGAAGGCGGCGGCGGAAGCGTGCGGCCAGCCGCTCTACAAGTACCTCGGCGGTCCGAACGCGAAGGTGCTCCCGGTCCCGATGATGAACATCATCAACGGCGGCGCGCACTCCGACGCTCCGATCGACTTCCAAGAATTCATGATCATGCCGGTCGGCGCCAAGAGCATCCGCCAGGCCGTCCAGATGGGCGCGGAAACGTTCCATGCGCTCAAGAGCGTCCTCAAGAAACGCGGACTCGACACGGCGGTCGGCGACGAAGGCGGCTTCGCTCCGCGCCTGAACTCCGTCGAAGACGCGCTCGACACGATCGCCGCAGCGGTCAAGAACGCGGGCTACAAGTTCGGCAAGGACATCTGCATCGCGCTCGACGTCGCTTCGTCCGAGTTCTACGACACGAAGACCAAGCAGTACATCTTCAAGAAGTCCGACGGCCGCAAGCTCTCGGGCGACCAGATGGTCGATTTCCTCGCCGATCTCTGCTCCAGCTACCCGATCATCTCGATCGAAGACGGCTGCGCGGAAGGTGACTGGGAAACGTGGAAGAAGCTCACGGACAAGCTCGGCTCCAAGACGCAGCTCGTCGGCGACGACCTCTTCGTCACGAACACGACGTTCCTCAAGAAGGGCATTCAGCTCGGCGTCGCGAACTCGATCCTCGTCAAGGTCAACCAGATCGGCTCGCTCACGGAAACGCTCGACGCCGTCGAAATGGCGCAGTTCAACCGCTACACGGCGGTCATTTCGCACCGTTCCGGCGAAACGGAAGACTCCACGATCGCGGACATCGCGGTCGCGACGAACGCGGGTCAGATCAAGACCGGTTCGATGAGCCGCTCCGACCGCATCGCGAAGTACAATCAGCTCATCCGCATCGAAGAGCAGATCGGCGACACGGCGGTCTTCGGCGGAAAGATGATCGGCGACATCAACAAGTAAGAGCCTGAAGCTCAGAGAAGAGCGTTCCCGCGGAAAATCGCGGGAACGCTTTTTTTGCGGGGAAAAAGGCGTCTCCGCTGTGTCGTCGGGAGCCGGTGGCAAAAAAATCGGAGGAGAGGCGGGAACGCCTTCCTCCGATTCTTCGGGCGCGCGCGTCACTTTTTCGGGGTCGAGGTCTCGACGGTCTTCGTCTTGCCCTGAATGGTGAGGTTGACCCTCTGCGGCGTCGGCGAAACGAGCTTCACGTTCTTCACTTTGCCGTTTTCCCATTCGAAGGAGACGGTGACGTTCCCGCGCGCCTTCAGCCCGGAGACCTTGCCTTTCTTCCACGCCTTGCAGGGCGCGGGGAGCAGTTCGATTTCGCCCGCGTGCGACTGCAGCAGCATTTCGGAGACCGCCGCCGGGAACGCGAAGTTGCCGTCCATCTGGAACGGCTCGTGCGTCGTGAGCAGGTTCGGGAGCGTGTTGTGCGTGAGCAGACCTTCGACCATCTCGTGCGCCTTGTCGCCCTCGCGCAGACGCGCCCAGAGCGCCGTGCGCCACGGCCACGACCACGAGCGGCGGGAGTCGCCCGCGGTGCCGCGCAGTTCGAGCGACTTCTTCGCCGCGTCGGCGAGCTTAGGCGTCTTCGCGTAGGAGATGCCGCTGCCGGGATAGACCGCGAAAAGGTGCGACGTGTGGCGATGACCGGAAACCATGTTCGGACGATCGACGAGCCATTCCTGCAGGTAGCCGCCGGGCGCGATCTTGTCGGGAGCGAGGCGGTCGCGCTTCTTCGCGAGCGTGTCCGCCCATTTCTTGTCCATGCCGAGAATCTTCGCCGCCTCGATCGTGTTCGTGAACAGGTCGCGGACGAGCTGCTGGTCGTGCGCGACGCCGTCTTCCGTCGGACCCCATTCGTGCGACCAGCCCTTCGGCGCGACGAGCGTTCCCGCGGGGATGCCCTTGAGCAGATTGGTGTCGACGTTTTTGTCGCTGGACTCGAATCCCTTGCCGTCCTTGCCGAGCTCCTTCAGGTGGTCTTCCCAGAACTGGCAGGCTTCCTTCATCATCGGGTAGCCCTGTTCCTTGAGAAATTTCTTGTCCTGCGTGAACTGGAAGTGCTCCCACATGTGGAGCGCGTACCAGGCGTTGATCGGCACGTTCCACATCGACCATCCGCCCGCGCCCCAGGGATTCTGCGAGATGCGCGTCGTCCAGCCGCGGTGGTTTTCGCCGAACTGCCTCTTCGTCATCGCGCGCGAGGCGGGGGCGCTTTCCGTGATGTAGTCGAGCAGGGGCATGTGGCACTCGGAAAGATTCGTGACTTCCGCCGGCCAGTAGGCTTCCTGGATGTTGATGTTGTTGTGGTAGTCGCACGCCCACGGCGCGTGCACCTTGTGGTTCCAGATGCCCTGCAGCGTCGCGGGCGCGGCGCCGAGCGAAGAGCCGATGAGACAGTAGCGGCCGAACTGGAAGAGCGTCTCTTCGAGGTCGGGGTCGTCCTTCGTGCTCGCGTATTTCTTCACGCGCGCGGGCGTCGGCAGCTTGGCGGTCTCGGCGTCGGTCTTGCCGAGATCGATCTCCACGCGCGAGAACATGCCTTTGTGGATGCGGACGTGCGCGGCGAGCAGCTCCGTCGGCTTGTCGGCGAACGCGAGCGCCTCCTTCAGCGTCTTTTCCGCCTTCTGCGCGGGATCGCCGCCCTTCCAGTTCTTTTTGTGATCCATGACGTAGTCCGTCGCCATCGCGACGAGGACGACGATCTGGTCGGCGCCTTCGACCTTGATCTTGGGAATCGAGGCGGCGGCGTAAGTCGCGTACTGGTTGTCGCCTTTTCCCGCGTAGGAGACCTTGATCTCGGCGGGCGAAGAGCCGACGGGAACGGTCTTGCCGCCCTTGGCGACGACCGCCGCGCGCGCCGCGAAGCTCAGGTCGTTGACGAGCTTGCCCGTCATGCCCATGCGGTTGTTCTGCGCGAAGAATTTGGCGGTGTGGTTCGGAGCCAGCGAGAACGTGCCCGAGAGCGCGCCCTTCTTGTCCGCCGTATAGACGACGGCGATCACGTTGTGCGCCTGGCTCGCGAAGACCTTGCGCGAATACTTCACGCCCTTGGCGCGGAAGCTCGTTTCGGCGACGCCGGTCTCGAGGTTGAGCTTACGGACGAAGTCCTGCGGATTCTCCATGTCGGAGAATTCGGCGAGGAGCTCGCCGAACGGCTGAAAGCTGCCGAACTTGTCGCGCCCCGCGAGCGGACCGTACTCGTAGCCCGCGCAGTTGCCGCCGGCGTTTTCGCCGCCCGTCCAGAACGTGGATTCGTTCAGGGCGACGCGTTCGCGCGCGGCGCTTTCGAGGACCATCGCGCCGATGCGGCCGTTGCCGACGGGCAGCCCTTCGAACTCCCAGCCCTTGCCCTGCGCGCGAGAGGAATCCTGAAGCACCGTCCAGGCGCCGTTTTCGGACTTGAAGGTCTGCGCCTCCGTGTCGAACCAGATGACGTTCGACGCGGGGATCTTGTCCGTCGGCGCGGCGTTGACGAAAACCGCGAGCGCGAGACTCGCGAACAAAGAGGGGAACATGGGCGTTTTCATAAGATGGGCGCAAGCTTAGCCGCAAAACCCGCGAATGAAAACGCAAAACTCGCGGGGCGCGCCGCGCGGCGTCACAGCGCGATCAGCAGGCGGGCGACGGGCGTTCCCGCGGGCGCGTCGGGCAGGGCGTCGAACAGCGCGATGACGTCCGCGTTGCCGAGCAGCAGGCAGCCGTGAGAGTTCGGCGTTCCGAGCCTGTGCTCCTGGTTCGTGCCGTGGATGTACACGAATCTTGAATACGTGTCCACGTCGCCGCCGCGGTTGTGCCCGTCCTCCTCGCCCTGGATGCGCAGGATGCGCGAGGTGATCAGATTCTCGTCGGGCGCGGACTTCAGAAATTCGGAAAAGTGCATGCCCGTGGAGACGCGCGCCTTGAAGACCGTTCCCGCGGGCGCGCCGGCGCCGATTTTTTCGACGACGGAAAAGAGCCCGTCCGGCGTGCCGAGCGAGTTCTTCACGCACGAGGGCGCGGCGCGCGAGGTGGAGATGCGGTATTCGGCGACGGGCGCGTCCGCGCGGAAATGCCACAGGCGCTGCGCGGGAACGGAGGCGACGAGCGCGTCGGGCAGCTCCGCCACGCCGAGCATTTCGCATTTGCGTTTCAGCTCGGCGAGGAGCATTCTTGCGCACTCATCTTTTTCAGAATTTTTCTCAGCAGAAGGCAAAATCATATGGCATACAAAGTCGGTATCGTAGGTGTGACAGGCGCGGTCGGGCAAGAAATTCTTTCGCTGCTCGCGTCGAGAAATTTTCCCGTGGCGGAACTGCGCCCGCTCGCGTCGAAGCGCAGCGCGGGCAAGACGATCGATTTCGGCGGCAGGACGTGGACGATCCGCGAGGCGACTCCGGACGCGTTCGACGGGCTTGACTTCGCGATTTTCTCCGCGGGCGGAAGCGTCTCCAAGGCGCTCGCGCCCGAGGCGGCGAAGCGCGGCTGCGTCGTCATCGACAACAGCTCGGCGTTCCGCATGGATCCGGACGTCCCGCTCGTCGTTCCCGAAATCAACGCGCACGCGCTGAAGAGCCACAAGGGCATCATCGCGAATCCGAACTGCTCGACGGCGATCGCGCTCATGGGGCTTTACCCGCTGCACAAGGCGTTCGGGCTGAAGCGCTTCTTCGCCTCGACGTATCAGGCCGTCTCCGGCACGGGCGCGGCGGCGATGGAAGAGCTGAAGAAGCAGGTCGTCGCGTGGGCGTCGAACGAGCCGATCGAGCACTCCGTCTATCCGTATCAGATCGCGTTCAACGTGCTCCCGCACGTGGACGTGTTCCTCGACGACGGCTACACGAAGGAGGAGATGAAGATGCTCAACGAAGGCCGCAAGATCATGGAGCTGCCGAGCCTCGTCTGCACCTGCACCTGCGTTCGCGTTCCCGTGTTCCGCGCCCACTCGATCTCGATCGACGCGGAATTTGAAAAGCCCGTGGACGTCGAATCTGCGCGCAAGGCGATCGCCGAATTTTCGGGCGCGGAAGTCCGCGACGATCCCGCGAACAAGATTTATCCGATGCCGCTCGACTACCAGAACAAGGTGAAATGCGGCGTGGGCCGCATCCGCAAGAACACGGCGTTCGAGAACGGTCTCGCGCTCTGGGTCTGCGGCGACCAGCTCTGGAAGGGCGCGGCGCTCAACGCGATTCAGATCGCCGAAGAAATGGACCGCCAGGGCCTGCTGAAGAAATAAGCTCGCCCGCAAGATTGCGAACACGGCGTTCCCGCTCGGGAGCGCCGTGTTTCCGTTTTCCTGCCCGCCGCTTCCCCGAAAGGCGTTCACGTGCGCGGCGAAAACGACGGATTTTCTCTCGCGGAATTTCGGGAAAATCGTAGAATCGTCGGCACGAAAGGAAAATTTTCGACATGAAGTCTCATCGCCGTTCTTTAAGCTTTTTCAATTCCGCCGCGGGCGTTCCCGCGTTCCTGCTCGCCGCCGCCGCGCTCGGCATTTCCGCCGCGCCCGCCCATGCCGCTAACGTCGCGGTGCTCGACTCCGACGGCATTATGATCGAATCGGGGCAAACGGTCGCCGACGTTTTCGGGTACATCGAAAGCGGCTGCATCGTCAGGTTCGGCGGCGGAACCGGCGGCATCACCTGGGGAGAGACGCTCAGATTTTTGAGCACGAGCGAAGACTCGACGCTCACGCTGGAGTCTGAGGACGCGACCGTGCGCACGGTCACGGGAACGGCGGACTTTTTCCGCGCCGTCGGTTCGCTGGAGCTGACGCTGAAGACGCTCGTCTTCGACGGGAACCTCGGCGTCGGATACGACGCCCACCAGTTCGCCGAGAGCAAGGGCGCCTCGGTCACGATAGTCGGCGACGCCGCGACGATTCAGCACATGGAAAACGAAACGATGTCCGGCGGCGGCGCGATTTACGCCAAGACCGACGCCGTCGTCTCGGGAACGACCTTCAAGAATAACGAGGCAGCCAAGTCCGGCGGCGCGGTCGCTGCGGACGGGAACGTCTCCCTCTCGGGCGAGACGAATTTTTCGGAGAACGTCGCGTGGGGGCTCGGCGGCGCGGTTTACGCGGGCGGAAACGTCTCCGTCTCGGGAACGGCGACCTTCACGAACAACGTTTCGGTGACGGCAGGCGGCGCCATCTGCGCGGGCGGGGACGTGGAGTTCTCGGGCGACGGCTCCGCGGCGACGTTCTCGGGCAACCGCTGGATGGCGGCCGGATGCAGGAACGACGTCTGCGCGGGCGGCGACGTCGTCATCAGGGACGCGGGGACGTATTCGTTCGGCGGCGGCGTCGTCGCGGAAGGCGGTCTCACGATTTCCGGCGGCGCGGACGTCGCCTTCGGCGAAGGCTCGTACACGAAAACCGCGAACGCGCTCACGCTCTCCGGCGCGACGCTGAGGATTGCCGGCGGAAATACGACGACCTTCGAAGTCGGCGGCGGCATCACGCTCGATTCGGGCACGACGAATTTCGTCATTTTTGAAGTCGGCGACTATCAGCTCGACGCGGACGGCTCGACGCTCCTCCTCAAGGGCGACGCTTCCGCGCTGGCGGGAACGAACGTGATGTCGCTCAATTACACGGGCACGCTCTCCGCCCTCAACATCGAGCTGGCGTTGAGCGCGGACGAAAACGGCGTCACGCTCACGGAAAACCTGCGCGCGTTCACGCTCTCGCGCGCGGGCGGCGTCGTCGGCTACGCGGACACGCTCGCGCCCTTCTTGAAATCGGGTGCGTCCGTCTCCGTCGCTTCCGGCGACGTGATCACCGTTTACGGCAACGACGAAAACGGCGAACCGCTCAAAAACGGCGAGACGATTTCGTTCACGGACATACAGGAGCACGTGCTCACGCTGAAATCCTCGGACGCGGGAACGCCGCGGACGATCAAGGGAACGCAGAACTTCTTCTCTTCCGGCGGACCGCTGACGCTGAACCTGACGGATCTCGTCTTCGACGGCGACGGCACCTACACGTTCGCGCAGAGCAACGGGCGCTCGAGGGACGCGCTCGAGATCGTCGGCGACGACGTGACGATCCGGAACATGAAGTCGGCGCTCGGCGGTGCGCTCTACTCGTACGGAAGCGTTTCCGTCGAGGGCACGACGACCTTCACCGGAAATTCGGCGGCGTCTTACGGCGGCGCGATCTGCTCGGACCGCGGAAACGTCTCCGTCGCGGGAACGACGAAATTCGCGAACAACACGGCGGGCAATTTCGGCGGCGCGATTTTCTCGTATCGCGGGAACGTCGCCGTCTCGGGCAAGACGACCTTTGCGAACAACACGGCGGGAAGCGTCGGCGGCGCGATCTGCTCGGGCAGCGGAGGCGTCTCCGTCTCGGGAACGACGAAATTCGAGAACAACTCGGCGACCGCCGCCGGCGGCGCGATCTACACGCTCGGGACGCTCGAATTTTCGGGCGACGGCTCCTCGGCGACGTTCTCGGGCAACACCGCGGGCGGCGAGGCGAACGACGTCCACGCGGGCGACGTCGTCATCAGGGACGCGGGAACGTACGCGTTCGGCGGCGGCGTCGTCGCGGAGGGCGGACTCACGATTTCCGGCGGCGCGGACGTGACGTTCGGCGCGGGATCGACCACGAACGTTTCGGGCGCCCTCACGCTCTCCGACGCGACGCTGACGATCGCGGGCGGCAACACGACGGTCTTCACCGTCGGCGGAGGCGTCGCGCTCGGCTCGGGCACGAATGCTCTCGTGTTCGAAATCAGCGACGCCGGGCAGATCGACGCCGACGGCGAAACGCTGCTGCTCCGGGGCGACGCTTCCGCGCTGGCGGGAACGGGCGTGATGAGGCTCGAGTCGGATCTCGCCCTCTCCGGCAACGGCGAGTTTCTGCTGTTTGCGGACTCCGCGGGCGTCGTGCTCAAGAAAACGGAATACGCGTTCACGCTCTCGCGCGGGAATGCCGTCGTCGGCTACGGAAACGACCTCGACTTTTTCAAGAAAGAGGGCATGCAAGTTTTCGTCGAGTCCGGCGACGTGATCAAGGCTTACAAAGACGGCTCGAACAGCGCGACGCTCGGGTTCTGGAACAGCACCGAACTCACGATAGAGGCCGCGGGAACGTCCCTGAACGGGGACGCGCGGCGCACGGTCACGGGAACGGCGGACTTTTTCGCCGCTTATTCCGAGACTCTGAGGCTGAATCTGAAGAATCTCGTCTTCGACGGAAACGACACGCACAGGTTCGTGTACGCCCAGAACTGCGACGACGTCTTCATCACGGGCGACGACGCGACGATTCAGAACATGCGGTCTTTCGTCCACGGCGCGATTTACGCGGAACGCGGGAACGTTTCCGTCTCGGGCACAATCAGCTTCACGAACAACACGTCGGCGGATCAGCCGTCGACCGTGGCGGAAAGCTACGGCGGCGCGATTTACGCGGCCGGGAACGTCTCCGTTTCGGGAAAGACGACGTTCACGGGCAACTCGGCGGAGAACCTCGGCGGCGCGATTTACGCGGGCGGGAACGTCGAGTTCTCGGGCGACGGGTCCGCGGCGACGTTCTCGGGCAACACCATAGACTTCTCGCCGGGAACCTCTCTGCTCATTGGCCCGAACGACGTTTATGCGGGAGGCGACGTCGTCGTCAGGGACGCGGGAACGTACGCGTTCGGCGGAGGAATTTACGCGGAAGGCGGGCTCACGATTTCCGACGGCGCGGACGTCGCGTTCGGCGCGAAGTCGTTCACGGTCGTTTCGGGCGATCTCACGCTTTCCGGCGCGACGCTGACGATCGCGGGCGGGAGAAAGACGCATTTTCTGGTCAACGGCGTCATCGAGCTCGCCGCGGGAACGACGAACTCCGTCGTTTTTGAAGTCGGCGACGACCAGATCGTTTCCGGCGGCACGACAAAGCTCCTCTCGGGCGACGCTTCCGCGCTGGCGGGAACGGACGTGATGATGCTGCGCTACACGGGAACCGCCGCCGCCAACGTCGAGCGCCTGCTGAGCGCGGACGCCGCCGGCGTCTGGCTCTCGGAAGGCGCGGCTTATCCCTTCACGCTCTCGCGCGACGGCGCCGTCGTCGGCTACGGGAACACGCTCGAAGCCTACACGAATTCGGGCGCGTCCGTCTCCGTCGAGTCCGGCGACGTGATCACGGTTTATGCGGACGGCGGGAACGCCGGCACGATCGGGCTCTCGGGCGACGCGACGCTCACGGTGCTGTCCGATTCGGACGCCGTGCGCAAGGTCACGGGAACGGAGAATTTCTTCTCCACGTCCTCCGGCACGCTGACGCTGAACCTGAAGAATCTCGTCTTCGACGGGAACAATTCGGTCGGTTTCACGCACGCCACCACCGCGACGCTCGAAATCGCCGGCGAGAACGTGACGATTCAGAACATGTTCAGGCAGGACTACGGAGGCGCGATTAACGCAGACCGTGCGGCCGTCTCGATCTCGGGCTCGGTGACCTTCACGGACAACGAGGTGTCGACGGGCTACGGAGGCGCGATTTACATGAGCGGAAACGGAAGGAACCTCACGATCTCGATCTCGGGCACGACGACCTTCACGGGCAACAAGGCGAATGCCGGCGGCGCGATTTTCGTGAATGCAGCGAGCGACGCCAGTAACGTCACGATTTCGGGCACGACGAAATTTGAGGACAACTCGACGAGAAGCGGCGGCGGCGGCGCGATTTGCGTGGATGGCAAAAACGGGAGCGTCATCTTCTCGGGCGACGGCTCCGAGGCGACCTTCACGGGCAACATCACGAGGACCGAAGTGGTGACCGGCGTCCAAAACACGCCGAACGACGTCCAGGCGAGCACGGTCGTCATCACGGACGCGGGGACGTATTCGTTCGACGGCGGCATCGTCGCGAGCTCGCTCACGATTTCCGACGGAGCGGACGTCACGTTCAAGGGCGGCGCGATCAATTCCGTCAGCGTCGCGATGACGATTTCCGGCGCGGGAACGACGGTGAAGTTCGAGAACGCCGGCGAGGGCGCGTCCAACGACGTCAAGAACTGGACGGACGACGCGGCGAGCGCGGTGACGCTCGGCGCTGGAACGAAGCTCGTGCTGACGTCGGACGCTTCGGCGACGACGATTCGCTCCGCGCTGACGCTCGGCGGAGACCTCGTCGCGGGAACGCTCGACGATGAAGGCAATCTCGCGAACGGGGAAACGCTCGTGGTCGCTCGCGCGATCGCGAACGGCGCGGGAACGATTTCCGCGAAAAACGTTTCTCTGAACGGGCTTTACGGCGCGACGAGCGACGACGCGGCGACGACTTCGGTCACGGCGACGGAAACGCTGGAACTTGGCGGCGAAACGAAGACGACGGGAACGCTGACGGCGCAGACGATCAAGGTGCTTTCGGGCGCTTCGCTGACGGCGGATTTTTCCAAGATTTCCGTGGGCGGGACGCTCACGGTGGAGGCGCTCGCGAAGGCGACGCTGAACGCGGACGCCCCCGTGACGCTCGGGAATCTGGCGGGCGCGGGAACGGTCGAAAAGACGGGCGCGGGCGCGCTGACGCTCGGCGCGGGCAACGACGCGTTCACGGGAACGCTGAAGATTTCCGCGGGCGCGGCGACGCTGCGCGACGGCGCGACGTTCGGCGGTTCGCTCGGATTTTTCTCCGAAGGCAAGACGCTGACCGCCCACGACGGCGCGACGATCGCCGGAACGCTGACGCTCGGCGCGGGAACGACGCTCGAGCTCGGCGGGCGCGACGCGAAGGCGACGGTTTCCGTGGGCGCGCTCGCGACGGGCGGCTCTTCCGCGCAGCCGTTTTCCGTGCGCGCGCTGAGCTCGGCGGGAACGGCGACGATCGTGCACGACGTGTATTCGGCGACCGAATACGACGTGCTGCGCGTCGGCGCGGGCGCGGATCTGAGCTCCGCGACGGCGCTGCTGCGCGCGGGCGCGGGGCTCGACGTGAGCGCGCTCGCGTCCGCTCCGGACGGCGTGACGCTGACGCTCGTCGAGGGCGACGTGGCGCACGGCTACGGCGCGCTTCAGTTGGCGGACGAATTCGTTCTGGCGAATTTCGCGCTGAGCGCGGACGGAACGACGGCTTCGGTAGGCCTGGGCGCGAATGCGCTCGCGGCGGGCATTTTCCCGCTCGAGACGACGGCGGACCAGCGCGCGGTCGCGCAGGCGGCGACGCGCGCGGGAACGGCTTCGCTCTACGGCGCGGCGCTGAACGCGCTGACCAATCCGCACGAGACGCTCGCGGCGCTCGACGCGCTCGGCGCGGGGCACGCGGCGGCGATGATGCCGGCGCAGATCGACGGCACGTGGAACCGCCTGCGCGGCGTGATGAACGCGGCGGGAACGGGCGCGCGCCTCGGCGCGGAAACGGAGCTCGCGGCGTGGGCGCAGTACGTCGGTAGCTACACGGACGTGGATTCGTCGCGGGAACGCGCGTCATGGACGCGGCGGATGCACGGGGCGCACGTGGGCGTGGAGCGCGCGTTCGCGTCCGGGTGGACGGCGGGCGCGGCGCTCGGCTACGAGGATTCCGAGCAGAAGATCGGGGGCGCGAAGATCGAGGACGACGCGCTTTCGGCGAGTTTTTACGCGCGGCGGACGCAGGGCGCGTTCACGCAGACGGCGGCGCTTTCGTTCGCCCGCCACGATTACGAGACGCGGCGCACGGTCGCGTTCCCGGGCTACGCGGGGCGGACGAGCGGGGACACGCACGGCTTCACGGCGGCGCTGAGCTACGAGGCGTCGTACGCGTTCGAGGTCGCGGACTGGGTGAAACTCTCCCCGACGGCGGGCTTGAGCGCGGCGTGGAACACGATTGAGGGCTGGACGGAAAGCGGAGCGGACGCTGCGCTGCGCTGCGACGACCAGGACGCGTTCACGGTACTCGCGGGCGTGGGCGGGCGCGCGGACTTCGAGTTCGAGAATCCGTTCGCGGACGGAACGAAGACGCGCGTGGGTGCGTATGCGCTGTTCACGGCGGAGATGGGCGACCGCAGCTGCGGCGTCGATGCGGCGTTCACGGACACGGGCGCGGGCTTCACGGCGCGCTACGACGATCCGTCGCGCTATGCGCTGCAGCTGGGCGTCACGGCGTCGCTCCCGCTGAGCGGAAACACGGCGCTCTTCGGCGGTCTCTCGACCGAGCTGCGCGAGGACGAAACGAACCTGAACGCGAACCTCGGCGTGCGCTTCACGTGGTGAGGCGCGCGCTTCGCGCAGTGTAAGGTGTAGAGAGTAAGGTGTAAGGAAAGGCGTTCCCGCGAGAGATTGCGGGAACGCTTTTTGCCCCGCTTCGGAATCCCTCCCGCCGCAGGGCGGCAATGCCCCCAAAGGAGCCGCGTCTGCTTTCGACGGCGGGAAAGAGCTCGCACGAAAGCCGGGAAAAGTCAACGCCCGCACGAAAAACGTCTCTGTCGATGTCTGCCGGGCGAGCGCCGATGTGCCCGGGAGGGCGCAAATACTCGCGCGGGAAACAGCGAAATTCAAGCGCAGACGGCGACCGCCGCGGGAACGTCACGCGTCGTTCCCGTTTCTGCAGAAGTTTTCCACCTGTCCCATGATTTTTTGGAATACCGCCGGAGTGTATCTCGGCGGATAGCCGTTTTTGACGAGACAGATTTTTATTTTCAGATTCAGCGCGTCGCGGATGCGGGTGTTGTTCAGCCAGTCCGCGAAACTCGATTCCGTGTCGATGATTCCTTTGATTTTTCTGGCGAGCTCCTTGCATTTTTCGTTGCCGTGCTCGCCGTCCTGTCCGTACTCGAAATCGTGTTCGTCGCGCAGGTGAATCAGAATGTCGTAAAACGCCTTTTCCTCGAAGGTCAGCCCCATTTTTCGGAAGCTCTCTCTGTCCGCGTTCAGCTCCTTCAGAATCTTCAGCGCCTGTTCCGTGGCGTTTCTGATGATCTCGCCCGAAGCCTGCGCCTGCGTTTCTCCGGCCTCTTCGGCGCAGAGAGCCTTTCGGCGCTCGTGATACTGCCTGATGGTCTCTTCCAGGAGGTCCTGAAATTTTTTCGCCGCGACGCCGTTCGTCTTCGCGTATTCCGTTATGCGCTTCCGCAGCATCTTGGTCAGCACTTCCAGTTTCGTCGCCGGCAGCGGCACGGAGGCCAGCGCCTCTTCGAAATTCGGCGAAAAGATGTCCTCCTCCTCTCCGGGTTCCAGAATGCCGACCACTTTGTTGTACTTCAGCGCCTCTTCCACCATCGTCGCGACGACGCGGTTCATGCTCTCCGCGTCGTGCTGAGACGTGCCGCCCATCTTCCGGACGAAGCCGGCGATCGCCATGAAGCTCTGCGCCAGCGAATTTTCCTCTTCCGTCAGCACGCCCGAAGGCTGGCAGATGTCGTGCGCGCCGCGCAGACGCCGCACCATTTTGAGAAAATACGTCTTGAAGGACACCTTCTCCGTCCCTTCGGAATTGAGCGTGTCCGTGTTCGAGAAAACGTATTCCGCCGCCGCCGAGAGCTTTTCGTAGCGCTTCACGGGATCCGCCCTCGGGTCCAGAAACACGTCCAGATTCACGTCCGCAATCAGCCGCCGGACGATTTCCAGCGCTTCCCGAAACGCGTCGTGCGCCTGCGCGACGTCGTCTTCGCTCGGCGCCAGCGATTCGCCGTCTCCGCCGTACGTCTTCATGGCGGAAAGCATGTTTTCGCGGATTCCGATGTAATCGACGACCATTCCGAACTCCTTGCCCTTGTCCTTGCGGTTCACGCGGCTGATCGTCTGAATGAGCGAATGTTTCTGCAGCGGCTTGTCGTTGTAGAGATACGTCAGGCACGGCACGTCGAAACCCGTGATCCACATGTCCACGACGATCACGACCCGGAAATTCGAATCTTCCTGCTTGAAGCGGATGTCCAGCTCTTCGTTGCGCGCGCCGTTGGCGACGCCGCCCAGATACTCGTACATGTCCGCGGGATCGTTCCTGCCCACGGTCGCCACCATCGCGATCGTCGGCGTCGGCGTCAGTTCGGCGAGCCGTTCCCGCGAAAGCCGCCCGTCGTCCGGGCTCCTGCGTTCTTCGAACCAGTCGGGGAACTGTTCCCGGAAACTCTTCAGAAGCCTGTACGCGATCGTGCGGTTCGCGCAAACGATCATCGCCTTCTGCCGCCGTTCGGGCGCCGTGTCGAGCTCGGCGCTGAAATGCGCGTGAATGTCCGCGGCGAGGCGCGCCAGGCGTTCCGGCTCGCCCAGGATGATCTCCATGCCGCTCATCGCCCGCTTGCTCGCGGCGACCTCCTCTTCCGTCGCGCCTTCCTCCGCGCACTTTTTGTAATACTCCTCGATCTGCTTCACTTTCGCCTCGTCCAGGAGCACTTTGGCGATGCGCGGGTGATATTTAATCGGGACCGTGATGCCGTCCGCGACCGCCTGATTCATCGTGTAGCGGTCGATTTCCTCGCCGAACGTCTGATAGGTCTCGGCGATCGGCGTTCCCGTGAAGCCCACGAACGTGGCGTGCGGGAACGCCTCCTGAAGCACTTTCGCGTACGGTTTCGAGACGACGGCGCGCATCTTTCCGCCGTCCGCGTCTTTCTCGTATTTCAGCTGCTTGCTCCGCTGAATCTGCGTGCGGTGCGCCTCGTCCGAAAAACAGACGATGTTCGCCCGATCGTTGATGAGCCCGATCGGGTCCCCTTCGCGGTCGCAGAATTTCTGAATCGTGCAGATGTAGAACCCGCCCGCCGGACGCGCGCCGAGCTCCTGCCGCAGATCCGCCCGCGACTCGATCGTCCGCACTTCTCCCAGCCCGAGAAATTCCGTCGATTTCGTGAAAAGCTTCGCGCCCTGTTTCTGCAGATCCTCCCGGTCCACGATCATCACGATCGTGGGCGAGCCGAGACTGTCCGCGCAGCGCAGAGAAAGCTGCCGCGCCAGAAACGCCATCGTGTACGTCTTCCCGCAGCCCGTCGCGCCGAAATACGTGCCGCCGAGCCTGCTGCTCCTCGTCACCGATTTCAGAACGCTGTCGCGCAGCAGCCGCGCCGCGAAAAACTGCGGATAACGGCAGACGATCTCCCGCTCCTCGAAATCGTAGCTCCGGTCCTGGAAATAAACGTAGTCCCGAAAAATCTCCAGAAAGCGTTCCCGCGCGAACACGCCGCGCACCATCGTCTCCGTTTCCGCGAAACCGTTCCCGACGATCGCGTCCTCGTTTTCGACGCGCCGCCACGCGTAAAAGTGCTCGTAGGGCGTCCAGACGGTCCCGAGGCGCGTCTTCACGCCGTCGCTGATCATCGCCAGCGGGCAATAGCGCAGCAGGTGCGGAATGTCGCGCCGATAGCGCACGCAGATCTGCTCGTAGGCGTCGAAAATCGTCGCCTCCGCCTTGCTCGGATTCTTCAGCTCGACGACGCACAGCGGCACGCCGTTCACGTAGAGCAGCACGTCCGGGCGGCGCGTCTTCCGCTGCCCGTGGTTCGTGTAGTCCACGGAAAACTGGTTCACCACGCGGAAACGGTTGCGCTCCGGATGCTCGAAATCGATGAAGCGGATCATGCGCGGCGCCCCGTCCGCCTCCGGCGTGAACTGAACGCCGTTCGTGAGCATGGAATAAACCTCGTGCATCGCCGCGAACTCGCTCTCCGCGCCGACGAACTTGATCTTGTTCACGAGCGCGTCGAGCTCCTCCGCCCGCAGAAACGCGCAGCTCTCCCGCAGAAAATCCCGCAGGTCGCCGAGAATCAGCACGTCGGTCCCGCCCGCGCGCTCGACGTCCTCGCCGGACATGTATTCCCAGCCCGCCGCCTCAAAAAGCGTGACGAGCGCCTCCTCGAAATCCTGTTCGTAAAATCGCGGCATCGAATCCCCCTCTCCTTTACGCGGTGTGTGCCGCCTTTTGAACCAGCGCCGGACAGAGCGCCTCCATCCGTTCCCGCGTCTCGCGGACGATCCGCTTCGCTTCCTCGATGCAATGATAAACCGAGACTATCGACTCCTGGATTTTCCGAGGCGGAAGCGGAATACGGACGTTTTTCATTTCAGAAAAGTCAAACGTTTCGCGCGCGCTCCCCCAAGAATTGAATCGCGCGTAGCGGTCGAACTCGGCACGGTCGAAAAGCAGGTACAAATACTCCGGCAACAAGACATTTTCATCTTTCGAGCGAAAAACGATGTAAGAAGAAGAAACAATTCCGGGAGAGTTCTCCGTATATAACGCCAACGATATTTTTTCGCCGTTTCGGGAGGTAACGGAAACATAAGCGAACCAGTCCTTTTTTACGATTTTGTATGGTGATAAAGAAACACCTTCCATATTCGCTTTCGTCGTGATGAATTTTTTTTCGTTGCTGAGTCCTCTTACGTCGTCGAGCGTCAGCGCGTTCCCGTAATTCCTCTCGTCGCACTCTTCAATCAGGTCGCCGAGTTTGGCGGGCGGATATTTGCTTTTGCAATCGACGACGAAAGCGTGGCAGACGTGCTCAAGTTCTTCGATGAGCGCCAGATTCTCATCGACGATTTTTCGGCAGCCTTCGTAAATCGCCACCAGTTCCCGCTGCACTTCAATCGACGGCAACGGGATTTTCAAATCCTGCATATTTGAGATGCGGAAATAATTTCGCGCAGATCCGATTGCATCGTATGAACAATAGCGCGCGAACTCTTCTCTTTTGAAAAAAAGATTCAGATATTCCGGAAGCAGAACGTTGGAATCTTTTACATAGAAAATTTCGTAGAGGGAGGAGCAAATTGCTTTATCGAGGGTAGTGTTCAACGCAATCGAATTTACCTCCATTCGCGCCGGATTAAAAACGAAGTCGTTTTTATAAAAAACGTTGTAGAGAGATTGGTTCGCGTCTTCTTGCTTTGGTGGGATAAAGCCTTCTTTAGAAACTCCGCGGACGGGAAGATTGCTCAAATTTTCGTTGCGTTCCCGTCGTTGAGTGATGAGTTCTCCGAGGCGGACGAGCGGCGCGCGTTTGGAAGTGTCCGTTTTCGGGTTCATCGTGCGGGAACGGGTTCGTCGTTTTTCAACAGCGTTCCCGCGTCGTAGCCGAGCGCGGAGAAGGCTTTTCGGAGAGCTGCGGCGTTCGCGTCCTGGCGGGCGAGAACGTCGGCGATTTTTTCGGCGGTTTCCTTCATCGCCTTTTCGTAGTCGAGACCTTGGTCGCGATCGACGAATTCGATGTAGCGGCTGGGGACGAGCGAGAAATTGTTCTTTTCGATTTCCTCGAATTTCACGGAGCGGTAGAGCTCGGGAACGGCGTAGGCGGCGCCGTCCGTGCCGACGTTCTGCCATTCGCGGTAGATTTCGACGGCGCGGGCGATCTGTTCGTCGCTGAGGCGGATTTTCTTTTTCTGTTCGCCCTTGACCGGGTTTTCCGTCCACTGGCGCAGATCCATGAAGAGGATTTCTCCCGAGCGGTCGCGCAGCGTGCGGCCGCCGCGGACGCCGCCTTTCTTGTTCATGTTGAGAATCCAGAGCGTGACGCTGATGTCCGTGGTGATGAACAATTCCCGCGGGAGGACGACGATTGCTTCGATGCGGTCCTGCTCGATGAGCTTTCTGCGGATGATCGGGGCGGTGCCGTCGGAGTCTCCGAGCGCGCCGTTGGCGAGGAGGAATCCGGCGACGCCGGAGGTCGGGCGCAGGTGCGAAAGCATGTGGAGAATCCAGGCGTAGTTGGCGTTGCTTTCGGGCGGGAGCGCGAAGTTCGCCCAGCGCGCGTCGGCGGCGAGATTTTCGTTGAACCAGCCTTTGAGGTTGAAGGGCGGGTTCGCCATGATGTAGTCGAAGTAGCGCCCGCGGTGGAGGTCGTTCGCGAAGGTGTTTTCGGCTTCGTCGCCGAGGTGGTTGCTGATTCCTCGCAGGGCGAGATTCATCTTCGCGAGGCGCCAGGTGGCGGGTTCTTTTTCCTGTCCGTAAACGTTGATGCGGCTGACGTCGTAGGAGCGGCGGCGCACCAGTTCCGAGCTTTGGATGAACATGCCGCCCGAGCCGCAGCACGGGTCGTAGAGCGTGCCGTTGAAGGGCTCGACGAAGGCCGCGATGAGCTGAACGACGTCGTGCGGCGTGTAGAACTCGCCTTCCTCCTTGGTCGCGTTGACGGCGAACTCCTTCAGGAAATATTCATAAACGTAGCCGATGAGATCGCGGTGCTCGCCGAACTGTTTGTGCGAGATTTTGTTGACCTCGTCCACGACGCGCTTGATGTCGTTGGCGGCGAGATTGCGCGTGGTGAACGTGCCTTCGACGAAGCAGCCGCGGAGCGCCTCGACGGAAGTCGCGATGGCTTTGAGAGCGGTGTCGAGCGCGACGTTCAGTTCCGAAGCCGGCGTGTTGATTATTTTGTTCCACTGCGCTTCGGGCGGGAGCGGGAACGTGCCGTCGTCGAAGGCGGCGTCCGCGAAGAACGCAGCGGCAACCTCCGGATCGTCCAAGTCGAGCCCTTCGGAGACGAGCTTGGTCTGGAGCCTAAGAATCCCGGCATCGTATTTTTCGCCGAGAAAGCGCAGGAAGATGAGCGTGAGCATCAGATCGCGCTTTTCGAAAAAGGAGCCGGAGTTGCGCGCGCCGCGCAGAATGTCCCGGCACTTGAAGAGGATTTCGTCGAGATTCAGCGGTTTCTCCGCCGGCGTCCGGGGTTTCCGCGCGCGCGTTTTCTTTTGCGCGGCTTGGGGGACGGCGGGCGCGGGACTGGATTCGGGAACGTTCATTTGATGCCGCGAAGCATAATTTCCCCCGCACGAATAGTCAAATTTTCACGGGGGCTTCCGTGCGTTTTTCCGCCAAAAACTTGTTGCTGTTTTGTTGTCGTTTTGCTGGCAAAAATACGCGATTTCAGGGGTATTTCGGGCGATTTTTGAGGAATGCGAAAAGGCACGAAAAAGCCCGCAAACCCTGTATTTATCAAGGTTTGCGGGCGATTTGAAGGTGTAGTTGGTCGGGGCGAGAGGATTTGAACCTCCGACCTCTTCGTCCCGAACGAAGCGCGCTAGCCAGACTGCGCTACGCCCCGACACTCAAAAAGGTAGAGGCAAATAAATCGATTTGTCCTCGGAAGAGCAAGCGTTTTTTCAAAAAATTTTCAGGGCTTGCGGGCGCGCGCGGGAACGCCTTTCATGATTCGTCATGCGAATCGAAATCGAACAAGCGCTCGACATGCATCTGCACCTGCGGGACGGCGACATGCGCCGGCTCGTGACGCCGCTTTCCGCCGCGCATTTTTCCGGCGCGGTCGTGATGCCCAACCTCGTGCCGCCCGTCGTCGACGCCGCCGCGATGAGCGCCTACCGCGCGCGCGTCCTGGAATCCGCCGGGGAGAACGCGGCGACGTTCGCGCCGCTCATGACGCTGTTCTTCAAAAACCAGACGTCCGCCGAACTCGAGGCCGCGCGCGCGCAGCCGGGCTTTTTCGCGCTGAAGCTTTACCCGGCGGGAGCGACGACGAATTCCGACGGCGGCGTCAGCGATTTCGGCGCCGCGGAAGCGACTTTCCGCGCGATGGAGGAGCAGGGCGTGCCGCTGCTCGTCCACGGCGAAAGCCACGGCTTCGTCATGGACCGCGAGGCCGAATTTCTTCCCGTTTACCGCCGCCTCGCGCGCGCGTTCCCGCGTCTGAAAATCTGCATGGAGCACATCACCACGGCGGCGGCGCTTTCGCTGCTCGACGAGTTCGAGAACGTCTTCGCGACGGCGACGCTGCAGCACCTGCTCATCACGCTCGACGACGTCGTCGGCGGCATGATGCGTCCGCACCTTTTCTGCAAGCCGATCGCGAAGCGTCCGGAAGACCGCGAAGCGCTGCTCGCGGCGGCGCTCTCGGGGCACCCGAAGCTGATGTTCGGGAGCGATTCGGCTCCGCACCCGCTCCACAAGAAGGAATGCTGCGGCTGCGCGGCGGGCGTGTTCACGGCTCCGCTCGCCTTGCCCGCCCTGGCGGCGCTTTTCGCGAAGCACGGCGCGCTCGACCGGCTCGGCGGCTTCGTCGGCGGGAACGCGCGCCGCATCTACGGCATCCGCGCGCCCGCGAAGAAGGTCGTGCTCGAAGACACGCCGATGCGCGTCCCCGACGCCTACGAGGGCTTCGGCCAACGCGTCGTGCCGATGTTCGCCGGGGAGACTTTGCCGTGGAACGCGACGGCGGCGTGAACGCGCGCGATATTTGTTTCCCCAAATCCGGTTTCGGCGCATAATGGGAACTTTCCGTTTTTCAAAATGAAACGAACGACCAAGACAATTCGTCAGATGAAGGGCGCGGACCAGATCGTCTGCATCACCGCTTACGACGCCGTCACCGCGCGCCTTGCCGACGCCGCGGACACGGACGTCATCCTCATCGGGGACTCCGTCGGGAACGTCGTGCTCGGCTTCGACAGCACCGTTCCCGTGACGCCGGACATGATGGCGCACCACACGGCGGCGGTCGCGCGCGCCCGCCCGAACGCGCTCGTCGCGACGGACATTCCGTTCGGCGTCGCGCACGGCGATTTTTCCAATCTGCTCAGAATCTGCATGCGGCTCATGCAGGAATGCGGCGCGGAGGCCGTCAAGATCGAAGGCGGCGCGGAAATGGCGCCGACGATCGCGCGGCTCACCGCGGCGGGCGTTCCCGTATGGGCGCACATCGGCCTGCAGGCGCAGAACGTCTTCCAGGAAGGCGGCTACCGCAAGTTCGGCAAGACGCCGGAGGAGCGCGCGTCTCTGCTCGCCGCCGCGAAGGCGCACGAAAAGGCGGGCGCGTTCGCGCTGCTGCTCGAAATGATGGTGCCCGACCTCGCCGCGGAGATCACGCGTTCCGTCGCGATTCCGACGATCGGCATCGGCGCGGGCAAGGACTGCGACGGGCAGGTGCTCGTCATGCACGACATTCTCGGCCTTACGCCGCGCCGTCCGTCCTTCGCGAAGCTCTACTGCGACGCGGGCGCGCAGATCGTCTCCGCGCTGCAGGCGTACCGCGACGACGTCAAAAAAAGAAACTGAACCGCGAAGGAACACGAAAAAACACGAAGCGCGTTCCCGCCGCGGGAGGCGAATTTCCCGTTCGCGTTTTTTCGTGTTCATTCGTGGTTTTCTCCTTTAATTTTTCGTTTCCCTCTCTTCCTTTTTCCCCATGACAGTTGCAATTTTAGGCGCGGGAGCCTGGGGCTCCGCGATGGCGATTCACCTCAACCGCTGCGGGCAGCGCGTGACGCTCGTGCCGCGTCGGCTCGAACAGGCGCTCGAGCTCGCGGGAACGCGCGAGAACCGCGTCTATCTGCCCGGGGCGACGTTCCCGCGCGACGTCCAGATCGCGCACGTTCCCGCGCCCGCGCTCTCCGAGTGCGACGCGGTGATCTTCGCCTGCCCGTCGAAGGCGCTCCGCGAGACCGCCGAACGCGTGAAGTCCGCGATTTCGCCGCGCACGCGCATTCTCATTTCGCTCTGCAAAGGGCTCGAGGCGGGAACGCTCCTGCGCCCCGAACAGGTGCTGCGGCAGGTGTTCCCGTCGCTGCCCTGCGGCGTGATCTCCGGCCCGACGAACGCGGCGGAAGTCGCGGCGGGCTTTCCCGTCGCCGTCGTCTTCGCGAGCGACGCTCCCGCCGAGCTCGCGGCGCGGATTCAGTGCGAGTTCAGCAACGAGTCGTTCCGCATCTACCGTTCGTCGGACGTCGTGGGCGTGGAGCTCGGCGGCGCGCTGAAGAACATCTACGCGATCGCGGCGGGCATCTGCGACGGCATGCGGCTCGGCGCGAACGCGCGCGCGTCGCTGCTCACGCGCGCGCTCGCGGAAATGGGGCGCATCGTCGAGGCCGAGGGCGGGAACGTCGAAACCGTGCGCGGGCTCAGCGGCATGGGCGACCTCGTCGCGACGGCGACGGCGGACTGGTCCCGAAACCGTGCCTTCGGTCTCGAAATCGGCCGCCGCGGCATCGACGCCGCCCTGCAGAAGATCTCCGCGGGCAAGAGCATCGTCGAAGGCTATTACGCGACGAAGAATTTTCACGAATACGCGAAGAACGCCGGCGTTCCCGTGCCGATTCTGGAATGCGTCCACGGCATCGTCTTCCGCGGCGTGAAGCCCGCGGACGGCATCACGGCGCTGATGACGCGCGACCTGAAGGCGGAATGACGCCCGGCGCCGCGCGCGTTTTCCCGCACAATCCCTCACGAATTTTTCCCATGGCTCGAGACAATTCCCACTACAACCGCGACGTCGCGATTCTCAAGCACGACGAATCCGAAATTCCCGAACTCGTCGAGGCGGCGGGCGAAAGCCCGCTTATTCTCGTGCTCGACGGCATTCAGGATCCGCACAACCTGGGCGCGATTCTGCGCACGGCGGACTGCGCGGGCGTCGATTTCGTCGTCATCACCAAACGCCGTTCCGCGCCCGTGACGGAGACGGTGCGGCGCATCGCCTGCGGCGGCGCGGAGAGCGTGCCGATCGTCCTCGCGAACAATCTGCGCAACGCGCTCGACAAGCTGAAGAACTGCGGCGTGTGGGTCGCGGGAACGTCCGACCACAAGACGAGCCAGTCGCTCTACAACGCGAATCTGAAGGGGCCGCTCGCGATCGTCATGGGCGCGGAGGGCGACGGCATCCGCCACCTCACGGGCGAGACCTGCGATTTTCTCGTGCGCATTCCGATGCTCGGGAGCGTGCCGTGCCTGAACGTTTCCGTGGCGACGGGGGTGTGCCTGTTCGAGGCGCTGCGTCAGCGCGGCGTGCGCTGAGCCGCCGCGGGAACGCGTCCGAAAGCGCGGAAAAAAACGCGCCCGCGGCGACGCTTTTCTTCCCGAAGGAGGGAAAGCTCATGAAATCCGCATTTTCCAAAACCGCGCCGCTCGCGCTCTTCGCCGCCGCCGCGATTCTCGTCGGCTGCTCCAGCAGCCGCTACGCGCGGGAAGTCCCCGGCGCCGACCTGCGCGCTCTCGCCCGCTACGAGCTGGACACGACCGTCGGCGACGAACGCGTCTCCGGCAGCGCCGAAAGCTCCACGTGGCTGCATTTCATTCCAGATTCGCAGGACACCGCCGACGGCTATTTTTCCGACGTCGGCTCGCTGTTCTCGGGGCTTTCGCCGACGCAGTCGCTGGCGCTGCGCGCGGCGGTCACCGACGCCTGCAGGCGCGCCGGAGCGGATTTTCTGCTGCTCCCGCGCTACGACATGGAAACCTCCTCCGCGTGGTTTTTCTACGAATCCGCGAAATGCACCGTGACGGGCTACCCCGTGAAGATCGGCGGAATCCGCCAGATTCCGGTCCGGGAAACGGGCGGCGTACAAGGCGGCGCAGCCGAGAAATGACGCCGTCGCGAAATCGCCCGCGCCCCGGCGACGCGTTTTTTAGCCGACTTGGCACGCAAATCGCTGTAGGCTTTTCAACATGAACGAACAGAAGATTCTCCATTTTTTCCGCGACGCGCTCATCATCGCCTTCGGCGTGCTCTTCGCCGCGGTGATTCTCGGACCGACGCACATCCGGTACGCGAACTTCCTTTCGCTCTTCGTCGTCGCGGTTTTCATCAGTCTGCTCAACGCGTTTCTGCGGCCGCTCCTCATTTCGTTCGCGCTGCCGCTGCTGCTGACGGCCTTCGGGCTCGGCGCGGCGGGAACGGGGCTCTTCCGCCCGCGTTCGCTGTTCGGCGCGCTCGCGCTCTTCGTCAGCGTCGCGGTCTTCGGGCTCTGGATCGTCAACGCCTGCATTTTTTCGCTCGCGAGTCTGTTCGCCGGCGGCAGCTTCGTCGTCAACGGCTTCGGCTCGGCGATGCTCGGTTCGGTCTTCACGAGCCTGGCGACGCTCCTCATCTGCGCGTTCTTCGGCATCCGGAGGCGCTCGCTGTTCGGCGACCTCCTCCGCCGCGGCATGGCGCCGCGCTCCGGCGACGACGCGGGCGCGCCTCCTCCTCCGCCGCCGTCCCCGCGCCGCCGCGCCCCCCGCGAACGCGACGACGACGTCATCGACATCTGACGCAGGCGCGCCGGGTTTTCCGCGACCGAGCTCCGCAGAGGCTGTCTGATCCTCGCGGACGCCACGGAGCGGCAGCCGAGCGGGCTCGACGCGCTCGACGTCTCCGACTTCGTCAACTGCCTGCTCCTCATCAAAGAAGCGCGGGAACGGGCATGAGCGGGAATCGTTCCGCTCTTCACTCGAACAACAAACAAAGAAACCCGCATTTCTGCGGGTTTCAAAAGTGGTAGCCGGTGCAGGACTCGAACCTGTAACCAATTGATTAAGAGTCAACTGCTCTACCATTGAGCTAACCGGCCGTCTTGTTCAAAAAAGAACGGGATAAACGATGGCATTTATTTCCCGGGTCCGCAAGCATTTTTTTCAAAATTTTTTTTCGGCGGCTGAAAGAACGTCCGCGGACAAAGGCGGCGCGGACGAAAAATTTCCTTTGTCATCCGCGGGAAACGCTGTTTGAATCCGTCGCCATGAACACGAACCAAGAGCCGCGGAACGACGCGCGCGCGCCCGAAACGGCGCCGAAGCGGCGGCGTCTCCGCGTCCGCCCGCCGGCGAACGACGCGTTCGCCTCGCTGACCTACGCGCTCGCGGCGGCGCTGCTGCTGTGCGAGGTCATCGCGCTTTTCTGGTTGGACATTTTTTAAGACGTTATGCAATTCAGATCACTTCCCGGTTTCCGCGAGTTTTATCCGGAGGACTGCGCCGTGCGCAACTTCATCTTCGCCCGCTGGCGCGAGTCCGCGCGGCGTTTCGGCTTTTCGGAGTGGGACGCTCCCGCGCTCGAGCCGCTCGAGCTCTTCACCGAAAAATCCGGCGAGGAAATCGTTTCCCAGCTCTTCAACTTCGAGGACAAGGGCGGCCGCAAGGTCTCCCTGCGTCCGGAGATGACGCCGTCGCTCGCGCGTCTCGTCGCCGCCCGCGCGGGTTCGCTCCGCCGCCCGATCAAGTGGTTCGGCATCGGCGAAAACTACCGCTACGAAAAGCAGCAGCGCGGCCGCCTGCGCGCGTTCTACCAGTTCAACGCCGACATTCTCGGCGAGGCCGGATGCGCCGCGGACGCGGAGATCATCGCGCTCTGCGTCGAATCGCTGCACGCTTTCGGGCTCGGCGACGCGGATTTCTGCATCCGCCTGAGCGACCGCACGCTGTGGTTTCTTTTCCTTGAAAATCTCGGCGTTCCCGACGAGGCGACCGCCGTCAAGGTGCTCGCCGTCGTGGACAAGCTGGAGCGCGTCGCGCACGAGGGGCTGCTCGAAATGATGAGCGCCGCGCTCGCGGGAACGCCGCTCGATCCGGCGGGAACGCTGGCGACGGTCCGCGAGTTCGTCGCGCTGAAGAGCCTCGACGCGCTCGAAGCGTTTTTCGCGTCGCGCGCGGGAGCGGAAAAGGCGCTCGAACGCCTCGGTGAATGGAAAAAGCTGCTCGGGCTGCTCGACGCGCTCGGCGTCGGCGCGTTCATCCGCGTCGATCTCACGATCGTGCGCGGGCTGGCGTATTACACGGGCTTCGTGTTCGAGGCGTTCCAGCTCGTCGGTGAAGGGCGCGCGCTCGCGGGCGGCGGCCGCTACGACAGGCTCGTGAAGAAGCTCGGCGGCCCGGACATGCCCGCCGTCGGCTTCGGCATGGGCGACGTCACGCTGCGCAATCTGCTCGAACAGCAGACGCTGCTGCCGCAGATCGCGGACGCGCCGGATTTTTACGCGATCGTGCTCGGCGACGAAAACCGCGCCGCCGCGCTGAACGACGTCTCCACGCTGCGCGACGCCGGGTTTCGCGTCGAATACGCGTTCAGGGACGGCAAGTTCGGCAAGCTCATCCAGGCGGCGGAACAGGCGGGCGCGCGCTACGCGCTGATTTACGGCGCGAACGAGCTCGCGCTCGGCGTCGTCAAGGTGCGCGACACGCGGGAGCGGAGAGAAATCGCGTTCCCGCGCGAAAATCTCGCGGGAACGCTCGCGCACATCCTCGAAAACGGACTGCCCGTGCTCGAAGAGCCGCACTGCCGCGGCGACGGTTCCTGCGGCCACTGCACCTGCGGCGGGAAGAAGGCCGCGGAGTGAACGTTCCCGCCGCGTTTTGAATTGCGTTCCCGCGCGGGAACGCGTTAAATGGCGGAACATTTTTCACAACACGAAAGCAAACATCATGCAAGTATCCTACAAAGACCTCGGTTTGGTTAACACGAAGGAACTGTTCAAAAAGGCCCACGCGGGTCACTATGCGATTCCGGCGTTTAACTTCAACAACATGGAACAGATGCAGGCCATCATCCAGGCTTGCGTCGAAACCAAGTCCCCGGTGATCCTTCAGGTCTCCAGCGGCGCGCGCAAATACGCGAACCAGACGCTTCTCCGCTACATGGCGCAGGGCGCCTGCGAATACGCGAAGGAACTCGGCTTCAACGTTCCCGTCGTCCTCCACCTCGACCACGGCGACTCGTTCGAGCTGTGCAAGTCCTGCGTCGATTACGGCTTCTCCTCCGTCATGATCGACGGTTCGGCGCTTCCGTTCGAAAAGAACATCGAACTCGCGTCCAAGGTCGTCGAATACGCGCACAAGTACGACGTGACGGTCGAAGGCGAGCTCGGCGTTCTCGCGGGCATCGAAGACGAAGTCCAGCACGAGCACTCCAACTACACGGATCCGGAAGACGTCGAAAAGTTCGTCAAGTCCACGGGCGTCGATTCTCTCGCGATTTCGATCGGCACCTCGCACGGCGCCTACAAGTTCAAGCCGGAACAGTGCACGAAGAACGCGGACGGCATCCTCGTTCCGCCGCCGCTGCGTTTCGACATTCTCGAAGAAGTCGAAAAGCGCATTCCGGGCTTCCCGATCGTGCTCCACGGCTCGTCCTCCGTTCCGCAGGAATACGTCAAGATCATCAACGAAAACGGCGGCAAGCTCGTCGCGGCGGTCGGCATTCCGGAAGACCAGCTCCGCAAGGCGGCTGCCCTCGGCGTGGACAAGATCAACATCGACTCCGACGGTCGTCTCGCGATGACGGCGGCGGTGCGCCAGGTCTTCACGCAGAAGCCCGCCGAGTTCGACCCGCGCAAGTACCTCGGTCCCGCGCGCGACGAGCTCAAGAAGCTCTACATGCACAAGATCAACAACGTGCTCGGCTCCGCCGGCAAGGCGTAATCGAAGAAAGCTTAAAGTTTAAGGCTTAAAGCTTAAAGAAGCGTTCCCGTGTTTTTCGCGGGAACGTTTTTTTGCAAAAAAGTGTAAGTGGAAGCGAAGGCATTCCCGCGGACGAGCGATTTCTCTGCGGACGGCGAGAGCGGCTTCGTAGGCGGCGCGGACGCGGGCGTCGGCGCAGACGAAAACGACGCGCGCGGGAACTTTTCGCGAGAAAGATGCGACCGTCGCGAATCCGCGTTCCCGCGGCGGCGGCTTTTTCGCGCGCGGGAACGGGCTTCAGCGGTGGCGGAGCGTCCATGTGCGGCCGCCGCTGGTAGAGGCGTAGAGCCCGGCGGAGGTCTGCGCGAGAATTTCGTTTCCGCAGTCCGTGATGTCGATAAACGTGAACGGGCGTTCGGTGACGAGCGTCCACGCGCGGCCGCCGCTCCGCGATTCTTCGAGACGGCGCGGATTGCGCGGCGAGATGCGGACGAGTTTTCCCTTGTGAGTGATCATTTGCGGCATGTTTTTCCTTTGCTTGAATTGAAGCGAAAATTTTATCGCAGAAAAACGTTCCCGCAAGGGCTGCGATTTGTGGACAAACCGCGGAGACGCGCCGGTGCTCCCGTCTCGGGAAATTTGGCTTTGCGCGGCGCGCGGTTTCTGTTAAGCTTCTTTTTCCTTTTGAATTTTCAGTAACACAGTAAACGTAAACAGAACATAATGGCAAAAGTATCTAAGACCAAAAAAACGGCGACGCCGGCGCGCCCGGCGCAACCGGAACTTCCGGCGATCGCGACTCAGGCCGGCGTCGATTCGTTCAAGCAATGGATTCTCTACCATCTGCGCTGCACGCTCGCCTGCAACAAGAACACGGCGACGACGCACGACTGGCTCTTTGCCGTGAGCTGCGCGGTCCGCGACCTCATTCATCACCGCTTCATCAACACGCAGGCCGCGCACGTCTCCGCGAAGACGCGCCGCTGCTACTACCTTTCGGTCGAATACCTGATGGGCCGCCTCCTGCGCAACAATCTTTCGAGCGCGGGTCTGCTCGAAACCGCGGAAGCCGCGCTGCGCGAGCTCGGGCTCGATCCGGAGACGATTTTCGAAGAGGAAAAGGACATGGGCCTCGGCAACGGCGGTCTCGGCCGTCTCGCCGCGTGCTTCCTCGATTCGCTCGCGACGCTCGACCTGCCGGCGATCGGCTACGGCATTCACTATGAATTCGGCCTCTTCCGCCAGACGTTTTCGAACGGCTATCAGGTCGAAAACGCCGACAACTGGCTCTTTGCCGGCAATCCGTGGCACGTCCGCCGCGCGACGCGCCGCGTCGAAGTCCCGCTCTACGGGAACGTCGAGCTTTCCTACGACGAAAACGGCAATCTCAAGCCGCGCTGGGTGAACACGACGCCGATCATCGGCGTGCCGTGGGACATTCCGATCGTCGGCTACAAGGCGAAGACGATCAACTTCCTCCGCCTCTGGGAAGCCAAGGCGACGCGCGAGTTCGATTTCCACAAGTTCAACGAAGGCGGCTACATCGACGCCATCCGCGAAAAGGCGAACAGCGAGACCGTCTCCAAGGTGCTTTATCCGAACGACAAGACCGCCGTCGGACGCCAGCTCCGCCTCGTGCAGCAGATCTTCTTCGTGTCGTGCTCGCTGCAGGACATCATCCGCCGCCACAAGAAGGAAAACGGCTCTCTGGACACGCTCGCGGAAAAGGCGGCGATCCAGCTCAACGACACGCACCCGACGATCGCGATTCCGGAACTGATGCGTCTGCTCATGGACGTCGAAGGCTTCTCCTGGGACAAGGCGTGGGCGACGGCGACCAAGGTGTTCGCGTACACGAACCACACGCTGCTCCCGGAAGCGCTCGAAAAGTGGAGCGTGCCGCTGTTCGAAAAGGTGCTCCCGCGTCACCTGCAGATCATTTACGAAATCAACCGCCGCTTCCTCATGGAAGTCGAAAAGAAGTGGCCGGGCGACGAAGGCAAGAAGCGCGAGCTCTCGATCATCGAGGAAGGCGCCGTCAAGCAGGTGCGCATGGCGTATCTCGCCGTCATCACCAGCCATTCGACGAACGGCGTCGCCGCGCTCCACACCGAACTGCTCAAGCAGACGCTCTTCCACGACCTGCACGAGCTCTATCCGGACCGCTTCAACAACAAGACGAACGGCATCACGCCGCGCCGCTGGCTGCTCGCGTGCAACAAGGGGCTTTCCGCTCTCATCGACGAAAAGATCTCCGGCGACTGGCCGAAGGATCTCGACCTGCTGCGCGGGCTCGAAAAATATGCGGACGACGCGGACTTCCGCAAGCGCTACATGGCTGTCAAGCACGAGAACAAGGTCGAGCTCGCCCGCATCATCAGAAAGCTCTGCGGCATCGAGGTCTCGCCCGACGCGCTGTTCGACGTCCAGATCAAGCGTCTGCACGAATACAAGCGCCAGCACCTCAACCTGCTGCACATCCTGACGCTTTACCACCGCATTCTGAACAATCCGTCGCTCGACGTCACGCCGCGCGTGTTCGTCTTCGGCGCGAAGGCGGCTCCGGGCTATGATCTCGCGAAGCACATCATCCACGCGATCAACGCCGTCGCCGAAAAAATCAACAACGATCCGCGCGTGAACGGCAAGATCAAGGTGGCGTTCCTGCCGGACTACCGCGTCTCGCTCGCGGAAAAGATCATTCCCGCGGCGGACCTCTCCGAGCAGATTTCCACTGCCGGCAAGGAAGCGTCGGGCACGGGCAACATGAAGCTCGCGCTCAACGGCGCGCTCACGATCGGCACGCTCGACGGCGCGAACGTCGAGATCGGCGAGGAAGTCGGCGACGACAACATCTTCATCTTCGGTCTCACCGTCGATGAAGTGAAGGAACTGCGCCGCCGCGGCTACAATCCGTGGGACTACTACAACCGCGACGAAGAGCTGAAGGCGATTCTCGGCTGGCTCACGAGCGACTACTTCACGCCGCAGCAGCCGGGCTCGCTCTCGCCCGTCGTGCGCAGCCTTCTCGAAGGCGGCGACCCGTTCCTCGTGCTCGCGGACTACCGCTCCTACGTCGAATGCCAGGAGCGCGTCGGCGAAGCCTTCCGCGACAAGAACCGCTGGGCGAAGATGGCGATCCTCAACACCGCGCGCGTCGGCAAGTTCTCTTCCGACCGCACGATCGCGGAATACGCCGAAGACATCTGGAAGCTCGAACCGCTCAAGGTCGAGCAGAACGACGTCGAGTGGTCCATTTCCGCCGCGAAATAACCGCTTCCCGGAAAAAGAAAAACGTTCCCGCGCCTCTCCGCGCGGGAACGTTTTTTTTGACGGATAGACCGGCAAGCCCCCTAGTCGCATTCGCTCGACAGTCGTCGGCGCTGAAGTTCCGGAAGCCCCCGCCGTATTTTTCCGGAGGGACGCACGTCGAAAATCCGGTCCGCATTTTTGACTGCGAATCGACGCGGATTTTCACGAATTCCGGACGGCGTTCCAGGTGGAGGAAAGGGTAAAAAGTTTGCGGGGAAGATTTCGAAGAGGCGGCAGGGAAATCGCTTTCCGGAAGGGGCGTTTTTTTGTGGCGAAAACGTGCGGATGGGAGCAGAATCTGCGGCAGTGCTTATGAAATACGAACCCATTTTCGCCATGAAAACTCTCTTCGCCGCGGCGGCGCTCGCCTGCCCGGTCTGCATCTGCGCGGATCCCGTCCCGACGGACGCGCCCGAACAGCCCGCCGCGTGCGCGGACGCGAAGGCGCCGGAGCAGGCCAAGGACACCGTGCTCGCCGTTCCCGCGTGCGAGGTGTCCGCCGCGCTCGCCGTGCCCGCGCCGGCGTTCGCCGACGTGAAGAACCTGCAGGACAAAGTCTTCGACGCCGAGGCCGCGCTGCGTCTGCCGATTCCGGACGCGGACAAGCTGGACTTCGTCCCCGCGATCGCTCAGGACGGATTTTTCGCGCCGCAGGACGCCGCCGCGCCCGCCGAGGGCGAGCCCGCGACGCTGCGCGTCTACCGCTTTTTCGTGACGCCGAGCGCGTACGTCAAGGCGAAGCTCAAAGTGAAGACGCCGCAGCGCTGCGAGGTTTACGTGAACGGCGCGAAGGTCGCCGACAAGCTGAGCGCGGAGGAATCCGCGGAGAAGGCGGGCACGGCAGAAGCGGAACTTGCTCTCGAGGTCGCGCGCTGCGAGATTCTCGTCAAGACGCTCGTCGCCGCGGACGACAAGGCGGCGCCGGCGCTTTCGGCGGAAATCGTCACGGCGAAGGCTCCGGACAAGGTCGCGTTCGCGTTCCCGAAGGCTTCCGACAAACGCCCGCTGACGGTCGTGGACGTGAACGAGGGCGAGCGCGTCGCGGGCAGCGCGATTTCTCCGAACGGCAAATACGTGATGAACACGTTCTCCGAGCTGAAGGCGGACGAGAGCGTGCGCTGGCGCACTGAAGTGCGCGAAATCGCGGGCGGCAAGGTCGTCTTCCGCGCCGACGGCGCCGACTACGCGTGGATGCCGCAGGGCGCGCGGCTCTACCGCCGCAAGGCCGCGCTCGGCAAGGCGTCCTACGTCGCGCTCGACGTCGCGACGGGCGTCGAGACGACGCTTGCGGAAGATCTGCCGCACGACAATCACGGCTACACCTGGCTTCCCGACGAAAGCGGCTTCATCGTCTCGAAGACGGAAAAATGGGTCGCGCCGACGGACAACTTCACGCGCGTGCTCAACATCGCCGACCGCTCCGGCGCGTTCCGCAACCGCACGTACCTTTACCTTTACAAATTTGCCGACGGCGTGATGCGCCCGCTCACGGCGGGAACGAAATCGACTTCGCTCAACGCCGTTTCGCCCGACGGGAAGAGCATTCTCTTCTCGACGAGCGACGTGGACTATTCCCGCCCCGAATACTCGCGCAACAGCCTTTACAGGCTCGATCTGGACACGATGAAGCTCGACGCGCTCGTCGTCGACGACTCCTACGACTTCTTCGCGCAGTTTTCTCCCGACGGGAAGAAGGCGCTGCTGGTCGGCAGCCCGAACGCGTTCGGCGGCGTCGGCAGAAACGTTCCCGAAGGCATGACCGCCAATTCCTACGACAAGCAGGCGTTTGTTCTCGATCTGGAGACGAAGACGGTCGATCCGATCACGCGCGACTTCGATCCCAGCGTCGCCGCCGCGCGCTGGGCGGGCGACGGCAGGATTTATCTGACCGTCGAGGAAAAGGACTGCAAGAGCGTCTATGCCTACGATCTCGCGACCCGCAGGTTCGCGAAGATCGCCGTTCCCGCCGAAGCGGTTTACGGGTTTTCGGTCTCGACGAACGCGAAGGAGTTCGTGCCCGTGGCGACCGCGCTGGGGCAGGGCTCTCTCGTTCCGCCGAAGGCCTACGTCGTGGATCTGAAGAAGAACGTCGCGCGCGAATATTTTTCGTCGCTCGACGACGTCGTCGCGGAAGCGGCGATGCCGGAAGAGCATCCGTGGAACTTCGTCTCCTCCGCGGGCGTCGAGATCACGGGGCAGTATTTCCTGCCGCCGAATTTCGACCCGAACAAAAAGTACCCGATGATCGTGTATTACTACGGCGGCACGTCGCCGACGACGCGCGGCTTCGGCTCGCATTATTCCTACCCGCTTTGGGCGTCGAACGGCTACGTCGTCTACGTGCTCCAACCGACGGGAACGACGGGCTTCGGGCAGACGTTTTCCGCCGGACATGTGAACGCGTGGGGCAGGCGCACCTCTGACGACATCATCGAGGGCGTGAAGCAGTTCTGCGCCGATCACCCGTTCGTGAACGAGAAGAAGATCGGCTGCATCGGCGCCTCTTACGGCGGATTCATGACGATGTACCTGCAGACGCGCACGGACATTTTCGCCGCCGCGGTCGCGCACGCCGGCATCAGCGACATCACGAGCTACTGGGGCGAAGGCTACTGGGGCGCCGTCTATAACGCCGTCGCCGCCGCGGGCTCGTTCCCGTGGAAGAACCGCGAAATCTTCGTCGAGCAGAGCCCGCTGTTCTCCGCGGACAAGATCAAGACGCCGATTCTGCTCTGTCACGGTCTGGCGGACACGAACGTTCCCGTCGGCGAGTCGATTCAGATGTTCGCCGCGCTGAAGATTCTCGGCAAGCCCGTCGAGCTCGTGACCTTCAAGTCCGAAGACCACATTCTGTCCGGATACGGGCGCCGCACGCAGTGGATGAAGTCGCACCTCGCGTGGTTCGACCGCTGGCTGAAGGACGATCCGGACTGGTGGAACGCGCTCTATCCGGACACGCAGAAGAACTGGTGAGGGCGTTCCCGCCGCGCGCGCCCGAAGACAAGCGGGCGCCCGGCGGACGCTTCAGATGTCCATGAACAGTGAACGGCGAACAATGAAAGACGCGGCGCGAAAAGAAGCCGAAAAGCTCAAGGGCTCAAAAGCTGAAGAGAAAAACTCCCTTAAGCCGTTCCGCCGTTCGGCGTTCAAGTCTTCTTAACCTTCAATCCGAGAAAGAATCGTCATAAAACCATGCCCCTCATCAACAAACTTTCCCTCCGTCTTCAGAACCATCCGAAGCGCGTCGTCTTCCCGGAAGGGGCGGACGCGCGCGTCATTCAGGCCGCGCGCCAGTTCGCGACGCGCCGCCTGGGCGTGCCGATTCTCGTCGGCGACCGTTCCCGCATCAAGATCAACGCCGCCAATCTCGGCGTCAAGCTCGACGGGATCCGCGTGATCGAGCCCGCGCGCGCCGCGGAGCTGCCGGATTTCGTGAAGCGCTTCCGCGGCATGCAGCGCTTCGCCGACCTGAACGAGACGGACGCGGGCGAATACATGCTCTCGCCCAACTACTTCGCGGCGATGATGGTCCTCACCGGCGGCGCGGACGCGATGGTCTGCGGCGCGACTACCGTGCCGACCAACGCCCTGCGCGTCGTCTTCCAGATGTTCCCGCGGCAGGAGGGCGTCGAGACGATTTCGTCCATGCAGATCCTGGAAAAGGAGGAACCGCGTTTCGGCGCCGACGGCAGCGAATCGCGCCTCGGCGTGGACGGCACGCTGTTCCTCGCGGACTGCGCCGTCGTGCCCGATCCGACCGCCGAGCAGCTCGCCGACATCGCGGCGACGACCGCCGGCCTCTGCCGCCACCTCACCAACGTGACGCCGCGCGTGGCGATGCTCTCCTACGCCTCCAAGAGCGTGAGCAAGCGCACCGAATCCGTCGAAAAGGTCAAGGCGGCGACGACGCTCGCGGCGGCGAAGCTGCGCGAGTTCGGCATTCCCGCGGAAATCGACGGCGAGCTGCAGGTGGACGCCGCGCTCGATCCCTTCGCCGCGCGCACCAAGGAAATCGGCGGCTTCGTCGCGGGCGCGGCGAACGTGCTCATCTTCCCGGACCTGAACAGCGGCAACATCGCCTCCAAGATGACGCAGATCGTCGCCGACATTCCCTGCTACGGGCAGATTCTGACGGGGCTGACGAAGCCCGTCGCCGAAATCTCCCGCGGCGCGTCCGCGCGCGACATTCTCGGCTCCGCGATCATCGTCGCGGCGCAGGCGGTGGACCGCCAGTACCTTTACCCGAGAGGCGAGACGGCGGAAGACTGAGCCGCCGCCGCGCGTTTTTCCCCGAATCTCCGATCCGATTCCGATGATCAACAAAACGGCATTCGCCGACGACGTCCCCGGGCTGCTTTCGCGGCCGATGAACACTTCCGTGAAGCGCGTCTTCGTCGCGGCGACGCGCCAGAACGACGGCAAGACGACGACCTCGCTCGGACTTTTCGGCGCGCTCAAGGCGCTCGGCAAGGACGTGAGCTACATCAAGCCCGTCGCGCAGCGCATCGTCAAGACCGCCGACGAAGTCGAGGTGGACGAGGACACGTTCCTGCTCAACAGCGTTTACGACGTCAAGATTCCGCTCTCGGCGATGTCGCCCGTCGCCGTCGATTCCGGGTTCACGCGCAATTATCTGAACCGCGCCGCCGAGATGCACCCGAAGATCCTGAACGCGATCTGCCGCGCGTTCGACCGCGTCGCCTACGGAAAGGACGTCGTCATCATCGAGGGCTCGGGGCACGCGGGCGTCGGCTCGGTGTTCGAGACGTCGAACGCGGACAACGCGGCGATGCTCGGCGCGAAGGCGATCATCGTCGCCTCCGGCGGCATCGGCAAGCCGGTGGACGAAATCGCGCTCAACAAGGCGCTCTTCGACCGCAAGGGCGTGCAGTGCGTCGGCGCGATTCTCAACAAGGTCATTCCGGAAAAGAAGGACGAGGTTTCGCGCTACGTCGGCAGGGCGCTCGAAGCGCTCGGCGTGCCGCTTCTGGGCACGCTTCCGCTGGAGAAGTCGCTCGCGCGGCCGAACTTTTCGCAGATCGCCGAAGTCATCGGCGCCGACTGCCTCGTTCCCGCGGCGGCGGGGCGCGCCTCGCGCGTGAACAAGATCATCATCGGCGCGATGTCCGCGCAGAGCCTGCTCGACTACATCGAGGCGGGAACGCTGATCATCACGCCGGGCGACCGCGAGGATTTGCTCTTTTCGCTGATCGCGGCGGCGGGAACGGGCGCGCTGCCGCGCGTCTCCGGCGTCGTGCTGACGAACGGACTTCGCCCGGGCGCGCGCATCATCAACATGCTCGCGCAGCTGCAGGTTCCCGTCGTCGCGACCGCGCGCGAATGCTTCGCGACCACGGCGAAGATCAACGCCATGATCGTGAAGACGCAGCCGGGCGACCACGACAAGGTCTCCACCATCGAAGGCCTCATCCGCGACAACGTCGATCTCCCGCGTCTCCTCGAGGCGCTGTGACGCGCCCGCGCGCTCACATCGGCGGCGGACCGCCGGCGGGAGCGCCGCCCTTGCCGTCGCGCTTTTTCGGCGCGCCGCCTTCCGCGGAGACGGGCTTGCCGTCCGCCGAGACGATTTCGCTCTGCGAGGGACGGGTCGTCGCGATGGTTTCGCCGGCGGAGACGCCGTCCGTAATCTGGATGAAATTGAGGTTGCCGATGCCGATCGTCACCGGACGGCGTTCGAATCTGCGTTCGTCGCGCTTCACGAAGACGTAGCGCACGCCGTTTTCGATGAAGACCGCGCTGGCGGGAACGCAGACCGTGTCCTCGGCGGAGGCGACGAGAATGGAGAGATTCGCGCTCGTGCCCGGGCGCACCAGCACGCCGCCCGTCGTGAAGTTCACGCGCACGGGGAATTTGTAGAGCGTCGAGGTCGCCGAATCCTGCACGCCGAAGGAGGACAGGTAGTTGACCGTCCCCGAGAACGCGGTCTTCGGGAGCGAGTCGAAGGTGAGGTTCGTCTGCGCGCCCATGGCGATCTTGTTCGCCTCGATTTCGTTCAGATCCGCCTCGACGCGGAGTCTGCTCATGTCGTTCACCTTCATCAGCGTGGTGCCGTTGGAGAACGAGCCCGCGCCGGAAATGACGTTGCCGACGAAGACGTCGAGGTCGGAGATCATCCCCGCATGCGGCGCGCGGATCGCGGTCTTCTCGAGCTCGATCTTCGCGTTGTCGAGCGCCGCCTGCGCGATCTCCAGCTGCAGCTTCTTGCTTTCCAGGTCGGTGACGGCGTCGAGATATTCCTGTTCCGTCGCGAAATCGTTTTCGTAGAGCTGCCTGATGCGGCGCATGTCGCGCTCCGCCTTTTCGACGTCGAGCCGGCGCTGGCGCGTCGTGCGGTCGTTGGACTCGACCGTCGTCCGGTACGTCTGCGGATCGATTTCGAGCAGCAGCGCATCCTTTTCGACGAACTGCCCGTTTTCGACGAGAATGCGGATGATGCGCCCGTTGATCTCGGACTTGATTTCGGTGACGGTTTCGGGCTTCACGAAGCCGGAGACGGTGATGCGCTCTTCGATCGTCGATTTCTCGACGCGCGCCGTGTCCACCGTCGGCAGGGAGGCGTTTCCGCCGACGGCGTCGCCGCACGCGGAGAACGCGAGCGCGCCCGCCGAGAGCGCGAGCGCCGCGAAGATTTTTGAACTGAACTGAGAAGACTTCATCGGAAAAAATTTTTCAGGGGTTCATCGGGGCGGCGGCGGGCGCGCCTTCCGTCTCGTCGATTTCGCGCCAGGAGAAGCCGTTGGCGGCGAGAATCTCGCCGTCGAGCCGCTGCACCTTCGCGCGCGAGGTGACGACGTCGAGCGCCGCCTGGATCAGATCGAGCCGCGCGGTGTCCAGCGCGTCCTGCGCGGAAAGCACGTCCGTCATCGTCGCCTTGCCCACGCCGTAGCGCGCGATCTGTCCGGCGTAGGCTTCCTTCTGCATCGAGAGCGCGACCTTCGCCGAAGCGAGGCGTTCCCGCGCGGCTTCGGAGGCGCGCCACGCCGCGCGCGCGTCGAACATCGCGTTCTGCAGCGCCTGCGCGACGGCGATCTGCGCCTGCTCGCGGGCGAGCTCCGCGCGGCGCAGTTCCGCCTTTTCGCGGCGGAAGCCCAGCGGCACCGAAAAGCGGATGCCCGCCGAAAGATCGTAGCCCGTGCGGTCGGCGATGCCCGTGACGGATTTCGCCGGCGAGCTTTCCCGCCCGGAGGCTTCCGCGCCGAGCACGAGCGCCAGCGACGGGCGGTCGGCGTCCGCCGCGACGCGCACGTCCAGCTCCGCCTTCTCGCGCTCGATCTCCTGGATCTGCGCGTCGATGTCGAACTCGCGGACGGCGGCGATCCACTCGGCGAAACTCCGCGTCTCCTCGGGAACGTCCTCGGAAAGCTCCGCGACCGCGTAGGTGCCCGAATCGTCGTCGCCGGTCTCGCCGAGAATCCTGCGCAGCGCGTCGTCGCAGTCCTGCACGGACTGGCGCGCGACGACGAGATTCACGCGCCGCGAGGCGACGTCCGCCTCCGCCTGTAGCACGTCCTCCTTCGTCGCGTCCTTCAGCGCGCGCCGCTTCTTCGCCTGTTCGAGCACGAACTCGGCGTGGCGCAGGCTGCTCAGCCGCGCGCCGACGAGCGCGTAGCTCGCCGAAAGATTCCAGTAGGCGACTTCCGCGTCGAGGATCAGGTCGAGCGTCGTCTTGCGCAGCGAAAGCGCGCTCTGCGTCACGTTCTTGCGCGCCTTGACGAGCGGCGCGAGATTGATCTCCTCGCCGAAGCCGCTCAGCAGCGGCTGCGAAATCTCCAGCCCGACGGCGCTTCCGGACGCCGGCGAAAAATCCGTCGTCGTGTTGTAGGCGCGGTTGAAGGCGCCGTAGAGCGTCGCCTCCGCGCCCGAAGAGAATTTCTTGGAGAGCTCGGCGCGGTTCGTCCAGTTCTGCTCCGAGGCGCCCGAGCGCTGCCGCTCCCAATACGCGGCGCCAGTGTTTTCGTAAGCCGAGGAGAACGAAAAATTCGGGTCGAAGTCCGCGAGCGCGACGTTCGGCGTTTCCGCGACCGACTCCTTTTCGCGCCGCGCGACGGCGACGCCGAGATTGTTGCGCAGCGCCAGCGGCACCGCATCGCCCAGCGCCAGCGCGGAACCGACGCGCACGACGCGGCGGACGTCCTCGCCC
Source organism: Candidatus Spyradosoma sp. (assembly GCA_051884495.1). GTDB lineage: Bacteria > Verrucomicrobiota > Verrucomicrobiia > Opitutales > UBA953 > Spyradosoma. Next base: position 50,571 of record JBJEVQ010000003.1, read on the forward strand.
GTGACCTCTTTGAGACGGATTTCCCGCGAAGGCGGCGCGGACGGCGCTTCGGGCTCCGCGGCGTTCCCGCGCGGAAGCGAAAAGACGACGGCGGCGGCGAGCGCCGCGAATGCTGTTTTCTGGAAAGTCATGACTTTTTCCGTGTAGCATAACAAACGCCCGTGCCCGCGGAAAGTTTCGTCTTCGAAAAATTTTCGCCCGCCCGCCCTTCAAAAACACGGAGAACAGGCATAGGGGCGGATTTATCCGTGCGCGTCCGTGTTCGTCTGTGATTTAAAAACTCCGGAAAAGCGTCGTCCCGTCACTTTTCCCCGCCGGCCGTGCCGCTGCTCAAGCCGCGGTAGAACTCGCCCCATTTCGCGACGGCCTTCAGCACGGGGCGCAGCGTCCGCCCCAGTTCCGTCAGCGAGTATTCCACGCGCGGCGGAATCGTCGGGAACGCCTCGCGCGAGACGATTCCCTTTTCGCAAAGATCCTTCAGGTTGTCCGTCAGCACCTTCTGCGAACAACCGACGCTCCGGAGCAGTTCACCGAAGCGCTTCGTTCCCGAAAACAGGTCGCGCAGAATCAGAATGCGCCACTTGCTGCCCATGACGTCCAAAAAAATCTGCACCGGACAGCGGGAAAGGCAGGTTCCGTTCGCCATGCACGCCTCGATTTTTTCATTAGTTTCTTTTTTCATACTGCATTATAAAATTGTGCCTACTTCACAAAATAAACCTTTCGACGTAGAATTGTCGAACCTTAACCAGACAAAGGAAAAACAATGAAGCACATCATCGTCAAAAACGTCGAAACCGCCGAAGCGTTCCCGCAGACAGGGGCGCTCGGCAACAGATTCACGGTCCGCCCGATCGTGCCCGCGGAAGCCGTCGCCAAATGCGCGGCGAACTTCGTCGAAGTCGCTCCGGGCGAAAGCGCCTACGGCTACCACTACCACGAGGAGAACGAGGAGGTCTTCTTCGTCGTGCGCGGCGAGGCCGCCGTGCGCACGCCGGACGGGGAAATCCGACTGAAGGCGGGCGACGCGATCGCGTTCCCGGCGAATCCGAGCGGCGCGCACGTCGTCCGCAATCCTTCGGCGACGGAAACGCTCGTCTATCTCGATTTCGGCACGGCGAACCGCCCGGACGTCGTCCATTTCACCGGTCTCGAAAAGGACGCGGGCATGGTCGTTTCGCGCTCGGGCGAAATCATTCCGTTCGAACGCTGATCGTTCGCGGGAACGCGACCGTTCCGCCGCGTTCCCGCTCCTCCGAAAAACAACCTTGAGACATCTCACACTCTCGTATTATTCAGAAAAAGCATGATCATTCTCGATGAACCTTACGTGTCCGAAGAATTGAAGGATTTCCTGGAAACCTCGCGGACGCCCGTGCTCAAAAACGCCTTCGCCGAAGCGAACGCGGGAACGCGGCGATTCAATTTCGTCTCCGATTCGGAGGCGCGGAAACTCCTCGCGCGCGGCGAACGGCTCTACACGATTTCGGAAAACGCTCTCGACTGGATCGTCGGGAACTCGGACGACGCAAACCGCAGGCGCGCGATCGAAACGATGAAGAACAAGACGGCGATGCGCCGACTGCTCCGCAAAGTCTATCCGGACTTCTTCTTCCGGGAAATCCCCGTCGAAGAGCTCCGCTCCGTCGATTTCGACGAGCTGCCCGTTCCCGTGATTCTCAAGCCCTCGATAGGATTTTTCAGCGTCGGAGTCCACACGATCCGGACGCGCGAGGACTGGGAATCCGCGCTCGCCGACGTCGAAAAGAACTCTTTCCGCTGGAAGGAACGCTATCCGTCGAGCGTGCTCGGAAACACATCCTTTCTCGTCGAGCAATACATCCGCGGAGAAGAATACGCCGTCGATCTCTATTTCGATTCCGAAGGCAAGGCCGTCGTGCTCAACGTGATCAAACACGAGTTCGCCTCCGCGCAGGACGTCTCAGACAGGCTTTACTACACCTCGAAAAAAATCCTCCTCGCGCGGCTCGCTCTGTTCACGGAATTCTTCGACCGCGTGAACGCCGAGCTCGGAGCGAAGAACTTTCCCGCCCACGTCGAACTTCGCGTGGAGAACGGACGCGTCGTCCCCATAGAATTCAATCCGATGCGCTTCGCGGGCCTGTGCTCGAACGAAGTCTCGCTTTTCGCCTTCGGCTTCCGCTCCTACGAGTATTTTCTCAAAAACGAAAAACCGGACTGGGAAAAAATTCTCGCGGGAACGGACGACGCCTCCGTCTTCACGCTGTGCGTGCTGACTGCGCCCTCGCCCTGCCCGGACTTCCGCGGCTTCGACTACGCCGCGCTGCGCTCGAAATTCGAGAAAGTGCTGTGTCTGCGCGAAATGGACGCGAAGGCGCTGGGCACCTTCGGATTTCTCTTCATCGAAACCCGAAAGCGCGAGGAGCTCGACTTCCTTCTATCTTCGGATCTGACGGAGTTCCTTGTCCGCTGAATCCGCCGCACGCAAAAAAGCGCCCCGGGAACACGCGTTTCCGGAGCGTTTTTTTTTGCGCGGACGATCCTCACTGTTTCCGAAAATCCGTCATCATCGCGGCGAAGCGGGCGAAAAGCGGCGCGGCGTCGTGCGGTCCGGGCGCGGCTTCGGGGTGATACTGCACGGAGAAGATCGGGAACTTCCGGTGGCGCAGACCTTCGACCGTGCCGTCGTTCAGATTTTAAAATTTTATGACGAATGCTTATCTTTTTCTGGGGACGCCGGGGTGCGGCAGACGCGCTCGTGGAAATTCGACGACGACGGCGGAATCGACCTCGGCGCGCCGCACGACGATGATCTTCGACGAGCAGGATCCGATCGACGATCTCGATTTCGGCACGGCGAACCGCCCGGACGTCGTCCATTTCACCGGTCTCGAAAAGGACGCGGGCATGGTCGTTCCGCGCTCGGGCGAAATCATTCCGTTCGAACGCTGAGAGGCTCCCGCCGCGCGCGCCGTCATTTTTTCAGCGGCGCGTGGCGCGTCCACGTGCCCGAACGCGCGGCGGCGACGGCGAGCGCGACCGCGACCGCCGTTTCCGTGCGCAGCACGCGCGCGCCCAGGTGAGCGAAGACGAAGCCGCGTTCCCGCAGCGCGCGCCGCTCGGCGTCCGTCCAGCCGCGTTCCGAGCCGACCGCGAACGCGCGCGGCGTTCCCGCGGGAAGCGGCGGAAAGGCGACGTCCGCGAGCGAGCTTTCCGCCTCGTACACGTCGAGCGCGAACGCCGATCCCGCGGGACCGCCGGCGAGATCGGCGCAGGCGTCCGCGAGCGACGGGAACAGGCGCGCGGGCGGCAGAAACGTCGTGCAGGTCTGTTCCGCCGCCTTGCGAAGAACCGCGCGGAGCTCGTCGTTCCCGTCGCGCCAGAGCGAGCTCTGCGCGTAGGCGGGATCGCCGTTTTCGGTGACGAAGACGCGGATTTCGCGGCAGCCGATTTCGCCCGCCGCGGCGAAGATCTTCTTCATCGTCTGCGGACGCGAAAGGCCGACGAGCAGCCGGAGCGGCGGCGAAAACGCGTCCGCGGGAACGCCGCGTTCCCAGGCGACGGAAAAGGCGAAGCTCCCGTCGGGCTCCGCGGCTTCTACGGTCGCGAGCCCGCGCGCGCCGTTTTCCGCGCCGCACCAGAACGTCGAGCCCGGGCGCGCCCTGAGCACGTCGCGCAGATGCGCCGCCGCCGGCGTTCCCGCGGCGAGACGCTGGCGCGGCGCATCCGTTTCGAGCAGAATCAGATTCATGCGCGCGCCTCGCTTTCGGGCGGCTCGGGCGTCGCCTGTTCCGCGGCGTCGAGCAGACTCGCGGGAACGACGGCGCCGCCGGAAACGACGGTCTTCATCGCCTCGGCGACGGAGACGTCGAGGACGCGCACGTCTTTTTCGGGCACGAAAATCATGTAGCCGCCGGTCGGGTTGGGCGTCGTCGGCACGAAGAGATGGACGAGCTTTTCGCCTGTCAGCGCGCAGAGCTTCGTCGGTTTTTCGCGCGTGAGAAACGCGAACGTCCACACGCCCGCGCGCGGGAATTCGACGAGCGCGACCTTGCTGAAAGTCTGTTTCTTGCCCGCGCCGAAGGTGTCGATGACCTGCTTCACCGCGGCGTAGACGGAGCTCACCATCGGCAGCCTACGGAACACGCCGTCAAGCAGATTGAGGAACCATTTCCCGAAGACGTAGCGCGAGACGTGCCCGATGAGCACGAGAAACGCCGCCACGCAGAGCGCGGAAACCAGCGTCACGCCCGCGTGAAAGAACGGCACGTCGCGCGCGGCGGAAAGATCGAACGCCTTGAGCACAGTCTCGAAGATGCCCCGCGCCGGCGCGGCGATGAGGTTGACGAGCCAGACGATCAGACACGCCGTGAGCGTCACGGGCAGGCAGACGAAAAGCCCCGTGAAAAATGCCTTGCGGAGCCAGGAGAAAAATCCCGCTTCTTCGGGAGCGTCTTCGGAATCGTTCATGCCGGAAATCTTGCCTTTCCGCCGCCTTCCCGCAAGCGATTTCCGCGATGCGGAAGGCGCGACGCCGCAGCCGGGGCGTCTTCACGAAGCGAGTGCTTTACATCCCCGCGCGAAAATGCGAAAATCACCCTTCAATTTCATGAGCAACGAGTCGCCGCGAAAGTTTTACGACCGGGAGTTCAGGATGACTCCCGAATACCGCGCGTCGCTGCCGGACATGCAGAACGAAAACGCGTCCGGCATCGACGGCGGAGCCGTGCCGATTCTCCAGGTCGGCATGTCCAACTTCCGCCTGCCGCTGAAATTCGCGCGCCCCGACGGCGCCGCGCCCGCGACGCTCGAGACTTCCGTCACGGGAACGGTCTCGCTCGACGCCCGCCACAAGGGCATCAACATGTCGCGCATCGTCCGCATCTTTTACGAGTTCGCCGAGGAAGTCTTCACGCCCGCGACGCTCGAAAAGATTCTGCGGAAATACCTTTCCGAAATCGGCTCCGCGCGCGCGCAGCTCCGGCTCGAATTTTCCTACCCGATTCCGCAGCGCAGTCTGCGCAGCGGGCTCGTCGGCTACCAGTATTACGACTGCGCGTTCGAGGGCGTTCTCGAAAACGGCGCCTTCCGCGCGTTCGTGACCTTCGATTTCGTGTATTCCTCCGCGTGCCCGTGTTCGGCGGAGCTTTCCGAGCACGCGCGCCGCTCGCGCAACATTCTCGGCATTCCGCATTCGCAGCGCTCGAAGGCGCGCGTGCGCGCCGAGCTCGCGGGAACGCCCGAAATTTTCGTCGAGGACTTCAAGGAGCACTGCCTGCGCGCGCTCCACACCGAGACGCAGGCGATGGTCAAGCGCGAGGACGAACAGGCGTTCGCCGAAATGAACGGCGCCTACTACAAATTCGTCGAAGACGCCGCGCGCGAGCTCTTCGCCGAGTTCGACGCCGATCCGCGCATCCGCGATTTTCAGATCGTCTGCGCGCACCTCGAATCGCTGCATTCCCACGACGCCGTCGCCGTCCTCAACAAGGGCGTTCCCGGCGGCATTTCCGAAGGCTTTTCCGACTTCAAAAGCCTGATCTGCTGAAGCGTTTTTTTCGCGCGTCCCCGTAGTTCAATGGATAGAACACCTGCCTTCTAAGCAGGTTATCCGGGTTCGATTCCCGGCGGGGGCGCCAGTTTTTTTCGAGAAAGCGCGCGCCTAAAAAAAGCGTTCCCGCGGTCGAGCGCGGGAACGCTTTTTTGTGCGGAAGAGCGGGCGCGTTTTACGCGAGCTCTTCGACCGTGACGTTGTGGGCGACGCCGTTGACCGTCATCGACAGGTTCGTGACGTTGCCGGAGACGGACGCGCGCGCGGAGATCGCGGGCGTTCCCGCGGAGGCGGGCGCGGGAGCGGGCTTCGGCTCTTCCTTCGGCGGGAAGTAGAGTTCCTTCACCTGCTGCGGGAACATCGCGTAGATGACGCAGTGCTCGTCGTCCGTCGGGAGATTGTTTTCCTTGAGCTCCTTGCGCAGGTCGTCCATGCGCGGCTTGAGCAGGTCCGCCGGGCGGCAGGTGATCGGATCCTTCTTCGCGCGTTCGGCGGCGAGCTTGCGGATCTCGGAATCGACCGGCGCGGGCGTCTGTCCGAAGTAGCCGAGGGCGATGTCCATCGCGCCCGGAATGAACTGTTTCCAGCGGCCGAACTTGACGTTCATCGCCGCCTGCGTGCCGACGATCTGCGAGGTCGGCGTGACGAGCGGAATCCAGCCGAGCTTTTCGCGGATGTAGGGAATTTCCGCGCAGACTTCTTCGAACTTGTCTTCCATCTTGAGCTCCTTGAGCTGATTGCGGAAGTTCGAGAGCATGCCGCCCGGAACTTCATAGCGGAGCGCGTCGATGTTGACGACTTCGTTCTTGTGGCTCGTGAACTTGGAGAGCTCCTCGTAGATGCCTTTTTCGTAGGCGGAGATTTCCTCGATGAGCTTGGCGTCGTAATTCGGGCGGCGCGGGTGGCCTTTGAGCAGCGCCATCATGCGCGTGTGGTCCGGGTGCGCGGTGCCGTCGGAGAACGGGCGGATGGCGACGTCCACCGCGTCCACGCCCGCGTCGATCGCGGCGAGGTAGGAGGAGGCGCCGAGGCCGGTCGTCTCGTGCGTGTGGAAATAGATCGGCACCTTGACGTTGTCCTTGAGCCCCTTGATGATGTCGTAGGCGGCGCGCGGCGAGACGAGTCCCGCCATGTCCTTGAGGCAGATGCTGGCGACGCCCATGTCCGCGAGCGTGCAGCCGAGCTTGATGAAGCCTTCGACGGTGTGGACAGGACTGTTCGTGTAGCAGATCGTGCCCTGCGCTTCGCCGCCGGCCTTCTTCGTGGCTTCGATCGCGGTCTTCATGTTGCGCGGGTCGTTGAGCGCGTCGAAGATGCGGATCGTGTTCATGCCGTGCTTGATCGCCTGCGTCGCGAAGGCGGTGACGACGTCGTCCGGCGACTGATTGTAGGCGACGATGTTCTGCCCGCGCATGAGCATCATGTGCGGGGTCTTCGTCTTGGCGCGGATGGCGTCGAGGCGCTTGAAAGGAAATTCTTTGAGGAAGCGCAGGCCGGCGTCGATGGAAGCGCCGCCCCAGGTTTCGAGGCGTCCGTATCCGACGGCGTCGAGCTTGTCCAAAATCGGGAGCATCTGCGCCGTGCTCATTCGGGTTGCCGCGAGCGACTGGTGCGCGTCGCGGAGGAGTGTACTGTTGAATACTACCGGTTTCATAGCAAAAAAATTTCTGAATTTCGCACATTTTCCGCGTTTGCGAAAATCTTGTCGAGCTTTAAGCGGCGCCGCGCGCGAAATCCGCTTGAGCTTGATTTCGAAGGCCGCGAGGTCAAATGTCGTCGCCATGAAATTTTCTTCAGGACGCGATAAGCGCGAAAGTTTCGAGGACATCCGGCGCGAGTATCTCGCGGCGCGGACGCGCGGAGCGCGCGCGTTCATTGCCGGACTTCCGCTCGTTCCCGCGCTTTTCGCGACGGGTTTCGGCGTCGTGGCCGTTTTCAAGTTCGGGGAAGACTTCGTCGGGCTGTTCGGCGCGGAAGGCTCGAAGGGCAACGTGCTGTTCCTCGTTCTCGCGGGAGTGTTCGGTCTCGGCATAGTCGCGTTTTTTCTCCGCTTCGCGATTTTGGCGGTCCGCGTGCTGCATCTCGTCTTCACCGCGCCGCCGTGCGGGAGCGTTCCCGCCGAAGCGACGGAGGACGCGCCGGACGCCGCCGCCGCGCCGAATCCTTTCCGAGGCGAGAAGAACGCGGAGGAGGCGGAGCGTGCGGCCGAAAATCCGCCGCTCGCGGCGAAAATCCTCTTCAGCGCTTTCGGAGCGATTTTCTGCGTCATCGGAATCTGCTTCATCGTGTCCGGCGTGAAGACTTATCTCGCCGAAAACGCCGCCGCGGAGACGTGGGTTTCCGCGCCCTGCCGCATCGTTTCCTCGAAGCTGAAAAGGCACACGAGCAAAAAAGAAGGAACGACCTATTCGCCGGAAATCGTATTCGAGTTTTCCGTCGGCGGGAAGACGTTTCGCGGCGACAAAATCTTTTTCACGAGCGACGTCTCGTCGAACGATCATTCCGCCGAGGCGGCGCGGCTGGAGCGCTTCCGCAAGCTGAAAACCTGCTGGCACGATCCGGAAAATCCGCACGAGTGTTCGCTGAAACGGCCCGAAGGCGGCTTCGCGGTGAGGAAAATGACCACGCTTCTTTTCGGCGCGGCGTTCGCGATCTTCGGCGCGGGTTTCGCGGCGCTTCCGCACGTCGGCGGACGCTCCCGCAAAAGGAAGCCGCGGGAGCGTTCCCGCGCTCTCGGCGAGCTTGATCCGGCGTCTTCTTCTTCGGGCGTGTTCGCCATGATCGTCTTCGCCGTGATGTGGAACACGCTGATTTCCGTGTTTCTCGTCTTCGCTTTTTCGCGTTTCGAAGAAACCGGATTTTCCGTCGTTCACTTTTTCCTGATTCCGTTCGTGCTCGTCGGAATCGGTCTCGCGGTCGCGGCGCTGCGGGCGACCGTCGGTTCTTTCAATCCGCGCTACGCGCTGACGCTCGCGCCCTCGGGTCCGCTGCCGCGCGGCGGGAACGCGCTCGTGTCGTGGCGCGTCGTGCGGGGCGATTCCGCGAAGATGCGGTCACTGAAAATCTCGCTCGTGCTTTTGGAGCCGAGCGGGGCTGTCGTGAACGGCAAACCGAAAATGAAGGTCGAGGAGGAAATCGTCGTCGCCGAAACGCGTTCCCGCGCGGGTCTGCGTTCGGGCGAGGCGTCGTTCGCCGTTCCCGCGGATCTGCGTGCGGCGGGAAAGTGGGCGCTGCGCCTCTCCGGAAAGACGACGCGGGGCTTTTTCCGCCCGAATCTCGAAGCGGATTTTCCCGTCTCCGTCTGAGCGCGGGGTTCAGAGCGGGAGCTCGATGCGGAAGCACGTTCCCGCGCCGGGCGCGCTTTCGACGGCGGCGTTTCCGCCGTGCAGCTGCGCGACGTGCTTCACGATCGCGAGACCGAGTCCCGTGCCGCCGAGCTTCTGCGAGCGTTCCTTGTGCACGCGGTAGAAGCGCTCGAAAAGGCGCGGCAGGTGCTCCGCCGCGATGCCGACGCCGAAGTCGCGCACGGAGACGACGGCGACGTTCCCGCGGCGCTCGAGCGAGATTTCCGCGCGGTCGCCGCCGCTGTATTTCACGGCGTTGCCGACGAGATTCACGATCGCCTGTTCGATGAGCTGGGCGTCGCCGTTGAGTTCGACGGCGTCGTTGCGCGTGATTTCGAGGCGGAAGTTCGCGGCGTCCGCGAAGTCGCGGCACGCGTTCACGGCGTTCTCGAGAGTCGCGTCCAGCTGCACGGGCGCGAATTCCTTTTCGCCGGAGACTTCGCGGCGTTCGAGCGCGGCGAGGCTGAGGATGTCGCGCACGAGCGCGTTGAGGCGCTTCGACTGCGCGTGGAGAATCTTCAGGAATTTCGCGGCGTTTTCGGGCGAGCGCAGCGCGCCGTCCTGCAGCGATTCGACGGCGCTGAGGATGCTCGTCAGCGGCGTCTTGATTTCGTGGGAGACGTTGGCGATGAAGTCGCTGCGGAAGGATTCGAGGCGGCGCAGATTCGTCAGGTCCGTGACGGTGAGCAGCAGGAAGCGTTCGCCGCCGCGCTCGATGATGCCGCCCTGCGCGAGCAGCGTGCGGCGCAGGCCGTTCGTCTCCGTCTCGATTTCGCGGTCGATCTTCGCTCCGGTCAGGAACGCCTTGTGGACGAGGCGGATCAGATCCGGCGAGCCGCAGCGGAAAATGTTGATTTTGGAGGCGTTGGGGTAGGGCGCGAAGAGCTTGCGCGCCTCTTCGTTGCAGAGCACGACGTTGCCGTCGCGTTCGATCTGCAGCGCGCCTTCGGTCAGGGAATTGAAGATGAACTCGCGCTCGTTGCGCTCCGCCGTGATTTCGCGGATCTGCGCCTTGAGCTGTTCCGCCATGCGCGAAATCGTCTGCGCGAGCTCGCGCGCGACGCCGCTTTCGGGGACGACGATCCTGCGCTTCAGCTCGCCCGCGGCGATCGCGGAGGCTTCCCGCTGCAGCGTCTCCAGCGGACGGCGCACCTTCAGCAGAATGTAGGAGGTGAGCAGCAGCACGATCGCGCCGCCGAGCACGAGCGCGAGCGCCGTGTTCGCCTTGCCGAGCGAAAGCACGCGGGAGACGTCGCGCGAGCCCTTCGCGACGCGCAGCGCGTAGAGATCGCCCGCGGACGTGCGGACGGGAATCGCCGCGTAGATCATCCACGCGTCGAGCGTCGCGCTGTAGCGCCGCGTCGAGTTCGGCCTTCCCGCGAGCGCGGCGTCGATTTCCGGGCGGGAACGGTGGTTGTCCATCGTCTCCTCGCCTTCGACGGAGGAATCCGCGAGCACGTCGCCCGCCGCGTTCACGAGCGTGAGGCGCGTCTTCGCGTCCTTGAAGCCGTTGCAGAATTCGACGGCGGCGCGCACGTCTCCGCGCTCGAGCGCCGGGCGCACGGCGGCTTCCGCGAGCCGCGATTCGCCGTCGAGCAGCTCGCTCTGCGCCTCGCGCAGATACGCGTGCTCGAATTCGGACGTGTGCCAGAAAAGCGCGCACGCGAGCGCCGCGACGCCGAACGCCGCGAGCAGCGGCACCGCGAAAAGAACTTTGTCCCGATTCTTCATGACCGAAATCTCCGTTTGCCGAAAAATGCGTTCCCGCGCCGCGCGCTCAGAGCTCGCGGTGCTTCATGCGGTAGCCGACGCCGCGCACGGTCTCGATGTTCGCGCCCCACGCGCCGAGCTTCCGGCGCAGCCCGACGATCTGCACGTCGATCGCGCGGTCGGTCACGGGATAGTCGTCGCCCTTCACCTTGGAGACGATCTGGTCGCGCGTGAAGACGCGTCCCGGGCGCTTCGCGAGCAGCTGCAGAATGCCGTATTCCGTGAACGTGAGCTCGAGCGGCCTGCCGTCGAGCTTCGCCGTGTGCTCCAGCGTGTTCATCACGAGCGAGTCGCAGCGGATTTCGCCGCTGTGGTCCATCTCGAATCCCTGGCGCAGCTGGGCGCGGACGCGCGCGACGAGCACCTTGTTGCTGAAGGGCTTGGTGACGTAGTCGTTCGCGCCCATTTCGAGCCCGAGCACGACGTCGCTTTCCTCGCCCTTCGCCGTGAGCATGATCACGGGAATGTTGCGCGTCGCCTCGTCGCGTTTGAGTTCGCGGCACACGCTCAGCCCGTCCAGCTTCGGCATCATCAGGTCGAGCAGCACGAGCGAAGGCAGTTCGCGTCGCGCGAGCGCGAGCCCGGCTTCGCCGTCGCCGGCGGTCAGCACGTTCTTGTAGCCGTTGTTTTCCAGCGTGAAGCGGATCACGTCGCGGATCGCTTCGTCGTCTTCAACGATGAGGATTTTCGTCGCCATAACAAATTCTTTCTTCCCCGATTATGCGCGGAAAAGATTTGGAGGCGATTCGGGAATTGTTAGATTTGCGTTAGCGAGCCCCGCGTCACCTGCGGGCGATGTGGACGGCGACGACGGAAAACGTCATGCCGAGCGCGCGCACTTCCGAAAAGCCCGCGGCGCGGAGTTCTTCGGAAAGTTTTTCCTTGGGCGGAAACGCCTCGATCGAGCCCGCGAGGTAGTCGTAAGCCTTGCGGTCGCCCGTGATCGCCCACGCGATGAGCGGGAGCGCCGTCTTCAGGTAAAGGTAATAGAACGGACGGAAAAGCGGCGCCGGCTGCGTGAATTCAAGGACGAACGCCGCGCCGCCCGGACGCAGGACGCGGCGCAGCTCGCGGAGTCCGCGCGCGCGGTCCTCGAAGTTGCGCACGCCGTAGGCGATCGTGAGCGCGTCGAGCGACGCGTCCGGGAGCGGCAGCTTCATGCAGTCGCCGAACGCGAACGCGACGGGCTTTTCCGTCGCGTGCTTTTCGCGGCGGCGCGCGGCGCGTTCCCGCGCGACGTCGAGCATCGCCTCGCAGAAGTCGAAGGCGCGGATTTCGGCGTCGGGCAGGGCGCGGCGCAGGGCGAAGGCGACGTCGCCGCTGCCGGTCGCGAGATCCGCGATTTCCCGCGGGCGTTCCCGCGCGACGAGCTTCACGAGCCGCCGCGCCCACCAGCGGCACGCGCCGCCGCTGAGCAGAAGATTCGCGAGATCGTAGCGTTTCGCGATGCCCGCGAACATCTTTTGGACTTTGATTCCTTCCGGCATAAACTGAGCGACGATTAATAACGCTTCGGCGCCGATTTATCCAACGTTTTGTCGCGCGGGCTCTCTTCGTCCGGAAAAAAAACGCGTTCCCGGCGGGCGGGAACGCGTTTTTCGGAAGAGGAGCCGGAAGCGCGGCTTATTTTTCCTCGTCGCGGAGTTCGATGTGGACGTCCTTGAGCTGGCGCGGCGTGACGGCGGACGGGCATTGCGCCATGAGGTCCTGGCCGCGCTGCGTCTTCGGGAACGCGAGCAGGTCGCGGATGGAGCTGCGGCCCGCGAGCATCGTGACGAGGCGGTCGAAGCCGAGCGCGATCCCGCCGTGCGGCGGTGCGCCGTAGCTGAACGCCTTGAGCATGTAGCCGAAGCGCGTTTCGACGACGTCCTTCGGAATCGCGAGCACGTCCTCGAAGACTTTTTTCTGCATATCCGGATTGTGGATACGGATCGAGCCGCCGCCGAGTTCGACGCCGTTGAGCACGATGTCGTAGTGCTGGCCGCGCACGGCGTGCGGGTTCGTGTCGAGCAGCGGCACGTCTTCCTTCACGGGCGCGGTGAACGGGTGGTGCGCGGAAACGAAGCGGTTCTGTTCCTCGTCCCAGAGCATGAGCGGGAACTCGATGACCCAGAGGAAGTTGAACTGCTTGGGCGAAATCGTGAGCTTGCCGCGCGCCTGCAGCAGCTTGGCGCATTCGAGACGGATGCGGCCGAGAATCGCCGAGGCCTGTTCCCACGGCGCCGCCGCGAAGAAGACGATGTCGCCGTCCTCGATGTTCAGCTTTTCCTTGAGCGCCGCCTTTTCCGCGTCGGAGAAGAACTTGAGAATCGGCGACTTCCATTCGCCGTTCGCCGCCTTGATGAAGGCGAGCCCCTTGGCGCCGAGCGTCTTCGCGATCGTTTCGAGATTCGTGAGCTCGCCCTGCGTGATGTCCTCGAGCCCCTTCGCGTTGATCGCGCGGACGACGCTGCCCTGCGTGTTCGCGACGGTGTTGAACACCTTGAACGCGGAGTTTTTGAAGAGGTCGGTGAAGTCCGTGATTTCGATGCCGAAACGCGTGTCGGGCTTGTCCACGCCGAAGCGGTCCATCGCTTCCTTGTAGGGCATGCGCGGGAACGGCGTCGGGATGTCCACGTCGAGCACTTCCTTCCACACGCGCTTGAGCATGCCTTCGATGAGCGCGTAGATGTCTTCGCGCTCGATGAAGGACATTTCGATGTCCACCTGCGTGAATTCGGGCTGGCGGTCGGCGCGCAGGTCTTCGTCGCGGTAGCAGCGCGCCATCTGGTAATAGCGTTCGATGCCCGCGACCATCAGCATCTGCTTGTACTGCTGCGGCGACTGCGTGAGCGCGTAGAACTGCCCCGGATTGAGGCGCGACGGCACGAGGAACTCGCGCGCGCCTTCGGGCGTGCTCTTGAAGAGCGTCGGCGTCTCGACTTCGACGAACGCCTGCTCGTCGAGGTAGTTGCGGATCGCGTGGCCCGCCTTCGCGCGCATGCGGAGCAGGTTCAGGTTGCGCGGACGGCGCAGGTCGAGATAGCGGAACTCGCCGCGCAGGTCTTCATTCACCTTGTCCGCCTTGTCGTCTTCCATCGGGAAGGGCAGCGGCGCGCAGACGTTTTCGATGACGATCTTTTCGGCGACGACTTCGACCGTGCCCGTGAGCAGCTTTTCGTTGATCGTGTCGGCGTCGCGCGGCGTCACCGTTCCCGTGACCTGAATGACGGACTCGTCCTTGAGCCCCTTCGCGATTTCGTGGACTTCCGCGTTGTCCGGATGGCAGACGATCTGCGTGATGCCTTCGCGGTCGCGCAGGTCGACGAAGCGGACGCCGCCGAGGTCGCGGACGGTATCGACCCAGCCGATCAGGGTGACTTTCTTCCCCGCGTCGGCGATGGTTAAACAGTTGCAGGTGTGAGTGCGCAGCATTGTTCTGTATCTATTAAAAATTCAAAAGGCGGAAATTGTTAAACTTCGCCGAAGAATGGTCGAGAAAAAACGGCGCCGCTTTCGCCCTGCTGAAAATCCGTTTGACGCACCTGCACGAGTTCACTGTCGAAAGCTGCTTTTCCTATGGTCGCAGGAAAACTATTGGAAATTGTCGCCGGACACGGCTTGGGACGGCGGTTACGTGGAGACGGCTCCAGCGGGGCTTGTCGCCCGAACGCGTGGGGCTTTATGACATGGGAACGATGCGCAGAGTGGTACAATCCGGAAGGGACGGCGGTGACGGATTCTTGCCGTACACGACGTCCGGGAGCGGAGAATATGCTCCTTCCCGCGCGTTTCGCGGGGGCTGGCGCCTTTCCGCTCGGCGAGTCGCGGCGCCATTTCGTCGAGTGCGCGTACGATTACCGCGGACGCCGCTGCACGAACGTTTTTGGACGAACTTCACCAACGTCATGAACTCTGACTTGAAAAATCGTCTTTCAATCGTGTTTCCGCATATGGATAAGCCGGAGGTTGTTCCGGAGACGTTTTCTGAAAGGGGAATATGGATTTTTATTTCGCAGATTTTCTGTTTTCCTTGGGATGCGTGCTCGGCGCGGTGGAATGGCTCACGGAAAACCCGTCGCGGGAACGGACGGCGCTCTGCGTGCTCGCGCTTCTTCTCCTCGCGGCGGCGGGCGCGTTCGTCGTCCTGAAAATCCGCTGAGCGGGAACGCGGCGTTTTCCCGCGTTTCTTTGCTGACAGCGTCGCAGCGGCGAGGATAAGCTCTTCCCCAATCATGAACCCGAACGAAACTTCCGTCGCCCGCGCCGAGTGCGGCGTTCCCGCGAAAAATTCCCGTTTCCCGAAATCCGTGTTCTTCATCGTCGGCACGGAGGCGTGCGAGCGCTTCAGCTTCTACGGAATGCGCAGCATTCTCACGCTCTACATCGTGCACGAGCTGCTCAAGGAGCTTTCGACGAGCGGCGCGGACGGTCTGCGCGCGGCGAACGACTTCGCGACGACCGTCGGACACCTTTTCACGATGGGCGTGTATTTCATGCCGCTGCTCGGCGCGTGGATCGCGGACAAGTTCTGGGGGCGCTACTGGACGATTCTCGTGATGTCGCTGTTTTACGTGTGCGGGAACGCGACGCTCGCGCTCACCGTCGGCAGCGAGACGGGGCTCGCGGTCGGGCTCGCGCTGATCGCGTTCGGTTCGGGCGGCATCAAGCCCTGCGTCTCCTCGTTCATGGGCGAGCAGTTTTCTCCGGATCAGCGCGACTTCATCGCGCGCGCGTTCGGCATGTTTTATTGGGCGATCAATTTCGGTTCGTTCTTCGCGTTCGGGCTCATTCCCGTGCTGAAAAACGAAATCGGCTACGCGTGGGCGTTCGGCATTCCCGGCATCGCGATGGGACTGGCGACGCTCGTGTTCGCCGCGGGAACGCGCGGCTACAGGCGGCACCTGGGCGAATGGATCGACGCGCCCGCGGGAACGGTCGC
This sequence comes from Candidatus Spyradosoma sp., assembly GCA_051884495.1. Lineage (GTDB taxonomy): Bacteria > Verrucomicrobiota > Verrucomicrobiia > Opitutales > UBA953 > Spyradosoma. The sequence continues at coordinate 66,139 of JBJEVQ010000003.1, forward strand.
GCGGCGCGTGCTGAGCTCCGCCGCGCTCTACGGCGCCGTTCCGGGCTGGTTCTTCTGCGCGCTGATGATGCTCGCGAAGCCGGAAATGCTCGGCGAGACTGCGACGTCCGCCGACGCGTTCGGGAAGGTGCTGTTTGTCGCGGGCGCGGGCGTCGCGGCGTTCTTCGCGGTCGCGGCGCTGTTCGGGCTGGCGGCGTTTCTGCCTCGGGCGCTGGTGAAGCTCGCGCGCGAGGCGCATCCGGACGCTCCCGCCGCCGCGGGTTCCTCTTCGGAGAAAAAATCCTCCGCCGCCGTTCCCTCCGCGCCGTCGATGTCGATGGGCGAGCGCTTCCGCGCGATCCGCGGCATTCTGCTGCTCTTCGCCGTCATTCCCGTGTTCTGGTCGCTCTACGATCAGATGGCGACGACGTGGGTGATTCTCGGCGGGCAGATGAGCGCGAGCACGCTTCTCGACTACCCGATCAACACGGAAACGATGCAGAACATCAATCCGATCTTCGTGATGTCGCTTATTCCCGTGCTTTCGTTCTTCGTCTATCCCGCGCTGAACCGCACGCGCCTGTTCAAGGCGACGCCGCTGCGCCGCATGACGCTCGGAATGCTCCTCACCGCCGCGTCGTTCGTGATCTGCGCGCTGCTGCAGCGCTCCGTGGACGCGTCGCTCGCCGCGGGAACGCCGACGATTTCCGTCTGGTGGATGGCGCTCCCGTATTTCGTGCTGACGCTGGGCGAGGTGCTCTTTTCCGCGACGGGGCTCGAGTTCGCGTTTTCGCAGGCGCCCGCCGCGATGCGCAGCACGATCACGAGCCTGTGGAATCTGACGACGACGGTGGGCAACTTTCTCGTCGTGCTCGTCGTCGCGCTCGCGAGCGATTTCTCGGCGGCGGAGCGCTTTTATTTCTTCGCGGCGCTGATGGCGGCGGTCGCCGTCGTCTTCGGCGTCTTCTCGTTCTTCTACAGATACAAGGACGGGAACGAGTGAGAGAACCGCCGCCGGCGGACGGTCAGTCGGTTTTCTTGTTTCGGGCGCGCCCGCCTCGGCGGCCGCGCCGGCGGCGTTTCTTCGGCGTTTCGCCGTCCGCCGGCGTTTCCGTCTTCGCGTCCGCGTCCGGCTTCGGATCGGCGGCGCGCGGCTTTTCGGGCTTCGCCTTCCGCGCGTCCTTCTTTTTCGGTTCGGGCGAGCCGCAGATGGATCCGCGGTCGATTTCCTGCGGCGCGACGCCGAGTTTCTGCAGTTTCAGAAAGAGCTCCCGGCTCGTCCACGCGTCCGTCGCGGCGTACACGACCTGCTGGTCGGTGAGCGTCTTCGCCGCCCAGTTCGAGACCTGCGCGTTTTTGGAGATGCGGCCGCCGAGATAATGGGCGCAGAGCGCGCGCAGTCCCGTGTTGTCGATGCCCGCCCTGCGCGTGTACACGCTGGCGTCCACGAAGCCCGCGTCGTCGAAGGGCGCGCGCTTCTTCAGGTGGAGCACGTCTTCCTTGACGGCGACGCCGACCTTCAGAATCTGCGGGTTCTCGAAAATCGGGAACAGCACGGGAACGCCGCCGCAGTAGTCGAGCCGGAACAGGTAGGCGCATTTTCTGCCGCAGAGCTGCACGAGAGAGGTCAGATAGCCGTTCCCGCGGGTGAAGCACGGGCGCGTCTCGGTGTCGAAGCCGAGCACTTTTTCCTTCGCGAGCGCGGCGACCGCCCTGCGCGCGGCCTTTTCGTCGACGATCACTTCGATTTTCCCCTGATACTGAAGCAGGGGCAGGGCGGCGACGAAATCTTTGTCGATGTGGAGAAGCCCGTTCCCGGCGGGGCGTGCGGGCGTCGAAGCCGTCGCGTCTTCGGCGTTTTTCTTTTCTTTGTCTGCGGCGGTGCGCGTGGCGGATTTCATGATTTTTCGACACTAATTTCTCGCCCGGCGCCAGGCAACACTTTAAGCGCGCGGCCGCGCAGGCGCGAGCTGAGGAGCTGAAAAGCAATCTCTGATGATTGCAGTTCTGAACGTCCGTTTCCGTGCGGCGAAACGGAGAATCGCTTCTCAAGCTTTTGAGCTTCTCGGCTCTCGCCCCTCTTCTTTCCTTCGGCGGTCTGTGAATAAGCGGTGAATAAATTTTTTGGAAAAAATCGGGGAAAAAAGTTGACGAGTGGGGCGAAATGGGGGAAAGTGTTTGCCATTGGGAACAATTCCCAGAAAAACACGTTTTATGCCCACAGAAAGCGCACAGTACTTCGTCGGAGAATTCCGGCACAAGTTGGACGCGAAAAACCGCCTGACGATCCCGTCGGACTGGCGTTTTTCCGCGGACGACGCGGATGCGCGTTCCGTGTATCTGGCGATTCCGGACCCGAGCGGCTGCATTTCCGTGCTGCCGCCGGAAAAGGTCGCCCAGCTCCTGGAGGCCGCCTCGCAGTCCACGCTCAGCGCTCCCGAAAAACAGCGCGCGCTGACGATGCTCGCGCGGATCTCCTGCAAGGTCGTCTGCGACAAGGCGGGCCGCATCAGCCTCGACGCGCGTCTGCTCGCGCACGCGGGCATTTCGGGCGACGCGGTGCTCGTCGGCGCGTTCAAGAAATTCAACATCTGGAATCCCGAACGCTTCGACGCCGAAATGGCGAAGATGGGCTCCGCGGAAGACGTCTTCAGAACGCTCGGCGAGCTCGGGCTCTGAGGCTTGTTCACAAAATTTTTCACACGCTGTGAATATGTAATTAAAATTTATTTACATTATCCCCAGCTTATTCACAAACCCCCGTTCCATGCCGGAAGAAAGACACATCCCCGTTCTCTTTGAGGAGACGCTCGCGGCTCTCGCGCCCGAGCGCGGCGGGAGCTTTCTCGACTGCACGTTCGGCGGGGGCGGGCATGCGCGCGCGATTCTCGGTCGCGGCGCGGCGGCGGGCGCGCGTCTCGCCGCGATGGACCGCGATCCCGCGGCGCTCCCGCGCGCGGAAAAATTCGCCGCGGAATTCGGAGAGCGCTTCCGCTTCTACGGATTTCGTTTCTCGCGGCTGGACGAAGTCGCGGAGGCGCCGTTCGACGGCGTGCTCATGGACATCGGCGTCTCCTCGTTCCAGCTGGACGACGAGGCGCGCGGATTTTCCTTCCGCAAGGACGCTCCCGCGGACATGCGCATGGACACGCGCGCGGGCGTTTCCGCCGCGGAATTTCTGGAGAGCGCGCCGCGCGAACGCCTCGTCGAGGCGATCCGCGATTTCGGCGAAGAGCCGCAGTGGCGCCGCGTCGTCGAGGCGATCGAGGACGCGCGCGGCACGGGAACGCTCCGCCGCACGGCGTCGCTCGCGGCGCTGATCGAGAGCCGCGTCGGCAGGCGTCCGGGCGCGAAGATTCACCCCGCGACGCGCGCGTTCCAGGGAATCCGGATCGCCGTCAACGACGAGCTCGGCGAGCTGCGCGCCGCGCTCCCCAAGGCGTTCGCCGCGCTGAAGCCGGGCGGCGTGCTCGCCGTCATTTCCTTTCACTCGCTCGAAGACCGCATCGTCAAGCGCTTCTTCAACGAAGTCTGCGGGCGCCCCGTGGACCGCTTCGATTCGCGGCCGCAGGACGACCGCGCGCGCCTCGCCGAACTCGTCACGCACAAGGCGGTGCGCCCCTCCGACGCGGAGCTCGCGGAAAATCCGCGTTCCCGCTCGTCGCGCCTGCGCGCGCTCAGAAAAATTTGAACCTTCAACGCCGTTTGCCCTCCATGTCCTTCCAGATTCAGAAACACGTTTTTTCGGTCGTGACCGTCGCCGCGATGTTCGTCGTGGCGTTCGTGTCCTCGTTCGCGGTCGTCGCGATACAGACGGAGCGCGACGCGCTCAACGCGGAGACGCGGCGCATGGACAAGCGCATCCGTCAGCTCGAAAAGGAGATTCCCGCCGCGCGCGTGAAGCTGGACGGCTTCTGCAACGCGACGACGCTGCGGACGCAGGTCGTGCGCAGCACGTTCCGCGACGTGAGCAACGAGCAGCTCGTCCGCGTCCGCGTCGCGAAGATCCCTTACGGGCGCAGCGCGATCGCGGACTCGCGCACGGAGGCGATCGCGCTGGCGTCGTCGCCGACGCGCCTGCCGCTTTCGGAGCCGGAATCCGCCGCGCGTTGAGACGATGCGAAGCCTGCTTGCGTCGAATCGGCGGTTCGCGCTGGTCGTCTTCGGGATCGCGGCGTGCGTCGTCGCGGTCGTCGCCCGCCTGGCTTGGCTGCAGATCGTCGCGCCGGAAAAATACGTCCGCGACGCGCGCGCGAAGACGCATTCGCGCGAAGTGTATTCCGCCCACCGCGGCGCGATCACGGATTTCCGCGGCGAGGTGCTCGCCTACAATTTCGAGCGCTGGGACATCGGCGTCGATCCCGCCGAGCTCGCCGACGGCGACGAGGCTCTCATTCCTGAAATCGCGAAGCTGCTCGAGCTTCCCGAATCCGAAATCCGCGAAAAATACGCGCGCAAAGACCGCCATTGGGTAGTCCTCAAGCGCGACGTGACGCCCGAAGTGCGCCGCGCGCTGATGGAGCTGCAGCCGCGCCGCGTCGTGAAGGACGGGCAGCCGATTTCCCGCGTCTTCAAGCCCGTTTACGGCCAGGCGAAATTCGTGCGCCACTACCCGAAGGGCGAGCTCGCCGCGCAGCTCATCGGGTTCGTCAACAAGGAAGGCGTGCCCGCGATGGGAATCGAGGCGGCGATGGACGGCTTTCTGCGCGGCTCCGACGGCTGGACGGAAATCATGCACGACCGCCGCGGGCGCGAGCTCGTCTATCGCCGTTCCCGCGAAGTGCCCGCGCGCAACGGGAACACGGTCGAGCTCACGATCGACGCGCGCATTCAGGGCTTCGCGGAGGCGCAGTGCCGCGCGCTCGCCGAAAAGTATTCGCCGAATTTCTCCTGCATCATCGTCAGCGAGGCGGGAACGGGACGCATTCTCGCGCTCGCGAACTGGCCGACGTTCAACCTCAACGAATTTTACGATCCCGTCAAGGCGCCGCCGGAAAGCCAGCGCAACCGCGCCGTCACGGACATCTACGATCCAGGCTCCGTCTTCAAGACCGTCACCGTCGCCATGGCGCTGCAGGAAAAAGTCGTCACGCCGAGCACGCGCTTCGACTGCACGAAGCCGACCGCGATCTACGGACGCAGCAAAAAGATGAAGCCGCTCCGCCTCCCGAGCGACACGCACGACCTCGGCCCCGCCGCGTCCGTGCGCGACATCGTCCGCGAATCCTCCAACCGCGGTTCGGCGCAGATCGGCATGCGCTTCGCGGAGCGTCTCGGCGAGCGCGCGTTCTACGACTACGTGCTGAAGTTCGGCTTCGGCAGCCGCACGAATCTCATTTCCGTCATCGGCGAAAAAGGCGAATCGCCCGGCAAGGTGCCCGCGCCGGAGCAGTGGGATTCGCTCACCGTCACCCGCATGCCGATCGGGCACTCGATCAGCGTCACGCCGCTGCAGACGCACGACGCGATGAGCGTCATCGCCAACCGCGGAAAATTTCTGGAGCCGCTGCTCGTCGGGCGCGTGCTCGACGAATCGGGCGCGCAGCTCGTCGAATACGCGCCGCATTCCCGCGGACAGGTGATCTCGCCGGAGGTCGCGGGAACGGTCGCGGAAATGCTCCGCGCCGTCTGCATGCCCGGAGGCACGGCGCGCCAGGCGGACATTCCCGGCTACGAAGTCGCGGGCAAGACGGGAACGTCTCAGAAATACGTCAACGGCCGCCCGTCCGCGCGCAATCACGTCGCGTCGTTTTCGGGATTTTTCCCGGCGCGCAGCCCGAAGGCGATCATCACCGTCGTCGTGGACGACCCGAAGGGCGTCGTCGGCTACGGCGGCACGGTCGCCGCGCCCGTCTTCCGCGAAGTCGCGCAGGAAGTCATCCGTCAGCTCGAAATCAAGCCGGTCGAGGAGCCGCTCCCGTCCGCCCGCTGAGCCCTCCCCGGGAACGCGCCTTTCGGGCCGCCCGCCGGAATCCGCCTCACGAAATTTTTTCGGGAGACGCGGCGGGGAGCGCGCGCGCGGGGGCGAAATCGCGCTTTCCATTTACGGGCATTTGGCGTATCTTAAATTCCCAAGGTTATGAAATACATTTTTGTCACAGGCGGAGTAGTTTCTTCTTTGGGAAAAGGGCTTACGGCGGCGGCGCTCGGCGCGCTGCTGGAGCTGCGCGGGCTGAAGGTGCGCATGCAGAAATTCGACCCGTATCTGAACGTGGATCCGGGAACCATGTCGCCGTATCAGCACGGCGAAGTCTTCGTCACGGACGACGGCGCGGAGACCGACCTCGACCTCGGCCACTACGAGCGCTTCACGTCGGGAACGCTCTCGCGCGACAATTCCGTCTCCTCCGGCAAGATTTACGAGGCCGTCATCGCCAAGGAGCGCCGCGGCGACTATCTCGGCAAGACCGTGCAGGTGATTCCGCACGTCACGAACGAGATCAAGGAGCGCATCGTGCGCGGCGGCGAAGGCGTGGACGTGCTGATCACGGAGCTCGGCGGCACGACGGGCGACATCGAAGGGCTGCCGTTCCTGGAGGCGCTGCGTCAGTTCCAGCTCGACAAGGGGCGCGACAACGTCTGCTTCGTGCACTGCGCGCTCGTGCCCTACATCCGCGCCGCGGGCGAGATGAAGACGAAGCCCGCGCAGCAGTCCACCGCGAAGCTGCGCGAGATCGGCATTCAGCCCGACATTCTCGTCTGCCGCACGGAGCGCCCGCTGACGCTCGAGATGCGCCAGAAGATGAGCCTTTACTGCAACGTTCCCGTGAGCGCCGTCGTCGAGTGCCGCGACGTGCCGTTCTCGATCTACGAGCTGCCGCTGATGCTCGCGACGGAGCACCTCGACAACGAGGTCATCAAGTCGCTTCATCTCGAAAACCATCCGCACATCCGCCACCGCAATCTGCTGCAGTGGAAGGACATCGTCCGCCGCCTGAAGTACCCGGCACACCACGTGAAGATCGGCGTCGTCGGCAAATACATCGAGCTGCAGGACGCCTACAAATCCATTTACGAGGCGATCACGCACGGCGGGATCGCGAACGACTGCGGCGTGGAGATCAAGCGCATCGACTCCGAAGATCTGGCGGAGCAGGGCGCGGCGGCGCTGCAGGACCTGGACGGCATTCTCGTGCCCGGCGGCTTCGGCGACCGCGGCATTCCGGGCAAGATTCTCGCGGCGCGCTACGCCCGCGAAGGCGGCGTGCCCTATTTCGGCATCTGTCTGGGCATGCAGATCGCCGTCATCGAATACGCGCGCGACGTGCTCGGGCTCACGGACGCGACTTCGACGGAGTTCGATCCCGTGACGAAGAATCCCGTCGTGGACATCATGGAGGAGCAGAAGAAGATCGTGAACAAGGGCGCGTCGATGCGCCTCGGCGCGTACGCGTGCTCGCTCGTCGCGGGAACGCGCGCGAGAGAGGCCTACGGCGCGGACGCGATCCAGGAGCGCCACCGCCACCGCTACGAATACAACAACCGCTACCGCGACGCGCTCGTCGCCGCGGGGCTGAAGGTCGCGGGCGTGAACGCCGAGCTCGATCTCGTCGAGATCGTCGAGGCGGAAAACCATCCGTGGTACGTCGGCGTGCAGTTCCACCCGGAATTCAAGTCGAAGCCCTCGGCGCCGCATCCGCTCTTCGCGGCGTTCATCAAGGCGGCGCTCGCGCGGCGGACGCGCCTTTCCGCGGCGAAATGAGCTCCGCGCGCGGGGTGCGGCTCCGTTCCGCCGTTCCCGCGCCGTTCAATTTCAATCACGTTTTCACAAGGACTTTATGAAGATTCAAGACAACCACGTGGTGGGCTTCCACTACACGCTGAAGGACAAGGACGGTAACGTCGTCGATTCCTCCGACGGGCGCGAGCCGCTCGAATACCTGCACGGCGCGGGCAACATCATTCCCGGGCTCGAGAGCGAGCTTGTCGGGCTCGCCGTCGGCGACAAGAAGAGCGTCGTCGTCGCGCCGGAGCAGGGCTACGGCGTCAGGCGCGACGATCTGGTGATTTCCGTTCCGCGCAGGAACATCGAGTTCGAGGGCGACGTCGTCCCCGGCATGCGCTTCCACGCGCAGGCGGCGGACGGGAACGTCCACGCGTTCACCGTCGTCGAAAGCGACGCCGAGAACGTGAAGCTCGACGGCAATCATCCGCTCGCGGGCGCGACGCTCTTCTTCGACGTCGAGATCGCGTCGGTGCGCGAGGCGACGAAGCGCGAGATCGCCGAAGGCCATCCGCACATGCCGGGCTGCTCCTGCGGCTGCCACGGCGGCGACGGAGAAGGGGACTGCTGCGGCGGAGACTGCGGCTGCGACGGCGACTGCGGATGCGGCTGCGGCGACTGAACCCGCGAAAGGAGAAACGACACATGGCCACTTTGACGCCCATTGAAGAACTCCGCCACAGCGCGGCGCACGTGCTCGGCGCGGCCGTCCTGCGGCTGTTCCCGGAAGCGCAGCTCGACGTCGGTCCCGCCGTCGAAAACGGCTTTTACTACGACTTCGACCTCGAGCACAAGTTCACCGCCGAAGACCTCGAAAAAATCGAGGCGGAGATGCGCAAGATCTCCAAGGAAAACCAGAAGTTCGAGTTCACCGAAGTCTCCCGCGAGGAGGCGGAGAAGCTCGTCGCGGAGACGCCCTACCTGCGCGAGTTCAAGCCCGGCCGCCTGGCGGACATTCCCGAGGGCGAAAAAATCACGTTCTACCGCAACGGCGAATTTCTCGACCTGTGCCGCGGTCCGCACGTGCGCTACACGTCGCAGATCAAGGCGTTCAAGCTCATGTCCGTCGCGGGCGCGTATCACCGCGGGAACGAGAACAACAAGCAGCTGCAGCGCATCTACGGCGTCGCGTTCGCGTCGAAGGACGAGCTCGCCGCCTACCTCACGAATCTCGAAGAGGCGAAGAAGCGAGACCACCGCAAGCTCGGCCGCGAGCTCAGGCTCTTCCACATCGATGAGGACGTCGGCCAGGGGCTGATTCTGTGGACGCCGAACGGCGCGATCGTGCGTCAGGAGCTGCAGACGTTCATCTCCGAGCAGCTTTTCCGCCAGGACTACAAGCAGGTCTTCACGCCGAACATCGGCAATCTGAACCTCTACCGCACGTCGGGGCACTTCCCGTACTACCGCGAGTCGCAGTTCACGCCCGTCATCGACCAGGAGCAGATTCAGAAGCTCGCGACGGAGGGCAAGTCCTGCGCCGACCTCGCGAACCTGCTCACCGCCGGCCAGCTCGACGGCTTCCTGCTCAAGCCGATGAACTGCCCGCACCACATCAAGATCTTCGCGTCGCAGCCGCATTCGTACCGCGATCTGCCCGTGCGCCTCGCCGAATTCGGCACCGTCTATCGCTGGGAGCAGTCCGGCGAGCTGAACGGCCTCACGCGCGTGCGCGGCTTCACGCAGGACGACGGGCACCTCTTCTGCACGGAAGACCAGATCGGGCAGGAAGTGCTCGGCTGCCTCGAGCTCGTGAAGATCATTCTCTCGACGCTGGGCATGACGAATTATTCCGTGCGCGTCGGGCTGCGCGACCCCGAGTCGTCGAAGTACATCGGCACGGACGAAAACTGGAACAAGGCGGAAAACGCGTGCCGCGCGGCGGCGGCGACGCTCGGCGTTCCCGTCAGCGAGGAAAAGGGCGAGGCGGCGTTCTACGGCCCGAAGATCGACTTCGTCGTGAAGGACGTGCTCGGGCGCGGCTGGCAGCTCGGCACCGTGCAGGTGGACTTCAATCTGCCGGAGCGCTTCAAGCTCGAATACTCCGGCCCGGACAACCGCCCGTGCCGCCCGGTGATGATTCACCGCGCGCCGTTCGGCTCGATGGAGCGCTTCGTCGGCATTCTCATCGAACATTTCGCGGGAGACTTCCCGACGTGGCTCGCGCCCGAGCAGGTGCGCATCCTGCCGCTCAACGACTCGCTCGTTCCCGCGGCTCGGAAAATGCGCGACGAGCTCAAGGCGCACCGCATCCGCGCGGGCGTGGACGAACATTCCGACAAGCTCGGCGCGAAGATCCGCCGCGCCGAACTCGACAAGGTGCCGCACATGCTCGTCGTCGGCGCGAAGGAGATGGAGGCGGGGCTCGTCAACGTGCGCTCGCGCGCGGACAAGTCTCTCGAAGGCTCGTGCACGCTGCAGGCGTTCATCGACCGGCTGCTGCCGATCATCCGCGAACGCCGTCTCTCGCCCGATTCGCCCACGGCGAAGAAGGCCGGCGCCTGACGCGCGCCCGCCGAGTCCGGCGCGGGAACGCACTCCGAGCGCGTTCCCGCGTCGGACTCCGGATTTTTCCCCGATCCCGTTTTCAGATCTTCAACCTTCCGCTTCAAGCCCCTTTCCCTCATGCCTTCCATCCTGAAAAAAATTTCCGACTTTCTCGGTTTTCCCGCGTTCGCCAACGCGGCCTCGTCCGAATCCGCCTCGCTTGAGCGCGCGATGTGGATTTCGAGCAACACGGGCATCGTTCAGCTTTCCTGCGACTGGCGCGACGCGCGCAAAATGCCGCCGCTGAAGCTGAAGTCCGGAGTCGCGATCCGCGAAATCGTCCGCGTGCCGCCGCTCATCGCCGGCATCACGCACGGCTATTATTTCAACGGCACGGACGTCGTCTTCGTGCTCCATCCGAAGCTCTACCGCAACCACCATCTGACGTCGGAATCGGAAATCTTCGTCGCGGGCGACTTCAACGGCTGGCAGCAGGCGATCGGCAATCCCGAATGGCGGCTGCGGCGCAAGGTCATGGGCCAGCACGACATCTGGGAGCTGACGGCGCCGCTCGCGCGCGTGTTCCGCAGCGAAGGCGTCGAAAAGGTCTCGTTCAAGTTCGTGACCGCCTCTTCCGAATGGCTCGGGCCGCCGTCGCAGGCGGTGAACATCGTGCTCGACGAGAACGGGAACGGCAACCTGAGCGCGAACCGCCGGCAGACCGGCTGGCACGTGTTCCAGTTCGTCTGCGACCGCGCGGTGGACTTCAATTCGCCCGAAGAGCTCATCTGGGACAGCCCGCGGCGGGAACACTCGATTCCCGTGCGCACGGGCTTCATGATGTCGAAGATCTTTTCGCCGCTTCAGATGGGCTCCATCGTCTCGCGCGACGGCAAAAAGACGACCTTCCGCCTTTTCGCGCCGCGCGCGCAGGGCGTGTCGCTGGAGTTCTGGAGCGGGAACGTCGCGCGGCGCCGCGTCGAGCTCGCGCCGGTCGAGGCGGGCGTCTGGGAATACGTCTTCGACGGCAATCTTTCGGGCTGCTTCTACTATTTCTACGTCCGCGGCATCAACGCGGACAACACGTCGGCGTTCCTCGAGTCGGCGGCGATTCTGGATCCCTACGCCAAGGCGTGCTGCGGCCGCGAAGGCCCGGCGATCGTCGTGGACGAAAACAAGTTCGGCTTCCCGAAGAAACGCTTCAGCGCGCCGCACGTCGCCGACCTCGTCATCGCCGAAGTGCACCTGCGCGACCTGATCGCGCGCGTGCCGCGTTTCGCCGGGAAAAAGACGCTCGGCTTCCGCGATCTCGCGGCGTGGGTGCGTTCGCCCGACTGCTACCTGAAGGAGCTCGGCGTGAACGCCGTCGAGCTGCAGCCGATTCAGGAATTCGACGCCGAAAAGCGCGAGGACTACCACTGGGGCTACATGACGAACAACTGGTTCTCGCCCGCCTCGCATTACGCCGTCGATCCCGCCTCGGGCGCGCAGACGGAGGAATTCCGCGACCTCGTGGACGCGTTTCACGAGGCGGGAATCGCCGTCCTGCTCGACGTCGTCTACAATCACGTCGGCGAGCCCAATCACCTCTTCCGCATCGACAAGAACTACTATTTCCACCTCGACCCGCACGGCAACTTCACGAACTGGAGCGGCTGCGGGAACGACTACGACGCGGACAGCCCGATGGCGCGCAAGCTCGTCTGCGACAGCCTGATCTGGCTGCTCGAACGCTACGGCGTGGACGGCTTCCGCTTCGACCTCGCGGAGCTGATCGGCGTTCCCGCGCTGCGCGTCGTCGAGTCCTCCGTGCGCGAGCGCTTCCCCGACGCCGTGCTCATCGCCGAGCCGTGGAGCTTCCGCGGGCACATCGCCGCGAATCTGCGCGCGACCACGTTCTCCTCCTGGAACGACGGCTTCCGCGACTACGCCGCGAAATACGTGCACAACTGCGTCAATCTCGACGGCTTCCGCTATTTCCTCGCCGGCTCGCCGGAATACTTCGCGACGTTCCCGGCGCAGACCGTCAACTACACCGAATCGCACGACGACCGCTGCTGGCTCGACAAGATCACGGAATGCGGCAACTCGAACGCCGAAAATCCGACCGAACGCGACCGCCGCCGCACGCACGTCATGTTCGCGTTCCTGCTTTCCGCGCTCGGCACGCCGATGATCGCCGAAGGCCAGGACTTCCTCCGCACGAAAAACGGCAAGAACAACACCTACCTCGACGGCGAGACGAACGCGCTCGACTATTCCCGCCTCAAGCGCTTCGCGGGAACGCACGCGTTCGTGCGCGGCTGGATTCGCTTCCGCCTTTCGCCGCGCGGCCGCCTCTTCCGCCAGCGCGCGAACGTCTCCCGCGAATTTTTCCGCTTCTATCCCGACCAGCGCAACACCGCCGTCGTCGCGATCTACAACGCGGATTTCTCGCAGGGGAAAATGCGCTACGCGCTCATGCTCAACCCGCAGCTCGGACCCGCGACCGTGCAGATTCAGAAGAGCGTCCTCGACGGTTTCCGCCAGATCGCGAATTCGCAGAAGATCGATCTCGACGGCGTTCCCGCCGAAGCCGGATTCTCGCACGAAGGCGGCTTCATGACGCTTCCGCCGCTTTCCGTCGCCCTCTGGATCGCCGGCGAAGACTGACAAAGAGGTTAAAGGTTAAGGCTTAAAGCTTAGAGAGGAATTTGGAGAAGACTTCTCCGAGATGACTCTCATAACCTCATAACCTCCATAACCTTCATAACCTTCATAACCTTCATAACCTTCATAACCTCATAACCTTCATAACCTCATAACCTTTAAGCTTTAACCTTTAAACTTTAAGTTTTCCCTTTTCCCCTTTCCCGCCGTGCTTCCCTCCGTCGTTTCCTTCGATCTCACCGGAACGCTGCTCAAGCCGTTCCCGTCGCTCGGCGCGCTCTGCGTCGAGGCGATGCGCGCGCAGGGAATCGCGGAAATTCCGCCCGCCGCCGAGTTCGACGCCCGCCGCGCGCAGGCGCGTCTTGCCGCGCAGGCGAAGGGCGATGCGCCCGTCAGCGAAGCGCGTTCCCGCCGCTATTGGCGCGACATGCTCTGGGAGATTTTCGCCGGACGCTGCTCCAACGCGCAGTTCGACCGCGCCGTCGCCTTCATCTACGACGCGCTCGCGCGCCCCGAACACTGGGCGATGATGCCCGCCGTCGTTCCCGCGCTGGAGGCGATCCGCTTTCTCGGGCTGCGCCTCGTCGTGCTTTCCAACGGCGATTCCCGCTGGCGCAAGGCGCTCGCGGACAAGAAGATTCTGCCGTTCTTCGAGCGCGTCTTTCTTTCCTCGGAAACCGGATTCGCCAAGCCGAGCGAGGCGGCGTTCGACAATCTCTGCCGCGAGATGAAGATCGAGCGCGGCGAGCTGCTGCACGTCGGCGACACGCTCGGCGAGGACATCGAGCCCGCCGTGCGCTTCGGCGCTTCGGCGATCTGGGTCGCGCCGCGCGCGACGGCGCTCCCGCCCGAGAACGTGCCGTATTTCGAGACGCTCGCCGACGTGCCCGCGCGGATACGCGCGCGCCTCGTCGAGGGCTTCGCGTGGAAGAAGCCGCCGCGTTCCGCGCAGAATCTCTTCGCGTCGCTGCGCGGGCTGCCGCCGCAGAATCTCGCGCCGCGGAAATACCGCGAACTCGACCGCGAAAAGGAGGTGCGGATTTCGGCGAAATTCGTCCGCGAATCCGAGAAACGGCGGGAACGCGGCGACGACGAGCCGCGCGACGTCGCGCCGTTCTTCGGAAACCTGCTGCGTTCCCGCGGCTTTTTCGAGCACAGTCTGCAGGCGCGGATTCTGCGCGACTGGGCGGAGCTCGTTCCTGCGCGGCTCGCCGAGCGCACGTCGCCGCTCGCGCTCGAGGATTCGTTCTCGCGCCTCAGGGTGCACTGCGCGAACGCGGTCGTCCGCGCCGAGTTCGAGTTCGAGAAGAACGCGGTGCTTCGCCGCCTCCGCGCCTTGCCCGGCGGCGAAAAGATCCGCTCCCTTGTCCTCGTCGTCTGACCCCGCCCGCGCTCACGAAGGCGGCGACGTTCTCCGGAATCTTCCGCGACTGCGGAATGCGGGCTGATTTTGCGCTTGCGCGACAACTCTGCTCGGGATCTTTACGTCGCCCGAAGCTCCTGCGCGTCACCACCGTCGCGGGCTCGTTCGAGGGCATGCTTTGCCGGGAAGCGAGCCGAGAATCAGCACGCGCGCTCCCGCGGCGACCGCCGGCGGAAAAGAAAATTTCTTCGCGGAACTGCGTTTCATCGCACCCCTATTTTCGCAGACGCGCAGCCTTCCCGCAAGCGCGGAGCCCGGCGCGCGGCGAGCTTAGGCGTCGTAGAGGCGAAGGTATTCCGCCCAGCGGTCTTCCTTGCGGAAGCAGGAGAGCGCGCGGGAACGGCACGCGGCGGAGTACGCCGCCTTGCCGCGGGAACGAATTTCCGCG
>JBJEVQ010000004.1:0-4081 GCA_051884495.1 Candidatus Spyradosoma sp.
TTCGAGTCTCTTCGTCTCCACCATTTCCCTTTCCAAAAAGCCCGCGAAGACGTTTTCGCGGGCTTTTTGCCGCAGACGCGGGAAACGCGGAAAAAAACCGCCGGATCAAGGGAAGTTTTTCAGGGAAAACCACGAATGGACACGGATGCGCACGGATGTTTTTTGGGCGAAGGCGGCATTCCTGCCTCCGTTCCTGCGGCGGAGGCACGCATGTCTCTCCGCCTCCGACTTTTTCACAGCACGGCGTTGAAGAAGAAGCCGAGCGCGACGATGAACGCCGCGACCGTGCCGAAGAACACGCCGAGGAGCTTCAGCTTCATCGCCTTTTTCAGCAGAATCGCCTCCGGGAGCGACAGCCCGACCGTCGCCATCATGAACGCGATCGCCGTGCCGAGCGGGACGCCCTTCGCGACGAAGACCTGAATCACGGGAACGACCGCCGCCGCGTTCGCGTACAGCGGCACCGCGACGAGCACCGCCGCGGGAACGCTCCATGCGCCGCCGCCGCGCAGCGCCTCTTCGAAAAATCCCGCCGGCACGAAACCGTGCACGCCCGCGCCGACCGCGATGCCCGCGAGCACGTAGGGCAGCACGCCGCGGACGACGCCGTGCGCGTCGCGCGCGATCACGGGAACGCGCAGCAGAAACGGCGTACGCGCTCCCGTCTCCGCGTCCGCCGCGGACGCGACGTTCCCGTCGCCCGACGCCGTCGCCGCCCGCGCCCACGGCGTCAGCCATCTTTCCGGGCGCATTTTCCCGAGCGCCCAGCCGCCGACGGCGCCGAGCAGCGTGCCCGAAACGGCGTAAATCAGCGTCGCCTTTACGCCGAACGCGCCGAGAAACGTCGCGACGGCGATTTCGTTGACGAGCGGCGACGTGATCAGAAACGCGAACGTCACGCCGAGCGGAATCCCGCCGCGCACGAAGCCGATGAACAGCGGCACGGACGAGCACGAGCAGAACGGCGTCAGCGCGCCGAACAACGCGGCGAGCAGATACTGCGCGCCGAAAAGCTTGCGTTCCGCCAGGAATTTACGCACCCGCTCGATCGGAAAAAACGCGTTCACGACGCCCATCAGAAAACCGACGAGGTAGAGCAGCGCGAGAATCTTCAGTGTGTCGTACACGAAGAAATTCACGGCGTCGCCGAGCCGCGTTCCCGCGGGAAAGAGCAGCACGTCGTGAACGAACCAGTCCGCGAAATCTTGAATCACGGCTCAAGCCTTTCCACGAAAGCCTCGATCTCGTCGCGCACACGGCGATAGACGGCGAGCGCGTCCGCGCCGGGCGGCAACGTTTTCGCGAGCGCGGGCGGGTCGTCGAACGGCGCGTGCACGCGGCGCGCGGCGGGGAGCGTCGGGCAGGATTTCTCGGCGTTCCCGCAGAC
This sequence comes from Candidatus Spyradosoma sp., assembly GCA_051884495.1. Taxonomy (GTDB): domain Bacteria; phylum Verrucomicrobiota; class Verrucomicrobiia; order Opitutales; family UBA953; genus Spyradosoma. The sequence continues at coordinate 1,388 of JBJEVQ010000004.1, forward strand.
GGTGACGAGCAGGTCCCAGCTCGTTTCCGCGGGCAGTTCCGCGAGCGTCTTCGAGCGATGCCCGTCCATCGAAAGGCCGCGTTCCCGCATGACGGCGAGCATGCGCGGATTCAGCCCGTGCGCTTCGATGCCGGCGGAAAACACGTCGGCGTCCGGAAAGCGCCGCCGCGCGAACGCCTCCGCCATCTGCGATCGGCAGGAATTTCCCGTGCAGAGAAAGAGCAGCGTCCTGCGCGCTGCGGGTTTCAGTTCTTCGTTTTTCATGATTTCAGAAAATGATTTTCGTGAGCGTCCAATACGCGCCGAGCGCGAGAAAAATCGCGCCGCTCGCGCGCTGCGTCCAAAGCAGAATCGTCGGGAGCGCGTTCAGGATCTTCCCCGCCGCGACGGCGCAGAAAATCAGCAGCGCGGCGACGAGCACGACGGGCGTCGCCGTTCCCGCGCCGAACGCCGCGAGGCTCGCCCAGGAAAAATCTCCCGAGCTCAGCGCGAGCGGAAGCGCCGTGCCGAAGAAGACCGCCGCCGACGGCGGACAGAGCGCGAGGGCGAAGACGAAGCCCAGCGCCGCCGCCCCGCCGATCCGCGAAAACGCCAGCGCCTTCGCGAAAAACCGCTCGCTCGGCGCCCCGCCGAAGGACGGAAAGCGCACCCAGCCGAGCACGACGAGCCCGACGAACATCAGCGGCGGACCGAGATAGACCGGCAGGTCTTCCTGCAGACGGAATGAAAGTTCCGGCGCCGCCGCCAGACCGCGCGCGACCGCAGCGCCGAGAAGCACGTACGCGGCGACGCGTCCGAGCGCGTACGCGAGCGCGGAAAACGCCGCGCGGGAACGCGAACCCGCCTCGCGCGCGATGAAGCTCGCCGCGGCGACGTTCGTCGCGAACGGGCACGGGGCCAGCGCCGCGAGCAGTCCGAGCAGAAAAAGCGGAATCATTTCGCGGGCGTTGCGGCATCCGAAGCGAGCTCGGCGCGGACGGTCTCGGCGACGTAGCTCTTGAACGCGCGCTCGTCGTCGCTGAGCTCCCAGATGCGCTCAAGCCTGCGGCTCGAAATTTCGTTCCCGCCGTCCGTGCGGCGAAGCATCAGCGACTTCGTCGTGAGCCCGTAGCGGGCGACGGTTTCCCGCGTCGCCGCCTCCGTCGCGAAGACGAGCGTTCCCGCGGCAAGCGCTTCCGGGAACGTCTCTGCGACGCTTTCCCGCGCCCATTTTTCCATGCGCACGCAGGTGGGACAGCGCGCGCCGAACGTGAAATAAGTCAGCTCCAGGCGCGCCGGATCCCGCGCGTCGGCGGGCTGCTCGGCGGCGGGCCGCGCGGGCGCGTCCGCATCGCCCCGCGAGGCGCGGTTCCACAGACGGACGGCGGCGATCAGCGCGAGCAGGACGACCGCCCAGACGACTAGCCGGCGCAGCGTCTTCTTCGGCGGATTTTTCGCGCCGCCTCCGCAACAGCGCCTGCCGCCGCATGCGCACGCGGCGCCCGCGACGTTCCCGCGCGCGTCGGAAACGCGTTCCGCCAAAAGCTCCTTCAGCCTTTCCTTGTCCGGCGCCTTCCCGGAAAACAGCAGTTTCCCGTTCACGGCGAGCGCGGGCGTGCGCGCGATTCCCGCCGCCGCGATTTTCGCGAAGTCGGTCTCCTTGACGACTTCCGCCTCCGAACCGATTTCCGCGAGCGCTTCGCGCGTCATTTCCGCCAGCGCGGCGCACTTCGCGCAGCCGCTTCCGTAGATTGTGATTACGTCCTTCATGGTTTTATATTTTTAGGAAAATCAAAATGTCGACGACGGAAAAGACGCTCACGCGCATTTCCCTCCCGAAAGCACGCAGGAAAAGACTTCCGCGAGGCACGGGCACGCGAGCGAGTAAAAAACCTGCTTGCCGCGTTGTTCGCAGACGAGGATGCCGGCGTTCTTCAGCAGGTTCAGGTGAGACGAAACCGTGGAAATGTCGCGTCCGGCGATTTCCTGCAGCTCGCAGACGCAGCGTTCCCGCGCCATCGCCGCCGCGACGATCTTCACGCGCACGGGGTGCCCGAGCGCCTTGAACACGGCGGCGAGCCGTTCGGCATCGCGCTCCGACTGGTTCTTCACGGTCTTTTTCTTCGTCTCCGTCATGCCTCCCAATCATTTTGATATTCGTAAAAATGTCAACATAAACCGAGCGCGCGAATTTTTGAAACTGCAGGGGACGCGGAAAACAGATGTTTTTGGGGGCGAAGGCGACATTCCTGCCTCCGTTCCTGCGGCGCGGCGTCCGTGCGTTCCCGCGGCGGAGACGTGGACGTCTCCGCTCCCATGCTTATTCGGCGGCGGAGGCGAGGGCGCTGTGGAGGGACATGAGGGCGGAGACGCAGGCGGATTCCGTCATCGTGCGCCAGTCGAAGCCGTAGGCTTCCATGACGGCGCGGTCGTTGTCGCGGTGCGCGCGGCGGAGCTCGGCGGGCATCGTCGTTTCGTCGTAAAGATCGGCGAGCGAACATTCCGGGAAGCGTTCCCGCGCGTCCAGAATCGCGCGCGCGGTCGCCTCGATTTTCGCGCGGAGCTCGGGCGCGGGAACGGGCCACGGGAAATTGTTGTACACGACGCTCGCCGAGTAGCGGTAATCGCTTTTCAGCCGCCCGCAGACCGCGCGCATCCACGCCATGTGCACGTTCGACGTCAGCACGCCGAAGTGGTAGAGCGTCGCCTCGGGAA
>JBJEVQ010000005.1:0-18657 GCA_051884495.1 Candidatus Spyradosoma sp.
GCGGATTCGCTCGGCGGGAACGTGTAATGCGGCGTTCCCGCGTCGATGCGCGCCGACGTCGGCGCAGAACTTCCGTCCGCGTTCCCGCAGCAGCAGCCCGACGCCGCGAGAATCGCCGTTCCCGCGACCAGCGCGGGGAAGAGTTTTTGTGCGTTTGATTTCTTCATCGTGCGGAAAGGCTACTTCTTAGAGCATACTCCAAGTCAAGAGACTTTTTGAAAAAAGGAGGGCGTCCGGAAGCGAAGTCGCTCCCGACTCGTTCCCGCGAACGCGTTTTCGTCCCTTTCCCGCGGCAGCGCGGGAAAATCGCCGCACACTTCTGAAAGCGTCGGCGGCTCTCAGGCGAGCACGTTGTCGATCAGGCGCGTCCTGGACTCCGTCATGCGCACGGCGACGGCGATCAGCGTCGCGCCGGGCAGGATCTTTTCCAGCGGCGCCATCGTGGAATTGTTCACGATCTCGATGTAGTCGATTTCGAAAATCGGATCGGCGGCGAGCGTTTCCGTGAACGTCCGCGCGAGCGTCTCCGCGTCGTCCGTTCCCGCGGCGATCTTTTCGAGCAGCGCGAGGAGCGTCGCCCGGACGCGCGGCGCGGCGGCGCGTTCCCGCGGCGTCAGATACTGATTGCGGGAGCTGAGGGCGAGCCCGTCGTCTTCGCGGACGATCGGCGCGACGCGCAGCTCCACGGGCATGTGGAGATCGCGCACCATGCGCCTGAGCACGGCGACCTGCTGCGCGTCCTTCTGCCCGAAGACGGCGACGTGCGGCTGCGCGAGATTGAAGAGCAGATTCACGACGGTGCAGACGCCGCGGAAATGCGTCGGACGGGAACGCCCGCAGAGCCCCTGCGAACAGGCGTTCTCGGTGACGAAGGTGCTCGCGTCGGGCGCATAGACGTCGCCGGGCGCGGGCGCGAAAAGGAAATCGACGCCGTGCGCCTCGCAGACCTTCTTGTCGGCTTCGAGCGTGCGCGGGTACTTGTCGTAGTCTTCGTTCGGCCCGAACTGCGTCGGGTTGACGAAGACGGAGACGACGAGCACGTCGGCAAGCGGGCGGGCGGCGTCCATCAGCGAGGCGTGCCCGGCGTGAAGGTTGCCCATGGTCGGCACGAGGGCGATCTTCTTGCCTCGGGCGCGGAGCTCGAGCGCGGTTTTCTGCAGTTCCTTCGGATCGTGAATGACAGTCATTTTGCTGAAAAAATTGCGCGCAAGGTTACGCCGCGCCCCCGCCTTCCGCGAGACAAAACGAGCTCCGCGCGCGCGCGAACTTTTTTGTCCGCGAACAACGTTCTTGCCGAATCGGAGGAAGGGGCGTAAATTGGAAAATTCACGCATCAGAACAATGCTCTTAGATATTCTTCATTCCAAAATCTTGCGCGCCGAAGTCACCGACGCGCAGCTGCACTATGAGGGCAGCCTCGGCATCGATTCCGAAATCATGGAAATGGTCGGTCTGCTCCCGAATGAGAAAATCCTCGTCGGCGACATCTCCAACGGAAACCGCTTCGAAACCTACGCGATTCCCGCGCCCGCCGGCTCGCGCCAGTTCTGCCTGAACGGCGCCGTCGCGCATCTCGGCAAGGTCGGCGATCTCATCGTCATCATGTCCTTCGCGCGCATGACGCCGGAGGAAGCCAGGACGTGGAAGCCGCGCGTGGTCGTCTTCGGCGACAGCAATTCGCGCATCGTCAAGCTCACGTCCGACGTCGCCGATCCCGCCGTCGTCGCGAAGTTCAGACGCTAATCGTCCGCGCCGACGATTTTTTCCCGCGCCTCCAGAACGACGCCGGGACGAGATTCCGCACAGAAGACCGTGCGGAATTTTTTTGCGTCCTCGGGGCGCGCGGCGTCGAAAGCCTCCCACGCCTCCGTCTCCGCGACGACGAAGGGCGCCGCCTCGGGAACGTCCGCGAGCGTCTCCCAGAAACCGACGCGTTCCCGCCGCAGCAGCCACGGCAGCGGCCAGGTCTCTCGCCCCGCGAGCGCCGCGAAAAAGCGTTCCGCCTCCCCGCCCTGCTCCGCGAAGGCGCGCTTCGCCGAAGCGACGACGGGAACGATTTCGGCGAGCGGCTCGGGCGCGTGCTCGTAGCGGAGAGAAAAATCCGGCAGCGTGCGCAGAAAGGCGCCGGCGACGACAAGCGCCCCCGCCGCCGCGACGCACGCGAGCGTCCGCGCGCGCGACGTGAAGAAGACCGTCCGCAGCACGCGCGATTCCAAAACCGCGCCGACGAAAAGCGCGAGCCCGGGAACGACGCCGAGGACGAGCCACGGCGTTTTGTAAGGCATCGCAGAATACAGCGTGAAGAGCGCGAGCGAGGCGGCCGCGCAGAACGCGGGCGCGGAAAAATCTTCCGCCGAAAAACGGCACTGAAAACGCCGCTCCTTTGCCGTCTGGAAAAACGCGCGTGCCGAGAACGAAAGGGTGGATTTGAACCACCGACCATAGGTCTTCGCCGTCGGGGAAAACGCGCGTGCCGCGAACGCGACGCCCGAAACGCACGCGAGCGCGACGAGCAGCGGCTGGCGCGCGGTCAGCAGAGCCGCGTGATAAAAAAACGGTTTCGCGTGCGGGGATTCCGTTCCCGCCGCCGCGAAGAAATAGTTTTTGAAGGCGACGAAAAAGTCCGCGAGCCCGCGCGGATTCGCGCCGAAGGAGGAATAAAAAAGCGCCGCGACCGTTCCCGCCGCCGCGACCGCGACGAGCGCGCGCGCGGCGAAGGAGCGCTCGCCCGCGGGAACGCGTTCAGGCGGAAAACGCCGCCGGACGAGCGCGTCCGCCGCCGCTCCGCACGCGAACGCCGCCGCCATGAGAATCCACGTCTCCTTCGACGCGACCGCAAGCCCGAAAAGCGTTCCCGCGAGCGCCGCGTCGCGCAGATTTTTTTCCCGGAAGAACCAGACGCCCGCCGCCGTCCACGCGAACGCGACGAGCAGCGTCTCCTGAATGAAATACGCGTCGAAAAAAACGGCGACCGGCGCGAACGCGAGCAGCAGCCCGGCGACGAGCGCGCCCGCCTTCCGCCCGAAAAAACTCAGCGGAACCGCGACGCACGCGAGCGCGCCGACGCACGCGGGAACGGCGCGGACGAGCGTCTCCGTCATCTCCGCGAAACTCCCGACGCCGAAGATCCGGCACAGCCAGAACGCGAAGAAATACAGCGTCGGTCCGTGAAAGCCGCTCGGGTCGTAGCGGTACGTTCCGCCGGCGAGCATCTCGCCGACCTTGAACGCCTGCACGGCCTCGTCCACGTGCATCGGGCGCTCCGCGATTCCGTGAAAACGCATCCAGGCGGCGCATACGAAAACCGCCGCGAGCGCGGCCGCGAACGCGAGACGGCGGAGGGGCGTCCTGTCCCGGGGCGGCGTCATGCGCGTTTTTTCTTTCCGCCCCGCTTCGCCGCGCGAGCGCTCCGCAGTTCTTCGCGGAGCGCGTTCCAGCGCGCGAGCCGCTCGGCGATCGCGGCCTCGGCGCCGTTGGGCTTCGGCGCGTAGAGCTTCAGCGGCGTTTCGAGATATTCCTGCCCGGAAACCCCTTCGGGAAATTCGTGCGAGTAAAGGTAGCCGTCGCCGTTCCCGAGAGATTTGTTCAGCTTGTTGTGCGCGTCGCGCAGATGCGCGGGAACGCGCTGACGCCCGCCTTCGCGGACCGCGGCGCGCGCGGCGAAGATCGCCTCGGTCGCGCTGTTGCTCTTCGGACAGGTCGCGAGAAAGAGCGTCGCGTGCGCGAGCGTCAGCTGCGCCTCGGGCATGCCGATGAAGTCGCACGCCTGCTGCGCGGCGACGGCGACTCCGAGCGCGCGCGAATCGGCGAGCCCGACGTCCTCGCTCGCGAGAATCACGAGCCGCCGCGCGATGAAGCGCGGATCCTCGCCGCCTTCGAGCATGACGGCGAGCCAGTAAACCGCCGCGTCGGGATCGCTCCCGCGGACGGATTTGATGAACGCGGAAATCGTGTCGTAGTGCTCGTCCTCGTTGCGGTCGTAGCGGATCTGGCGCTCGCGCGCGAAGGCGGCGACGTCGGCGAGCGTCAGCGCGGTGTTCGGCGCGTGCCCGAGCGCGACGGTCTCGAGCGCGTTGAGCGCGCGGCGCATGTCGCCCTCGCTCATGCGGGCGAGCGCGGCGAGCGCCTCCGCATCCGCGGAAATCTTCAGCGCGCCCAGCCCGCGTTCCTCGTCCGCAAGCGCGCGGGCGAGCGAGGCGACGACGTGCTTTTCCTCCACGGGTTCGAGACGGAAAAGGTGCGAACGCGACAGCAGCGGCGGAATGACGTAGAAGCCCGGATTGTGCGTCGTGCAGCCGATGAGGCGGACGTTCCCCGCCTCGACGTCGGGAAGAAGCAGATCCTGCTGCGCCTTGTTGAAGCGGTGGATTTCGTCGATGAGCAGCAGCGTGCGGCGTTCGGGGGCGGCGCGCGCGATGCGCAGCACGTCGCGCAGCTCGCCCGTATTGGAGAGCACGGCGTTCACGCGCACGCAGCGGCAGCGCGTCTCCGCGGCGATGACTTCGGCGAGCGTCGTCTTGCCGCAGCCCGGCGGTCCGTAGAAAAGCAGGCTGCCGAAATTGTCCGTCGCGATCAGCCGGGGCAGCAGCGCGCCCGCGCCGAGGATTTTTTCATGCCCCAGGATTTCGCTCAGCGCGCGCGGGCGCATCCGCGCGGCGAGCGGACGGCGGAACCCGGCGTCCGTTTCCGCGGGCGTTTCCTTCGGCGCCTCCTCGGACGCGAAAAGCGAATCGGAAAAATCTTCCTGCATGACGCGAAAGCTTAAAGTCTGCGCCCCGAAGCTCAAAGCAAAAGAAACGGAAAAGGACAGGAGAAAACGATGAAGGCTGACCGCGTTTCGCTCCGCGGAAAAGGATTTTTCGAAATCCCTTCGTCGAAGCCGAACACAAGAAGCCTCATCACCTCATAACTCCGTCACTCCATCACCTGCACGCCGTGCGCGCGCGCGCTCAGAGAATCGCGAACTTCACCATGCAGTAGCCGACGGGCGCGACGAGGACGAGACTGTCCAAGAGATCCAGCGCGCCGCCCATGCCCGGAATCGTCGCGCCGGAATCCTTCTCGCCCGCCTGACGCTTGACGACGCTCTCGATGAGGTCCGAAACGACGCTCGTCAGCGCGAAAGGAATCGCGCAGAGCGCGCCCGCGAGCGGCGAGAAGAAGAACGTCTCCGGCAGGACGATTTTGCCCGCCGCCGCGAGCGCGTCGCCGGAAGCGAGATGCCACGCGCCGCAGGCGTTCAGCCCCCACGCCGTCAGCGCGCCGACGAGCATCGAACAGAGCACGCCGCCCGCGACGCCTTCCCAGGTCTTGCCCGCGGAGACGTTCGGCGCGAGTTTGTGCCGCCCGAAGAACTTGCCGCCGAGCAGCCCGCCGACGTCCGTGAATTTCGTCGAAAGCAGGATCCAAAGGCAGAAGAGCACGCCGTTCATTTCGTCCGCGAACTGCCCGACGAGCAGCGCGAAAAATCCGATCATGAACGGCAGGTAGAGCAGCCCGAGCCCCGTCGAAAGCGGCGCGACGAACGCGGGAAGCCGCCACGACGCGTCGCGGTGCAGCCGCAGCACCGCATAGACGCTGAAGGCGACAACGGCCGCCGCGGGAACGAGCATCGCGATTTCCGTGCCCGACGTCACTTCGCCGCGCGACGCGCCGAAATAGACCACGGGAACGAAGCACGCGCCCGCGACGAGCCCGACGAGCCGGCGCGGCTTTCCGCCGAAGCCCGGCTTCGCCGCGAGCCGGTAAAATTCGTGAAGCGCCAGCGTCGTGACGAGCGCCGCGAGGCCGATCACGCCGTAGACGCGCCCGAAATAGACGGCGCAGAAAAGAACGGCGAGGAGAAAAAACGTGCTGAAGGTGCGTTTGAGCATGGTGAGGTTTCCGTGGGGTTCGAGGTTGAAAAGGCGTCAGGCGCGCGGGTCGGATTCGGAGCGGATCTGCGACGATGTCTTGCCGAAGCGGCGTTCCCGCGAAGCATAGAAGTCGAGCGCGGCGCGCAGCTCGGCTTCGCCGAAGTCCGGCCACGGCACGTCCGTGAAATAAAGCTCCGCGTAGGCGCTCTGGAGCATCAGAAAATTGCTGAGGCGCGACTCGCCCGAAGTGCGCACGACGAGATCCGGATCGGGAACGCCCGCCGTCCACAGATAGCCCGAAAAGCGCTCCCAGTCGAGCGGCGCGTCCGCCGTGACGCGCCCGAGGCGGACGTCCTCCGCGTAGCGTTCCGCGGCGCGCAGCGTTTCCGAGCGCGAGCCGTAATTGAGCGCGACGACGACCGTGCGCGCCGAAAATTTTTCGGTCTTCGCCCTGACGGCGGCGACGGCGTCGCGCACCTCCTGCGGGAACGGCGCGAGATCGCCGATGGTCTCAAGCCGGATCTCGTTTTTGAGAAAAACATCCTCCTGTTCGCCGAGAAAGCGCAGCATGATCGCCATCAGCGCGCGGATCTCCTCCGGCGGACGCCGCCAGTTTTCCGACGAAAACGCGTAGAGCGTCACGTATTCAACGCCGGCGCGAAACGCGTTTTCGACGGTGCGGATGACGGCGCGCGTTCCCGCGACATGCCCCTCGGCGCGAGCCAGCCCTCGCGCTTCCGCCCACCTGCCGTTGCCGTCCATGATGAACGCGACGTGGCGCGGGATTTTGTTTCGGGGTAAATTCATAACTTTCTCATGAAACGCCGAAAGCCCCGCTCTGGCAATTTGAAAAGTGCCCGCGCGGCGGAAAAAAGGCGCGAAAAACGCCGCCGGGACGCACCTCGGCGGCGTTTTTCTGCGGAAAGCGCGCGCTTACTTCGCGGCCTTCGCTTCGGCGGCGGGAACGATCTTCACGCTCACCAGCGCCTTGCGCTCGATCGGCGAAGAACGCTCCGGCCCCGTGCACGGCACGGACGCGATTTTTTCGAGCACTTCGTCGCCCGAAACGAGCTCGCCGAACGCCGTGTACTGGCGGTCGAGAAAACGCGCGTCGCCGTGGCAGATGAAGAACTGCGATCCCGCGCTGTCCGGATGCTGCGAACGCGCCATCGAGATGACGCCGCGCACGTGCGGCTTCGTGTTGAACTCGGCGCGGATGCAGTAGCCCGGTCCGCCCGTGCCCCAGAGCGCGCGCTTGGACGCGTCCTTCGTGAGCGGATCGCCGCCCTGAATCATGAATCCCTTGATGACGCGGTGAAACGCCGTCCCGTCGTAAAAGCCTTCGCGGGCGAGCTTCTTGAAGTTTTCGACGGTTTTCGGCGCGACTTCGGGCCAAAAACGGATCACCATTTCGCCGTCGCTTGTCGTCAGCACGGCAACTTCTTCTGTTTCGTTGTTCATAACTTTTTGCGTGGAAAAATCGTTCGCGGGAACGCCGGTTTCGGCGGCGCCCTTCTCGGAGCACGCGCCGAGCAGCGCGACCGAAAGCGTGGCGGCGCCGACGCGGAAAAATGCGGAAATCTTCATGCGGGCAATTTCACGGCTTCGCGCCGCCCCTGGCAAGGCAGAAAAACTCCCCTCTGAGCGCGAGGTCTCTGTAAAAGAAAAAGCTTCGGCGGCACAGCGCGACCACGCGGACGGGCGGCGCCATTTCATTTCTGTATTTGCGTTGAGGGGCGGGAACGCTTATAGTCGGGCAATTTATTAAAAAAAAGATGGCACTCATCGTTCAGAAATACGGCGGAACTTCCGTCGGCAATGTGGACCGCATCAAGAACGTCGCGGCGAAAATCAAGAGCTTCTGGGACCGGGGCGACAAGGTCGTCGTCGTCGTTTCCGCGCGCAGCGGCGTGACGAACGAGCTCATCGCGCGGGCGAAGGCGATTTCGCCGAATCCGAGCGAGCGCGAAATGGACATGATGCTCGCGACCGGCGAGCAGGAGACGATCGCGCTGACGGCGATGGCGCTGCACGCGATCGGCGTTCCCGCCGTTTCGCGCACGGGCGCGCAGGCCGGCATCATCACGGACGTCTGCCACTCCCGCGCGCACATTTCGCGGCTGACGGGGGGCGACATCCTCGATCGGCTCGAAGAAGGCAAGGTCGTCATCGTCGCGGGCTTCCAGGGGATTTCCTCCGACAACGAGATCACGACGCTCGGGCGCGGAGGGAGCGACCTGACCGCCATCGCGCTCGCGGCGGCGATCAAGGCGGACGTGTGCCAGATCTACACGGACGTGGACGGCGTGTACACCGCCGACCCGCGCATCGTCCTCAAGGCGCGCAAGCTGCAGCGCATCTGCTACGAAGAAATGCTCGAAATGGCGTCGAACGGCTCGAAGGTCATGCAGTCGCGTTCGGTCGAATTCGCGCAGAAATACGGCGTCACCTTCGAGGTGCGCTCCTCTTTCAACAATCAACCAGGAACCATCGTGAAATCGTTTGAAAAAACCATGGAAGACGCCGTCGTTTCCGGCGTCGCTCTCGACCGCACGCAGACGCGCGTCACCGTCGGCGACCTGCCCGACACGCCCGTCGCGATCGCGGCGATCTTCGACGCGCTCGGCGAAGCCGCCGTCAGCGTGGACCTCATCGTCAAGAACGTCGCCAAAAGCGCGGGCGCGGCGAACCTCACCTTCTCCGTGAACACCGACCAGGTGCAGCGCGCGGAAAAGGCGATCGGCGAGGCGCTGAAGAAAATCGGCGCGGGCACGTTCCGCTCCTCCGGCGAAATCGCGAAGGTCTCGATCGTCGGTGTCGGCATGACGTCTCACCCCGGCGTCGCGGGCACGCTCTTCCGCGCGCTCTCCGAGGCGGGCATCAATTCCGAGCTCGTGACGACCTCCGAGATCAAGATTTCCGTCGGCGTCGCTCCGGACAAGGCGGACGAAGCCGTGCGCGCGATTCACGCGGCGTTCGGGCTCGACGCTCCCGCCGCGCAATAAGCGCTCCCGCGGCACGCCCGCGAAACGTTCCCGCCGCTCCGCGCGCGGGAACGTTTTTTTTTGCGGCTCCGCGCCCGCAAAAATGATTTGAAAAATTTTTCTTTTTGCGGAAAATCTTTCCATTCTTTTTTTACCCGATAATTCGTTGAACCATGGAAGATTCAAAAGAAACCCCAACCCTTGAAGCCGAAACGGCGGAAACGCCTCCCGCGGCGGAATCGACGGAAATCCAGCCCACCGAGCAGGAGACGCAGCTTCTGCACAAGGAAGGCGAGCTCATCCGCGTCGGCGGCGAACACGCGGACGCCGAGGGCATCGACCCGCTGAAGCGCAGCAAAAAGTTCTCCTGGAAGACTTTCGGCGGCGACGGCTTCATTTTCTCGCTCGTTTTCCACGGCATTCTGCTCATCGTCGCGGTCTTCCTCGTCGTGCGCCACATCGTGGACAAGCCGGTCGAGGAACCCGACGCGTTCGTCACGGGCGCCGGCGGCGGCAACAACGGCGACAGCGCGCGCATGAACAACCAGCGCATGAAGCCGCGGCAGTCCATGATGCAGACCAAGTCGCGCATCACGTCGAAGTCGTCCAAGTCCGCGATCGCGCTTCCGGACATGCCCGTCGTGGCGATGAACGCGTCGTTCTCCGGCGGCGGCATGGGCGGCGAGCCCTCTTCCGGCTTCGGCGGCGGAGGAGGCGGCGGCATCGGCAAGGGGCTCGGCAAGGGCATCGGCAACGGCTCGAACTTCCTCGCCGGCTTCGGTTCCCGCATCAAGAGCAAAACCGCGCTCGAAGGTTATCTTTTCGACCTGAAGGTCCGCGCCAACGGCACGACGATCGCCACGGTCGCTCCCGGCGACCAGGGCAAGCGCAAGGAAGAGCTGCACAAGGTGCTTTCCCTCATGGACACGAAGAACTACGGCGCGAACGAGCTGAAGCGCGACTACGCGCGCGCCCCCACGGCGCTCTACGCGACGCGCGTCTTCATCGTCAACGACAAGGGACAGGCGCTCGACGCGACGAAGGCGACGGAAGCGTTCGCGGATCCGCCGGTCAGCGAAGGCGGCAAGCCGCCGTTCAAGGCGCCGGGCTGGCTCTGCTATTACAAAGGAAAGTTTTCCGTTCCCGAAGACGGCGAATACCGCTTCGTGGGCATGGGCGACGACGCGATGATCGTCCGCGTGGACAAGAAGACCGTACTCTACGCTTTCTGGCCGGGCGAAGGTCACGGTCCCGCGGTGAAATACCAGCAGGGCTGGGAACCGAAGAACTTCTGCGGTCAGGGCGGCACGGACGGCACCAACATCCCCCAGCGCGGACAGCGCCAGTCGCTCTACAAGGGCTCCTGGAAGACGATGAAGAAGGGCCACAACTACACGATCGAGGTCGCGTTCGGCGAAGCCGCGGGCGGTCTCGGCGGCGCCTGTCTCGGACTGCAGAAAAAAGGCAGAGACACCGACGACAACTTCCCGATGTTCACGCTCGAGCCGCTGGATGAAGTCCCGGCGTGGGGCATCGGCGAAACCGGGCGCTACAACGTGACCGGCAACTTCGTCTCCCGCTGACGCGGACGCATTCCCGCGAAACAAAAACGTTCCCGCGACCTCGAATCGCGGGAATGTTTTTGTTTTCGCGGAAATCTTTTTGACTCCGACTCTTTTCAGGCGGGGAAGACGCGCCAGAAGCCGTTGCGGCGCGAAACGCTCAGCGGCACGTCGAAGAGCTCCGAGAGCTTTTCGGACGTCAGCATCGCCTCCGTCTCGCCGACGCCGACGATCTTCCCCGCGCGGATCAGCGCGACGCGGCGGATTTCCGGCGCGATCTCGTTGATGTTGTGCGTGACGAGGATCACGGTCGTTCCCGCGCGCATCAGCTCGCGCAGAAAATCGACGTAGAGAATCGACGACTTCAGGTCGAGCCCGCTCGTCGGCTCGTCGAGCACGAGCACCTCGGGACGGCTCACGAGAGCGCGCGCCAGAATGAAGCGCCGCTGCTCGCCCGTGGAGAACGTGCCGAACTCGCGCGCGGCGATGCCCGCGAGCCCGATGAAATCGAGGATTTCGCGGACGCGCTTCGCCTGCGCGGGCGTCGGGCGCTGGTCGCGCCACATGCCGATGCTGGAAAAGAATCCAGAGCGCACGACGTCGATTCCACGCGTATCCGCCGGAAACATGCTCTGCAGGTCGTTGGAGACGATGCCGATGCGTGAACGCAGCTCGCGCACGTTCCAGTTCGTCTCGCCGAAGAGCTTCAGCGAGCCCTTCGCCGTCGCCGCCGGATAAAGCTCGCGCGTGACGAGCTTGAGCAGCGTCGATTTCCCCGCGCCGTTCGGCCCGAGAATCGCGGTGTTGCAGCCCGCGGGCACGTCGAACGAGACGTCGGAAAAGATTTTCTTGCCGCCCCGGACGACCGTCAGCCCGGAGCATTCGATGATTTTCGGAGAATCGTTTTTCATCGCTTTTCCCTAAACGCGCGTTCCCGCGAAACGGAGTTCGCGGGAACGGCGGTGCGAAAAGACCTCAGCGGGAAATCATTTCGTGACGGCGGCGGCGACGACGAGGTCGAGCGCCTTGTTGCAGAGCAGGTTCGCCTGCATTTCCATGAGGCGGGAACGGTCCTTCGTCAGTTCCTTGACGAATTTTTCCGTCGGCATGCCGCTCATGTAGGCTTCCTGCTGAATGCGCGTCGTGATGTCGCCCTGCTCGACCTTGACGTTTTCCGCCTTCGCGATGGCGTTGAGCAGAATCTGCGTCTTGACGCGCGTCTTCGCGGCGTCCTTCGTCTCGTTCATCAGCTCGTCGCGCTTCGCCTGAATGTCCTCGACCTTCGCGCCGCGGCGGAGCTGCGTGTTCGCGAACTCGACGAAGATGTTGTAGGCCTCGCGGTCGATCGCGCTTTCCGGGAGCGGGAAATCGACGCTTTCGTTGAGCTTGTTGATGAGGAGCTCGCGCGTCTTCGCGGTCGCGGCGTTCTTCTTGTTCGCCTCAAGACCTTCGCGGATCTGCTTCCTGAACTCGGCTTCGTCGGCGACGTGCACGGACTTGAAGAACGCCTCGTTCAGCTCGGGAAGCACGCGGCGGCTGACCTTCGCGATCTCGAGCGCATAGACGGCGGTCTTGCCGCGGAGCGCCTCGGCGGCGAAATCGTCCGCGAACGTCACCGTGACTTCCTTCCTGTCGCCGGCCTTCGCGCCGACGAGCGCGGCGGCGATTTCCTTGACGGACGCGCCGAGCGCCTCTTCCGCGCCGGCTTCCTCCCACGTTCCCGTCTGCCTGCCGTAGACGGCGGCGGATTCCGGGAAGGCTTCGCCGTCGATCTTGCCTTCGTAGGAAAGCTTCACGTAGTCGCCCTTCAGAGCCGGCTCCTCGACTTCGTTGAACTCGGCGCGCTGGGCGCGAATGCTCTCGGCGGCCTTGGAGACGTCCTCGTCGGAGACGCTCAGATCTTCGGCGGGAACTTCGAGCCCCTTGTACTGCGGCAGCTCGAACGCGGGAAGGACGTCGATTTCAAAACGGACTTCGGCGTCCTTGCCGGCCTCGATCGCCGGCTCCTTCACGTCCACGAGCGCGTAAACCTCGATGTCCTTGTTTTCGCGGACGGCGCCGTAGGCGAGCCGCACGACGCGCTGCACGAGCTCCTTCTCCAGATCCTTGCCGTATTTGCGGCGGACGACGGCGAGCGGCGCCTTGCCGGGACGGAAGCCCGGAATACGCGCCTGCGAGGCGTATTCGCCGAAAAGTTTCTTCTGTGCTTCTTCGACGGAGGCGGCGGGAACGACGACGTTCGCCGCTTTGCGCGTCGGGTTGATGTCTTCGAATTGAATGTTCATTGGCTTGTAAAAACGGTTGTAAAGGTGTTCCTCCGCGCGCGGAGCGCGAAAAAGAAGCGTTAAGGAAACCCGTTTTGGCGGCGAGGGTCAAACCTTAACGGCGGACGGGAAGCGGAAAAATGAAAAAACGGAGAGCGGGAAATCCGCGGAGAGAGCGCGTCCCGCGGCCGCCGGAACGGGCGCGATTTCTTTTTTTCGCGGATTCGCGGCGGCGCGCGGTTTGCTTTTGCAAAAGCGCGGAAATTGCGTCAGCATCGGAAACTTTCCTTTTCCCATGTCCGATTCCGACCAAGCGCCGTTTTTCGAGCCCGACGAGATGCCCGCGGAAGTTACTCCGCCGGAGCCGACGCCGGAGCGGAGCGCCGCGCCGGCGTTCCCGCGCGCGCCGCGACGCGCCCGCAGGGACGCGCCCGCGTTCGGCGAGGGCGCGACGTCCGTCTTCGCCGACCGGATTCCGCCGCACAGCGTCGAGGCCGAACAGGGACTGCTCTCGGCGATTCTGCTCGACGGCGGCGGCGACATTCTCGCGGAATGCCAGACGCAGAAGGTCGTTCCCGAAACCTTTTTCCGCACGGAGCACCAGCTCATCTACGAGGCGATTTCCGCGCTCAGCAACGCGGGAACGGGCGTCGATTCCATCACCGTGCTCGCGAAGCTCACGGAGCTCGGCAAGCTCGAAGCCGCCGGCGGCCCCGTCTATCTGCGCGAGCTCGAAAACAAGGTGGCGACGACGGTGCACGCGCCGCACTGGCTCGAAATCGTCAAAGAAAAATATTTCCGCCGCAAGCTGATCGCGACCTCGGTGCAGACCGTCGAGCGCGCGTTTTCCGACGGCGACGACATCCGCATGATTCTCGACCGCGTCGAAAAGGCGTTTTTCGAGATCGCCGGCGACAACGTGCAGGATTCCGCGGAGAGCACGGACCAGACCGGGCCCGGCGGCCTCACGGCGCGCACAATGGAGATTCTGCGCCAGATGGAAAAGAACCGCGGCGCGATCCACGGCGTGCCGACGGGCTTCACGACGCTCGACCAGATGACGTTCGGCTTCCACCCGGGCCAGATGATCGTCGTCGCGGCGCGCCCGGGCATGGGCAAGACGTCCATCGCGCTGAACTTCATCGAGGCGGCGCTGTTCGACAGGAAGCGCGAGGCCGCGGGAACGCCGCCGCGCACGGTGCTCATGTTCAGTCTCGAAATGACGCGCGAGGACCTGATGCTGCGCCTGCTCGCGGCGAAGTCGCGCGTGAATCTGCGCAACATCCAGAAAGGCTTCGCGCAGCAGGGCGACACGCAGAAGCTCTTCGAGGCGAAGAAGGATTACGAGAAGCGCAAGCTGATCATCGACGACGTCGGCGGGCAGACCATCATGGAAATCCGCGCGAAGGCGCGCCGCATCCACGCGCGCACGCCGCTTTCGCTCATCGTCATCGACTACCTGCAGCTCATCAACGGCACGGATTCCCGGATGCCGCGCGAACAGCAGATCGCGGAGGCGTCGCGCTCCATCAAGGCGATGGCGAAGGAATTCGGCGTGCCGATCATCGCGCTCGCGCAGCTCAACCGCGATTCCGACAAGGAAGACCGCAAGCCGCGCGCGAGCGACCTGCGCGAATCCGGCTCCATCGAGCAGGACGCGGACGTCATCATGCTCATCGACATCAAGCGCGGCGGCCAGCGCAAATCTCCCACCGAGGACGAGGAGGAACGCCAGCGCGACGTGCGGGAGCGCGTCCTCATCATCGCCAAGCAGCGCAACGGCCCGACGGGCGAAGTCCCGCTCTATTTCCACAGCAACATCACGCGTTTCGAAACGCCCGCGACCAATATCAGCGAACCGAATTACTGATGAACCCGACCGCCGACAGCCGCCACAGAACCGCCGCGCTCGCGGGAACGCTCGCCCTGCTCCTCGCCGCGGGAACGCAGACCGCCTTCGCCGAAGCCGCGACGCCCGACGCCGCGGGAACGCAGACCGCCGCGAAGCGCGCCGACGGCAAGCTCTTCGTCCGCAAAATCCTTTTCAGGAACGAAGGCGGTCCCGCGATCGACGAGGCGCTCATCGCCGCCCACGTCTCGCTCAAGCCCGGCGACGAATACTCGCGCCCCGCGCAGTCCGCGACCATCCCTTCGCTCTACGCCACGAATCTCTTCGACTTCATCACCGTCGAGCCGCTCCCTGACACGGACGCCGGCGCCGTCGATCTGCGCGTCTCCTACGTCGCGCGTCCGCTCCTCGTCGGCATCTTCTTCGAAGGCAACAAGGAATGGGACGGCGGCACGCCCGAAGCGCAGACCGAATACGAGCAGATCATCGTGAACAAGCTCGACTCCTCGCGCCCGGAAGGAGACGGAAACGGCGGCGTGATCGAATTTTTCCGCGGCAAGCTCATCAAGGAATGCACGGACGCGGGGCTGACGGTCGGCTCGCCGCTCGACCGCGTGCTCGTCGCCCGCGCCGAATCCAAGATCCGCAAGAAATACGCCTCGCGCTTCCCGTTCGTGAAGATTTCCCACGCCGTGAAGACGGACGCCGAGGCGGGCACGGCGACCGTCACCTTCTTCATCGAGGAAAATCTCGACACGCGCGTCACCGAAATCAAGTTCGTCGGCAACAAGGCCTTCGACGACTACACGCTGCGCTACGTGATGCAGACCTCGACCTGGGCCTACACGCTCGACTTCTCCGAGTGGCCCGGCAACCGCTTTCTGAAGTTCTCGCCGATCCGCGACCTCGGGCGCTTCGACTACGACGTCTACCGCCGCGACCTCGTCGCGCTGAAGAACTTTTACCAGAACGCCGGCTATCTCGACGTCGAGGTCTACGGCCAGCCGCGCGACGAGCTCGAGGAAGGCTACTCGTTCGTGAACAACGAGGAGACCGAAGGCGACATTCCGCTCGAAATCACGATTTCGGAGGGCATGCGCTATCATCTCGACGCGATCAGGATCAGCGGGAACGATCTCGGCAAGCAGCACGCGCGCTTCACCGAACAGGCGATCGTCGCGATGCTCGCGCAGTATTCGCCGCGCGGCGTGCGCCGCGGGAACGAGGAGGATTTCGACCTGCTCTTCCCCGGAATGCCCTATTCGCCGCAGGCGGTGAACGTCGCCGTCGAAAAGATCCGCGAATACTACGGCCAGGTCGGCTACCTGAACTGCCGCGTCGCCGTCACGCGCGAGCCCGACGTGGACACGGGCAAGGTCACGCTGAAGTTCAGGATTTCCGAGGGCGAAAAATCCTACCTGCGCTCCGTCGTCATCGAAGGCAACACGACGACGAAATCCGAGATCATCCTGCGCGAACTCGTGCTCGCCCCGGGCGAAGTCTTCGACATGGTGCGGATGAAGACCTCCGAATCGCGCCTGAAGAACACGAGCTACTTCCGCCAGCCGAGCGGCCAGTCGAGCGTCTCGCTGCGCGCCGCGGACACGCCCGTCGCCGGGCAGAAGGACCTCGTCGTCTCCGTCACCGAAGCGCCCACGGGCTCGTTCAACTTCGGCGGCGGATTCTCGACGGTGGACAGCCTTTCCGCCTACGTCGAATTTTCCGAGTCGAACTTCGACCTCTTCAACTGGCGCAACCATTTCCGCGGCGGCGGGCAGAAGTTCCGCTTCCGCGTCCAGATCGGCACCAACTCCTCCACCGTCGAGCAGTCCTTCGAGGAGCCGATGATCTTCGGGCGCGAAATCGCCGTCGGCTACGACGCGTACTACAAGTCCGACACCTACGTCAGCTCCAGCTACAACACGGTGGACGCGGGCGTGAAGCTCTACGCGCGGCGCCGCCTCTTCGAGCGCGTCTACGGCACGTTCTACTACAAGATCGACAACTACGAGATCAAGGACATCGAATGGGACGTGCCGCAGTTCGTCTGGGACGAAGCCGGCTACACGCTCCTTTCCCGAGGCGGGATCACGCTCTCCCGCGACACGCGCGACAGCTACCTCTTCCCGAACACGGGCACGAAGATCGCGCTCACGAACGAGCTCGTCGGCGGTCCCTTCGGCGGCGAATGCACGTATTACAAGATGCGCCTCGACGCCGCGCGCTGGTTCCCGATTTTCAACTACCAGGAGCAGACGATCAAGCTGCGCATGCGCGCCGACACCGCCCACGCCTTCGGGAACAGCTACGTGCCCTTCTTCGAGAAGATCAAGTACGGCGGACCCTACAACCTGCGCGGCTTCCGCTACGCCCACGTCGCGCCCTTCATCGGCGACGAGCCCTACGGCGGCGATTCCGGCTTCTTCGTCTCCGCGGAATACACGATCAAGCTCCTCGAACAGCTGCGCTTCGCGCTCTTCTACGACGGCGGCTTCGTGAACGCGGACTCCTTCGACTTCTCGCCGCGGGAATGGAACGACGACGTCGGATTCGGCTTCCGCATGCTCATCTGGGGCGCCCTGCTCAACCTCGACATCGGCTTCCCGATCAACACCTCGGACGACAACGACGACGGCATGCGCTTCAACATTTCCTTCGGCACCAGCTTTTAAAATCCTAAAAAATCATGATCAGAAAAATCACCACCATCGTCGCCGTTCTCGCGCTCTCCGCGGGAACGCTCTTCGCTCAGGCCGCCAAGACGGCCGTCATCAACATGGGAGAAGTCATCAACGGCTTCTCCAAAACGGCCGCCGTGCTCGAAAGCATCAAGGCGGACGTCGCCCTGATCCAGGAACAGGAAAAGAGCGCCGTCGCCGAGCTCAACAAAAAGGCGGAAGAGCTCCAGAAGAAGATTAAGGAGATCGAAAATCCGCTCAACAGCGATTCCGCCAAGAAAAAGGCGGAAGCCGAAGCGCGCGAGCTCAACAAGGCGCTCCTGAAGGAACGCCAGGAACTCGCCGCCGCGCTCGACCAGGCGAAGCGCGCGCTCGACGAAAAGCGCCAGGGCAAGCTCAACGAGCTCCTCAAGGAAATCGCGCCCGTCATCAAGGAATACGCCGAAAAGAACGGCATCGAAATCGTGATCAACGTCGCGAACGGCGCCGTCGTCTACGCCGCGTCCGCGGCGGACATCACGAAGCCCGTCAACGCCCTGCTCGCGGAACGCTTCCCCGCGGAGAAGAAGGCGGAAGCCGCCGCGCCCGAAGCGAAGTGACGCGCTCCGCGGCGGCGTTCCCGTCGCGGCCCGCCCGGCGGCGCGGCGGGAACACGCTCCCGCGAGTTTCTCCGTTGACGCGAAACGTCCGAAAGCCGATTATGGCAATTTAATTTTTTCGTAAACGCATTCAAAATACATGGCGAATTCCGAAGGCATCATTGAACTGGAAGGCAAAATCACCGCGGTGCTCCCGGGAACGATGTTCCGCATCGAGCTTCCCAACAAGCACGTCGTGCTCGGGCACATCTCGGGCAAGCTCCGGAAGAACTTCATCAAGATTTTCGTCGGCGACACCGTCCGCGTCGAAATGGATCCTAAAGACCTCACGCAGGCGCGCATCACCTACCGTCTGCGCAGCTCCGCGCCGAAGCCCGCGCTGCCCGCCGCGCCCGCGCGCCCCGGTCCGCGCCGCCGCTGATTCTCCCCGAAAAAGCGGCGCTCCCCGCCGCGCCTTCGAACGCCTTCCCCGCAGATCCTAAAAAGGGGACAGGCGTTCTTTTCCGTCCGCCGAAATCCGCCCGCTCAAACTTCTTTTAAAACCACGGATGAACACGGACGCACACGGATTTTTCTTTTAACGGAGGACAGACTTCCGGTCGCCGCGGTGTCCGCGCGTTCGCTGCCGTCCGCCTCACGGCGGAGACGTGGACGCCCCCGCTCCCATGGGGCGCTCCCCGAACGCGAAGTTTCAAATTCGTGAAAATTCGTGCCCGTTCGTGCTCATTCGTGGTTTCCCTTTTCTCCCGCAAAAAAAACGTCCCCGAGGATCTCTCCCCGGGGACGCACACACTAACTAACACACACTATGAAAAAATGGATGAGAGCTTAGGGCTGAGAGCTTAGAGAAACGGCGGACGCCGCCT
>JBJEVQ010000006.1:0-187691 GCA_051884495.1 Candidatus Spyradosoma sp.
TTCCGTGTTTTCCGTGGTCAAAATTTCGGACTTGTCTCGGTCTGGGAAACCGAGGGTGCGCGTCGCTTGAAACTTTTTCGCGCAAGGCGTATTCTCCGCGTCATGAAAAATCTGAACATTCCTCTCCGCATGCGCCGTCTGCGCGCGAACGCGTCCGTGCGCGCCATGCTCACGGAAACGCGCGTCGAGCCCGCGCGGCTGATTCAGCCGCTCTTCGTCGTCGAAGGCGCCGCGCGCGAGCCCGTCGAATCGATGCCGGGCGTCGAGCGCCTGCCGATTCCCGAGCTCGTCGAGAAATGCCGCGAGCTCGTCGCGCTCGGCGTGTTCGGCGTCGCGCTTTTCCCGAAGACGCCCGAAGAGAAAAAATCGCCCGACGGCCGCGAGGCGACGAATCCCGACTGTCTCGTCTGCCGCGCGATCCGCGCAATCAAGGCCGCCGTTCCCGAATGCGTGATCTTCGCCGACGTCGCGCTCGATCCCTACACGACGCACGGACACGACGGCGTGCTCGACGCCGCGGGAGCGGACGTGGACAACGACGCCTCCGTCGAGATCCTCCGCCGCATGGCGCTCGAAAACGCGCGCGCGGGAGCGGACTTCGTCGCTCCCTCCGACATGATGGACGGCCGCGTCGCCGCGATCCGCGAGACGCTCGACGCCGCCGGACTCGCGCGCACGGGCATTCTCGCCTATTCCGCGAAATTCGCGTCCGCCTACTACGGACCGTTCCGCGACGCCGTCGGCAGCAAGACGAACGCGGCGGACAAAGTTTCCGGGCTCACGAAAAAGACCTACCAGCTCGCGCCCGCGAACCGCCGCGAGGCGATGCGCGAGGCGCTGACGGACGAGGCGGAAAACGCCGACATGGTCATGGTCAAGCCCGCCGGCCCGTATCTGGACGTCGTGCGCGACGTGCGCGAAAACACGCTGCTTCCCGTCGTCGCGTACCAGGTTTCCGGCGAATACGCGCAGCTGCAGGCGGCTGCTCGGCTGGGCTGGCTCGACCTGCGCGCGTGCCGCGACGAATCGCTGCTCGCGATCCGGCGCGCCGGCGCGGACCTGATTCTGACCTACTTCGCCGAATCCTACGCCCGCGACTTCCGCGCGTGAGGCGCGGCGCGCAAGCGTAAACGGGAACGGACGCCGCCGCGAACGCGGGCGCGCGGAAAAATCGCAATTTACTATTCGGGCAAAACAAAACATTATCCCGCGATTATGTTAAGAATCGGAAGACTGACCATTTGCGACCGCACGCTCGCCGGCATCACGCCGGACCTGAGCGGCAAGGAAATCGAGCGCATGCTCAGCGACCTGCTCGGCGAAGACATCACGTTCGTCTCGCGAATCGTCGGGCACGACCGCAACCGCATCGCCGACGCCATCCGCAGTCTCGTGGACGACGAACGCTGCACGCTCGTCCTCACCGCCGGCGGCACGGGTCCGGCGCGCCGCGACGTCACGCCGGAGGCGACGCGCCTCGTCATCGAAAAGGAGCTTACCGGCTTCGGCGAGATTCTGCGCATGAAGTATTACGAGACGACGAAGACCGCCGTGCTGCTGCGCGGCACGGCGGGCATCCGCTCGCACGCGCTCATCGTCAATCTTCCGGGAAAGCCGGAAGGCATCCGCTCGTCGCTGGAGATTCTCGGACCGGCGATCTACGAGTGCATCATGCACGTCCGCTGAGGCGACGCCGATGCCGGAAACGCCGCACACGCCGCCGCGCGCCGTCGTGCTGCTCGCTCTCGGGACGCCGCGCGACGCGGGCGTTCCCGCCGTGCGCCGTTTTCTGCGGGAATTCCTGAGCGACCGCCGCGTCGTCGCGCTCCCGTGGGTTCTGCGCAAGGCGCTCGTGGAACTGGTGATTCTGCCGCGCCGCGCCGCCGTCGCCGCCGCGCGCTACCGCAAAATCGAAACGCCGCGCGGCATGCCGCTCGCCGTCTTCACGGAAGCGCTGCGGGAACGCGTGCGCGAGGCGCTCGGCGGACGGCTTCCCGTCTTCGCCGCGATGCGCTACGGCGAGCCTTCGGCGGAAAGCGTCGCGCGCGAAATCGCCCGGCTCGGCGTCCGCGAAGTCGCCGTGCTGCCGCAGTTTCCGCAGTACGCGGAATCGTCCTTCGAGACGGCGGTCGCGCATTTTTCCAAAGCATTGAAACGCTTCGCGCCGCAGGCGCGCGCGCGCGTCGCGGAGCCTTTTTACGCCGCGCCGGGCTACGTCGAGGCCGTCGCGGAGACGCTGAGGGGCTTCGTCGGCGACGGACGCGACTTTCTGTTTTCCTTTCACGGCGTTCCCGTGAAATCGCTCTTCCGCGTCGCCCGCGGAAAACGGCTCGCCTGCGATCCCGCGCGCGCGGAATTTTCGCCGGAAACCTGCGCCTCCTGCGCGGCGGCGGAAAAATGCTACCGGCGGCAGTGCTTCGCGGGCGCGGCGGCGATCGCGGCGGCCGCGGGCATTCCGCGGGAACGCTTCCGCGTCGCGTTCCAGTCGCGTTTCGGCGGAGGCGCCTGGCTGCTTCCCGCGACGGCGGACGAAAAGATTTCCGACGCGACCGTCGTCGTCGCGCCCGGTTTCACGGCGGACAATCTCGAAACGCTGCTCGAGCTGCGCGAACTCGGCGCGGGAACGCCCGCGCCGTGCCTGAACGATTCGCCGCGATTCGCCGCGTTCCTCGCGCGCGAAGCCGAAAGGCTCTTCGGGAACGAAGACGCGTGAACGCGGACGAAACGCGCGCTCAGCGCGCGCAGCCGGGCGTGCGCGGGAACGGAATCACGTCGCGAATGTTGCCTTCGCCCGTGACGAACATCAGCATCCGCTCGAAGCCGAGTCCGAAGCCCGAATGCGGCACGCTGCCGAAGCGGCGCAGATCCGCGTACCAGCCGTAGTCCTTTTCCGAAAGCCCGTGTTCGCGCATCGCCTCGAGCAGCTTGTCGAGCCGCTCCTCGCGCTGGCTGCCGCCGACGATCTCGCCGATGCCGGGAACGAGCAGATCCGCCGCCGCGACGGTCTTCCCGTCGTCGTTGCGGCGCATGTAAAACGGCTTCGCCGCGCGCGGGTAATCATGGACCGCGACCGGCGACCTGAAATGCTTTTCCGTGAGGAAGCGCTCGTGCTCGCTCTGCAGCGCCTCGCCCCAGACGGGCTCGAACTCGAACGCCTCGCCGGACGCGCGCAGGGTTTCGATCGCCTCGGTGTAGCTCACGCGCACGAACGGTTTTTCGAGCACGTGCGCGAGGCGCTCGCGCAGACCGGCGCTGACGAATCTGTTGAAGAACGCGATTTCGTCCGGGCAGTTTTCGAGCACGTCGGCGATAAGGTGCTTGATGAACGCCTCGGCGACGTCGATGTCCTCGTGAATGTCGCAGAACGCCATTTCCGGCTCGATCATCCAGAACTCGCTGGCGTGGCGCGACGTGTGCGAATTTTCCGCGCGGAACGTCGGACCGAACGTATAGACGTTCCCGAGCGCGCACGCGAGCGTCTCCGCCTCGAGCTGACCGCTGACGGTCAGGAAGGACTGCCGCGCGAAGAAGTCCCGCGCGTAGTCGATTTTCCCCTCGGGCGTCTTCGGGAGCGCGTCGAGCGGGAGCGTCGTCACGCGGAAAAGCTCGCCCGCGCCTTCGCAGTCGCTCGTGGTGATGAGCGGCGTGTGCACGTAGGCGAATCCGCGCGCCTGGAAGAAATTGTGCACGGCGTAGGCGAGGCGCGAGCGCACGCGGAACATCGCGCCGAAGCGGTTCGTGCGCGCGCGCAGGTGCGGAATCTCGCGGAGGAATTCGACCGTGTGTCCCTTCTTCTGCAGCGGGAACGTGTCCGGCGCGGCGCCGACGATCTCGAACGCCGTCGCGCGCAGCTCCCGGCTCTGTCCCTGCCCCTGCGACGGCACGAGCGCGCCGCGCACGGCGACCGCCGCGCCCGTGAGCGCGTTCTTCACGTCCGCGTAGCCCGGGCAGTCGGCGTCCACGACGCACTGCAGATTCTTCTGGCACGAGCCGTCGTTTATTTCTACGAAGGAAAACTTCTTCGAGTCGCGGCGCGTGCGCACCCAGCCCCGGACGAGCGCGTCTTCGACGAGAGCGCTCGCGGCGAGCGCGGTTTTCACGGAAATTTTCTGAATCGTGTTCATGGCGAAAAAAAGGTTGCGGGAACGGCGCGCGTCAGAGAATCAGCATCGCGTCGCCATAGCTGTAAAAACGATAGCCGCGCGCGACCGCCTCGGCGTAGATTTCCTTGAGCCGGGCGACGCCGCTCATTTCGCCCGGCGCGAGAAACGTCGCGACGAGGCACATCAGCGTCGATTTCGGCAGGTGAAAATTCGTGATCAGCGCGTCCGCGCCCGAGATCGTCTGCGGCGGATAGACGAAGAGCCCCGCGCTCGCGGCGACCTTCCCGCGCGCGGGAATCAGCGGATCGCCCGCGGCGCGGCGGCGCGCGAAATCCTCCATCGCGCGCAGGCTCGTCGTGCCCACGGCGAGGCGCGGCGAACGCGCCTTGTCGACGATTTCGAGCTGCTCGCGCGTCGCCTCCGGAATGACGTAGAATTCCTTGTGCATCGGGTGCGCCTCGATCGTCGCGGACTTGATGGGCTGAAACGTGCCCAGGCCGATGTGCAGCGTCAGATCGAACTGCGGCACGCCGCGCGCGCGCAGCCGTTCCAGCAGGGCTTCGGAAAAATGCAGTCCCGCCGTCGGCGCCGCGGCGGCGACCGGCTCGTCGCGCCGCGCGTAGACCGTCTGGTAGCGCTCCTTGTCGAGCTCGGAAAAATCCTTGTCCTTCGGGCGGGCGCGCGTGATGTAGGGCGGCAGGGGCAGCGCGCCGATCTCGGCGGCGACGTCCAGCACGTCGCCGAGCGGCGGGAGCACGTCGAACTCGACGAGATATTCGCCGCCTCCGTCCGCGCAGTCCTCCTTCGCGATCACGCGCGCGCGATAGACGCCCTCGACGCCGAACACGCCCGACGCCGCCTTTTTTCCCGGCTTGAGCAGGCACCACCAGCGCGTCGGCGTTTCGCCCGGGCGCAGCAGCAGACACTCGACCTTCCCGCCGGAACCTTCGCGCACGCCCGGCAGACGCGCCTGAAGCACGGCGGCGTCGTTGCGGAACATCCGCGTTCCCGCGGGAAGCAGCTCCGGCAGATCCGCGAAAATGCAGTGGCGCAGCGTTCCCGAAGCGCGGTCGACGACGAGCAGGCGCGAATCCTCCCGCCGCGCGGCGGGCGTCTGCGCGATCAGCCGCTCGGGCAAATCGTAATCGAAGAGTTCCGTGTCCATGCCGAAAAAAATGTCCGCCTACTTTCCTCCCAATTCGCCCCGAACTCAACATGGAAAAGCGCGGCGCGCGGAGCGAAGCGACGGAGCGGCGAGATCATGAGGGCATGAAGGCTCTTCGCGCGCGACGCGCCTTTTTCCCGTTGCCGCCGCGCCGCGGGAACGCATAGACTCCGCGCACCATGAGCAAAAAATCTCCGAAAAATTCTTCCGAAAAACCTTTTGAAATTCCCGCGTTCCTGCGCGAGCTGCTCGAAGCGAAGGCGCCCACGGGGCACGAGTTCGAGGCGCAGGCCGTCTGCGACAAATACATGAAGAACGCCGTCGACGAATACCGCGGCGACGTCCTCGGCAACCGCATCGCCACGCTCAATCCGAAGGCGAAGACTTCCGTCATGTTCGCCGGACACATCGACGAGCTCGGTCTGCAGATTTCCTACGCGGACGACAAGGGATTCCTTTATTTCAACCTGCTCGGCGGGCACGACCTCGTGATGCCGAGCGGCCGCCGCGTGCTCATTCTGACGAAGAACGGCGTCGTGCGCGGCGTCGTCGGCAAGCGCGCCGTGCACCTGATGAGCGCCTCGGAGCGCACGAAGGTGCCCGAGGTTCACGAAATGTGGATCGACATCGGCGCGCGTTCCCGCGAGGAGGCGCTCGCGCGCGTCGCGATCGGCGATCCCGCGGTCTATGACGAGACCGTCGAGCTGCTGAACGGTTCGATCGCCGCCGCGCGCGCGTTCGACGACCGCGCCGGCTGCTACGTCGCGATGGAGGCGGCGCGCCGTCTGGCCGGGGAAAAGAAGCTCGCCGTGCGCGTGGACGCCGTCGCGACCACGCAGGAGGAAATCGGCACGCGCGGCGCGCAGACCGCCGCGCAGGGACTAAACCCGACCGTCGGCATCGCGATCGACGTCACGCACGCCACCGACCACCCCGACGCGGACAACCGCAAGTTCGGGCGCATGACGCTTTCCGGCGGTCCTGCGATCTGCCGCGGGCCGAACATCAATCCGCTCGTGTTCGACAAGCTCGTCGCCGCCGCGGAAAAGGCGGGCGTGCCGTATCAGGTCGAGGCGGATCCGCGCCCGACGGGAACGGACGCGCGCGTCATTCAGATGGCGAACGCGGGCGTCGCGGCGGGGCTGATTTCCGTGCCGCTGCGCTACATGCACACGCCGGGCGAAGTCGTCGATCTCGCCGTCGTCGAGCAGTGCGTGAAGCTCCTCGTCGAGTTCACGAAATCCGTCGGCGCGGGCGAATCGTTCGCGTGGTGAGGCTCGCGCCTGCAAAAAACGCGTTTCCGCCGCCGCGGGAACGCGTTTTTTTTTGCGCGGGAACGCTCAGCCGTGGGCGAAGGTGGCGGCGTCGATTTCGAGCGCGCCGCCGCGGCGCAGAGCGCGCGCGCATTCCGAAAGCGTCGAGCCCGTCGTGAAGACGTCGTCGATCAGCACATAGCGCGCGAACGGGCTCGTCCGCGCGCCGGGCCTCATCGCGAAGGCGCCGCGCACGTTCTCGCGGCGGGCGTCCGCGTCGAGGCGCGTCTGCGTGCCCGTGTCGCGCGTACGCGCGAGCAGATCCGCAACCGTCGCGCCCGGCGCGATTTCCGCGAACGCGCGCGCCAGGTGCAGACTCTGGTTGTAGCCGCGCCGCCGCAGACGCGACGCGTGGAGCGGCACGGGAACGAGCGTCGCGCCCGCGAGATGTTCCGCGAAGCCGCGCGAACGCCGAGCCAGCGCCGCCATGTCGCGCGCGACCGCCGACAGTCCGCGGTACTTCAGCGCGACGACGATCGGCCGCGAAGAATCGTCCAGCGCGACGACGCTGCGGGAACGCCCGAACTGGAACTCGTCGCCCTCCGCGTCGCGCCGCGCGCACGAGCGGCAGGTCTCTCCGCCCGCCGCGCCGCCGAACGCGCCGCAGCGCGAACACGCGCACGCCTCGTCCAGAAAGAAGAGCTTCGCCGCGCCCGCCTCCGAGACGTTGCGCGACGCGCCCGAGCGCCCGTCCGTCGGCTCGCCGGTGACGAGGCACGAACGCGGAAAAAGCGTGTCGAGCGCCCCGCCGAAGAAATCGGCGAGCGCGGCGCGGAGCTTCGGGAACGGCGGCGTCACGGCCTCGGCTTTTCCCAGGGCAGGCGCACGGAGACGGGGTCGTGTTCCCAGACGTTGAACGGCTCGAAGATTTTTCCGCGCCCGAGAACGCCGTTCGGATCGAGCGCCGCCTTCACGGCGCGCATCGCCGCGATTTCCGCCGGCGTGTGCTGAATCGCGAGAAACGGCGATTTCGCGAGCCCGATTCCGTGCTCGCCCGTGATCACGCCCTCGAGCGCGACGACGGTCTCCATCACGCGGCGGATCGCCGCCTGCGCGGTTTCGCGTTCCCGCGCGTCGGCGCGGCGATACATCACGTGCACGTGCAGATTGCCGTCGGCGGCGTGCCCGAAAATCGGCGTCGCCAGCCCCGTCTCCGCCGTGATTTTCCGCATCGCCTCGAGCAGCGGAATGAAGTTTTTCGCGGGCACGACGACGTCCTCGTTCAGTTTCGAGTCGGCGAGCAGAAACATCGCCTGCGAGCAGACGCGGCGCACTTCCCAAAGCGTCTCCGCCTCGGCGGCGTCCGCCGTCTCGCGGAACTCCGTCGCGCGGGAACGCGCCCAGGCGCGCACGCGCTCCGCCTGAGCGGGAACGCTGCGCGCGTCGCCGTCGGTCTCGACGAGCAGCACGGCGGATTTTTTCCCGAAAAACTTTTTCTCCGCGTACGCCTCCGCGCAGCCGACGGAAAGCGTATCCAAAAATTCGCATACGGAGGGCACGACGCCCGCGCGCGGGAGCGCCGCCGCCGCGCGCAGCGCCGACGCGTCGTCCGCGAACGCGCAGAGGAACGTGTGCCGCGCTTCCGGAAGCGGAACGAGCCGCAGCACCGCGCGCGTGACGACGCCGAGCGTGCCCTCCGAACCGATCCAGAGATCGCGCATGTTGTAGCCGCTGACGAATTTCTTGACCGCCCCGCCCCAGCGCACTTTTTCGCCCGTGGGCAGAAAGCCTTCGAGCGCGAGCACGTAGTCGCGCGTCACGCCGTATTTCGCGGCGCGCAGCCCGCCGGCGTTCGTCGCGATGTTCCCGCCGATCGTGCAGTGCTTCACGCTCGCGGGATCGGGCGGATAAAAAAGCCCGAACGGCGCCGCCGCCTCGCTGATCCGCGCAGTGACGACGCCGGGCTCGACCGTCGCCGTCGCCGCGTCCGCGTCGATTTCGCAGCGCGTGCGTTCCGCGAAGGAGATCACCCAGCCGCCGCGCACGGGCGTCGCCGCGCCGACCGTTCCCGTTCCCGCTCCGCGCACGGTGACGGGCACTCCGTATTCGTTCGCGAGGCGCAGCGTCGCGCCGACGTCGTCGTCGCTTCGCGGGAACACGACGGCTTCGGGGAGAAAGGAAATCTTCGTGTTGTCGAACGACGCGGCGAAGCGCGCCTCGGCGTCCGTCCGGACCGCCTCGTTCCCGAGCGCGTCTTTCAGCGCCCGCGTCGCCGCGCAGAAATTTTCCATGCCCGAAAAGATGCTTCCGCCTCCCCGCCGCGTCAAATTCTAAAAACGAGAGCGCCCCGCGTTCCCGCGGGGAATTTTCCGCGCGGGGCGAATTTCGTTTTGCGGGAGAGCGGAGAATGACGCATGATGCGCGGAAGCATCATGAACATACGGGAACAGTTCAACGCGATCGCGAAAGAATACGACGCGAACCGCAGGAAATTCATTCCCTGCTTCGACGAGTTTTACGGCGAAACGACGGATTTCATCGCGGGCGCGACGGCGACGCCGCCGAAGACGATTCTCGATCTCGGCGCGGGAACGGGGCTGCTGACGGCGTTCTGGCTCAGGCATTTTCCCGACGCGGAGTTCGTGCTCGCGGACGTCGCGGAAGCGATGCTCGCCGTCGCGAAAGAGCGTTTCCGCGGCATGCCGAACGTCGCGTTCGCGACGGCGGACTACGCGGCGCGTCTGCCGCGCGAAAACGCGGATCTTGTCGTTTCCGCGCTTTCGGTTCACCACCTCGAACACGCGGCGAAACGCGCGCTTTTCAGGCGCGTCCGCGACTGCCTTCCGCCGGGCGGGCTGTTCGTCAACTATGACCAGTTCCGCGCGGAGAACGCGGAAACGGAGGCGCAGACCGAAGCCCGCTGGACGGAGCAGATCCGCGCGGCGGGGCTTTCCGAAGCCGAATTCGCGCGCTGGCGGGAACGGAAAAAACTCGACCGCGAATGCACCGTCGCGCAGGAAATCCTCTGGCTGAAGGAAGCCGGATTCGCGTCCGCGGAGTGTCTTTATCTCAACGGGAAATTCGCCGTCGTCCGCGCGGAAAAATGAGCGCGGGAACGCCGAGGCGGCGGCGCGCTCAGGCTCGGCGGCGGAGAACGGAGGCGGCGGGCTGGTCCTTGCCCTTCTTGCCGATGCGCCTGGCGAGCTCCCAGCCGGCGGGAATCGGCGGTTCGACGCCGCTCGGCGTCTCCAGGACGAGGCGCGCCCAGGGCGTTTCCGCGTCCGCGAGCGCGGCGAGCGTCCCGACGAAGCGCGCCGTCCGCGCGTCGCCCCAAAGCGCCCACGGCGGATCGCAGAAAATCAGATCCGCGCACGGGAACGTCGGCGGAAACGGCGCGTCCTTCAGCAGGTCGAGCGAGAAGAATTCCACGGCGGGAACGCCCTTCCCCGCCGCTTCGAGGGACTTCTTCAGCGCGGCGAAATTCTTTTTCTGCGCCGCCGTCGCCGCGGCGTTCTTGTCCACGAACGCCGCGAAGCGCGCGCCGCGCGAAAGCGCTTCGAGCGCGTAGGCGCCCGTCCCCGCGAAGACGTCCAGCACCCGCGCGCCCTCCGGCAGATCGCCGAGCGAGGAAAAAACCGCCTCGCGGATGTAGTCCGTCGCGGGGCGGATTTCCCCGCGCTTCGGGAGTTCGAGAGGAATGCCGCGCGCCGTGCCGCCTGTGATTCTCATGCGGCGATGTTCGCGCCTCGCCGCCGAAAACGCAAAGTTTTTCCGCGCAAAAAAAGCGTTCCCGCGAAACGGAGAAATCCGCGCGCGGGAACGCTCTTCCTTAAGCGTTCAGGCCTTTACTTGTGCTTCTTGCCGGTGGACTTGAAGAGCTTCTTCACCGTGGCGACCGCATAGTCGCGGTTCATCTTGGCGATGAAGTCGAGCGTCTGTCCCTTCGGGCAGACCGCCTGGCATTCGCCGAGGTTGGAGCAGTTGCCGAAGCCGGCGTCGTCCATCGCCTTGACCATCGCGAGCACGCGGCGGTCCTTTTCGGGCTTGCCCTGCGGGAGCGAATTGAGCTGCGTGACCTTCGAGGAGACGAAGAGCATGGCGGAGGCGTTCTTGCACGCCGCGACGCACGCGCCGCAGCCGATGCATTCCGCCGCGTCCATCGCGGTGTCGGCGACTTCCTTCGGGATCGGCATGATGTTCGCGTCGATCGCGGAGCCGGTGCGGACGGAAACGAAGCCGCCCGCCTGGATGATCTTGTCGAACGCGGTGCGGTCCACGATGAGGTCGCGGATGACCGGGAACGGCTTGGCGCGCCACGGCTCGATGGTGACGGTTTCGCCGTCGCGGAAGTGGCGCATGTGGAGCTGACAGGTCGTCACGCCCGGGAGCGGACCGTGCGGCATGCCGTTGATCGTCATCGAGCACATGCCGCAGATGCCTTCGCGGCAGTCGTGGTCGAACGCGATCGGCTCCTTGCCCTGCGCGACGAGATCCTCGTTGAGGATGTCGAGCATTTCGAGGAAGGACGAACCCGTGGAGACGTTCGAGACCTTGTGCGTCTCGAAATGGCCCTGCGACTTCGCGTCCTTCTGGCGCCAGACGCGGATGGTGAGAGAAATGGTTTTGTCTTCGGACATTGTGTTGTTCCTTTTCTTTAAGCTTTAAGCGATAACCTTTAATCTCTTATTTGTACGAGCGCGTCGCGAAGTGGACGTTTTCGTAGACGAGCGGTTCCTGCACGCGGACGGGATCCTTGCCGTCGCCGGTGAATTCCCAGACGCCGACGTGAGCGAATTTTTCGTCCACGCGCTGCGCTTCGCCTTCATCCGTGGCGTGTTCGAGGCGGAAGTGACCGCCGCAGGACTCGTCGCGTTCGCGGGCGTCGAGGCAGAGCAGCTCGGCGAACTCGAGGAAGTCCGCCACGCGGGCGGCGCGTTCGAGCTCGACGTTCAGCGTGTTCTTTTCGCCGACGACGCGGACGTGCTTCCAGAATTCCTCGCGGAGCGCCTTGATTTCGGCGATGGCTTCCGTGAGACCTTCCTTCGTGCGCGCCATGCCGCACTTTTCCCAGATGATGTGGCCGAGCTTCTGGTGGAAGAAGCGCGGGGACTTGTCGCCCTTGACCGCCATGAGCCTGTCGATGCGTTCGCGCACGGCGGCTTCGGCGGCGGCGTATTCGGGATGGTCCTCCTTCTTCGGCGCGCCCTTGAGCCCGCACTTCGCGAGGTAGTCCGGAATCGTCGCCGGGAGCACGAAGTAGCCGTCGGAAAGCCCCTGCATGAGCGCGGAGGCGCCAAGGCGGTTCGCGCCGTGGTCGGAGAAGTTCGCTTCGCCGCCGACGAACAGGCCCGGAATCGTGGACATCAGGTTGTAGTCGACCCACAGACCGCCCATCGTGTAGTGCGACGCCGGGAAGATCTGCATCGGATTCTTGTACGGATTGACGCCCGTGATGTTTTCGTACATGTCGAAGAGGTTGCCGTAGCGCTCGCGGATCGTCTGTTCGCCGAGGCGGTTGATCGCGTCGGAGAAGTCGAGGAACACGCCGTAGCCGGTCGGCGCCACGCCGCGGCCGTCGTCGCAGGCTTCCTTCGCGGCGCGGGAGGAAATGTCGCGCGGAGCGAGGTTGCCGAAGCTCGGATACTTGCGCTCCAGGTAGTAGTCGCGGTCTTCGTCCTTGATGTCGTTCGGGTTCAGCTTGCCTTCGCGGACGAGCTTGGCCATCTCGCGCGTCTTCGGCACCCAGATGCGGCCGTCGTTGCGGAGCGATTCGGACATGAGCGTGAGCTTGGACTGCTGTTCGCCGTGGACGGGAATGCAGGTCGGGTGAATCTGCGTGTAGCACGGATTCGCGAAGCCGGCGCCGTGCTTGTAGGCGCGGAACGCCGCCGTGACGTTGCAGCCCTGCGCGTTCGTCGAAAGGTAGAACACGTTGCCGTAGCCGCCCGTGCAGAGCACGACGCAGTCGGCGTTCCAGGACTTGATTTCGCCCGTCACCATGTTGCGGGTGACGATGCCCTTCGCGGCGCCGTCCACGATGACGAGATCCATCATTTCGTGGCGGTTGTACATCTTCACCGTGCCGAGACCGATCTGCTTCGAGAGCGCGGAATACGCGCCGAGGAGCAGCTGCTGCCCCGTCTGGCCGCGCGCGTAGAACGTGCGGGACACCTGCGCGCCGCCGAACGAGCGGTTCGCGAGCGTTCCTCCGTATTCGCGGGCGAAGGGAACGCCCTGCGCGACGCACTGGTCGATGATCGCGTTGGACACTTCGGCGAGACGATAGACGTTCGCCTCACGGGCGCGGAAGTCGCCGCCCTTGACCGTGTCGTAGAAAAGACGATAGACGGAGTCGCCGTCGTTCTGGTAGCACTTCGCGGCGTTGATGCCGCCCTGCGCGGCGATGGAGTGCGCGCGGCGCGGGCTGTCCTGGTAGCAGAAGCAGCTCACGTTGAAGCCCATTTCGCCGAGCGACGCGGCGCACGCCCCGCCCGCGAGACCGGAGCCGACCACGATCACGTGATACTTGCGGCGGTTGGCGGGATTGACGAGCTTGAGCTCGAACTTGCGCTTGCTCCACTTGCCCGCGATCGGGCCTTCCGGAATCTTCGAGATTTCGGAAACGAACTTCTTGTCGTCCGTGCAGGCTTTCCAGGTTTTCGAGAAAGAAACTTCGGGAATGTTGCTCATGGTTTAAATTCTCCTTTCTGTCGGTTCATTTCGCTTCGGGAGCAGCGCACTCGGTCTTGCCGCAGGCGGAATCGCCGCAGGGAGCCTTGTCGCACGCGCCCTTGTCGCAGGAAAGCGGGCAGCAGACCGTCGCGACGGGAGCCGTCGTGTTCGGGTTGGGCTTGATCACGCCGGAAAGCACGCCCGCGGGAACGGCGATGAGGCCGACGCAGACGAAGACCGCGTAGATCGCGGCGATGCCGCGGAAGATCGGGCGCAGCTTTTCGTTGCGCAGACCGACGGACTGGAACATCGAATGCGCGCCGTGCGAAAGGTGCGAGAGCAGCAGCAGCATCGCGACGATGTAGCCGAGCGAAATCAGCGGGTTCGAGAACGCGTTGTACACCATCTGGTACACGTCGAACACCGGATAGAGCAGCACGTCTCCGCCCTCGGCGCCGTGCAGGCCCATGTAGCCGAAGAAGCCCTTGCCGCCGACGACCTGAATCATCGTCGCGTTCTCATACGCCGCGAGGCAGCCCGCTTCCTTGAAGATCGTGAACTGGCACAGGTGCCACACGATGAACGCGAGAATCAGAATCCCCGTGACGATCATCGCGCGCGCGGACCACGCCGCGTAGCGCGTCGATTTCACCGCGTAGGGCTCGTTCCCGCGCGCCGCGAGGTTTTCCAGCTTCAGCTTGATCGCCAGGCCGAAGTGAACCACGATGCAGGCGAGGATGACGACGCGGAATCCCCAAAGCGCCACCGGAGGCAACGCGTGCAGGAGATGCGCGTAGGTATTGATTTTTTCCGGCGCCTGAAACATCTGCAGGTTGCCCACGACGTGGACCAGCAGAAACAGGA
The DNA here is from genome assembly GCA_051884495.1 of Candidatus Spyradosoma sp. Classification (GTDB taxonomy): domain Bacteria; phylum Verrucomicrobiota; class Verrucomicrobiia; order Opitutales; family UBA953; genus Spyradosoma. The sequence continues at coordinate 14,058 of JBJEVQ010000006.1, forward strand.
CGAGAACGAGACCCGTCACCGCCATCAGGTATTTCTTTACCAATGAAGGCATGCGACAGGCGCAGGAACAGCAGCAGCACTTTTCGCTCATAGATTTTAGGATGGTTTTTGGTTGGTTTAGTTGAAAAAGGGGGGAAAACGCCTCCGGCGCGGGCGCACCGAAAGTGCTTTCAAGACTGCGCGTTCCCGCGCGCTTTTTCAAGCGCAAAATCTCCCGCCGGCGCGCGCGCGGACGCCGATTTCGCAAAAGGAAATTTGACCGCGGAGAAATTCGATTTTACGCTTGCGCCCACCATGAAACTCATAGACGGAAATCTGGTCGCGAAGCAGGTGCTCGCCGAGCTGAAGACGGAAGTCGCGGAACTCGCCGCGCGCGGCGTCGTGCCGCACATCGTCGTGCTTCGCGTCGGAAACGATCCCGCGAGCGTCTCCTACGTGAACAAAAAGGAGAAGACCGCCCGCGAGCTCGGCATGAAGAGCACCGTGAAGCTCTTTCCCGAAACTCTTTCACAGGCGGAGCTCGAAGCGGAAATCGACGCCCTGAACGCCGACGCGGCCGTGCACGGCGTGCTCGTGCAGGCGCCGCTCCCGCCGCACATGGACGCGACCGCGGTCTTCAACCGCGTCGCGCCGGAAAAGGACGTGGACGGATTTTCGACGACGAACGTCGGGCGCCTCGTGCAGGAGCGTCCCGACGCGTTCGCGGCGTGCACGCCCGCGGGCATCGTCGAACTGCTCGAACGCTCCGGCGTGCGGACGGACGGGCGGCACGTCGTCGTCGTCGGCCGCTCGCTCATCGTCGGCAAACCCGCGTCGCTGCTGCTGCTTTCCAAAAAATCGAACGCGACCGTCACCGTCTGCCACTCGCGCACGGCGGATCTGCCCGCGGTCGCGCGGCAGGCGGACATTCTCGTCGCGGCGATCGGGCGCCCGAAATTCGTCACGGCGGACATGGTGAAGCCCGGCGCGGTCGTCATCGACGTGGGCATCAACCGCGTTCCCGACGCGACGAAGAAAAGCGGCTTCCGGCTCGTCGGCGACGTCGATTTCGAGAACGTCGCGCCGCTGTGCTCGCTCATCACGCCCGTTCCCGGAGGCGTCGGCCCGATGACCGTCGCGATGCTGATGAAGAACACCCTCGCCGCCGCGAAAAGAACGCTTAACCGCTGACGCCCGAAATGCTTCCGCCTCCGCTTCCGAACGAGACTTCCGCCGACGCGCAGCTTCCGCCGCCGGCGCCGCTGTTCCCACGCATGCTCGCGTTCCTGGCGGACGCGGCGCTCGCCCTGCTCTTCGGCGTGCTCGCGACGCGGCTGCTCGTTCCCGTCTTCGCGGCGGACACGTTTCCCGTCTTCGTCGAGACGCTCCGGGAAATCGCGCACGACTACCGCGAAACGGCGCTCTCGCTCGCGGACGGGAACACGGGAGCCGCCGCGGCGTTTTCGGAACGCGTCGTCGAAAAGGCCTCCCGCCCGGAAGTCGCCGACGCGCAGCTTTTCGTCTCGCTCACGCTCTCGCTGACCGCGCTCGCGTATTTCACGCTTTCGGAGACGCTGACGCGCGGAGCCTCGCTCGGCAAAAAGATTTTCCGCCTGCGCGTCGTCTCGACGGTCACGGGCGGGACGCCGAACGTGCTTCAGAGCCTTTCGCGCTCGATCTGGCGCGCGTGCGCCGTCGCGCCCACGGGACTGCTGGTGACGCTTCTCCTCATCGTCGACGCGCACGTGCCGTTCTTCGCCTTCCGCCGCCGCGCCTGGCACGACCGCCTTTCCCGCACGGAAGTCGTCGACGCGCGGAACGACGAAAGCGCCCGCGGCGCGTGAGCGCGTTCCCGCGCGGCTTCGCGGGAACGCAAAAAAACTCCGCCCGGAGAACGGACGGAGTTCTTCGCTTCTTGCGGAAACGCGGGCTCAGCCCTTGATTTCCTTGTGAAGCGTGCGGCGGCGAAGGCTCGGATTGTATTTCATCTTCTCGACCTTCGTCTGCATCGTCTTCTTGTTGCGCGTCGTCATGTAGCGCGAAGGATTCTTGCCCTCTTTGCGGGCTTCAGTGCATTCGATAATAACGGTTTCTCGTGGCATGATGTTATGTTCCTAAAAGTTTTTGAATGTGAAGCGGAATAATGGATTTTCGCGCGGAGACGCGCAAGCAGAAATTTCGCCGCCTCACATTCTGAAGTCTTCGCCGAGATAGAATTTCCGCGCCTCCTCGTCGTTGACGATGACGTCGGACGAGCCCTCGATGAAGACCTTGCCCTGGTGAATCAGATACGCGCGGTCCACGATCGAGAGCGTCTCGCGCACGTTGTGGTCGGTGATGAGCACGCCGATGCCCTTGTTCTTCAGCTCGATGACGATTTTCTGCACCTCCGCGACGGAGATGGGATCGACGCCGCTGAACGGCTCGTCGAGCAGCATGAAGCGCGGCTTCGTCGCGAGCGCGCGCGCGATCTCGAGACGCCGCCGCTCCCCGCCCGAAAGCGTGTAGGCGGGCTGCTTCGCGAGACGCATCAGCCCGAGATCCTCGAGCTGCGCCTCGCAGTACGCCTTGCGCTCCCGCGCGGGAATGCGCATCGTCTCGACGACGCCCATCACGTTGTCCCACACGGAAAGCTTGCGGAAAATCGACGCGTCCTGCGGCAGATAACCGAGCCCGCAGCGCGCGCGCTGCCACATCGGCATCGCCGTGATGTCGCAGCCGTCGAGCAGCACCTTGCCGCGCGTCGCGGGAACGAGCCCCACGACCATGTAGAACGTCGTCGTCTTGCCGGCGCCGTTCGGACCGAGCAGCCCGACCACTTCGCCGGACTTCAGGCTCAGGCTCACGTCGTGCACGACTTCGCGCTTGCCGTAGACTTTCGCGAGGCTGCGCGTCTCGACGACGCCCGGCGTCTGCGCGGCGACGGCGGGAGCGGGAACGGATTCGGTCGGGCTTGTCATGGGGAAACAATTTAAAGATTAAAGCCCGAGGCTTAAAGCTTAAAGCGCAGGAAAGCCCCGCGCGCGGATTTTTTAAGGAGGACGGACCTCCGGTCCTCGCTCCGACGCGTTCCCGCAGACTTTTTTAAGACACGGAGAATTTTTCGGGGAAGCGACTTTCAAGGCGCTTGGCGAAAAACCGTCCGCATAAATTTTTTCAAAACCACGGATGAACACGGACGCACACGGATTTTTTAAGGGAAGACGGCTTTCGGTCTGTCGCCGCGGTGTCCGCGCGTTCGTTGCCGTCCGCCTCACGGCGGAGACGTGGACGTCCCCGCTCCCATGCGCCTCGGGCGTTCCCCGAACGCGAAGTTTCAAATTCGTGAAAATTCGTGCCCGTTCGTGCCTCCCCTTTTCCCGCAAAAAAACGCCCCCGGGGAATCTCTCCCCGGAGACGAACCTATTTAACACACACTTTGAAAAAAAAGATGAAAGCTTAGGGCTTGGAGCTTAGAGAAGCGGCGTTCCCGCCTCTTTAAGCTCTAAGCCTTAAACTCTAAGCTTTCCTGCGGCGACGGCGCGAACCCGCGAGCGCGAGCGCCCCCAGACCCGCAAGCAGACCGAACACCGACGGCTCCGGAATCGTCATCGTCAGCGAAAGCGTGTTGCCCGAATAGCTGAGCGACTGCGTCCAGGTGCTGAGCGTTTCGCTCAGGTTCTCAAGAACGACGACGCTCCCGAGCATTCCTGCCGTGTCGAACGTGCCGGTCTCGTTGTAGTTCAGCGCAGTCGCGGAAACGAGCGTCAGAACAACCTCTTCTTCTGTTCCGGCGGTCACGCCCGTCATGTCGATGACGATTTTCGCGCCGCTCGCGAGCTCGATGCCGTCTGCAACAGTCACCGTCGCTCCCGCGACGAGTCCGAGTTCGGCGCCGCTCGCGACCGTCACCAGACCGCTTCCGAGCGCGCTCGTGTTCGCGGCGACGAGCTTGCCGCCGGAAATCGTCGTGCCGCCCGTGTAGGTGTTCGCGCCGTCGAGCACAAGCGTTCCCGCGCCCGCCTTCACGACCTTGCCGGAGCCGGTAATCATCCCGCTGAACGTATGGGAAACCGTCGAATCCGCCACGACTTCGCCGATCTTCAGCGTTCCTGAATCGAGACTGACCTTGGAGCCGCTCACACCGGAAAGCGACTTGACCGAAAACGCCTTGTTGTTCGCGCCCAAAATCGCAGTATTCGACGAAAGTACGAAATCCGCCGCCGACGCGTCAATCGGACCGCCCTGACCGTCGTAATTGCCCGCGCGGACTTCGCCGGCCTCAATTTTGACGGTTCCGGCGGTAATCGTCGTCGTCGTCATCAGAAAGACGTTGTTGTCCTTCTTCGTCAGCGTATATCCCTGCAAATCAATCTTCGTCGGCGTAGTTCCGCTCGCGACGACGCCGAAATTTCCGCTGCCGCTGACTTCGGAATCCGCGCTCAAAACGATTTCCCGAAACTGAACGTTGCCGCCGGTGAGAGAGGAGCCGTTGTTCACCAATTTTCCCCCGGCGAGCTCGACCTTGTAGGACAACCCTTTTTGCCCGTTCAAGTCCAAAACACCGTTCGCTCCCACGACGATGCGGCTGACGTCCTCGGTTCTTGAACCGAGAAGATCCACGTCGCTCGCGCCGAATTTCAGCGTACCGGCAGAAACGTTGACGACGCCGGCGAAATCCGCGCTCGTTCCCGAAATCGTCAACGCGCCCTCTCCGACCTTCGTCAGCGTTCCCGAGCCGGAGAGCGGTCCAGTCAGCGTCAGACCATTGCCGTTCGTGTCGATTCCGCTCGCCGCGGAAACATTCACCGCGTTCGCGAGCGTGAGCGTCGCGCCCGCCTGCAGCGTGCCGCCGGAAAGAGAAATGACATTCGTTCCGAGAGGAGCCGCCTCTGCAACCGCGAGCGTGCCGCCCGTGACGGAAATGCCGCCTGTCGCAGTAATCGTTCCGCCCGTAAACGAAACCGTTCCCGCCGAAATCGTCACCGTGTTCGCAAGAACGCCGGATTCCGCCACCGTGACGGCAGCCGTTTCGTCTTTGCTGAAATTCACGGAGTCGCCGGCGTAAAACGCGTCGTCCGCATCGCTTTCATCTCTCCACGGCGTGCTCGACGGCTCCGTCCCGACGGTCGCTTCCGACCACGTGTCCGAGGCGGAACCGTTCCACGTGAGCGTCTTCGCCGCGACATAGCTCAACGTCGCCGTCCCCGATGTCGAAAGATCAAGCGTAGAGCGACCGTTGAGCTGCACGCCGTTATAAGTGAAATTGGATTTCGTGAGATTTGACCACGCGACACCGGTATCGGAAATCGTTCCCGTGCCGGTGATGAGTGTTACGGCAGAACCTGCCTCCGTGATGTTGAACACCGTGCTCTCGGAAATCGTGACCTGTCCCGAGTTCTGAATCGCGCTTGTAAGCGAAACCGTCGCTTCGGAAAGGTCGAGAATGCCGTATTCCAAAACCTTCACGACGCCGCTGCCCGAGGTTGTCAGCGTGCCGGCGACGCTCGCCGTGCCCTTGCTGGTATCGGACGCGCCGGAGAAAATCAGCTCGCCGTTGGAGACCTCAAGATTCCCGAGATAAGTCGTTCCCGAGAACGTCTGCGTTCCCGTGCCGGACTTCGTCAGGTTCAGCGAAGTCTGATTCGTCGCGCTGCCGACCGACCCCGCAAAGGAATACGTGCCGCTCCCGCCGATCGTCAGCGTGCGGACGGTGTTATCGTTGTCGTTATTGTAAGTGGATGAACGATTCGAAAAATTGTTACCCGACGTGTCGTTGTAGGCGACTTCTGCTTGAGAACGCACCAACGCGGTTGAAGCTCCGTCAAGACCGGCGATGGAGACGTTCGTTCCCGAAATCACCAAGCCGGCTCCGCCCGAAGCGAGATTGACTGTCGCTTTCTCCGCAGAGCCGACAAGATAAAGCGCGGCGTTGAATCCACCAGTAGCATTAGAAATCTTGATCGTTCCCGTGAACTCGCTGAGATTCGCTCCCGATTCGATTTTGTAGATGCTGCCGACAAGATCTCCCGTATTAGTGCGGCTAAGCTCAATCGCTCCGCTTCCGGACAAGATTGTGCCACCGCCGAAAGCCACATTGAGCGGACCGCTGCGCGTAATCGTCACCGTAACGCCGTCCGAAATACTGAGTGCTCCGATTGTATATTGCGTATCAGCAGTAGCAGCAATCGTATACGTGTTGTTCGACGCGTTCACGGTTCCGCTTCCGACGGTGATTGCCGTTGTCCCGTCCGCCGTTCCGGAGACGGACAAATCGGATATCGCCGCCCATGCAGGAGCTGCGCTCATCGCCGCAGCGGCGAGGAGCGAAGTAATGAACAGTTTATTTGATACCATAGTATGTTGTGTTTTTTTTGTGTTGTGCTGTGTTTAAAAAACCCTCCCATTATCCCCGGTTAGGAATACCGGTGCAAGCCCGATTTTTGACCACGGAAAACACGGAAAAGCACGGATTTTTTCAGCAGGACTTAACACAGAGACCACAAAGTTTTTCGGGGAAGCGACTTGGCTCCGCGCTTCGCTTAGCGGTCGCTTGTCGGGAGCGCAGAGGCAAAGATTTTCAGGGAATCGGCACGGTTTTCACGGAAACGTCGCCCGAAATTCGTGAAAATTCGTGTCAATTCGTGGTTAAAAACTTTCTTTAACTTCCGTTGACTTCGCGGTCAAAGTCTTCGCGTTTTTGCACCAAAAATTAAACTTATATTTGATTGTCTGACAAAACGTGATGAACAAAGGGATTCGCGGCGTTTCCCCCTCGGTATTCCTAACCGCGGGAGCGGCGCTCAGCCTTTCAGCGCCGAGAAGGGCGAGATGTAGTTTTCCTCGAAAATCTCCGTTCCCGCGACGCGCAGCGCCTCGATCCACGTCTCGATATCGCCTTTCGCGTAGCCCATGCGTTCGGCGACGCCGGAGAGCAGCGCGAACTCCTTCAGGATTCCCGTGTTGAAGATCGCCGGATCGTCCGTGTTCACGCAGACGCGCACCGGGCCGTGCCTCAGCCCGAAGCGGTTGTATTTCTCGCCCGCGTTCAGCTCCTCCGCCCGCACCGGACGCCAGCGGAAGATCGGATGCGCGTCGTAGCCCGAAAGATCCGTGATGAAGACGTTCGACGACGGGTTCGTCTCGAAGACGACGCCGCGCCGCACGCATTTTTCGATGAGGCAGTCCTGCACCGCCTTCCAAAAATCCAGCTCCTTTTCGCCGAGCTCGACGACGCTCCCGCCCCGCTCGCCGTGGGCGATTCCGAGTTCGCGACGCCGCAGGACGATCTTCCGCCGCGCCTTTCTGCGGTACGCCGTGCTTTCGAGGTATTCCCGATAGAGCATCACCGCTGGATTCTTCTCATTGCGCAGTTCCCGGAAATCCGGACACAGCGCGCGCCGCCAGCCGTCCTGCGGGAAGAGCTTTTCCGCGCGCGGCCAATTGCGCCGCAGCAGCCATGCCCGCTCAAGCACTTCGAAGAAATCGCCGCGTATCCGAGCCATGGTCAGCGCCCGCGCGGAATACAGTTCCGGCGCCCAGCGGCGAATACGCTCCTCGTAAAAACTCGTCCAGCGAAACGCGTCCGGAAACACGCTTCCTGCCTCCCGCGCCACACGGCGCAGCCACACCGCGTCGTCAAAGAAATCTTCGAGCGTCACGACGCATTCCTCGTGCGCATCCGCCCACCCGCGCGGATCGACGCCCGCCGCAAGCGCGTGCCCGATGCGGTCGCCATCACACAGATCGCCGAACTCCGTCAGCTCGTCCACGCGGCGCATCCCCGTCGAAAGCGACTCGAAGCACTCGCCCGCGTGCATGGAGACCTTCATCGGGCGCAGGTGCGCGACGTCGAAGCCGGGCGACATCCGCTGCGGCAGGGCGCCCTTGCGCAGCGCGCGGATCATCGGCACGAAGACCTCCGGCGGGAACAGCCGCTCGTCGCCCGCCGCGTCCAGCGTCCGCAGCAGCGCGCGCAGGTCGCAGTGACAGCGCTTCAGCTCGCGCGTGTCTGCGGGCGAAGGAAAATCATCCGCGAACAGCCGGTCCAGACGGACGACGTTGCACTCTTCCCGCAGAAACTTCCGCAGCTCGCGCCCGCGCTTCTCCACGTCGCGATATTCGGCGCTGTGGCGCTGCCTCGGCGCCGGGCCTCCGTCGGACTTGGGGGCATCGACGTATTCCAGCTTTTTGATGAAATGGTAGGAGCGGCAGAACTTCATCTCGTCCTGATGCGGCGCGACGAAGCGCGACCACACGCCGCCCTTCTCCCGCAGAGCGTATTCCGGACAGCGCCGCATCAGCGTGTGCAGCATCTCGGAAAACGCCGTGCGCGCCTCCTTTCTGCTCGGTATCCACCCGCTCTTCGCCTCCCAAAGGCGCACGCCGTTCATGAACTCCGCCGCCGATTCGCCGCGGAACTCGCCGCCGTTCCCGCTCTTGAGCGGATTGGAATAGAACCTGACGAAATCCTTCAGCGTCCGTCCGCGCGACATCACCAGCGCCGAGCGGAACACGTCCGCGGACAGCAGAAACTTCCACGCCTCGCGCGCGAAGCCCGCGTCGCCGGTCTCCAGAATCCGCGCGTACTGCGCGCAGAAATGCAGGAACAGCGCGCTCCCGAAATATTTTTTCCGGTGCTGCTTCGCCGCCCGCAGAAAAAGCTCGCACGAGAAAGTCTCCGCCCGCGCCCGCCGCTCGACGGGCAGCAGGTTCAGATCGAAGAGCGAACGCGCCAGAATCTTCGCCGGGCGCAGCCCCGCCGCCCGAAGAGAGTCCAGGCGGACGCCCCTCTTCCCGAGGGGCTTTCCGCTGTAAAGCGCCCGGTTCAGCGCGTCGAAGCTCCTCATGAACGCGATCTCCGGCGCGCACGGCGCTCCGCGGGAACGCTCCAGCACGTCGCGGAAGACGCACGGCGGGAACTCGTCCCTGCGTTTCAGATCCGTCTTGTATCCGCCCGCGAGCGCGCCGAAAAGAATCTCGCAGTTGTCGCACGCGCCGCCCGCGTGGCAGTGCAGATCCGCGCCGGGCTTCCGCTCGTCGCCGCCGAACATCGCCTCCGTGATCTGCTCCGAAACGCGCTCGAACCACTCGCTGTTCCCGAGCGCCCTCCCCGCCGCACGCTCGCACACGAGATACGCGGCCGCGAACGCGAACGGATGCACGTGACGCGACAGCGCCGAAAAAAGCTCCGCCGACTCCCTGTCCGTCCGCAGATGCACGCCGTCCAGGTGGAGAAAACACTGTCCCGCGCGCGCCAGCAGCCGCGCCAGCCCGCACGGGAACGCCGCGCCCCGAACGGCCTCCGGATCCAGCGCGCACAGACACGCCGCGAAGCGCGCCCGCGCAAGCGCGTCGGTCTCCAGCACCTCCCGATTCGCAGTCTCCGCCGCCGTGCGCGAGAAAAGCTCCGCGTCGCAGAGCAGCGCGGAAAACGTCTTCTCAATGTGCAGAACCGGAAGCATCAGGCGTTACGCGGGGGGACGGCCGGAAGTGTCAAGGGGTACGAAACGATGCGTCATTTTTTACTGAAGAAGTCCGGGTAATCACGATCAAACGCCTCTCTGGCATCACTCGTCGTCTCCTTGTCGAAATAGATATCCTTGAACTTTTTCTTCCATCCGGCAGCTCCCGGCGACGGTCTTGAAGATTTCGCCATCACGTTACGAAGAGAGAGTCCCATTGTTTTAAACGTTTCCATGACGTCGTCCAACGTCTTCCAGTTTTTCAGATGGCGTGTCCAGCTTCGCGCTAATCTCCTTAGTTTTGGAAGTCTTCTGCTTTTTGGATTTGATTCTGCCACTGCCGGAACGTTTCTCCTGCGCAGAACTCGACCTTGCCTGCGATTTGCCATTTATCGATATTTCAAAAAGAGCTTTAGCCGCACTTTCTTGCGTTCTGCTCAACTTTGTCGTTGAGTCTGAAGCAAAGCGAATGTCTTTAATTTTCGGCGAAGCTCCATTTTTATTTTTTATTAGAGCATTCACAAGCGGATGGTTGTAGACTTTTGAACATATCGTATCCGAATTGTCTTTTATCAAGGGATTTACATTTTTCGTCCACGCGTTGGCGGAACTTTCAATATTATCCAGGTGCTCTCCGGAAGCAATTCTCGCCGGAGAAAACTCTTCTTCTTTCTGTTCCACTCCGGCGACCGCGTTCACAAGAATATATGCGCACCGCCGCATGAAGGAAAACAACGTTTCTTCTTCTTTCCCTTGAGAAATTTTCTTTCTTGCCGAAACAAGGTTTTCGAAATAGCGCTTTGCCACTTCGCTGATGAAATAAGAATCAAGACGCAGAAGCGAATCCGTCCGTTCCGGCTTAGGAAATTCGTCGTAAACCGTTGCCGAATTTGAACCGGACGGAATATTTTCATACTCTTCTGTAATATTATCGTCATCATCTTCGAACCTATCTTCCTCCAGCTTCTTCCTTCCAAGGACATCCACGCGGAAAGAAGAACCAAACGGCATTCCGGAAAGTAAAGAAGAGACTGCCTTGCTGTTAAAATCCGAATCAAACGAAGAAAAGACATATTCGAAGAACCGCCCGCCCAAAACCAAAAGAGGACGCGTTCCGGACGAAGAATAATAATCTTTCAAAACAAAAAGAGCCCATAAGAATCTGTGATCCGGATGCAGCTGCCCCAACTTTGAATAAACGCCTTCTCGATTTTTTCTTCGACTTGCCCGCCGTACAGATATACGCAGGTCATTACGAGTCAAAATCTCCCTATGTCCCAGCACCCGCCCCGTCGTCGCGCTACGTAGAGTGGCGGTTTTGATTTTACAGTCTTCCGCCATTTCTTCCTCAAAGCCAAGTTTTTTAAAATCCAGATTTCTGAAAATCTCGGAAACGCGTAGCTTTCCGTCCGCGCTCGCCAAAGCGTTCACGCGGGCGGCTTCCTGCCGCGCCTCGAAAGCTTTCACGTGCTCCGTCACGTCCCGAGCCGCCTCGTGGAAGATCCGGAAATATTCCCACGAGAAACTGTTTTCTCCGCCCTTTTCCTTCCAATCCTTCAGCACGTCGAAAATCCGCGACAGGAACATGAACGCCGCGCGGGTGCTCGGCAGTTCCAACGGGATGCTCAGATTTTCCGTGCCGCGGAAGCACTCCTTGTGCTCGACCGAATCCGGGAGCGCGTCCCGGCGGTAGCGCTCGTTCTTCATCGCGCCGAACGCATAAAAATCCAGACACGCCTTGGCGTCTTCCCACTTCATCTCCGTCGTCGCCTTACCGTCAACCAGCCGCACGCCGTCGATCTTAATCTCCCCGCTCGCCATGCCGTAGCCGAGCGCGTGCAGCTCGACGCGCCGGTCCGCCGGAAGCACTTTCTGCAGGTAGCTCTCCGTCAGACTTTCCGCCTTTTCCCCACCCCTGACGCGGGTCTCCCTGTCTTCGTTCTCCTTGTCTTCGTCCTTCTTGTTTTCGTTCTCCTTGTCTTTCAGCTTCTCCCGGAAATGATTCTCGCAGAGACGCTGGTACAAATCCAAGTCTCCCGAAACCATCGGCACCACGTAGGGAGTCGCCAGATATTTCCGGATCGCCTCCAGCACGCAGAAGCCGATGCCGCACGCCATGTCCACGTCGTCGAAACGCAGAATCAGCGCCTTCACCTTAAGCATTCTGCACGCGACGCCGAAGAACCTGTGCAGCGAGCGCTCCAGCGAAATCACCGACTGCATCGAAAACAGATCGTCCGCCCCGCTCCCGTCGCGCTTCATGAAACTCTGCACCCCGCTGATCGCCTCCGCCACGTCGCGATAAACTTTCCCGTACTCGTCGAGCAGAGCGCTTCCGCCGCCGTCTTCCGAGCCCGCGTACGGATGCGTTTCCTCCAAAACCTCGTTCACCTGCGCGACCGCCACCGCAATGAAGCGCTCCGGGCTCGAAACCGTGTCGTCGAGCAGCGAGGGCTCCAGCACCGGCAGAAAGTAAAGCTTCGGCTCGTCCTTCTTTTCGTCATCGCTCAGAAACGTGTCCGCCTGAGTCAGAAAGACCGTCTTGCCGACGCCGCGGCCGCCGTTCACGAAAATCGCGTCGTGCCGTCGGCAACGCCCGATGTCCAAGTTTCTGTCGATGTCGCCGCGTTTCGCAATCGCCCGGAGCAGCTCCGTCACGCGCTCCCGCGCCTTCGCGTGGAAGACATAGCCGTAGGTCTTGCGGATGTCCCACGGCTGTTCTTTGTAAAAGGTCAGATATTTTTCTTCGCTCATGTCGAGATGGGGTTAAGGGTAAACTTGTGCGGTGATTGTCTCCATAAAACGACGCTCCCGCAAGGATTTTCCTTTGCAGGAGCGTCTTTGTTCAAGTCCATTAAGCTTTCCGGCGGCGGCGGCGCGAACCCGCGAGCGCGAGAGCGCCCAGACCCGCCAGCAAGCCGAACACCGACGGCTCCGGAATCGTCATCGTCAGCGAGAGCGTGTTGCCGGCAAGCGTCCACTTCGCGCTGTTGAGCCACGCATCGTCTCCGTTGAGGAGCTCCCACGCGCCCGACATGTTCGCCGTCACATCGCCCTCGGAGAGCGTGCTCCCGTAAACCGAGAACACCGCCGCAGTCATGATCTGGAACGTCTGTTCCTGCGCGCCCGCGGGAAGCACGACGTCCGCGAAATCGACCACGAGCTTCGCGCCCGGCGCGAGCGTCACGGTCGTGCTGGCCGCCGTCGAAACGGTCACGTTCATGCCGGCTTTCACCTGCAGTTTCGCACTAGCGTTCACCGTCACCGGCCCCGTGCCGAGCGCGCTCGCGTTGCCCGCAATCAGCGTTCCCGCCTCGACCGTCGTGCCGCCCGTGTAGGTGTTCGCCTGCGTCAGCTTCAGCGAACCAGTTCCTTGCTTCTTGAGAATGGCGGAAACGATTTTATTGTCGGCTTGAACGTCCGCTGCGCCGTAATTGTAAACGACGGAACAGTTGTTCCCCCACTCGATGTTGCCTTTTCCGGAAACGGAGCTCTGACCTTCGGAAAGTTGAGGCGTTCCGGAAAAAGTCAGAACAACATTGGTGTTGGTTCCCGAAGTCTTTCCGGTGTTGGAAAACTTTCCCTCGAACTCGGAAACATTTCCGGTGAAAGTGAACGCCGTTCCCGTGCCCCACGCCATCACGATGTCGCCGGTGCCGGTAATCTTTCCCGCGAAAGTCACGGCGCCGGTCGAAGTTCCGTTCATAACCTTGTAGCCGTAATTTTTCCCGCTCGTCGTCGAATTGACGAGATGCAGATTGGCATTCACCGTTCCAGCGTATTCGGAGAAAACGCCGTCCACGCCCGAGAACTCAATCGTCGACCCCGTCGTGCCGTAATTCGCCATGGAAAACGCAGTATGAGTAATCGTTCTGTCCTTGAACGCCACCGTGCCCGTCCAATTGTTGAACTTCGTCGAATTACTCAGACTCAGAGAGCCCGTCGATCCGAGGTCGATTCTTCCCGAGCCGGAAAGCTGCGTCGCAGAAACCGCCGCCGAGCTCGTCAGCGTCCCGCCGACGTTCAGCGCTCCCGTCGAAGTCAGCGCCGCCGTGGTCGAGAGCGTGCCGTCCACGGAAATCGTCGCGAACGTTCCCGCGGCGGTGAAAGTCGCCGTGCCGCCCGTTTCCACGCTCAGCGCGCTCGGAGTCGTCACGGCGGCACTGACGTTCAGCGCGCCGCCGTTCTGCACGACGAGACCGCCGCCGAGACTGCCGAGCACATCGCCGTTCAGATTCATCGTCGCGCCGTTTGCGACCGTCACCGCACCCATCGAGTAAATCTTTCCGCCGCCCGACGCCGCGTTGAACGTGTACGTTCCCGAAGAGACCGTCATCGTGTCGAGCGAGACCGCTCCGTCCACGGAAACCGTTCCCGCATTGGAGCTCGTGAACTCGACACTGTCGCCGGTCTGGAAAGTCGGGCTTTCCGCGTCAATCGCAGTCCAGCCGCTCCCGTTAGTCTTCCACGTGCCGGAATCTCCGCCCGCCCAAGTGAGCGCGAGCGCGTTCTGCGTCAGCGAGAGAGTCTTGCCGTCGGCGGAAAGCGTGATGCCGGTCCGGCTTCCAATCGCGGCGCCGTTGACCGTGATGTTCGTTGTTGAAAGACTGCCCGCGCCCGTAATCGACGCGTCGGACTGAAGCAGAATCACGCCGTCGCCGATGCTGCCGAGCTCAAATTTCGTCGAAGCGTCGAGCGTCACGGCGCCCGTCACGGCGAACGCCGCCGTGTCCGCGTTCAGCACGCCGGTCGAAAGAATCGCCGCGCCGTTCGTCGTCAGAGTGCCGCCGATCGTCACGGAGCCGCTCGCCAGCCCGCGCTCGAGCGTCGCGCCGTCCGCGACGACGACGTTGCTCGTGCCGAGCGCGCTCGCGTTGCCCGCGACGAGCGTGCCGTTCTCGACCGTCGTTTGTCCGGAGTAGGACGTGTTCGCGCCCGCGAGCGTCACCGTTCCCGTGCCCGTCTTCTTGATTGCGCCCGCGCCGGAAATCACGTTGGAAACCGTTCCCGTCGCGGCGGCGAGTTCGAGCACCGCGTCGCTCGCCACAGAGACCGCGCCGCGCGTCGTTCCCGTGCCGAGCGCGTCCGTGTTCTTCACGACGACCTTGCCGTCGTTGACGTCGAGCCCGCCCGCAAAGCTTTCTGTCAGCGCGCCGGCCGTGCTCGCGATGTCGAGCGTCAGCGTCCCCGCGCCGCTCTTGATCAATTTTCCGTTTGTCGAAGAACTGTCCGCATTGGCGATTCTCCCCGTAATGTTCAGCGTGGCGCCGTCCGCGACGACAAACGTCAGGTTGCTGCGCAGACGAATAGACGCGGAAATGTTCGATTCCTTGCCGTAGGTATTTCCTACTCTGATGGTCTTGGCCGCATTGAAGTCAAGGTTGCCGTATTTGTTGGTTCCGGCCGTCTGGCTTGATCCCGTGATGTTGCCGCCGTCGAGCGAAATCGTGCTGTAAGTGCCGCTGATTGTCCAGCGGTTGCTGCCGAGCGCGAGCGTGCCGCCGTCGCTGACGGAAATCGTCCCGTTCGTCGAGCCGCTGTAATTCAGTTGGTCGGCTCCGTTGTTTCCGCTCTGCGTGAACGTCGAACCAGCGCCCGAAACATAGATGTTCGCTCTTAGTTCCTGAGCTGTCGTGTTCGTGTAAGTGACCGAATTGCCGCCGGAAACGTTGATTGTCGCATTGGTCACGGTGCTTCCGCTCTTCCCGCCGACCACGCCGGAAATCGTCACCGCGCTCGCGCCCGTGCCGCCGAGCACCAGTTGAGCATTCGCGCCGACGGACGAAATGGTCGTGTTCAACGCTCCGTCGCCGGAAACGGTGAGCTGAGCGTTCGCGCCGATCGTCGTCGTGCCGAAACCCGTATTGACGCTCGTACCATCGAGGGAAAGCGTCGTGCCGTCGCTCAGCGCAAGTCCGGATTTCACCGCGACTGCGCCGCCGTAAAACGAAACCGTTCCCGAGGAAATCGTCAGCGTGTCCACCGCGACGCCCGCGTCATCGACCATAACGCTCGCGGACGAATCGAAGATGACCTCGTCGAATGACGTCGCCGCGACGTTGCCGGTCGTTTCCGAGCTGGTCGCGTTCCACGTCGTGGAAGTCGAGCTCCACGTGGCGTCGCCTCCGCGCCAATACAGCGTCGCATAATTGGTGGAGACCGCGTAGGATGACGTCAACGAGCTGATGGTATTGGAAGCGCCGGTAGAGCTGTCGTTCCAAACGACGAAGAGCTTGTCTGAGCTCGACAGCACCACGTTTTTGGAAAAACCAATCGTCTGCGCAGTCGAGGAAAATCCGATGGTCTTGTAGATTTCCGTCGCGCCGCCTGTCGAATTCCAGCTCCAAATCGAGAAGCTCGCGGTGCTTTGCCCGACGGCGGAAAAACCGATATTCAACTCGACTTTCCCGCTGTCGACGTTTTCGCCGAGCAGAGAACTCGCGTTAATCGTCGCGGCGACGTATTCGCCTCCGGATCTGCCGCGCCCCAAATAAGTAAATCCGCTCTCGGAAACGTTAGTCACATCGCTGCCCGGGTTGCCCCAATTCGAAGTGCCCCAATGCCATCCGGCACTTTGAAGCGCAGAGGAAAGCCCTAAGTCGGTATTGACCGCCGACGCAGAAATGGAGGACTTGCCGATGTCCTGACTCCATCCACTCGGTGCCGAGCCGCTTATCTGCGTTATGGCAGTAGAAGAAAGCTCCGGCAGAAGCGGCGTCGTGTCCGCGAACGCGTTAACTCCCATCGCGGCGGCGGCGAGGAGTGAGGTGATGAATAATTTTGAGGTCTTCATTGCGTGCAAGTTTGTGTGGTTTGTCGTTGTTGTAGTTTGTGTGAAAGGCGCTGCGCGATGCGAGGACGCGAAAAGGCACGGGCGAGCGTGCACGGGAAAGCGCGCAACGCCGCTCCGGAGGCGGCAGAACCGCCGAACGTAAGCGTCTGACGGGGCATCGTGTGAAAGTTTGTGTGATTTTTGTGTGAATTTCCGCGTGTGAAACGGAAGATGCACGGAGTATCTGAGCGTTCAAAAATTTTCGCAAGCATTTTTTTTTGACACAGAGAAACGGAGGAACGGGGGAACGGAGGAATTTTTAACCGAAAGTCATGGAAGTGGGCAGAAGTCTTGTTTTGGAGGGCGGGCGAAAAATCCGTGCGGATTCGCGGCCATCCGTGGTCAAAAAGTTTCCGCTGCGGCTTTCCGAGGACAGACAGAAGGCCCGTTCCCCTTTTCGCCGCCGCGAAACTCCGGTTCTCCGTTCCTCCGTGTTTTCCGTGGTCAAAATTTCGCGCTTGTGCTTTCATGGACGCATGGAGAGTTTGTCCGAGGATTTCCGCGCGCGTTTCGCGGGCGTCGCCAGGCTTTACGGCGCCGAGGCGTTCGCGAAGCTCGCGCGCGCCCGCGTCTGCCTCGTCGGGCTCGGCGGCGTCGGGTCGTGGGCATGCGAGGCGCTCGCCCGCAGCGGCGTGCGCGATCTGACGCTCGCGGACATGGACGAAGTCCAGATCACGAACACGAACCGGCAGCTTCACGCGCTCGACGGCGCCTACGGTCGCGCCAAGGCGGAGGCGCTCGCCGAACGCGTCCGCGCGATCAGCCCGGAATGCGCCGTTTCCGTGAAGAAGATCTTTCTCACGCGGGATTCCGCGCCCGTTTTTTTCGCCGAGAACCGCGGGCGCTTCGACCTCGTCGCGGACGCGATCGACGGCGCGGCGAACAAGGCGGCGCTCGTCGCGGCGTGCGTCGCGGCGGGAACGCCGGTCGTCTCTTCCGGCGGCTGCGCGGGCAAGCGCGACGGGACGCGCGTCGAAGTCGGCGATCTCGCGGACGCGGAAGGCGACGCGCTGCTGAAATTCGTCCGCCGCGAACTGCGCGCGCGCCACGGTTTCCCGAAAGGCGGCGCGAAGCTCGGCGTTCCCGTCGTGTTTTCGCGCGAGCTTTCGCGCGCGCCCGAGGAGCTCGACGCCGCCGCGTTCCCGCAGATGATTTCGCCCGCCGGCGGGCGTCCGCGTCCGGGCACGGCGGCGTTCGTCACCGGGGCGTTCGGGCTCGCGCTCGCGCAGCTCGTCGTCGAAACAATCATTTCCTCCAGGTAAAAACGCATCATGAAGATTTCGCTCAAGAATTTCCGCCACGTCGTCTGGGACTGGAACGGCACGCTGCTCGACGACCTGTGGCTGTGCATGGAGTCGCTCGACCTGCTGCTCGCGAAAATCGGCAGGCCGCCGATCGACGTCGCGACCTACCAGCGCATTTTCAGCTTTCCGGTGATCGACGTCTATCGCGCGCTCGGCTTCGACACTTCGCGCTCGGCGTTCGAGGCGATGAGCCGCGAGTTCATGGACCACTACGAGGCGAAGCGCCTCGAATGCACGCTGCAGAAAGGCGCGCGCCGCTTCATTCACGCCGTGCACGCGCTCGGCGTCACGCAGTCCGTGCTTTCCGCCTACCGCCACGACTACCTCACGTCCATCATCGCCGAGCACAATCTGGAGAAATACTTCGTGCGGCTGAGCGGGAACGACGACATCTTCGCGAGCGACAAATCCTACCGCGCGCCCGGGCATCTGCAGAAAATCGGGCTTCCCGCGGAATACGTGCTCTACGTCGGCGACACGCTGCACGACGTCGAGACCGCGCGCGCGATGGGCGTGCAGTGCGTGCTCATCGACCACGGCGGGCACGCGCACCAGTCGCGGGAACGGCTGCTCGCCGCCGGCGTTCCCCTCATCCGCGACTACGAGGAGCTGCTGCCGTAAACCGCGCGGCGCGCCCGCTTTCCGCTCTCACGATTTTTCTTTCCCGTCATGTTCTGGCAAAACGTTCCCATCCACGTTCTCGACTTCGAAGGCTCCGCCGTCTCCGGCATCGTCGAATACGGCTTCGCGACGCTGCTCGGCGGCAGAGTCATCGACGCGCGCACGCGTCTCTGCGGCGTCTCCGCGCCGATTCCGGCGGACGAGTCGGACGTCCACGGCATCTTCGACGAGGACGTCGCGGGGCTCGCGCCCGTGGAAGAGGACTGGAGCGTCTTTTCCGGGCTGCGCCGCAGCGGGCTTTTCGGTTCGCACCACGCGCCGGCGGAAATCGGCATGCTCGCGACCGTGTGGAGCGTGCCCGGCAAAGTGCCGGATTTTTCCATCGCCGGCAATCCGCCCGTGAATTCGTGGGGACCGTGGATCGACACCTGCCGCATCGCCAAGACATGGTTTCCGCACGAGCGCTCGCACAAGCTCGGCACGCTCGTCGAGCGCTTCGAGATCGCCGACCGCGTCGAGGCGACGGCGAGCCGCTTCTGCCCGAAAAACCGCGCCCGCTACCACTGCGCGCTCTACGACGCGATAGCCGCCGCGGAGCTGCTCGTGAACATGTGCGAGCACCCGGCGTTCGCGCGCGCGGAGATTCTCGACCTCGTCGCCGCGAGCACGAGCGCGAAAAAATTCCGCGACCACCTCCAGGGCGAATTCGACTTCTTCGCCTGAGCGCGCCGGCGCTCACTTCTTCTCGGTCTGGGTGGTGAGGAGGATTTTCGTTTCGCCGTGCGCGGGAACGGAGACGTCCCAGAAAATCAGCCCCGTGTCCTTTTCGAGCGTGAAGCCCGGCGTGGTCGCGGGAACGTGTTCATAGGGCGCGTCGAGCAGCGAAATCTTCACGTCGTCCACTTCGGAAACTTTGATCTGCGAACGCAGGCGCACCGTGCGCGGCGCGTCCGTGAGGTTCGCGAGCGTATAGACGTCGCCCGCGGCTTCGGTCACGCTTTTCCCCGAGAACGACGCCTTCAGTTTTCCGTGCGCGGCGCGGTAGGGCGGGAGCGCCGCGTATGCGGCGGAAAGCCCGTCCTCCGTTCCCGCGAAGAACGCGATTTCGCCGCCGACGGGAACGAATTTCAGCGAGCTTTCGCCGAGGAACGCGCCGTCGTGGAAAAGCGACAGCGCGCCGGGCAGAATCGGGCAGGGCGTTTCGTTTTTCGCGGTCGCGCGCAGATAGACGCCGGAGCGCAGGCGCGGCGCGGCTTCGGCGCGGAGCTCGACGCCCGAGAGCGTCGCGCGCGCGATCGAGACGCGCGGAGCCGCCTTGCCCGACGGCACGTCGTGCGCGCCGCGGATTTCGAAATTCACGACGGCGCCCTGTTCGCGCACGCGGGAAAGCGCGAGGTTTTCGTCGGAGGGCTCGTTCGCGACGGCGGGAACGGCGTCCCGCGCGATCGGCTCGGGGAATTCCGCTAGCGCGGCTTCTCTCTCGACGATGCGGCGTGCGCCCGACGCGGCGGGCTCGCCGGAAAGCTCGATGCGGCGCGCGCGCGGCGGGAGCGCGCTCACCTGCGGCTGCGCGGTCGAGAGCGTGAGCGCGACGCCTTTCCAGTCCTCGCCCGTGTTCTGCGAAATTTCGCCGTCGTAGGAAAAATCGACCGTTCCCGCGGCGCGGTCGAGGCGCGCGGAATAGCGCGGCTTCCAGCGCGCGGCGCGCGTCGTGTAGGCGACGGAGATTTCCGCCTCGCCTGCGCGTTCCGCCTCGAGCGTGACGACGAGCGCGACGCTGCGCCGCGCGTCCGTTCCCGCGCAGAGGGCGTCGAGCTCGTCCCGGACGGGCGCGATTTCCTTTTCCAGAGTCGCCGTCTGTTCGGAAATTTCCGCGGCGCGGGCGAAGATTTTTTCGAATTCCGCGCGGAGCGCTTCTGCGTCGGCGCTCCAGTTTTCTCCGCCTTTGCCGCCGACGCTGTTTTCCTCGACGGCGCGGCGGAAACGGCGTTCGAATTCCTGCAGCGTTTCGCGGCGCTTCCGGTTGAAATCGGACGCGTCGGAGAGCAGCGCCCTGCGTTCGTTCAGCGCGGCGAGTTTTTCTTCGAGCGCGGCGATTTTTTTGTCGTTCACGACGCGCGAGACGCGGCGCTCCCACGAGACGCCGAGAATCTTCACGCCCTCGGGAACGCGCGAGCCCGCGCGGATCGAGCGCAGATCGACGTTCTCGGGAACGCCCGCGAACACGATTTCGTTTTTGCCTTTTTCGAGCTTCGCCGTTCCCGTGCGGGTGACGACGGCGCGGTCGGTGAACACCGCGGCGGCGCTCACGGCGTGCGCGATTTCCTCGGCGGCGAAGGCGCCGAAGGGCGCGAGCGCGGCGGCGAGGGCGAAGGCGGCGACGAATGTCTTTTTCATTTTAAAAAATCCTTTCTGTGCGGTTGCGGCGGTTCAGCGGGCGCGTTCCCGCAGTTCGAAGTTTTCGGGGAAGTCGATTTCGTAACGCGTCTTCAGATCGATTTCCTGCGCGGGCTCGAGCGCGAGATCGCGCGCCGCGAGCCCCGTCTTCGCGTCGAATTTCGAGGCGGCAGGCGAAAATTCCGGCGCGGAGACTTCAATGTCGTCGCGCGTGCTCACGGGAACGGCCTCGTCGCAGACGACGCGGATTTTCTCCGGCGTGCGGTTGCGGATTTTCACGGAAACCTCGACCGCCTTGCGGCGTGATTTCGAAAACGTGCCGACGGTCTCGATCGCGTTCACGACGCGGCGCTCGACGGCGACGCGCGGATCGACGCCGAGCGGAATGCGCACGCGCCCGTCGCGCAGCGTGTAGGGCACGTCCATCTCGCCGATGAAGTCCGCGCCGTAAAAAATGTTCGCGGGCCCGGCGAGCAGCGGGCGGAAATCGCGGTGCGTCACGGCGAGCATGCGGTAGGCGTTCCCGTCGGCGGCGGGCGTGATCTGCAGATAGGCGTCGCCCGCGTAGGTCTCGCTGCCGAGCAGGCAGCGGTGCGGCGTTCCCGCGGACGGAATCGTCTCCGCGCGCGCGAGGTCTCGGCGGATTTCCAGCCCGCGCAGATCCGCCGCCGGGTCGCGCAGACGCGCGGCGGGAACGCTTTCGTTTTCCGCCTGCGTCTCGACGTAATTCTGGGAAATGCCCGCGACGTCCTTCGCCGCGACGTGTTCGAGCACGCCGTCGGCGTTGCGGAAGACGTAGCCGCCGCCCGCGAGCCGGATGTCCCGCGCGTTCGCGACGACGCGTCCGCTGTTCAGCGCGATCGACATGCCGTTCCCGCCCGAGTCGAGAGCGCGCGCCTTTTCCTCGGCGCGGGGAGGAGGCGCGCCGAACGATGCGGAGCCGATTCCTTCGCCCCGTCCCTTTCCGCCGCCGCTTTTCGAAAGCATGACCGGCTGCGGACGCGGCGCGAACGCCTCCGTGATCAGAATTTTTCTGAACTCCGGCAGGTCCGCGGACGCGTCCGGGTTCACGGTCGAGAGCGTCACGGGAACGCCGTTCCAGTCCTCGCCCGTGCGCTGGCTGAGGACGCCGTAGGAGACGATCGTCGTCGCGTTCGTCGCGGGATCGACGACGACGTCGTAGCTCGGGCGCCATTGCGCGTCGGCGGTGAAATAGCTCAGTTCGAGCGTTCCCGCGCAGTCCGCGTCGGCGAAGATCTTCACGCGCACGCGGGTTTCCTTTTCCCGTGCTCCGGCGGAAATTTTTCGGTATTCGCTCTCGGCGATTTCGCGGACGAGCGCGGCTTCGTCGAGCGCCTTTTTCAGGCGGAGCGTTTCGCGCGAAGCGGCGTCTGCCTCCTTTTCCAGAAAGGCGATCGCCCGGAGCGCGGTCTGCACGTCGAAGGCGGACGGGAACGGCGCGCCCGTTTCGGACGGTCTGAACTCGCCGAGCGCGCGTCGGCGGGATTCGGCTTCGGCGTGCCGGCAGGTCAGATCGACGTGGGCGATCCGCGCGCGTTCGAGTTTTTCCCTTGCCGCTTCGACCGCGTCGCGCGTCGCCGAGGGCGCCGAAGCGTGCGTTTCCGTCGAAACAGAAAGCACGCGCGCGCCCGGGATGCCCGTTTCCGCGGCGAGCGTGGAGGCGGCGAGACGCGCGGGCATTCCCGAGAGCAGAATCTCCTGCTCGCCCGCGCGGAGCGAGACTTCCGCCGAGCGCGTGACGCGCGCGCCCTTCGGGAACACGACCACGCGGGAGACGCGCGTCGGCGTCGCCGCTTTTTCGGCTTCGGTCGCGGCATGCGGCGGCGGAGGCGTCTTCGTTTCGGGAACGGCGTCGTCGTCCGCGAACGCCGCGGAAACGTTCAGAAACGCCGCCAGCGCGACGGCGCAAAGCGTCTTGGTATTCGTCGGGATAAGCATGGGGGCAACGATGCCCCAGTCCCCGGAAAAAGACAAAGCAAAAGATCGCCGTCACTTCGCCGCATTCGCTTTGGCGGAAAGTCGGTCGGGGAGGATCTTGAAGACGGCGGTGCGGGCGAGCGCGCGCTCGACGTGTTCGTCGGCGACGTCCATGCGCTCGGGCAGGTATTTGCGGCAGAGCTCGCGCAGCGCGGCGCGCTTTTCGGCGTCGTCGTTCACGGGAACGATTTGCCCCGCCGCCATCACGGATTCGTAGAAACTCGTGAAATGGCGCGTGAACGCGGCGCGGACGTTCTGCGCGGCCGAGAAGTGCACGCGCGGCGCGTCGGCGAAGACGCGGAATTTTCTGCCCTCGAGGGCGGAATGGATCCAGATCGCGCCGTCGAAGAACACGAAGGAGACGGGGACGCCGTAAGGCTCGTTCCCGTCGGGATCGACCATCGAAATCGTGCCGTATTCGGCTTCGCGCAGCACGCGTTCCGCCTCTTCGGGCGGGAGCGCGCGGTCCGCGCGGCGCGGGCGGAATTTTTCCTCGGCGGTCATGGCTCGGCGCGTTCAGTCGGCGTTTTTGGAGGGACGCCTGAAGAAGAACGTGCGGAGCACGAAGGCGACGACGTTGCCCCAGAGCGCGGAGTTGAGCAGCACGAAGATCCACCACATCGGCTTGTCGGAGATGCAGCCCATGAAGTCCGCGACCCAGACTCCGGGCTGCATCAGCGCGTCCTGCGCCTTGTCCGCGAGCGCGTCCGCGTTCCCGCCCGAGAGCGCTTCCGGGCGGAATTTCATCAGCACGATGACGCACAGGAAGTGGACGACGCTCAGACCGAGCGAGGAGAAAAGCGTGCCTTTGTCGAGTTTCATGGCGGGGACGTCCGGAGGTTCAGAAGCGGTATTCCGCGCCGAGCGAGAACATGTGGTACTGCTGGTCGCGGAATTTCAGGTCGCTGCCGCCGACGGACGCGGTGTTCCCGAAGTAGGAATAGCCGCCGTGCACCGCCCATTTTTCGGTGAACGCGTAGGTGAAGCCGACTTCGCCGGCATAGGCGAGGCAGACGTCGGAGTCGCGGCTGTAATGATCCCAGCCGCCGGAACGCCCTTCATCGATCTCGTAGCCGACGACGGCGATTCCGACGCGCGCGCCCGCGTAAAGCGTCAGTCTGTCGGGGACGAGGTCGAACGTCGCGCGGTAGCCGCCGAGCAGCGCGACGGTGCTCGAAGAGATGTCGTCGTCGTAAAAATCCTCTTCGCCGCCGAGCATGAGCAGCCCGACGTCGAGGCGCGAAACGTCGTCGATTTTGCGCGCGACGCGGGCGTCGAGTCCCGCCATGTCCACGCCGCCGCGCGAGGCGCTCGCCGTCGCGGACGCGTAAACGAGGTCGAGGGAGACGGCGCAGCCGAGAGGTTCCTTCTCGGAGCTGAAGACCGCCGTGTCCGTTTCGGCGGCGAGCGCGGTCGCCGCGAGCATGAGCGCGAGCGTTCCCGCCGCGCGTTTCGTCGTTTTTTCGAGGAATGCGTTTTTCATGATGTGTGAAGGTTAAAAGCCGAATCGGAAATTGACAACATAGAAGGGGAAAGGGCGCGGAGCGCTTCCCTCAGGCTCTCAGGGCGGCGAGGTCGCCGAGGCGGGAGCACAGGTCGCGGGCGAAGGAGCCGCGGTTCATGATGTAGAGATGCACGCCCGGCGCGCCCGCGGCGACGAGCGCGCGGATCTGCTTTTCCGCCCAGTCGAGCCCGATGCGCGCGCCTGCGTCGGCGTCGCCCGCGGCGTCGGCGGCGGCGAGCGCGTCGCGCAGCTCGGCGGGAACGTGCGCGCGGCTGAGCGCGTTGACGCGGTCGAGCTGCCTGAGCGAAAGCACGGGCATGATGCCGGGAACAATCGGCACGCGGACGCCCGCGGCTCTCGCGCGCGCGACGAAGGAGAAGTATTTTTCGTTGTCGAAGAACATCTGCGTCGTGACGAAGTTCGCGCCGCAGTCGACTTTTTCCTTCAGAAAGCGCAGGTCGGTCTCCGCGTCCGGCGCCTCGGGGTGTTTTTCCGGATAGCCGGCGACGCCGATCATGAACGCGTCGCGGAAGTTTTCGCGGATCAGCGCGACGAGCTCGGAGGCGTGCGCGAGTCCGTCCGGCGCGGGAACGAAGTTCGTTTCGCCTCGGGGCGGGTCGCCGCGGAGCGCCATGA
Organism: Candidatus Spyradosoma sp.; assembly: GCA_051884495.1. Taxonomy (GTDB): domain Bacteria; phylum Verrucomicrobiota; class Verrucomicrobiia; order Opitutales; family UBA953; genus Spyradosoma. The sequence continues at coordinate 38,772 of JBJEVQ010000006.1, forward strand.
CGCTGAAGAATCCCGCGCGGCGGTAGCGCTCGAGCACGGCGAGCAGCTCCGCGCGCGAGTGTCCGACGAGCGTCAGGTGCGGCATGATGCGGAAGCCGAAGATGTCGGCGATGAGCTCGCCGTAGTCGAGCGTGCGCTCGCGCGAAGAGCCGCCCGCGCCGTAGGTGATGGACGCGAAGTCGATCGGCAGCTCCTTGATCGCGTTGGCGGCGCGGAGGAGCTGGCGCGCGTCCTTTTCCTCCTTGGCGGGGAAGAATTCGACGGAGAACGTCGGCGTTCCCGCGGCCCATTTCGCCGCGACCGCGGAGGCGGATTCTGATTGGCTGGCGTAATTCATACGAAAAAACTTTGAATTTACGGAAGATTCAACGCCCGTTTTCGCGCGAACGCAATTTTGAAAGCGCGGACGCGCGCTTTCGCTGTTGCCCGTCGCGGCGGGAATGCGCGATAATGGCGGCATGTCGGATAACTCCAAAGAGCAGAAATCTTCTCCGCAGACCGAGAAACGGAAAAAATTCAGCAACGACCGTTATTGGGGCTTCGCCGCCTACGTGCGGACCGAGTCGGGCACGTGGCGGCTCGCGATCAACTGGAAGCGCATCGTGTTCATCGGCGCGGCGCTCGGCGCGCTCGGCTACGTCGGCATCGCCGCGGCGCGCTACTTCAACGACAAGTACGGCGAAGGGCTGGAGGAGACGGAGTTCGTGAACATGCTCGAATATCCGCTCAGCCGCGCGACGCGCATCGAGCACCGCAAGCGCCTCGGCGACATGTACATCGAACGCGCGAAGGAGGCGAAGACGCCCGGCGAAATGATCATGAACGTGCGCACGGGGCTCTCCCTTTCGCCGCAGAATCCGGACGGGCGCATCTACTATTCCTATCTCATGTTCTACCAGCGCATGACGAAGGAGGCGATCCGCCTGCTCGCCGAAGGGCTCGGAGCCGGGCTCGACCACAAGGACTACGTCGTCTATTTCGTGCGCCGCTGTCTGGAGACGACGGAAGACCGCACGCTGATCGCCTCCGCCGCGGAGATGATTCCCGAAATCGACGCGCGCCTCGCCGCGCTCGACGGCGACGCGAAGGCGGAGCTCGCCGCGCGGGAACGCCAGCTCGAATTCTACCGCACCGTGCCCGCCGTCGCGCCCGAGCGCGCGCGGGACGTGCGCGCGCGCTTCGAACGCCGCCGCGCCGAGACGGAAGAGAAGATCGCCGAAATCGCCGCGCGCGGGAACGCCGCCGCCGCGCCCGCGGAAACGCTTTCCGCCGAGGAAAAGACGAAGCGCGCCGAGCTCCGCGCGCGCCTCGAATCCAACCGCCTCATTCTCGCCGTCGGCGCCGTGCAGGCGCTGATTCTGCGCGGAGACTTCGCCGAGGCCGCGCGGCTGACGGACGCCTACGGCATCGACAGGACGATGACGGGGCAGGTGCTGCGCGCGCAGGTGCTCTGGGAAAGCGGCGAGCGCGAGGAGGCGCTGCGCACGCTCGACCGCGTCGTCGCCGGAAGCCGCGGGAACATGCAGGTGACGCTGCTGCGCGCGCACTACCAGGAGCTCGCCGGCAACATCGCGCAGGCGCGTTCCGGGCTGCTCAACGCCGCCATCACCACCGAAAACCCCGAAGCGCTCGCGCGGCTGATCTACCTCTTCGACGAAAAGACCGAGGCGGAGGCGCGCGAACGCCTCGTCTCCGACTATCTCCGCCGCTACGCGGACAAGCCCGACGCGCTTTTCCTGCTCGCGCAGACGGCGGCGAACAAAAACGATTTCGCGCTCGTCGAGCGCCTCTACAAAATCGCCTCGGAGCGCATCTTCGAGAACATCACGCGCTTCGAGATGGTCTACATCGAAATGCTCGTCGCCGCCGACCGCCCGAAGGAGGCGCTCGACATGCTCGGCAGGCTGAGCGAGGAAAACACGGACTGGGTCGAGCGCAACGCGCCGCTGATCAACTGCCTGCGCACGCTCGCGTATTACAAGAGCGGGAACGAGCAGCTCGGCAAGATCGGACTCGAGAGCATGGTGAAGAACCGCAGCGTCGCGGTGCAGCAGCTCGTGCTCGTCGGGCGGCGCCTGACGGAAATGGGGCTGCTCGACGAAGGCAAGAGCGCCTATGAAGCCGCGTATCTGACGGAAAACTACAACCACAAGGCGCTCGTCGCGCTGGTCGATTACGCGCTCGAAAAGAAGGACGTCGAAACGCTTTTCCGCTACCTGCCGGAGCTGCTCGACGCCCGACGCCCGCCGCGCCGCACGCTGGAGCGCATCCGCCGCTTCCTCGGCAGCGACCGCATGCTTTTCGTCGCCGAGCGCGACGCCTACCTGCGGCGCGTCTCCGAACTCCTCGAATCGCAGGGCGCGACGAGCGCCTCCGACGCGGAAGAACCGGCGGCACCGAGCATTTTCTGAGTCTGCGCCGCGCAGAAAGAAGCTTAAGCTTTTCCGTTTTCATCGGCTTCTTCGCCTTCCTTCCGCGAAGCGCCTCCTTGTCTTTTTGCGGGAACGCGTGTATCGTTTCCGCAATTTTTTTACAGAATCATGAGCGAAAAATCACCTTCCTCCACCCTGATGAACGACATCATCAACCTGTGCAAGCGCCGCGGGTTCGTCTTCCAGTCCTCCGACATCTACGGCGGCTACAACGGATTCTTCGACTACGGACCGCTCGGCGTCGAGCTCAAGAACAACATCAAGCAGGCCTGGTGGAAGGACATGGTGCACCGCCGCGACGACATCGTCGGGCTCGACTCCACGATCATTCACCACCCGATGACGTGGAAGGCGTCCGGGCACGTGGACAACTTCACCGACCCGCTCGTGGACTGCAAGGAATCGAAGATGCGCTACCGCGCCGACCAGCTGTATTTCGCGCCCGTCGTCGTCGCCGGAGAAACGATCGGCTACGTCTCCGTGCTCGAGGACGAAGGCATGCAGGCGCAGGCTGAGGAAATGGCGCACGACCTGAAGCGCAAGCTCGCGAAACAGGGCGAGATGGCGCCGATCGTCCTCAAGGACTACACCGAAGCGAAGCCCGAGGAATACGCGCTCATCCCCTCGCCCGCGACGGGCAAGCCCGGCTCGCTCACGCCGCCGCGCGCGTTCAACATGATGTTCCAGACCTACGTCGGCGCGCTCCGCGACGAGACCGCGATCGCCTACCTGCGCCCCGAGACCGCGCAGGGCATCTTCATCAACTTCAAGAACATCGTGGACACCGGACGCGTCAAGGTGCCCTTCGGCATCGCGCAGGTCGGCAAGGCGTTCCGCAACGAAATCAATCCGCGCAACTTCATCTTCCGTTCCCGCGAGTTCGAGCAGATGGAGATCGAATATTTCATCTCCCCCGACGCCGACTGGCAGGCGCTCCACAAGGGCTGGATCGAATACTGCATGGACTGGTTCGACGGCATCGGCATTCCGAAATCGCGCCTTTCGCTCTACAATCACCCGAAGGAAAAGCTCGCGCACTACTCCAAAGGCACGACGGACATCATGTTCGAATTCCCCTTCGGCGTGCAGGAACTGCAGGGCGTCGCCGCGCGCGGCGATTTTGACCTCACGCAGCACCAGACCGTTTCCGGCAAGTCGATGGAATACTTCGACGAGGCGGCGAAAAAGAAATACGTGCCGCACGTCATCGAGCCGTCCGTCGGCGTGGACCGGATTTTCCTCGCCGTGCTTTCCGCCGCTTACGCGGAAGAGGAAGTCGAAGGCGAAAAGCGCCTCGTGCTCAAGCTGCATCCGCGCCTCGCTCCCTACAAGGCGGCGGTGTTCCCGCTCGTGAAGAACAAGCCCGAGCTCGTCGCCCGCGCCGAAGCGCTCTACAAGCGCCTGAAACGCCGCTGGAACGTGTTCTACGACGCCGCGGGCGCGATCGGCCGCCGCTATCGCCGGCAGGACGAAATCGGCACGCCCTACGGCATCACGATCGACTTCGACACGATCGAGAAGGACGGCAAGGTCACGCTCCGCGACCGCGACACGCTGCAGCAGGTGCGCCTGACGGAAGACGAGCTCGTCGCCTTCCTCGCCGAAAAGATCGACGGCTGAAAAAAAGCGTTCCCGCGCACGGGAACGCTTTTGACGTCAATTACCTTCCGCCCTTGATCGGCTCCGCTGGAGCTCTCCCGCCATGCTTCGCTTCCGCATTTTCGCCGCCGCGCTCGCGGCGCTGCTGTTCGCCGCCTGCGCGGCGGACGAGGCGAGGCGCGGCCCCGAAGGCGTGTCCGCGAGCTTCCCGCTGTTCTCGACGAACGAAATTTCCGTGCTCGAATGCGACCCGCAGAAGCCGGAGCTGAAGATCCGCATCGGGCTCGCCTACGTCCGCGACGACGAAAATCCGGAGGCGGCGCGGCGCATCAACGACGAGATTCTGCGCGCCGCGCTGCCCGTCCGCGACGGCGGGAAGAAATACGACGCGGCGGACGGCTTCGGCGCGGGCGTCGAACGCTACGTCGCCGACGAAGTCGCGTCCTACCAGGCGACGTGGACGGAAATCTTCGGCGACTGGGGGCATTCCGCCGGCTCCGAGAACGCGATTTCGGTCGAGGGCGCGCCGCGGCGCGTCGAAGGCGACCTGCTGGTCTATGAAATCCGCATCGAGCAGGATCTCGGCGGCGCGCATCCGACCCACGCGACGAAGACGCTGAATTTCGACCTGAAGACCGGCCGGCGGCTGGCGCTGAAGGACGTCTTTCGACCCGGGTTCGAGCCCGCGCTGGAAACGGTGCTCGCGCGCAAGGCGGCGGCGAAGGGCAGCGTTCCCGCGCACGGTTTCCCGAAGCCCGCGCCGCACGAGAATTTCGCGCTCGACGCGGACGGCGTCGCGTTCGTCTTCAATCCCTACGAAATCGCCCCGTATTCGAGCGGCGAAATCACGCTGAAGGCGCTCAGCTCCGAAATCCGCGAATGGCTCCTTCCCCCGCCGACGCGCTGAAGGCGCGTCTCGAAATCCGCACCCGGAAACTTTTTCCACGATGCCTTCCGGACCGCAAAGCCAAGGGAGGACACAAAGGAAGTTTTTTAAACGACTTCTCTCAAAGGACGGTTTTCCGGTCCGTCACCGGGGCGGGGTCATTTTTTCGCGCCGCGCCAGAAGCGGTAGAGCAGAAACACGCCGAAGAGCGCCGCGCAGACGAGAATCGCCCATGAAAGCTCGCGGCTGTATTCGTTGATCGCGTCCTGCCGTCCGTGCGCGACGACGCCGACGACGGCGAGCACGACGTTCCAGATCGCCGCGCCGAGCGTCGTGAAGACCACGAACGGCAGCATGCGCATCCGCGCGATGCCCGCGGGAATGCTGATCAGCTGGCGCACCACGGGAACGAGCCGCCCGAAGAACGTCGAGACGACGCCGTATTTCCGGAAAAACGCCTCCGATTTTTCGACCTTCTTCCGGTCGATCAGGCACAGGCTGCCGAGGCGCGATTCCGCGAAGCGGTTCACGAGCGGGCGCCCGAAAAACAGCGCGATCCAGTAGTTCGCCAGCGCGCCGACGAGCGCGCCGAGCGTTCCCGCGAGCACGACGAAAGCCACGTTCACGCGCTCGTCCTCCGTCGCGTAAAGCGGGCTGCCGGGCGTGCACGCGGCGTACGCGGCGGGCGGCACGACGACCTCCGACGGGAACGGAATGAAGGAACTTTCCACCGCCATCAGCAGCGCCACCGTCCCGTAGTTCAGATGGTCGGCGTACCAGGCGACGATTTTTTCCGGAAAGGATTTTTCCGCGACGGCGACGGTCTCCGCGGGAACGGCGGCGGAGGGCGGCTCCGCGGCGCGCGCGGGAACGCCGCAGAGCGCGCACGCGAGCGCGGCGGCGGCGAAGGTTCCGCGAAAAATTCCGGCGGGAAGCAATCTCATGCGCGGCGCGGGCTCACTGATTTTCGAGATAACGCTGCGCGTCGAGCGCGGCGCGCGCGCCCATGCCCGCCGCCGTGATCGCCTGGCGGTAATGCCGGTCGGCGCAGTCGCCCGCGACGAACACGCCGGGCACGCGCGTGTGCACGCCCGAATTGTCGTTGGAGATCAGCGTCCCCTCCTCGTCCGTCGGCAGCGCGCCCGCGAGGAATTTCGTGTTCGGCACGTGCCCGATCGCGACGAAGATCCCCGAGACAGGAATCTCGCGGAGCGTCCCCGTCGCGACGTCCTTCACGACGAGCGCGCGCACCTTGCCGTCCGCCCCGCCGAGAATGCGCTCCGGCGCGGCGTTCATCACGCGCTCGATCTTCGCGTTCTCCGTCACGCGCTTCACCATGATGTCCGACGCGCGGAACTTGTCGCGGCGGTGCACGAGATAGACCTTCGACGCGAAGCGCGTGATGAAGTTCGCCTCCTCGCACGCGGAATCGCCGCCGCCGATCACGGCGACGTCCCTGCCCTTGTAGAAGGCGGCGTCGCAGGTCGCGCAGGTGCTCACGCCGTTCCCGCCGTAAAATTCCTTTTCGCCGGGAACGCCCGTCAGGCGCGGCGCCGCGCCCGTCGCGACGATGACCGCCTTCGCCTCATAGACCTTGCCGGAGCTCGCCTTCAGCTTCTTCACGACGCCGGAAAAATCGACCGACTCGATCAGATCGACCTCGAAGCGCGCGCCGAATTTCTCCGCCTGCTGGCGGATGTTCCAGGTCAGCGTGAAGCCGTCCACGCCGTCGGGGAAACCCGGGAAATTTTCGACGACGGAGGTCGTCGTGATCTGCCCGCCGGGCAGCGAACCTTCGAGAACGAGCGGGGAAAATCCCGCGCGCGCGGCATAGACGGCGGCCGTCGCGCCCGCGCAGCCGCTCCCGAGAATGATGACGTTTTCCATGCCCGCAAGGATTGCGGCGCCCCCGCGTTTTTTCAACGCAAATCTTCCGCGCGTCCGCGCGCGCGGAGCCGCGCCGTCTTCAGAATTCCGCGGCGACGAAGGCGGGGAAATCCGCGTGCAGCGCGACGCCGTTGTCCGCGAGCCAGCGGCGCGTCTCCGCGTCGATCGGCTTGCCCGTCGCGACGGCGGCGGAACGGATGCCCGCGTTGAGCCCGCAGAGCCAGTCGGACCTGCGGTCGCCGACCATGAAGCAGCGCTCCGGGCGCAGCCGCGGGAACGCCGCGAGCTGCTCGAGAATGAAGTCCGGCTTCGGCTTGCGGTAGCGCGATTCACAGTCCGGCGCCTCGGGCGCGACGCCGCACGCCGCGAACGCGTCCGCGGGGACGCCGAGCAGCTCGAGCAGGCGCGCGTGGCATTTTTCGTAGTCCGCCATCGTGAAGAAGCCGCGTCCGATGCCGCTCTGATTCGTGAGCAGAAACAGCATGCAGCCGGAATCGAGCGCGCGGCGGACGGCCTCGCGGACGCCGGGGACGAGCTCCACCTTCTCCGGCTCGTGCAGGTAGTCCTTGTCGAAAATGAGGGTGCCGTCGCGGTCGAGGAAGAGCGCGTCGGGGCGGATTTTTCGGGCGTCGTCGTTCATCGTTTTTCCGTTCCGTCGAGTTTCGTCTTCAGCACGGGGCAGAGCGCGTTCGGGTCTCCGCCGAGAATTTCGCCTTCGGGCAGATTTTCCGGAAGGGGCGTTCCCGCGGGCGGCAGAAAGACGTAGGCGAATTTTCCGTCCGCGCTCCGCGAGGCGAACGTTCCCGCGAAGCCGAAATACGGGCGCGTGTCGTAGATCGCCTCGCCGTTCACGCGCAGCCACGCGCCCACGGCGCGGAAGACCGCCGCGACGTTTTCGGGAACGCTCCCGTCCGCCTTCGGGCCGATGTTCAGCAGCAGGTTGCCGCCTTTCGCCGTGCATTCCTCCAGCTGCCGGATTACGGTTTCGGCGGACTTGAAGTCGCCGTCGCCCTTCGAGTAGCCCCAGTGCCGTCCGACGGTCATGCAGCTTTCCCAGTCGGTGTCGGGATAGCCGTGCGCGGGAATGTGCTTTTCCGGCGCCATGTGGTCGCCGCAGCGCAGGTCGAGGCGCACGTCCGCGTTCGTGTCGAAGCCGCCGTAGGCGTAGAGGCGGTTGTTCATCACGACATCGGGCTGCAGCTCGCGGCACATTTCGATGAGCGCGGGAGCGTCCCAGCCGCGCTTGCCCGAAGCCGCGCCCTGAGAATAGTCCCACCAGAGCACGTCGATTTTTCCGTAGTTCGTGAGCAGTTCGCGCACCTGGTTTTTGAGATGGCGCAGGTAGGCGGGGTGGTCGATTTCTCGCCCGGGAACGCCTTCGCGCCACGCGATCTGTCCGCGCGGATAGCACAGCTGCGGGCAGATCGTGTAGTCGTAGTTCGGGTGCGACCAGTCGATGACGGAATGGTAAAAACCAATGCGGATTCCGCGGGAACGGAACGCGTCCGTGAACTCGCGGACGATGTCGCGCCCGAAGCGGTCCTGCGCGTCGTAGTCGGTCTGCGCGGAGTCGAAGAGCGCGAAGCCGTCGTGGTGCTTCGTCGTCAGCACGGCGTAGCGGCATCCGGCCTCCTGCGCGAGCGCGGCCCACTGCTCGGCGGCGTCGGCGCTCGGCGCGAAGCGCGGGAACGCCTCGGCGCGATAGGTTTCCGTGTCGGTCTCGACGTTTTTCTGAATCCATTCGCCGCCGGCGTATCTGCCGCGCCATTCGCCCGCGAGCCCGGAATAAAGGCCGAAGTGAATGAACATGCCGAACTTCGCGTCGCGCCACCACTTCATGCGCGCGTCGCGTTCGGCGCGGGTCTCGAATAAGGGCGCGTGGTCGTCGTCGCCCGCGATCACGGGAACGCGCGCAGCGGCGGACGCGCCGTTTTCAGGCGGCGTTCCCGCCGCGGCGGAAAGCGCGAGGAACGAGGCGGCGAGCGCCGCGGCGGAAATTCGGGCAAAAGTTTTCATGGGTTCGGGAATCCTTTCCGGTTCAGTTTTTCTTCAAAAGCGCGGCGACGGAGGCGCGGGCGGCGGCGAGGATCTCCTCTTCGCCGGGGACGACGCGGTCGCGCATCAGGAACCTGCCGTCGCAGATCACGTCGCGGATGCAGCGCGTGTCCGCCGAATAAATCCAGTTGGAGACGAGATTGTGGCAGGGCGTCATGCGCACGTCGTTCAGATCGACGAGGAGCGCGTCGGCGAGTCTGCCTTCGGCGATTTCGCCCGCGTCGAGCCCGAACGCGCGCGCGCCGTCGCGGGTCGCCCACGCGAGCGCCTCTTCCGCCGGGAGCGCCTCGGGGTCGCCGGAGACCTTCGCCAGCAGCGCCGCGAACTTCGCCTCCTCGCGCATGTCCAGATTGTTGTTCGAGGCGTTCCCGTCCGTGCCGAGCGCGACGCGGCAGCCCGCGCGCGAGAACGCCGCCGCGCGGAACGCGCCCGAAGCGAGCTTCATGTTCGAGCACGGATTGTGCGCGACCGTCACGCCGCGTTCCCGCAGAATCGCGATCTCCTCGTCGTCCACGTGGACGACGTGCGCCGCGACGACGTTCTCGCCGAGCACGCCGAGCGAATCCAGCCAGCGCACCGGCGTCATGCCGTGTTCGGCGACGCAGTCCGCGACTTCCTTCTTCGTCTCCGCGAGGTGAACGTGCAGCGTCAGCCCGCGTTCCCGCGCGAACTCCGCGCTGCGCCGCCAAAGCTTTTCGCAGACGGTATAGACCGCGTGCGGCGCGAGCGAGAAGCTCACGCGGTCCTCGTCGCCGACGCGTCCGCCGCGCGGCAGTCCGGCGAGGCGCGCGAACGTCGCGTCGATCTTTTCCTCGCCGAGAAAATCCGTCACCGTCATGCCGACGCGGGCGCGCACGCCCATTTCGCGCGCGGCGCGCGCGGTCTCGTCGCTGTGCCAGTACATGTCGTTGAAGAAGACGGTGCCCGAGCGGATCATTTCGAGAATCGCGAGGCGCGAGCCTTCATAGACGTCGCGCGCGCTCATCTTCGCCTCGAAGGGCCAGATGTGCCCGTTGAGCCACGTGAAGAGCTCCATGTCGTCGGCGTAGCCGCGCAGCAGCGTCATCGCGGCGTGCGTGTGCGCGTTGCAGAAAGGCGGGAGAATCGCCGTTCCCGCGGCGTCCACGAGCTCGGTTTCGGCGTCGGCGGCGAGCCCGGGCGCGATCTTCGCGAAGCGGTTTCCGGCGATGAGCACGTCGGTGCGCTTTCCGTCGAGCAGCGCGTCTTTCAGAAGGATTTTTTTCATGCGGGGAAAATAGCGGATTTTCCGCCGCAAGCAAAGCCGCGAACGCGGAGCGCGGGAAAAAACGCCGACGCCGCCCGTTTTCCGCCTTCCGCCGGGCGTCTTTCTTCCGGTCTCGCCCTTTAAGCTTTCCAAGGCGGCGCGGGCGGGTTCAGAATGCGGGCATGAAAATGAACATCGTCGACGTCGTCAGAGACTACATACGTTTTCCCGGCATCTCCGCCGACCCGAACGCGCGGCAGGGCATCGCCGACACCTGCGCCTTTCTCGCCGCGCTGCTCGAAAAGGCGGGCGCGCGCGCGGAAATCGTTCCCACGGCGGGCAATCCCGTCGTCGTCGGGCGCGTGAACGCCGGGCGCGGGGATCTGCCGCACGTCGTCGTCTACGGGCATTACGACGTGCAGCCCGTCGATCCGCTCGAGCTCTGGGAGACGCCGCCGTTCGAGCCGCAGGTGCGCGACGGGAAGATCTTCGGCCGCGGCGCCGCCGACAACCGCGGTCCGCACGCCGTCGCCGTCGTCGCGCTCGCGAACCTGCTCGCGCGCAGCCCGGATCTGCCGCTGCGCGTCACCTTCGTCTTCGAGGGCGAAGAGGAGATCGGCAGCGGCTCGTTCCCGCAGTTTCTCCGCGAGCACGCGGCGGAGCTCTCGGAGGCGGACTTCGTGCTGCTTTCGGACACGGAAAGCCCCGCGGCGGACAAGATCGCGATCACGATCGGGCTGCGCGGCGTCGTCGGGCTCGAACTGCGCCTCGAAGGGCCGAACGCCGACCTGCATTCCGGCATTTACGGCGGCGCGGTCTATAATCCGCTGCAGGCGCTCGCGGAAATCTGCGCCTCGCTGCACAATCCCGACGGCTCGGTGAACGTTCCCGGATTCTACGACGGCATGCGCCCGCCCGCGGACTGGGAACGCGAGGAGCTCAAGCGCCTGCCGCAGACGGACGAAAGCCTCAAAGCATTTCTCGGCGTGGACGCGCTGCACTGTCTGCCCGGCTACGACGGCGCCGAGGCGGTCCGCTTCGCGCCGACGCTCGAGTTCAACGGCATGGGCGGGGGCTATCTCGGCGAAGGCTCCAAGACCATCGTTCCCGCGGGCGCGTTCGCGAAGATCACCTGCCGGCTCGTTCCCGGCATGGATCCCGCGGACGTCTTCGAAAAAGTCGCCGCCGCGATCCGCGCGCGCGTTCCCGCGGGCGTCCGCGCGCGCATCGAGCGCATGCAGGAATGCCCGCCCTACTACGTCTGCCCGCCGCACCGCCCGAACTCCGACCCGGAGATGAACCCGACGCTCGCGCGCGCCTTCGACGCCGCGCACGCCGTCGTCTCGGAGCTCTTCGGCAACCCGCCGGTGTACACGCGCGACGGCGGCTCGATCGGCATCATCGAGGCGTTCCGCAAGATCTGCGGCCTGAACGCGCTGATGATCGGGCTTTTCCTGCCGGATTCGCGCATCCACGCGCCGAACGAAAACGCGGACGTCGCCCTGCTCGAAAAAGGCGTGAAGACCTACGAGGCGATCTACGAAAAAATCGCCGCCCGCTGACCGCCGCCGCCCCGCGCGCGGCGGAGCGCGCCGTTTTTGTCGTTGCGCCGCCGCGCCTTCTTTGGAAAATGAAAGGCATCACGTTTTTCCCCATGATTTACGATTCCAAAAAATTCCTTCTCATCGCCGGTCCCTGCTCCCTCGAAAACGAATTCATCTGCCGCCGCGTCGCGCAGAAGCTCGACGTGCTCCGTCAGAAGTTCCCGCAGCTCAACATCGTCTTCAAGGGCTCGTTCGACAAGGCGAACCGCACCTCCATCAACGGCGCGCGCGGTCCCGGGCTCGAAGCCGGGCTGGAACTGCTCGCCATGGTCAAACGCGAGTTCAAGTTCCCCGTCCTCACCGACGTCCACCTGCCCGAGCAGTGCGAGAAGGTCCGCCAGGTCTGCGACGTGCTGCAGATTCCCGCCTTCCTCTGCCGGCAGACGGATCTGCTCGTCGCCGCCGCTCACACCGGCCGCTGCGTCAACGTCAAGAAAGGCCAGTTCCTCTCCCCGCAGGAAATGCGCTACGTGAACGACAAGCTCTCCATCGCGGGCGCGCGCGAAATCTGGCTCACCGACCGCGGCACCGCGTTCGGCTATCAGAATCTCGTCGTGGACATGCGCTCCTTCCCGATCATGAACCGCCTCAACCGCCCCACGATCATGGACGCCACGCACAGCGTGCAGCTGCCGGGAGCGCTGCTGGGCTCCTCCGGCGGTCAGCGCGAGTTCGTTCCCGCGCTCGCCCGCGCCGCCGTCGCCGCGGGAGCGTCCGGGCTCTTCCTCGAAACGCACCCCGAGCCCGCGAAGGCGATTTCCGACTCCGCGACGCAGCTCCCGCTCACGGCTCTCGACGACCTGCTCGACGACTGCCTCAAGATCTGGGAGCTCGTCGGCAAGTCCGTCTCCAAGGTCGGCTGAACGCCGCGCGGACGTTCCGAATTCGCCCCGGGTTTCCGCCCGGGGCTTCTTTTTCGTCCGCGCCGCAGCCCTCCCCGAAGCCCCGCCGCGCGCGCAGGAATCTGACACCGTGTCAAACATTTTCGCCTTTACGCGTCAAACAATTCATGTCAGTTTAGTTGGACTTTCATTAAGATTTTGTCAGAAATCCTCACTCAAAAACCAAAAGATCCTATGAAATCGCTCCTCCTCCCGACCGCGCTTCTCGCGGCGGCAATGACCGTTCCCGCGATCGCGGCGACGCCGACTTCCGGCGAAGCGCAGAATCTTCCCCAGGCGAAGACGGAAATGTCCATCGCCGCCCTCCAGAAGATGCAGCAGACGATCGAAGCCGACGAAGCCATCATCGACGAACTCGAGCTCAGCTCCTGGACGCTCGAAGACCTCCCGCCGGACGAACAGTTCCGCGACATCGCCGCGGCGATCAACCGCAAATTCCCCGAAGGCGAAGGCCGCCGCGACGCCATCGCCAAAGTCTTCGGCGAAGACTACGTGGACACCATGGCGGGAACGCTCGACAGCCCGGAAAAGACCGAATCCGTCGAAAAGCTGCTCGGCGAGGCGCACAAGCTCTTCCTCAGCTACGAAAACCGCAACGACGTCTCCGACTGGGGCTGGGGCGAAGCCTGGGGCGTCACCATCGCGCCGAACATCGGCACGCTCGGTCTCGGCATCCAGGTCGGCTACGAGTTCAACAAGTATTTCAAAATCCGCGCCCACTACGGCAGCGGCAAAATCAGCCACACGGGAACGTTCGAAAACGCGCCCTACCACGCGAGCATCAAGAACAACAACAACGTCGGCGTCTTCTTCGACTGGCACCCGCGCGGATCTCAGTTCCACGTCACGGCGGGCCTAATCCGTATGGATCCGCGCGTGAAGATCACCGCGAAATACCGATCGGACAGTAGTGGTCAAACATACAGTTTTCCTGGATCAACAAAAGAATACCGAGTGATTTCTGATTTCGAGATGTCCGGTGACTGGGAAAACGACGTGACGCCCTATCTCGGCTTCGGCTGGTCCACGGACGGCGGACAGGCGCGCACGCTTTTCTTCTCCATCGACATCGGCGTCGCCTATCTCGGCGAAGGCAACTACAACAAAAATCCGCAGATTCCCGGGCACAACCCGATGCTCATGGAACGCCCGTTAGGAGGTTCAGAGGCTGATTGGCGGTTCTCTACAGACTATGACACGGCTTCGACCCTGCTCGAACTCGACAAGAACATCCGCGACGGTCTCGACAAGATCGCGAACTTCCTCAACGACATGTACGTCTATCCGGTGATTCAGCTCGGCGGCGGCATCCGCTTCTGAGCCTCCCCGCAGACGTTCCGCAAAAAAGCGTTCCCGCGAAAAGCGCGGGAACGCTTCTCTTTAAGCTTTAAGCCTTAACCTTTAAGCTTTCTCTCAGTCGGTCTTTTCGGCGCCGTCCCAGACGCGGCGCAGGAGAATGCGCTTCAGCGAGCCCGCGGGCGTCTCCAGCGGAATGATTTCGATGTCCTCGTAGCGGATCGGCTCGCCGCGCTTCGGCGGACGGCGCGGCGAAAGCGACTTCACCCAGCTCGCGACGGTCTCGTAGCTGTTCCCGTCCCATTCGAAATTCCAGCCCGTCTCCGCCTCGAGCTCGTGCATGTTGAGCGTTCCCGCGACGACGATGGAATCTTCCGTCTGCGAGAAGATCTCCCTCCCGTCGGTGTCGAACTCGTCGCGGATGTCGCCGACGATTTCCTCGAGCACGTCCTCGAAGCTGACGAGCCCGAGCGTGCGCCCCTCGGCGTTGACGACGAGGGCGAGGTGGTTCTGCGACTGGCGGAAGCGCTCGAGCACCTCGGCGAGCGGCATGTCCGGCGGGAACGTCATGATCTTGCGCAGGAGCGGGCGGACGGGCGTGTTTTCGCCGAGGAGCTGGATCTGCCAGAGCCATTCGCGCATCAGCAGAATCCCGGCGGGGCGGTCGAGATCGCCGTCGAAGACCGGGTAGCGCGAGTGCGCCGTCTTCTGCGCCGTGCGGAGATTTTTCTGCGCGTCGTCGCCGAGCCAGAGCGCGTTGATCTCGTCGCGCGGAATCATCACCTCGTTCACGCGCGTGTCGCGCAGACGCAGGGAGCGGATCAGAATGCGGTCCACGAGCACGTCGTCCGCGGCGGAGCGGGAATGCGAAAGCACGTATTCCATCTCGTCCTTGGAGATCGTGTGCGCGCCCTCGCCCGCGGGGTGGATCCCGAGGCGGCGCAGCACGAAATTCGCCGTGCCGTTGAGCGCGGCGATCGCGGGAAAGAAGATTTTGTGGAAGACGATCAGCGGCGCGGCGACGAAGAGCGACGTCGCCATCGGGTACTGAATCGCGAGCGATTTCGGCGCGAGCTCGCCGAAGACGATGTGCAGGAACGTGATCAGCGCGAAGGCGACGGCGATCGAGATCTTCGACACGGTCGCGGCGTCGGGAATCACGCCGAAGAACGCGAGCGCGGGCTCGACGATGTTGTGCGCGACGAAGGGCTCGCCGACCCAGCCGAGCGCGAGCGACGCGAGCGTGATGCCGAGCTGCGTCGCCGAAAGCACCGCGTCGAGGTGCTTCGTCGCGCGCAGCGCCGCCTTCACGCGCAGCCCGCCGTCCTTTTCGAGCGGGTGCAGCTGCGACTGACGGATCTTCACCAGCGAAAATTCCGCCGCGACGAAAAAGCCGTTGACGAGCACCAGCGCGACGACGACCGCGATTCCGAAAAGCGTCAATAAGATTTCACTCAGCATGGGGAGCAGATTTCAAAAACGGCGGAAGGGATCACTCGGAGTCCGCGTCTTCTCCGTCGGCGCGCGCGAACGGCACGTCGCGCATCGCGAGAAATTCCGGCGTGTAGAGGAAGCGACCGATCTTCTCCGCCGCCGCGAGATCGCGGTTGCCGCGGAAGCGCGCGAAGTCCTTGACCAGCACGTAGCCCATGAAGAACAGCAGCAGGCAGATGAAGACGAGCTGCACGCCGTTCACGACCTTCGCCGGAATCGGGCGGCGGCGCAGGCGCTGGACCGTCGCGACGAGAATGTGCCCGCCGTCCAGCACGGGAATCGGCAGCAGATTCAGAATCGCCAGATTGATGTTGATGAGCACCGTGAGCACGAGCACGCTGCGCAGATTCGACGAGACCGCGTAATACGTGTCGCCGATCGAAAAGACGCCGTTGAGGTGCGAGACGCCGACGTCGGAGTTCGGATTGAGCAGCCCGACGACGGACTTGAACGTCACGTCGAACGCCTCGGCGAACTGCGCCCACGGCGTCTTGCGCACGAGGCGCTCCTCGCTCACGAACGAGACGCCCGCGAAAGGCGCGGGCGGCTCCGTCTCCGTCCCGAAAACCGCCTCGGAGAAGCGCGCGTTCGCGCCTTCGCCGTCCGGACGCGTCAGGAAAAGCGAGACGCGGCGCGGCACGCCCTGCGGGAGCGCACGCGCGAATTCCTCGACCGATTTCGGCGCGACGATGCCCTCGCCTTCGAGCGCGACGCCGTCGATCTGCGTTCCCGGCGCGAAGAGCTCCGCGTAGGCGGAGGCTGCGGGCAGGCGCTCGGCGACGCGGAGCGTGTCGCGCTTCGCCGCGAGCGCGGTGTTGTTCAGGTCCTGCGGCGCGGCGGCGAGGAGCAGCGCGCGCTCCGCCCCGTCTTCGCGGAAGCGGATCTTCGCGAGCGGCGCGCGCGCGGCGATCATCTTCGGCGCGAACGTCAGCTCGGCGGCGCGCCCGTCGCGCTCGTAAAAAATCCGCAGCGGCGCGGCGCCGTTCTTTTCCAGAATCTCCTGGAACTGCGCGAAGGAGTGCAGCTTTTCGCGGCCGCCCTTTTCCGTCTCCGCCTCGAGCCAGCGGTCGCCGAAACGCGCGCCCGCCGCCGCCGCGGGCATGCCCTCGCGCGGCGCGACGACGAGCGGCTCCGTCGGCGCGACGCCGATCATGCGGATGAAGTCGCCGCTGCGCGGATTGTGCGAGACGAGCTGCGGGAACACGTCCGCCTCGAGCGTCTCGTTCCCGCGCGCGAAACGCACGGTCGAGACCGCCCTGCCCTCCGCGTCGCGGCGCGTGCCCAACGCGACGGCGCGCATGATCTCCGAAAAATTCTCCGTCGTCTCCCCGTCCACGGAAAGCACGCGGTCGCCCGGGCGCAGCCCCGCCTCGCGCGCGGGTCCGGCGACGAACACGCCCGGCTCCGTTTCGAGCCGCTCGGCGACGTAGCCGATTTCGGACGACTCGTAGCCGTCGCGCGTCGGGCTCTTCACCGCCCAGAGCACGCACGCGAGCAACGCGGCGAAAAGCACGTTGAAGCACGCGCCCGCCGCGAAGACGATCACCTTGTCCGCGTAGGAAAGCTTCTTCGCGGGCGCGTCCTTCCCGGCTTCGGACCTGCCCTCGATCAGCTCCATGTCCGCGAGCTCGGGAATCGCGACGTAGCCGCCGAGCGGCAGCAGCGAGACGCGGTAATCGACGCCGTCCCTGCCGCGCCAGCCGAAGACCTTCGGCCCGAATCCGATGGAAAAACGCTCCACGCGCAGCCCGCGCCGCTTCGCGGCGAGAAAGTGCCCCAGCTCATGAACGAAGATCGAGCCGCCGAAAAAAAGCACGATGACGGCGAATCCGCGCAAAGACTCCGTGAATGCAAGCATCTGAACCATACGTGAAAGAGCGGGCATCTTGCCACAGCCCGCCCTCCCGCGCAAGCGCGCTTGCACGGGAACGCGCTTTGACGCAGAATGTGCGGCAAATGTCCGACCGTTTCATCGAAGAATTTTCCAAGCTCGACCTCAGCCGCGTGCCTTCGCCGTGCCACCTGATGCACCGCGGGCTGCTCGAGGAAAACTGCCGCGTGCTGCGCGGCGTCATGGACCGCACGGGAGCGAAGATTCTGCTCGCGCTCAAGGGATTCGCGCAGTTCAGCGAATTTCCGCTCGTCTCGAAATACCTTGCGGGAACGACGGCGAGCGGCCTGCACGAGGCGCAGCTCGGGCGCGAATTTTTCCCCGGCGAATGTCACGTCTATTCGCCCGCGTTCCCGCCCGCGGACATGGACGAGCTGGTGACGTTCGTCGATCACGTCTCGTTCAATTCGCCGTCGCAGTGGCGGCGTTTCCGCGACGTCGTGAAGGCGAGCGGCCGTGCGGTCTCCTGCGGGCTGCGCGTCAATCCGCAGTATGCCGAGGTCGAGCACGAAATCTACAATCCCTGCGCGTCGGGCTCGCGCCTCGGCACGATCCGCTCGGAAATCCGCGACGGCGATCTCGACGGCCTCGAAGGTCTGCACATGCACACGATGTGCGAACAGGGCGCGGACGTGCTCGCGCGCACGATTCCGCATTTCGAGGAAAAATTCGGCGAGTTCATCCCGCGCATGAAGTGGATCAATTTCGGCGGCGGGCACTGGATCACGCACCCGGGCTACGACGTCGATCTGCTCTGCGAGACGATTCTCGCGTTCCGCAGAAAATGGGGCGAGCATTTGCAGATTTATCTGGAGCCCGGAGAGGCCGTCGCCATACGGACGGGCGTGCTCGTCTGCACCGTGCTCGACGTCGTGCGCAACGGCATGCCGATCGCGATTCTCGACACTTCGGCGAGCGCGCACATGCCCGACGTGCTCGAAATGCCCTACCGCGCGGAAATCCTCGGTGCGGGCGTTCCCGGCGAGTTCGCGCACACTTATCGGCTCGCGGGCGGCACCTGCCTTGCGGGCGACGTGCTCGGCGACTACTCGTTCCCGCGTCCGCTCGTGCCCGGGCAGCGCCTCGCGCTCCTCGACATGTCGCACTACACGATGGTCAAGAACACGACCTTCAACGGCATCCGCCTGCCCTCCATCGCGAGCTACGTTCCCGAGACCGGAGAATACCGCCTGATCCGCGACTTCGGCTACGCCGACTACAAGAACAAGCTGAGCTGAGCGCGCGCGGCCGCGACGGTCCCGTCGCTTCGCCCTCGCCGCTTGGCATGTTTTCTGCATCTTCGGAGGGCAATTATGAGTGACACAAAATCTGCGACCACGCACGCATTTCAGGCTGAAGTCAAACAGGTGCTCGACATCGTCGCGCACTCCATCTACAAGGACAAGGACATCTTCCTGCGCGAACTCGTCTCCAACGCGAGCGACGCGCTCGAAAAGCTCCGCTACACGCAGCTCACGGAAAAGGCCGTGTTCGAGCCCGAGCGGGAGCTCGCCGTCGAAGTCTCCGCCGACGAAGAGGCGGAAACGCTCACCATCGCCGATTCCGGCATCGGCATGACGCGCGAGGAGCTCGTCGAAAACCTCGGCACCATCGCGCATTCGGGCACGAAGGCGTTTCTGCAGAAGCTGAAGGAGAACGGCGGCGCGAACGAGAACCTCATCGGGCAGTTCGGCGTCGGGTTCTTTTCCGTGTTCATGGTCGCCGACGAAGTGAAGTTCTACACGCGCACATGGCGCGAGGAGGGCGAATCGCTCTGCTGGACGTCCGACGGGAACGGCGCCTACACGATCGAGGACGCGGGGGAGTCGCTCCCGCGCGGCTCGCGGCTCGTCATCCGGCTCAAGGAGGACTTCAGGGATTTCGCGAAAAAGGACAAAGTGAAGGACGTGCTCGAGCGCTACTCGAAATACATCGCGTTCCCGCTGAAGCTCGACGGCGAAAAGCTCAACACGATGCAGGCGCTCTGGCTCAAGTCCAAGAGCGAGGTCGCCGAACAGGAATACAAGGATTTCTATAAATTCCAGTGCCACGCCTGGGACGAGCCGCAGGACTGGATGCATTTTTCCGCGGACGCTCCGCTCGCCATCAACACGATTCTGTTCTTCCCGACGCACAATCCCGAGTCGCTCGGTTTCGGGCGCGCGACGCCGGAAGTTTCGCTCTACTGCCGCAAGGTGCTCATCGACGCCGAGCCGAAAAATCTGCTCCCCGAGTGGCTGCGCTTCATGAAGGGCGTCGTCGATTCCGCCGACATTCCGCTGAACATTTCCCGCGAGACGCTGCAGGACTCCACGCTGATTCAGAAGCTGAACCGCGTGCTCACGAAGCGCGTCATCAAGCACCTCGAGGAACGCGCGAAAAAGAAGCCCGAAGACTACGCCAAGTTCTGGCGCGACTTCGGCAACTACCTGCGCGAAGGCATCGCGACCGACTTCGACAACCGCGAAGCGCTCGCGCCGCTCTTCCGCTGCGAATCGTCGATTCTCGACGCGGGAACGCTCACGAGCCTGCCCGAATACGTCGAGCGCATGAAGGATTCGCAGAAGGAAATCTATTACCTCGTCGGCGCGAACCGCGAGGCGATCGAGTCCGGTCCGTATCTCGAAGCCTTCAAGTCGCGCGGCATCGAAGTGCTTTTCCTCTACGACGGCGCGGACGACTACGTCATGAACCAGCTCGGCTCGTTCAAGGAAAAATCCGTCGTCTCCGCCGATTCCGCCGACATCGAGCTCGCCGACGCGCCGCAGACGGGAACGGGCGAACCGCTCTCCGACGACGCGATGAAGGCGCTCTGCGCGTGGTTCGCGGAAACGCTCGGCAAGGGAAAGGTCGCCGAATGCTCCGCGGGCAAGCGCCTCGTCGATTCGCCCGCCGTCGCGCTCAATCCCGACAAGTTCATGACCGCGTCCATGCGCCGCATGATGCGCCTCATGACGAAGGACGCGGGAACGGCGGACAAGCCCGTCGCCGTGAAGGTCGAGCTGAACCCGCGCCACCCGCTCGTGCACAAGCTCGACGCGCTGCGCGGCTCGAATCCGGAGCTCGCGAAGCTCGTCGCCGAACAGGTGCTCGACAACACGCTGATCGCCGCGGGGCTGCTCGACAATCCGCGCGGCATGACGCAGCGCATCTACGAGCTGCTCGGCAAGCTTGCCTGAGGCGCTTCGCGCCGTGTAAGGTGCAAGGTGTAGAGTGTAAGGTGTAGGGTGTAAGGTGTAGTGCGTAGGGGTTGTTTCTCTGCGCCCTGCACCTCGGCGAGGCGAAAAAAATTCCGCGCGGGGTGCATAATCGCCTTTGCGCGGAACGCTTTTTTTGAAAGAATGTAGCCGCGATGAAAACCTTGCTCGAAAAAATTTCCCGCGTGCGCGTGCTCGTCGTCGGCGACGTCATGCTCGACCACTATATCCACGGCGACGCGACGCGCATTTCGCCCGAAGCGCCCGTGCCCGTGGTCAACGTCTCCAAAGACCGCCACGTGACGGGCGGCGCGGCGAACGTCGCGCTGAACGTCCGCTCGCTCGGCGCGGACGCGGCGCTGTGCGGGCTCTGCGGCGACGACGAGGCGGGGCGCCGTCTGCGCGCGATTCTGAGCGCGGCGGGCATCGACTACCCGACGGAGTTCTGCCGTTCCCGCATCGCGACGATCATCAAGTCGCGCGTCGTCGTGCGCAATCAGCAGCTCTGCCGCCTCGACCGCGAAATGCCGCCGGAGAACTACGCGCTCACGGAACCCGCCGTCCGCGAAAAGCTCTTCGCCGAAATCGAGCGCGCGGACGCCGTCATCATCTCCGACTACGCGAAGGGCGCGATCGACCTGGAGATGCTCACGCAGATTCTCGCGCACGCCGAGCAGCACGGCATTCTCGTCTCGCTCGACCCGAAGCCGCGCCGCCGCCTGCCCTTCAGGAACGTCGGGCTCATCACGCCGAACAGGAACGAGGCGATCGAGCTCGCCGACCTGCAGAACGAGCTGCGTCCGGACGAATTTCCCGCCGAGGAGATCTGCCGCCGCATCTGGGAAAAGCACCGCCCGAAGGACCTCGTCGTCACGCTCGGCGCGGACGGCATGCTGCTTTCCCGCGAGGGCAAGATCCTCACGCGCATCCCGACGTTCGCGCGCGAAGTCTTCGACGTCTCCGGCGCGGGCGACACGGTGATCGCCTCGCTCACGCTCGCGCTCGCCGCGGGAACGCCGCTGGAAGAGGCGGCGCATTTCGCGAACACGGCGGCGGGCATCGTCGTCGGCAAATTCGGCACGGCGACCGTCACGCCGGAAGAGATTCTCGCGTTCCGTCAGCAGTAATCCCCGCGCGACCGCCGCGGACAGCCCCGTTTGCCCCATGAGAAATCTTCTTCGCTTCCTGTCGTCCGCGCTGTGCTTCGCGCTCGCTCTCGTCTGCGTTCCCGCGGCGCGCGCCGACGAATTTTCTTCGCTGAAGAAGAGCGATTTCTCCGCCTCGGAAATGAAGGCGATTTTTTCGGATTCCTACTGCCGCGAGCTGAAGAAGGGCGTGACCGCGAAGCAGATCAAGGCGATGAAGAATCCCGTGCTGCGCGACATGGCGGAGCGGATGCTCGCGAAGAAATACCAGGACAAGCTCCGCCGCCGCGCGCGCAAGTACCGCCCGTATTATCCCGTGGACGCGCTCGCGAAGGAGCTGCGGACGAGTTTCTACAGCCGCTACGAAAACCCGACGGGAATCTATTTCAAGGCGGGCGAGACGGCGGTGCTCTTCGTCGGCGAAATTCCCAAGAAGGAGACGGTTTCGCTCAAGGTGCACTGCTTCGACCAGGAAGGCTACGGCGGCGAAAAAGTCTATCCGCTCGAAAAAGGCGTGAACGTCGTTCCCGTCGAGATCAACGGGCTCGCGTACATCCAGTATTTCACGGCGAACGAGGACGCGCAGCCCGTCAACGTCAACATCGCGACCGGGCACGCGAACGGCGTCTTCTCCAACGCGACGCACACGAACGAGGACTGGGAAAAGATGATCGACGGCGTCGCGGGCGACTGCATCGACATCGTCGGCAAATACGTCCACCTGATCTACTGCGCGAAAACGATGAAGCAGGTCTGCCCCAAGGACGGGCTGAAGCTCATCAACACCTACGACGAGCTGATCCGCTGCCAGCAGGAAGACATCATGGGACTGCAGCAGTTCAAGCGCAAACGCCCCAACCACATGCTCGGACGCACGATGTGGACGGGCTTCATGCACGCGGACGGCATGGGCGCCGCCTTCAACGACAACACGATGAACTCGATTGCCGATCCCACGAAAGTCGAGTCGCAGGCGTGGGGCATTTCGCACGAGTTCGGCCACGTCAACCAGACGCGCCCGCTCATGATGTGGGTCTGCACGACCGAGGTGACGAACAACATTTACTCCTGCTGGGCGAACTTCAAGATGACGCCCGGAGCCATGCGGCTCGAGCACGAGCGCTGCCCGTCGCGCGACGGCGACGGCTCCTTCATCGGCGGGCGCTTCAACTGCTTCCTCAATTCCGCGCTCGTCTACGGCGAGCCCTGGCTCTGCCAGAAGGGGCCGGACAAAATGGAAGGCTACGAGAACGGCGGCGACCACTTCGTGAAGGTCGCGCCGCTGTGGCAGCTGCAGCTCTACATGAACGTCGCCGAGCGCGGTCCGAAGGATTTTTATCCGCAGCTTTTCGAGCGCGCGCGCACGGAGGACGTGCCCAAGACCAAGGACGGCAAGACGGACAACGGCGCGATTCAGCTCCGCTTCATGAAGCACGCCTGCGAAATCTCGAAGCAGAATCTGATGCCCTTCTTCGAGGCGGCGGGAATGCTCAAGCCCATCGACCGCGACCTCGACGACTACACGCCCGCGCACCTCACGATCACCGAAGCGGACTGCAAGAAGCTCAAGAAGTTCGGCGAAAAATTCCCCGCTCCCGCGAGCCCCGTCATCTACTACATTTCCGCGACGAACTACGAGATCTTCAAAAAAGGTCTGCCCGTGAAAGGAACCAAGGGCAAGGGCGTCGAGCCTTCCGCCGACGGACGGCGGCTCACGTTCTCGCACAAAAAATGGCAGAACGTCGTCGCGTTCGAGACCTACGCGGACGACAAGCTCGTGCGCGTCTCGATGAGCGGGCTGGACTCGAAGGACAATTCCTCGACGCTCGTCGTCTATCCCGAAGGCGCGACGCGCGTCGAGGCCGTCGGCTGGGACGGCAAGCGCGTTCTCGCGTACGGCAAGGCGGCGCCGCGCAAGCCGGGCGCGTCTTCTTCCTCGTCCGCCGTCTCCGCCGCCGCGCGCTGATTTCCGCGCGCGTTCAGGCGTTCCCGCGGGAACGGAAGCGCGCGATCGCGGGGCGGATCATCGCCGCCGCGAGAGTCGGGAAATCCATGCCGACGCACGACGCGCTTTTCGGCAGCAGGCTCGTCGCCGTCAGCCCCGGCATCGTGTTCACTTCGAGAAAACGGAACTCCCCGTCCGGCGGAAGAATCACGTCCGCGCGCGCGAAGTCGCGGCAGCCGCACGCCGCGAAAAGCGTCTCCGCCGAAGCGCGGATGCGCGCCGCGACGTCCTCGTCAATCGGCGCCGGGAAAAGATATTCCGTGTTCCCGCGCGTGTATTTGTTCGTGAAGTCGTAGACGCCGGTCTTCGGGCGGATTTCGACGACGCCCATCGCCCTGCCCTCCAGCAGCCCGACCGTCAGCTCCCTGCCGCGCAGACGCGGCTCGACGAGCCACTTCTCCGCCGCGCTCAGGTCGCCTTCCAGCACCGCGCGCAGCTCGCGCTCGCCCGTCGGCAGAAACAGCCCGACGCTGCTGCCCTTGTCCGCGGGCTTCACGACCGTCTCCTCGCCGAGCCGCGCGACGAGCTCCGCCGCGTCCGGACGCGCGTCCGCGGTGAAGACGACGCCCTCCGGCGCAGGAACGCCGTGCGCGCGCATGACGGCCTTCGTCGCCGCCTTGTCGATGCACGTCTCGCTCGCCGCGACGCCGCAGCCCGCGTACGCGAAGCCGCGCGCCTCCAGGTCGCGCTGCACGCCGCCGTCCTCGCCGTAGTCGCCGTGAATCACGGGAAAGACGACGTCCGCCGCCGGATTCAGATCCTCCGGAAGCCGATTTTCGTCGAGCACGCGCAGCGCCGTCTCCGGAAACGTGACGCGCAGCGCCTCGGCGCACGCGCGTCCGGACTGAACGGAGACTTCGCGTTCCGGAGAACGCGCGCCGCAGAGCACGACGATTCTGAAATTCTGTTTGTTCATGAGTGCTTCAACGCTACGCCCGACGCCGCGGGATTGCACGAAAAAACCCGCGGAACGCCGCGGGTTTCGGAATGGCTGCCCAGGTAGGGATCGAACCTACGACCAATTGATTAACAGTCAACTGCTCTTCCGCTGAGCTACTGGGCAATCAAAAATGTGAAGCGTATTAGACGCTTTTCTTCCGCCTCTGTCAACAGGTTTTTCTCAAAAAAAAATTTTAAATTTTTATTTGACGCTCCCATGAAATTATGCGATGCTTTTTCTCACAGTTAAAACAACGCGTTTCGACTGGAAACGCCCCTTTCGTCTAGCCCGGTCTAGGACACCTCGCTTTCACTGAGGCGACCAGGGTTCGAATCCCTGAAGGGGCGCCACTTTCAAAAGCCCGCTAAGCCGCATAAACAAAGGCTTAGCGGGCTTTTTCGCGCCTTTTCCTCTTCCTCAAAAATCGCCCGAAACGCCCCCGAAATCAAGTATTTTGCCAGAGAAAACCGCGACAAAACCGCAACAAAATTGCAACAATGTTCATCACCCTGCAAGAAACGAAGGAAAGCAGAAGCTCGCGGTTACATCCGAATCGCGTTTTTCGCGCAATACGAAATGTCGCAAAGCGCCTCTGAAAATCGAGTGTTTTCTTTTTGTCGAAAACGCTCAATAAGCCCTGCTCTTTAGTTTTACGCAAAGCGCTCTATCTCTGAGCGGAGAATCCGTTCCGCCTTGCTCATTTCGTCGGCAAAGACGCGCATGCCCTCCGCGTTCTGCGGGACGGCGAGGCGGAACAGCGCGAGCTCACCGCCCGTTCCCGCGAGCGTTCGCCGCGTCGATTCGAAATCTCCGCCGTCCGGCGCGGGAACGATGAATCCGCCTTTGCGCAGGTCGAGAACGTGCAGATAGGAAATAATTTGAAAAGTGTCTTGGCGTTGGGCGTCCACGTCTGTCTTGTCTTTATACTTTGCGTCGAGCACACATCTTTCGCTGTAAAAATCCGGGTAGCAGTGTCCGCTTTTCGGATTCTCGAAAATATATTGCCTGCCGGCACCCGTCTTGTTCTTCGGATGCGCGAAGCCCTTCAGCACGGTCGCCAGATATTCCTCCCACAGCCAAGCGCCGTCGAAAAGCACGCCGTGGATTGCGTCGTCGGCGTCGTTTCCGTATTTCAGCGCATCGCGGCGAAGAATCCGCAGACACAGCTCGCGCAGCGGTTCGTATTCCGAAAAATACGGATGTCTGAGCGGACGCAGATTTTTCCCGATGACGCGTTCCCGCTCGCGGCGCGCGTAGCTCGGCGTCACGGCGACCACGTCGCGCACGGCGTCGGCGGTTTCGCCGTCGAAATGCGCAAGCGCGTCGAATGCGCGTTCGCCGCGCAGATGTTCGACCGTGTGGCGCACGAGCTGCATGAGCGCATTGTCCGCCGCGTGTTCACGCGTGCGAAAGGCGACCCTTCCCGCGAACGGCGTGTTGAGACGAAGGTGCCGCGCCGCGTCGAGCGCGCCGCGCAGGGCGCATTCGTTGCGTTCCCGCGTCCGGTATTCCTTGTAGATGCCCTGCCGCAGCGCCTTTTTCAGAAAATGCGGGAACACGAGCGCGAGCAGATCGAGCGCGGGGTCGCTCGACGTCTCGAAATCCCAGTCAAAAAGACTGAATGAAAAAACGCGACCGAGCAGATAGTGCAGGAAGTAGTCTCGCCCGTCGGACTCCTCGAAGCGTGACGCGATTTCGAGCCGCGCCGAGCCGATGCCGACGAAGCCCATCACGTTCCCGACGACGATCTTTTTCCCGCTGTCTTCAAGGTGGAAAATCTCGTTGTCGTCGAGTTTGTCTTCGTTTTTCCTGAAGCTCTGCGGGAACACGAGCAGCCCGGGATTATCTTTCGCGATGTCGCCGATTCGCCTGCCGGAAAACGGTTCGAGCTCCCGCCGCGCGAGCGCGGACTCTTCGTCCGTGAGCTCGCGCCTTCTGTTGTCCTTAAGCCTCATGCGCGCTTGTAGGCGGTTTCCAGCTTGCCCAGAATCGCGTCGCGTTCGGGATTCCCGCGCAGATATTCGCGCAGCGTTCCCGCGATGTGATGTTTCCAAAGCTCGCCGAAATCGCCGTTCTCGTCCTTGAGCGGCAGGAAGCACGCGGGCCCTATCGCGTAGTCTCTGCCGAGCCCGTGAACCTCCGCGATCGCGGCGTTGAGCGCGTTCATGCGCTTGAGCGCGGCGTCTTTCCATTCGGGGAAGTTCGCATCGAACATCGCTTCGGCGTTCGTCTCCGGCGTGATTTCTTCCCACGCGAAACGCCGACGCATCGCGAAATCCATGCTTTCGACGCTGCGGTCGATGTCGTTCATCGTGCCGATGATGTACACGTTTTCGGGGACGAAGAATCCTTCGCCGAAGACGTCGCCCGCAGGAACGAGCGTTTGATACTGGGTGTCGACGCGTCCCTTCTCGCGGCCGCGATAGCCCGGCTCGATCGCGCCGAAAAGCTCGCCGAAAATCTTCCCGAGCTCCCCGCGATTGATTTCGTCGATGATGAAGACGAGCGGCCGCGCCTCGCTCGCGGGAACGCTTGCCGGCAAATGCTTCTCCACGATTTTTCGCACGTCTTCAAGCGAGAGCGACATGCGGTAAACCGTGGAAAGCGTCATCTGTTTCCCGCCGTTGAGTTCGACGATATTTTCACGAATGTTTTTTACAATCCACTTCACGGTTCGATAGCGGGGATAGTCGCCGCCAGTTTTTCTATATTCATAGTCGCCAGTAACGACACCGATTGCGTCGATTTCTTTCGAAGACCAGCACGATAACACGACGTCGCCGATTTTCATTCTGTTTTGGAATGCGGGCAAAATCGATTTCCCCGTCGGGTTAAAATAAAAATTATCGAATTTGTCGAAGTTTTTGACATTCCCGTAATCGCGCCAGCCAATGCGAATCCATCCGTTCTTGAGGCAATCCGTGCGTGTCGGATTTTCTCCGGTACCTTCGAGAGAAACTTTCCACACGGAGGGATTGTCGTTCAGCCCTTCAAATACGTTCGCGCGGGCAACCGTCTGCGCGAGCACGGCTTTGCGGCAGAACTCCTTGAACGCACCGTCACGGCGCTCAAACCCGACGTTCCCGTTCGCGTCCGTCACGGGGCGCAAGCCTTCGACGAAATCCGTGTAATCGTAGGACGGATGGAACTGCACTTTCCGTATTTCCGCATCTGTGCATCCCATCGCCTTGGCGATTTCCCTCGCGAGAAACGTCTTTCCCGTTCCCGGCGCTCCCGTGAAAATCAGATTCATTTTGCGCTTCAGCAGTTCGACGTATTTACCGATTGTTCCCGCAGGTTTCGCGTTCGTGTTCATTTTCATAAGTCCAAGCTCCTCAATCGCCGCGACGAGCTCGTCGCGCAGCGTCCATTCAAAATATTTTCCGACGTCTCTTCCTTCTTTGGCGGGAATCGCCCAATAACACGTGTCCCGCAAATAATGGCGGACGCGGAAACGATGCAACTTGGATTGGACGAACCGTCCGAATCCCTGGAACCAACCGGACAGGCGCCGGGGCGAGATTCCGTATTTTTCGCCGACGTTTTTAGCGGAACCTCGGTGTTCCGGTTCCGCGTAGAATTTCAGAATCGTATCCCGCAAATCTGCGCTCAGCTCCGGGTCTTGAAGAATTCGCTTCCACTCGTCTTTCGTGATGTCGAGGTTCACGTACAACACGCCGTCGGGCGAACGCACGAGCTGCTTTTCTTCCAGCCCCTCGTCTTTGGCGGCCTGCCACGCGTTTTCGGAAATCTCGGCGAAAGATTTCTCCGTGATTTCTCCGGACGCCATTTTCGCTTTCAGATCGGAGAGGAACGCGTCGTATTCGTCGAAATTCGAAATCTTCGGAACCGCGAAATCGTAATTTTCTTTGAGGAATTTTTGCGTCTGCTGGTCGAGCGGCAGAAACTTGTCGGGCACACACCAGAACATCGGCATCGTCAGCATCGCCAGTCCGATTCCACTCCGGTTCAAGATTCGCGAAAACCCTTCCGCGTCGACGTTCCCGCGCATCAGCGATTCGAAAAGCGCCCAGATTTCTTCAGCACTTTTTTTCGCGGTTTCGGCGTCGTTCCAGAGCAGATAGAACGACTTCTGGTTGTTCAGAATCGGAATGCCGTCGAAGTCTCGCGGGGGCGCGGCGTCGATCTCGAAGAATCTTTTGAGTTCCTCGAGCACGGCGCAGCGGCTCTGCGCGGAAATTCCCCGATTGAAGATGCCGAAGAACGAAAACGGGTCGATGTCCGTGTACCGCGAGCCGTCCTGCATATGCAGATAATTCGTCGCGGGCGCAATCTGCGGATTTTCGTAAATCAGTCTGACGAGCGGCGTGCGGTCGGCTCGAAAGTCGAGCAGCTTCCGCGCGAGCTCGCGATAGAAGGGCATCCAGGTGAAATTTTCTTCGGGCTGAGACATAGGCGATTGTGCCGGACTTTACTCTTCTCCGCCCCTCCGGGCAACCGCGCAGTTGCATCATCGCGCGCGTCGTCCAAGCGTTCCCGCGCCGAATACATGGACGTCTTCGCCCTAAAAACAGGGATTATGGAGATTTCCCCCCGGATAAAACACTTGGGAGTCGCCGCGCGGCGCTCCCGGGCGCGCGCGTCAGCGGTCCGAGGCGTTGTTGCCGTGGCGGATGATCTTGCCGCGCTCGAGGTAGATCACGTCCTCGCAGATGTTCGTCGCGATGTCGGCGATGCGTTCGAAATTCTTGGAGATCGTGAGGCAGTCCAGGAAGTAGCCGCTCGCCTGCGGATGCGCGGCGACGCGTTCCCGCACCCAGGCGAAATTGCGCCGGTTGAGATCGTCCACGGCGTCGTCGGCGCTCAGCACGCGCTCCGCGAGCTCCGGATCGCGGTAGGTCATGGAATCGAGCGCCCGGCGCAGCATTTCGCGGGTCTTCGACGCCATTTCGGAGCAGTCGAAGCGGGCGTCCTCGCCGAGCGCGCCGACGTCGGTCTGCGCCATGTCGGCGACGCGCTCGGCGATGTTGCACGCCATGTCGGCGACGCGCTCAATCTCGATGTTCACCTTGAGAATCGTGACGACGGTGCGCAGGTCCGACGCGACGGGCTGATAGAGGGCGAGAATCTTCAGGCACTCCTCTTCGATGCGGATCTCCTCGCAGTCGATGCGGAAGTCGTTTTCGATGACGGCGGCGGCGCGCGCGCCGTCGAGCTTCGAGACGGCGAGGACGGCTTCGGAGAGCGCGTTTTCGGCGTCGGCTGCGATCTGCGCGACCATCCGCTTCAGGTTGATGATGGCTTGGTTGAAATGCTCTTTCATGGTTTTTCCGGATTCGTGTTTACAGTTGAAAATCGTCTACGCGGGAACGCGCCCCGCCTCAGCCGAAGCGTCCGGTCACGTATTCCTCGGTTCTCTTTTTGTCGGGATTGGAAAAGATCTTCGACGTGGCGCCGAACTCCTCGATGCGTCCCTTGTAGAAGAATGCCGTGTAGTCGCTGATGCGCGCCGCCTGCTGCATGTTGTGCGTGACGATGACAATCGTGAACTTCTCCTTGAGGCGCAGGCAGAGCTCCTCGATCTTGAGCGTCGCCACGGGATCGACGGCGCTGGTCGGCTCGTCCATGAGCAGCACTTCGGGCTCGGCGGCGATCGCGCGCGCGATGCAGAGGCGCTGCTGCTGACCGCCGGAGAGCGCGAGCCCGCTCTTCTTGAGCTTGTCCTTCACTTCGTCCCAGATCGACGCGCCGACGAGCGCCTGCTCGACGCGGTCGGCGATTTCGCCGCGGGAAAGCCGGAAGTGCAGCCGCAGCGGGTAGGCGACGTTGTCGAAGACGGACATCGGGAACGGCGTCGGCTTCTGGAAAATCATGCCGACGCGGCGGCGCAGGTCGAGCACGTCCACCTTCTTGTCGAGAATGTTCACGCCGTCGAGCGTGAGCGTTCCCGTGGCGCGCTGGTCGCGGTAGAGCTCGAAGATGCGGTTGTAGATCCGCAGGTGCGTGGACTTCCCGCAGCCGCTCGGCCCGATGACGGCGGTGATTCTGTTCGCTTCGATGTCGATGTCGTTGTCGAAGAGCGCCTGGTTGTTTCCGTAAAAGAAATTGAGGTTTCTCGCGGAGATTTTCGTTGCCATGGTTTTCTGATTTGTCGTTGAAAAGTGATTACTTCGCGCGTGCGCGCTCGCGGAAGGCGACGCGCGTGAAGACGTTGATCGCGAGCACGAGCAGCGTGATGACGAACGCCGCGCCCCACGCCGCCGCCTGCATTTCCTCGAAGGGAGAATCCGCGTACTGCGTGATCAGCACGGGCATGTTCGCCGTCGGATCGGAAAAGAAGCCGTCCGGCCAGTCGTCCATGAACATCGCGGTGAAGAGCAGCGGCGCCGTCTCGCCGGAGACGCGCGCGATCGAAAGCAGCACGCCCGTGACGAGTCCGTTCTTCGCCGAGCGGCAGATGACGGAGAGCGTCGTGCGCGCGCGCGTCATGCCCAGCGCCAGCGCGGATTCGCGCAGCGTGTCGGGCACCATCGCGAGCATGTCCTCCGTCGTGCGCATCACGACCGGGAACATGATGATCGCCAGCGCGAGCGAGCCCGCGAAGCCGGAGAAGTGTCCCGTCGGCACGACCCAGATCACGTAGACGAACAGACCGACGATGACGCTCGGCATGCCCATCATCACGTTCGCGCAGAAGCGCAGCGCGTTCGCGACGCGGGAGCGCTTGCCGAACTCCGAGAGGTAGATGCCCGCCGCGATGCCCGCGGGAATCGCGATCGCCGCGGCGACCGCCGTGATCAGCAGCGTGCCCAGGACCGCGTTCGCGATCCCGCCCTCGGCGACGCCGTAGGGCTTCGACGGATTCGTCAGAAAATCGAAATCGAGCGCGCTCAGCCCGCGCCCGACGACGGACGCGAGAATCCATGCCATGCCGCCGACGGCGATCGCGACCGCGCTCACGGAAAAAATCCGGACGACGCCGTCCGCCGCCTTTCGGAAGAAAAGCGGCTTCGTGCGGGACTTCAAATCGAATTCGGGATTCATCGTGCGCCCGATCGTAGCGCGCCGACGTTTGTCCCGTGTTCGGAGAATGTTAGTTTTTCGTTAGGAACTTCAGAGTCCCCAGAGGCGGCGGTAGGTCGCGAGCGCGAAAGAGTCCGTCATGCCGGAAATGTAATCGACCGCCTCGCGCACGCGCCCTTCCTGCGTGCCCGTCTCGTCGCGGAAACGGAACACCGAGGCGATTTTTTCGCCCTTCGCGCTTTCGGGATTTTCCGCCCAGTCGAGAAAGAAGTCCGCCAGCGCCTGCATGACCTGAAAGCCCATCAGCTCCACCGAGCCGACGACGCGCGCGCGGTAGATCTCTTCGAGAGAAAACGCGCGCAGCGCCGCCATTTCCGCGCTCAGGCGCCCCGCCTCGAACAGGCTTTTCCCGAACGTTCCCGCGAGAATCGCGTCTTCGTTCGCGTCGAACGCCTCCGTCGCCGCGCGGATGCCGCACCCGATCGCCGTCGCGCGCATGAAGTTCACCGCGCCGTGCAGGTCGCGCCGCGCCTCCAGATCGCGCAGACGCGTGGCGACGCGTTCCCGCCGCGCCGCGTCCTCGTCTTTCCAGAACGCGCTCAGGAAGCGCCGCGCGTCCTCGTAGGAGACGATCTTCGCGTTGAAGGAATCCTCCAGGTCCGCGACGAGGTAGCAGAGATCGTCCGCCGCCTCGACGAGGAACGCCAGCGGGTGCCGCGCGAAGGCGAGCCGCGCGCCCGCGTCGCAGCGCGGAATCAGCCCGCACGCGTCGCGGACAAAGCGCGCGACGTCCGCCTCCGTGTCCGCGACGCTGAACTTCTTGCATTCGAGGCGGTTCGCGGGAACGGTCTCGCCGTTTTTCGCCGCGAGCCAAAAGCTTTCCGTGCACGGATATTTCATGAACGCGCCGAGCGTTCCCGCCGTCGGCTGCAGCCCGTGGCCGTCGATCGAGTCGCCGCCGATGCGCGTCAGCAGACGCAGCCCCTGCGCGTTGCCTTCGAAGCGAAGCGCGTGCCCGCGCCGCCCGAACGCCTCCTCAATCGCCTTTTCGCCCGCGTGCCCGAAAGGCGGATTGCCGACGTCGTGCGCGAGGCACGCCGACGCGACCGCCGCCCCGACGCGCGCGCCGAGCGAGCCCGCCGCCGACGTTCCCGCGAACTCCGCCGCGCCCGCGAGCCGGTCGCCCAGCGCCTCGCCGAGCGAGCGCCCGACGTAGGAGACTTCGAGACTGTGCGTCAGCCGCGTGCGCACGTAGTCGTTGCGTCCGAGCGGGAAGACCTGCGTCTTGTCCTGCAGGCGCCGAAACGCCGACGAATAAAGCACGCGCCCGTAGTCGCGCTCGAAGGGATTGCGCGAATCGCCGGGAGCCGGCGGCGTCGCCGCCCCGCGCGAGGACGCCGAAGCCGGGCATCCCGTCCACCGCGCCGACGAAAGCAGGCGCGTCCACTGCATGTTTTCCTGAGACATCGAAAAAGCCGAAAGGTGATGAATTTATGAATCAGAAGACGTCGATGACGACGAGCTCCGAATCGCTGCCGACGCGGTACGGAATGTGCCAGAGCCCGAGCCCCGACGTGACGTAGCCGAGCGTCCCCGCCTCGCGCCACGCGCCGCGGACGTGCGGGTTGAAGAAGCCCACGAGCCACGTCGCCGGCCAGAGCTGCCCCGCGTGCGTGTGTCCGCTGAACACGAAGTCCGCGCCCGCGGCGGCGGCTTCGGGTGCGCCCTTCGGCTGGTGGTCGATCACGAACGCGGGAACGCCCTCGGGACGCGCGGCGAGCAGCGGCGCGACGGGCGCACGGGAACGGTTCGTCGCGTCGTCGCGCCCGACGAAAAACAGCCGCGGCGCTCCGGTTTCGTCGGCGACGAGCGTGCCCGCGTCGCGCAGCAGGCGTATTCCCGCGCGGCGGATGAAGGCGCGTTCCCGCGGCATGTCGCCGAAATATTCGTGATTGCCGAGCGTAGCGAAAACGCCGCACGGCGCGTCGATTCCGCGCAGAACCTCGTCGAGCCGCGCCGCCTCCACGGGCGCGACGTCGCCGTCGATCAGATCGCCCGCGACGACGACCGCGTCGGGCTTCTGCGCGTTGACGAGCGCGACGAACTTTTCCGTGCGCTCACGCCCGACGCGCGCGCCGAGGTGCCAGTCCGCCGTCGCGACGATGCGCAGCGCGCCGGGCGCCTTCGGCGTTCCCGCGTCCTGCTCGACGAAAGTCTTTTCCTGCGGATTCCAGACGAAACTGCGCACGCGCGGATGCTCGAACTTCCAGAAGCCGAGGGCGCAGACCGCCGCGACGAGCGCGACGCCCGTTCCCGCGAACGCCCGCTTGAAACGCGCGAGCCGGGGAGAAATCTTCGCCGCGAGCATTCCCGCCGCCGCCCACAGCGCGAGATAAATCACGGGAACGACCGCGAACGCGAGAAACTCCCACGCGAAGCCGAACACGCCGCCGCCGTGCGCGCGCATCAGAAAACCGACGAACGCGAGCGCGAAAAGAAACAGCGCGCCGAGCGTGAGCGCGGTCGCCGCCGCGCGGAGCTTCGCGTGCCCGGCGAAGAGCCGACGCGCCGCGTACGCGAGGAAAAGATTCAGTCCGAGAATCGCTCCCGGAAGGGCGATGAAGAAAATCCACATGTCTTTCGTCCGATTCAATCATTTCGCGCGCCGCCGCGAAACGCTTTTTTCACGCGCGTCCGCGCGTTCCCGCGAGAAAACGCTTGCGGACAAGCCCGTTTTGCCGAAAATGAGCCCCGCAAAAGTTCCCGTCCCCGCTTTGCGGACGACGCTCCTCATTTTCGCTCAACCCCTCAACCTCCAAAAATCATCATGAAAAGATACGTGTTCGCTTTCGCTTCGATTTTCGCCTTCTCCTGCGCGTCGTTATGCGTCGGGCAGGAAACGCCGCCGCCCGCGCAGAAGACGAAGGTCGGATGGTTGGACGGAGAGAATACCAACCGAGTGGGCGAGAATGAAGAAAATAAGATTCAAGCATTAGCAGTATTCAAAAAAAAATCGTTTTGGAAGATTTTGCCGCCAGATATCAAACAGGCCGTTGAAAATAATATAGCCAATTCTTACTTTGATAAGGGAGCAAAAAAAGACGGTATTTTTGTTAGAAATAACGTTTCTGTTGACAAAATACAAGGCTCTTATGCTGTTCAGGTATTGCGGTGGGATTTAATGCAATTTTTGGATGCACCAGAGCAATCATCGCCTCTGAATCCTCAAACCGGTAAATATTATGTCGTGCCAGCATCGGCTACATTGAAGGGATTAAATGAAAGCGACTTGGACTATGTTAAGAAGTTAACCGAGCGCGTTAATCGGAACATCCATTATCTGGGACATTCCCCCATTCCTAAGATTGACTTAAATAAGATGAATAAAGGCGCCTATGTAACAATCTCCGTTTTACCATTGAGACTTTTGGCAGAAGTATATCTATCGCCTAATTCTCCAATTGTGAAAGTTAATAAAACAACGCTGGCGGAGATAAGGCAATTTTTTGGATTGGAAGATACGGTGGATTTTGAGCTGGCAAAACGTTTTGGGGTACCTGTGTATCATCCGGAGCGGTTTCAACCGACGGCGCATATCAGACCGGACAGAAGCTGTCGCGGCCTGCCTCGGCCGATGGAGGGTTTTGCCCATTTGGCACTTCCCATCAGTTTGGGGTGGTCTCTGTTTATAACGCATCCGGAGGATGCTTATAACTTGTTTTACACAAAGTATTTTGGAGATGCGCAACGTGCCGTCAAAGTGTTTAAAAAAGGATTGGCAGCTGAGGCGGCTTTGCACGTTGGGGACAGTAAAGCGGCGGCTGTTGAATCAATTATCAAACAGGCCGAACCGTATGTGACGGAAATTGAAAAAAAAGTCGATAAATGTATTGAACAAGCTGATACAATTTATAAGACCCCCCCTCGGAGCATTTTAGAGCCCTCCGGCAAGACTCTGACGGCGTTTCTGGCGAAACAGAAGGCGCAACAGAAAGCGCAACAAGGGCATTGAGCGCCTTCCGAAAAAACGTTCCCGCGGCTCGGCGGCGCTTTTTCGCGCTTTCATCCGCGGCGCGGAAACGCTAAGCTCTTGGGCGCTATGACAGAAGAAGTTCTCCAGGCCATTCCTCACCGCCCGCCGTTTTTGTTCATCGACAAGGTCGTCGAAACCCGCGCGGACGGCATCACGTGTTCCCGCACGTTCCGTGCGGACGAAAAATTCTACGAAGGGCACTATCCGAACGCGCCGCTCACGCCGGGCGTTCTGCTCTGCGAAAGCGTCTTTCAGGCGGCGGCGATTTACCTCGTGAAAAAGGCGCAGGCGAGCGGGGACGCGGATTTCGCGAACCGCACGCCCGTGCTCTGCCGCATCGAGAACGCGAAGTTCAAGGGCATGGTTTTTCCCGGCGACGAAATCGTCATCGACGTGAAGGACGGCGAGACGCTCGCGGGCTTCTACTATCTCACGGGAACGGTGCGCAGCGCGGGCAAGGTCGTGCTGCAGATCAAGTTCGCGCTGGCGATGATCGAGAAAAAATGAATTTTTTCGGTGGCTGGGAGCTGGTAACTGGCGGCTGGGAATTCCCGCTTGGGCTGTTTTCGAAAAATTTTGCCGCCGGCAAAACCCGCAATGCTCCAGTCCCCGGTTACGAGTCGCCGGCCACTGCGCGCATCCGTGGTTTTAGACTCTGAACGAAAGCAAAAAAACGATGTCCGATTTTCTGAAACTTGAAGGGAAAAAAATCGTCGTCACCGGGACGGCGAACAAAAAATCCGTGGCGTGGTTCACGGCGAAGACGCTCGAGGTGGCGGGCGCGCAGGTGATCTATTCCGTGCGCTCGCGGGAACGCGCCGAGGCGCTCGCGAAGCCGCTCGCGGGCAAGCCCGTGTACGTCTGCGACGTCGAGCGCGAGGAGGAGATTCCCGCGCTCGCGGACGCCGTCGCGCGCGATTTCGGGAACGTGGACGGGCTCGTGCACAGCATCGCGTTCGCGAATTTTTCCGAGGGATTCAAGCCGTTTCACGAGACGCGGCGCGCGGACTTTCTGCAGGCGACGGCGATCTCGGCGTTTTCGCTCGTGGAGCTCGCGCGCGCGTTCGCGCCGCGCATGAACGCGGGCGCGGCGGTCGTTTCCGTCGGCATTTCCTCGCAGGTGACGGCGGCGAACTACGGCTACATGTCGCCGATCAAGGCGGCGCTCGAATCGGCGTCGCGCTTTCTCGCGAAATCGTTTTCCGCGCAGGGCATCCGCTTCAATTCCGTGAACGCGGGTCCGCTGAAGACGTCCGCCTCGGCGGGGATTCCGGGCTATCTGAAGAATTATCTTTTCGCCGAACAGCTCACGATGCGCAAGGCGAACCTGACGACGCAGGAGGTCGCCGACGCGATCGTGTGGCTGCTCTCTCCACGTTCGTCGGGCGTGAACGCGCAGTCGCTCGTCGTGGACGCGGGCATGGGCTGGAACTTTTTCGACGAGGCCGTCGTCGCGAAGGCGACGGAACTTTGAGCGGGGGCGCGGGAACGTGTTTGAGCTTTGCGCGCGCGTCCGTTATCGTTTTCGAAAAAATAATCCGCAACGTTCCCGTTCATGGAATTCAATCTGAAGAAGATTCTGAAGGCGCTCCTCGCCTCGACCTCGGAGCCGCTTTCCATCAAAGACGTCCAGGCCGTCGTCACGCGCTACCACGAACAGCGCGAAAAATCCGCGCAGCGTCCGCCCGAGACGGACGAGGCCGGCGTGCCCGTGGAGCGCGCCGACGACGCGGGCGAGCCCGAACAGCGCGTCATCGAGGACATCATCAATCAGGTGCCGACGCTGCTCACGGCGACGCAGATCCGCGAGGCGGTCGAAGAGCTGAACCAGGAAATGAAGGAGACGCACGACGCGACGCGCATCGTCGTCGGTCCCGAAGGTTTCCGCATGATGATTTCGCCGGACTACGCGGAATGGATTCGCCTCCTCCGCAACGACCCGAAGCCGCAGCGCCTCACCGCCGCCGCGCTCGAGACGCTCGCCATCGTCGCGTACCGCCAGCCCGTCACGCGCGCGGAAATGGAGGCGCTGCGCGGCGTTTCCGTCGATTCCGCGATTTCGCGCCTGCTCGAGCTCGAGCTCATCGCCGTCTCCGGCCGCGCGGATCTGCCGGGACGCCCCTCGCAGTTTTCGACGACGCCGAAATTTCTCGAGTTCGTCGGGCTGCAGACGATTTCCGAGCTCCCGGAATCCGACGTGCTTTCGCCCGCGCAGATTTCCGCGTGGATTCAGAAGGCGATGAATCCGAACCGGCCGACGAACGCCGACGTCGGACTGCACGACGATACCGAGCGCCCCGCCGCGCAGCTCGAAATCGCGAACCTCGACGCCGCGCCCGACGCGCCTCCCGCCGAACCGCCCGTCGCGTGAACGCGCTCGTTCCCGCGGATCTTTCCCGAAAAATTTTCCCCCGATTCTCCCTCCCATGAAAAGCATTTCCGAAGCCCGAGAAGACATCGAAGCCATCGACGCGCAGATCGTCCGCCTGCTGGCGCAGCGTCAGGACTGCGCGAAGATCATCGGCGAAAACAAGGCGCGCGAAGGCAGGAACGTCGTCGTCCCCGAACGCGAAGAAGAGCTGCTGCGCAAGCTGGAGAAGCTCGCCACCGAGCTCGCGATTCCGCACGCGAACATCCGCGGGATTTATCGCGAAATCATTTCCGCGTCGGTCGCGCTGCAGATGCGCCGCCCGATCGCCTACCTCGGGCCCGAAGGCACGTTCACGCACCAGGCGGCGCGCAAGAATTTCGGAGGCGGCGTCGAGCTGCTCCCGAAGCGCACGCTCGCGGAGGTCTTCGAGTCCGTCGCGCGCGACAAATGCGCCTACGGCGTCGTTCCCGTGGAGAACACGAACGCCGGCGCCGTCACGGGAACGCTCGACATGCTCGCGGAAACGGACCTGAAGATCGTCGCGCAGATTCTGCTGCCCATCGAGCAGTGCCTCGTCTGCGCGGGAACGCTCGACGGCGTCCGCCGCGTGCTCTCCAAGGACATCGCGCTCGAACAGTGCTCCGAATGGCTGATGCACCACCTGCCGCAGGCGGATCTCGTGCCGACGGACTCGACCGCCGCCGCCGTCGAATGCGCGGCGAAGGACCCGAGCGTCGCCGCCGTCGCGAGCGCGATCGCCGCGGAAATGCGCGGCGTTCCCGTGCTCGAGCGCGCCGTGCAGAACCCCGGCGTGAACGTGACGCGCTTCCTCGTGATCGGCAAGAAGACGAACCCGCCGTGCACGCTCTGCGAGGAAAAGACGAGCATCGTGATCTTCGTGAAGAACACGCCCGGCTCGCTGCAGCGCGCGCTGGAGCCGTTCTCGAAGCGTTCGCTCAACATCGCGCGCATCGAATCGCGCCCGGCGCGCGCCCGCGCCTGGGAATACATGTTCTTCATCGACTTCATCGGCTCCTGGGAGAACGAGAACGTCCGCGCCGCCATCGCCGAGCTGGAGGAGAACGCCGTCTACGTCAAGCACCTCGGCTCCTACCCGAACACCTGACGCCTCCCGCGCCCCCTCCGACGCAAGTCCGGATTCCCGGCCGCGGAAACCTTTTCGGAAGCGCTCCGAAACGAAGAGGAGCGGATGCGCAGACTTTTCTTTTCCGACGCGCGAAAAAGCGTTAAGCTCTCCGCATAATGTTTGGCATAGCAAGAACTCAGGATACCCAGTACTGCGTCATCGGGCTGGGCGTTTTCGGAAGGAATCTCTGCCGCCACCTGGCGCAGCTTTCCGCCCAGGTGCTGGCGATCGACTGCCGCGAAGAAAACGTCGCCGCCGTCAAGGATTACGTGGCGGGCGCGATCGAGGTGGACTTCAATAATCTCGCGCGCTTCGAGAATTATTCCCTGGAGGCCATGGACGCCGTCTTCATCGCGATCGGCGACGATTTTGAGGCGTCGATGACGCTCACCGTCCAACTGAAGGAAATGAAGGTGAAGAAGCTGATCGTGCGCTCGCTTTCGCCGATGCACGACCGTCTGCTGAAGCTTCTCGGCGTGGACCGCATCGTCGTGCCCGAAGAATTCGCGGCGCGCGGGCTCGCCCATTCCATCATGATGCGCGGCGCGGTGGACGGCTACGATCTCGGCGACGGGCACATCATCGTCGAGGCGGAGACGCCGGCCGGTCTCGTCGGCAGAACGCTGCGCGAGGCGACCGACAAATTCCGCCGGAACAGCATTCTGCTCGTCACGATCAAGCGGCGCAGAGAAGATTCGGGCGAGAGCGAGCTTCACGACGAAGCTGCCGTGGACCGCGACCTGCGCCTTGAAGACAGAGACCGGCTGACGCTCGGCGTGCCGAAGCAGGCGGACCGCTTCGAGAAGAGCGACGTGCTCGTGCTCTTCGGCGAAGAGACCAATCTCCGCGAATTTCTCGACGAACTCGCCCGCGAGGCGCCCGCCGAGCCCGCGCCGTGACGGCGGGTCGCGCCGCCGCCGAAGTCGTTCCCGCCCCAGAAACACCTCCCCGCTTTCGCCGTCATGTCCGATTCCCCGAATACCCCGAACGCCGTTCCCGCGAAGAAGCCTTCGCGCTTAGCCGCCTGGTGCGCGGCGCGAAAAAACTCCTTCGAAAAATTCTACGAGCGCGTGTGGACGCCGACCGAGGCCGCGCACCATTCCCTGCCGATGCGCGTCTTCACGGCGATCTGGCGCGTCGTCGAAATCACCGTCAACGGCACGATCGACAACAACATTCCGATGCACGCCGCGGCGCTGACCTACTACGCACTGATGGCGCTCGCGCCGTTCGTCATGCTCGTGCTGACGATCTTCGGCATCGTGATGAACGTGCGCGGCGAAGAGGCGGTCCGCATCATGCAGGACCGCATCGCGGAGACGATGCAGCTCGTCCTGCCGTCGCCGCCGCCCGCGGGAACGCCGGAAGCCGCTGCGGACGCGCTCGCGGAAGCCGCCGCCGCGCCCTCTCCGGAAGCGACGATCGGCGGCGTCGCGCCCCAGCTCGAAGAGTTCGCGGGGCTGCTGCTCAAGAACACGATGGCGAATTCCGGCTCTTCGGGAACGATCGGCACGCTCGTGCTCGTCGTGCTCGCCGTCTTCATGATCGCCCGCGTCGAAGACGCCTACAATCTCATCTGGAACGTCAAGGCGCGCCGCAGCTGGGCACGCCGCTTCTGGGTGTATTTTCTTTTTCTGCTTCTCGGAGGCGTGTTTTCGGCGATTTCGATGTCGGTGCTTTCCGTCTCCGCGATTCTCAAAAACCTTTCGGAACACACGAACGATGTCGCCGCCTGGTTCGCCGCCGTGCCGAACGGCGAAGTCTTCTTCGACGTGATGACGTCGTTCGTTCCCGGGCTTTTCGCGTTCGCGGTCACGACGGTGCTCTTCGCGAGCCTGAACCGCTACCTGCCGAAGACGAACGTGAACTGGGGCCCGGCGCTCCTGGGCGGCGCGACCGTCGCCGCGGCGTTCGCGGCGTGCGGCAAGGCGGCGTCGCTGTTCGTGTCGAAGATCTCCGAGTTCAATTCGATCTACGGCAACCTCAGCGTGATCTTCATTCTGATGTTCGGGCTCTACCTTTCGTGGATGTTCCTGCTCGTCGGCGGGCAGATCTCCTACGCCGCGCAGAACGCGGGAACCTACCGGAACGTGAGCCGGCAGTGGGCGGAGCTCAGCCCGCGCTCCAAGCGTCAGGCGCTTTTCGCCTGCCTGTTCGCGATCTTCGCGCGCGGCTCGCGCCGCGGCGTGGGGCCGACGCTCGAGGAGCTCTGCGAAACGATCTGCATTCCCGCCACGTTCGCGTCCGAGTGCGTCGGGACGCTGACGGAGCTGAAGCTCATCAGCGCGCTCGCGCCCGAAATGGATCCGGACGGGAAAACCCGCTACGTCGCCGCGGGAACGCTGAACAGAATCACCGTCGCCGAGCTGCGGGAAAAGTTCGACACGATCCGCAAGAAAATCCGTCTCGGCGGCGACGCCGAACTGCACGCCGCGCTCGAAAAATTTTCCGCGAGCTTCGAGACCGCCGAAGACTCCGTCGCGCTCGAATCCCTCCTCCGCGCCTGAAATTTCATCCCGAAAATCAGTGTCATGAACACCGTGATCTTCAAGTGGAATCCCGCGATTTCCTCGTATCGGATCGGCCGTTTCATCTACGACATGGAGGAATCCTCCTCCGGCGAAGAGCCGGACTACGACTGGAGCGTCTGGGACTATGAAAAAATCGTTCCCGGCGACCGCTTCTTCTGGCTGAAAGTCGGCTACGGGAGCGTCGGAATCGTCGGGTGCGGCAAAATCGTTTCCGAACCGTTCGAGGCGGAGGACTGGAGCGGAAAAGGGCGACGGACGTTCTACGTGAATTTTCTGCCCGACGTCATGATCAATCCCGCGGCGATGCCGATTCTGACGCTGAGCGAGCTCGAACGCGAGATCCCCAGCTTCGACTGGCGCAAGGGACATTCCGGAATGATTCTCCCGCCCGAAGCGGCGGAGAAGCTCGAAGCGCTCTGGAGCGCTTTTCTGACCGAGAACGCGGAGCTCTTCGCGAAGGCGCTTTCGCGCGAGGATTTCGACCTGGTTCACATCCGCTCCTGCACGGAATCCACCGAAAGCGCGAAGTGAAAAGCGGAAGTGTTCTTAAAATCCTATTGACAAAGTAGGGATTAAGGAGTTTCATGCGGGCAATTCAACCAATTCACTCCAATCCATCACGCAAAGAATCATGAGCAATCCTCCTGCATCTTTCATCCAGACGATCGGCAAGACGCCGCTCGTCCGCCTCAACCGCCTCGGCGCGAATCTTCCCGCGGAGGTTTATCTGAAATGCGAATTCCGCAACCCGGTCTTTTCGGTGAAGGACCGCATCGCCGCCGCGATGATCGACGCGGCGGAGGCGGCGGGAACGCTTTCGCCCGACTCGCTCATCATGGAGCCGACCAGCGGCAACACGGGCATCGCGCTCGCGGCGATCGCCGCCGCGAAGGGCTACAAGTGCGTGCTCGTCATGCCCGAATCGATGTCGCTCGAACGCCGCACGCTGCTGCGCATGCTCGGCGCCGAAGTCGTCATCACGCCGAAGGCGCGCGGCATGGCGGGCGCGATCGAGTACGTCGAGAAAAAGGCGAAGGAGCTGCCGAACGTCTTCGTGCCGCGCCAGTTCGAGAATCCCGCCAATCCCGCCGCGCACTACGCGACGACGGGACCGGAAATCTGGGAGGCGACCGGCGGGAACGTGGACGTCTTCGTCGCCGGCGTCGGCACGGGCGGCACGTTTTCGGGCACGACGCGCTTCCTTAAGGAAAAGAATCCGAAGCTTTACGCCGTCGCCGTCGAGCCTGCGGAGAGCGCGGTGCTTTCCGGCGGCAAGCCCGGACCGCACGGCATTCAGGGCATCGGCGCGGGCTTCGTGCCGAAGAATTTCGACGCCTCGCTCGTCGACGAGATTCTGCCCGTGAAGACGGAGGACGCGCTCGCGACGTCGCGCGCGGTCGCCCGCACCGAAGGT
The DNA here is from genome assembly GCA_051884495.1 of Candidatus Spyradosoma sp. Taxonomy (GTDB): domain Bacteria; phylum Verrucomicrobiota; class Verrucomicrobiia; order Opitutales; family UBA953; genus Spyradosoma. The sequence goes on from JBJEVQ010000006.1 coordinate 81,810, forward strand.
CTGCCCGTCGGCATTTCCTCGGGCTCGACGGCGTGGGCCGCGCTCGAGCTCGCGAAGCGTCCGGAGTTCGCGGGCAAGCGCATCGTCGCCGTCGCCGCGAGCGCGACCGAGCGCTATCTTTCGACGCCGCTCGCCGCCGTCGCCGCGCAGGAAATGGCGAATCTCACGGTCTCCGAAATCTGAAGCGCGCAGGACGTTTTTCTTTCCGCGGCGACGTCGAAAAGGCGTCGCCGCTTTTTTCGCGCGCGTCAGTAGCTGTGTTCGTCGAGCTCGGTCTTCGCGGCGAAGGCGCGATAGACGAGCACGTGGTAGAGCGCGACGAGCGGGACGCCGAGGCAGACGATGACGAGCATCGTCGTCAGCGTCTTCGGCGAGGCGGAATCGTAAATCGTCAGCGAGTTCGCGGCATCGCCGAGCGCGGGAACGAGGTTCGGGAACATGCCGACGCCGACGGTGAGGATGAGCAGGGCGATCGTCGCCGTCGTGCCGCAGAACGCGAGCTTGTAGGTGCGGCAGCGCAGGAAGACGCCCGTCGCGATCATCGAGAGCATCGCCAGCACGGGAACGGCGCCGAGCGCGGGAACGCTGTCGAAGTTCGCCGCGCCGGGCAGCGGACCCGAGAACAGCACGAACGCCGTGAGCGCGATGTGGAAGACCGCCGCGAACGCGAAAAGCCCGGGCAGAAGCAGGTCGATCTTGAAGCGCACGACTTCGCCCGTCTTCATGCGCAGGAACAGCGCGCCGTGCAGCGCGAAGAGCGCGACCGCGAGCACGCCGGAAAGCAGCGGAACCGGTTCGAGCAGATTGAGCAGACCGAACGCGCCCGCGTCGATTTCGCCCGCCGCGTTCACGGGCATTCCCGTGACGAGGTTGCCGACCGCCACGCCGAGCAGCAGGGCGACGAGCGCGCTGCACGCGGAAAAGACCGCGTCCCACAGCCTCCGCCACGCGCGGCTTTCACCCTTGCTCCGCACTTCGAGCGCGACGGCGCGGAAGATCAGCGCGCCGAGCAGCAGTATCAGCGCCGAGTAAAGCCCGCTGAACACGCCCGCGTACACGTGCGGGAACGCCGCGAAGAGCGCGCCGCCCGCCGTGAGCAGCCAGACCTCGTTCCCGTCCCAGACGGGACCGATGGAATTGAGCGCGAGGCGCCGTTCGTCGTCGCCCTTGAACGCGGGGAGAATGACGCCGACGCCGAGGTCGAAACCGTCGAGCGCCGCGTAGGCGATGAAAAGCACGCCGAGAAGGCCGAACCAGATTGCGTTTAAGTCCATGGGGAAAAATTTTTGCGGTTAGCGGTTGGCGATCAGCGTTCAGTTTCCGGCTTCGGGGATTTCCTTCGGGCCCTGGTTCACTTTTTTCAGCAGAAGCGCGACGAAGAGCGCGAACATCACGGCGTAGATCAGCGTGAAGAAGATCAGCGAAAACCAGAGCTGCCCGGCGGAGACGTTCGTCGAGAACGCGTCCTTCGTCTTGAGCAGCCCCTGCACGATCCACGGCTGGCGGCCGACTTCCGTCGCGATCCAGCCCATCTGCAGCGCGAGGTGCGGCAGCAGGCAAGCGGGAAGGCAGAGCGCGAGCCACCAGCGCGTCGAAAAGAGTTTTCCGCGGAACCACAGCAGCAGGCCGACGCCCGCGATCGCGACCATCACGCACCCGCCGTACACCATCCAGTGAAAGCCCTGAAACGTGAGCTGGAGCGGCGGGCGATCTTCCGCGGGAACGTCGTTGAGCCCGAGCACGCGGTTCTCCGGCGTCACTTCGAGCCCCCTGCCGAGCATGACGCTGACGACGCCGGGGACGCTGAGTCCGCGCACCGTTCCCGCCTCCTCGTCCACGTAGCCGATGACGTGAAAGCCCGCCGGCTCGGACGAATCGAAGATGCCCTCCATCGCGGCGAACTTCACGGGCTGCGTCTTTTCGAGAAGCATCGCGCTCGCGTGCCCGGACGCGAACAGCAGCACGAGCGAAATCGCCGCCGTCGCGAGCGCCGCCTTCATGCCGCGCTCCGCCGCGGGAACGCAGCGCTTTTTCAGCAGGTGCCACGCGCTGACGGAAAGCGCGAGGAACGCGCCCGTGCACCACGCCGCCACGAGCACGTGCCAGAGCCGGTCGATCGTCGAGGGGTTGAAGACCACCGCCCAGAAATCCGTGATCTCGGCGCGCAGACCGTTTTCCGTCTCGACGAGATGATAGCCCGCCGGCGTCTGCATCCACGAGTTCGCGACGAGAATCCACAGCGCGCTCAGATGCGCGCCGAGGCACACCATGATCGTCGAAAAGTAATGAAAGCCCTCGGAGACTTTTTTGCCGCCCAGCAGCACGATTCCGAGGAAGCAGGATTCCATGAAGAACGCGAAGATCGCCTCCGCCGCGAGCGGGCTGCCGAACACGTCTCCGACGAAGCGCGAGTAGCGCGCCCAGTTCGTGCCGAACTCGAATTCGAGCACGATGCCCGTCGCCACGCCGAAGGCGAAGACGAGCGCGAAGATTTTCGTCCAGTAGTCCGCGAGCGCGCGCCACGCGGGATCTTTCGTCTTGTAGGCGAATCCGCGGACGACGACGAGAAACACGCCCAAGCCGATGGAGATCGGCGGGAACAGGAAGTGAAATCCGGCGGTGACGGCAAATTGAATTCGGGCGAGCAATTCGGGGTCCATATCGGCGCCGATTCTGAAAAACGCCCTTACGCCGAGCAAGAAAAAAGCGCGGCGCGCGCCCGCGGGGAAATCAGAACCACTTCTTCACGCGGAAGAAGATGACCGAGCCGATGAAGAAGAGCGCCATCAGACCGCCGACGACGTAAACGCCCGCCTCGGATTCCAGCCCGGGAATGTGCGTGAAGTTCATGCCGAAGAAGCCCGTAATGAACGTCGTCGGAATGAACATGAACGTGATGACGGTGAGGAAGCGGATGATCTCGCTCGTGCGCCGCTCGTGCTCGGAATGGTAGAAGTCCTGCAGTTCCTGCAGAATGATGCGGGAATGCTCGATGCGGTCGAACGCGCGCAGCGTGTGGTCGTAGAGGTCGGAAAAATACATGTCCATTTCCGGCGGAAGCAGCGGGTGGTCGTAGCGCTCGAACGTGCGGACCATGTCGCGCAGCGGGTAGATCATGCGCCCGATGCGCACGACGAGGCGCTTCAGGTGGTAGATCGTGCGGATGTCCTCGCCGTCGCTGTCTCCGTCGGCGGCGCGCACCGTCTCGTCCTCCAGGTCGGAGATCGCGTCCTCGATTTCTTCCGTGAGGTAAAGAATGCGGTCCACGAGCGTGTCGATGAGCGTGTAGAGCAGGTAGGGCGAGCCCCACTTGCGGATCTTGCCGGAGTTTTCCGCGATGCGCCGTTCGATGCTTTCGAAGACGAGCTCGCGTTTTTCGTGAAAGGATATCAGGAAGTTCTTTCCCGCGACGAAGGAAATCTGCTGTCCCTTGGGCTGCATTTCCTCGACGCCGAGACGGACGGCGCGCGCGACCGCGAGAATGATGTCGTCGCCGTATTCCTCGAATTTCGGGCGCGACCAGACGTTGAGCACGTCCTCCTGCGCGAGCATCGGAATGTTGAAGAGCGCGCCGACGACGTGCACCAGCTGCGGATCCTTCATGCCCATCATCTGCACCCACACGATGCCCCTTTCCGCTTCGGCGTATTTCGCGAGACGGTCCACGTCGGTGAACTCCTCCAGCGAGTAGCCGTTTTCGTCGTAGCAGATGACGCGGAACTGCGCGGACTCGAGATTGTCGAACGGCGATTCGACGGGGAGCTGCCCCGGCTCGCGCCCGATTTCGAACATGTCCTCGTCGTCTTCGATTTCTTCGGAGACCGCGGGGCGCGACATGAACGGGAACACGCGGACCAGCGCCTTGCGGGAACGCGACCAGAAGCGCGAGAGCTCGCGGAAGAATTTCGCGCGCGCGATGCGGTGTCTGTTTTTCGCCGATGCCATGGTCGCGGGTTCCTTTCTCAGATCGTCCGCGAGGCGGAACGTTCCAGCAGCACGATGGGTTCGCCGTGCCGGAAAAGCGTGATCTGCCCGGACGCGGAAACGACGACGGCGGCGCAGTCCACCGCCTTGGAAATCGCCCACGCCGCGGCGTGGCGCGTGCCGTAGCCGCTCGCGAGCGGCGGCTTCGCGCCCGGATACGTCGCCGTGATCTGGCTGCCCGCGGAATCGATCACGCCGTCGTGGTCGATGACGAACGCGCCGTCGATGAGCGCGAGCTCCTTGACCGTCTCCTCGACGAACGCGCCCGTGATGTTGCGGTCTCCGCGCGCGAAGCCGCTCAGCGGATTCAGCAGCAGCGGGCGCGTGTGCGGGCGGATCTTTTCGCATTCGCCGACGACGAACATCGTGCCGACGGGCTTGCCTTCGCGCCCTTCGACGGCGAGCTCGGTCGCGAGCGCGATCGTCCGCTCCAGCACTTCAGGGCGCACTTTCTGCGGCACGAGGTCGTTCGCGCGCGAAGTCATGACGGTCGGAAATTCGTTGGCGACGTCGATGACGAGCACCGAGTCGAGGCGGTTGCTGCGGTTCGTTCCGCCGAGGCAACAGACGCGGTCGCTCGGGCGGATGATGCCGCGCATCAGCCCGATGAACATCGCCGCGCGCAGCTGCGACATGCGGTGATTGCCGAAGGAGCGCACCGTGATGACTTCCGGCTTCTCGCCCGCGTCGGAATGAAAATCGTAATTCTCCTCGGAGACGATGACGATCTTGAACGTCGGATAGACGAAATGCTCCAGCAGCGGCGGCGTGCGGAACGTGTCCGCGAACATCAGCATCACGGAGCATTTCGTGCCGCGCGCGAGGCGCTGCGCCGCCTTGCCGATCAGCCGGTTCATGCCCGACTCGTGGTCCTGCGCCTGCTTGGAGACGCCTTTCAGCAGTTTCGAGATTTCCGAACGGAAATCCTTCAGCGACGCCGCGCCGCGGATCCGCGTCAGAAAATCCGCGTCCGCGAGCGCGTGCGCGATCTCGGAAAGCACGCGGTGATACATGCGCGTCTTCGACGAGGCGAGCACGAGAAAGATGATGCGCGGTCCGGCGTTCAGCGTTCCCGCGACGACGGGCGCGGACGGCTGACGCGGCGCGGCGGAATCCGCGGCCGAAAGCGCGGGAACGCCCTCGGCGGACGCCGGCGCGGCGGACGCGGGAGCGACGGGATCCGGTTCCGGCAGACGCCCGACGGCGAACACGAACGGCGGATCGATCATCGCGACCACGTTCGGCACGGTGATGTAGTTGCCGCCGACGCTCGTCGGCATCGACGCCTGGCGTTCCTCAAGCGTTTTGCGCAGCGTGTCGCGCATCGCCGCGGGCGTTCCCGCGGGCAGCGCGACGTCCAGAAGCTCGCCCAGCGCCGCCGAAAAATCGCGGTTCTTCAGCTCGATGATGCGGTTCTGCGATAAAAAGCGGTCGATGCGCATGGGGCGAACGATACGGGGTCAAAAACGTTTCGAGACAAAAAAAGCAGGTGCCGCGCGCGCCTGCTTGTTTTCGGCGTCAGCGCTCCCAGTCCAGCGCTCCTTTCTTCACTTCGTACCAGAGGCCGAAGATCACGATGCCCAGGAACGTCGCCAGCGTCCAGACGACGGGCACGCCGGCTCCGAGAAATTCGCGGTAGATCAGCGCCGCCGGAATCAGGAAGACCACCTCGATGTCGAAGAGGATGAACAGCATCGCCGTCAGGTAAAACCGCACGGAAAAGCGCGGATGGACGGTGCCTTCGCCCTTCAGCCCGCATTCGTAGGGCAGTTTTTGCGAACGGTTCGAGCGTCCGGACTGTCCCGTGATGTGGCTCGCGACGATGATGATGACCGGAAGGCAGATCCCGATCAGCGCCTGGATGAGAATGGGCAGATAATTTTCCTGCATGATGCCCGAAAAAATATTTCCGTCCGCGCGTTTTGGCAAGGCGAAACGCCGCCCGCGGAAACGCGTCCGCCCTTCCCTTCTTTTCGCTGCGGCGCATTTTCAACTTTTCAAGTCGGCGTCGTTGGTTTTTAATGTCGTTTTCGATTTTACGTTCTTTGAACTGCCGGGTTTTCGCGCGCGGCTCTTTTCGCGCGCGCCGCACGAGCGCAGCGCCTTTCGCGCGCCGGCGGCAGAACGCGGCTTCGCGTTTCCGCGCGTCGCCGTTCCCGAGTCCGCCTTCCGCGGACGCGCCCGGTAAGCGAAGACAAAACCCAACCATACAAAAAATACAACAACGACATGTCAGACAACATCCGAGAAGAGAACGCCGCAGCGCCGGCGGACTCGCCTGAAAGCTCCGCCGCCGGGCTCAACGACGCGGCCAACGTTCCCCAGGAAAAACCGCATCACGTCGGCCTCGCCGAATCCGCCCTCGAATCGTCGCTCAGCGACGTGCTTCCGCTCAGCCCGATCGGCGGCGAGCCCGAAAAATCCGACGACGGGAAGCCCGAAAACAAGTTCGGCCGCAACCGCCGCAACCGCAACGCGTCCGCCAGAAAGAACGGCGCTTCCGCCTCCGCGGCGGTGGGCGTCATCGACGATCCCGCGCAGTTCACGGAAACGCTTTCCGGCACCGGCCCGAAGCCCCGCGAACGCCGCCGCGACCGTCAGGAACGCCGCGAAAAGGCGCCCGCCGAAGCCGCCGCTTCCGCCGAGCAGCCCGCCGCGGCTTCGTCCGAGGAAGTGCTTCCTCCGAACGCAGCCGTCGCCGAAAAGATCGAAGAGACCCGCCAGGGCGGCAGCTGGCGCGTCCAGGAAAAGCGCGAAAAGAATTTTCGCCACTTCCAGGCGAAATCCGGTCCGCAGTGCCCGAAGCTGATCATCGAGCCGGCCCCGATTCCCGTGCAGGAAGAGGAACCGTCGTTCTGGAGCAAGCTCAAGGCGCGCATTCTTTCGGTCTTCGGCCTCGGCAAGAAGAAGCAGAAGAAGAACCGCCACGGGCGCCGTCGCGGCGGCAAGCACCGCGGCAACCGTCCGTTCGACAAGAAGGACTTCCACGGCAACAACCAGAACGGCAAAAAGAACTTCGGCCGCAACCGCAACAGCGGTTTCCGCGGCGGCAACCGCAACGGCGGCGCTCCGCGTCCGCAGGGCGGCAAGCCGGAAAGCAACGGCTGATTCCGTCGGCGTTTCCGAAAATCCGAAGCGTTCCCGCGTCTCGTCTCGCGGGAACGCTTTTTTTGCGCGCGGGTCAGTCCGTTTCCGGGCGGAGGAGCTCGTCGAGGGCTTCGGCGAGGATTTTCGCCCTGCCTGCGTTCCCGCGGCGTTCCGCGGCGGCGAGCTGTTCCCGGAAATAGCGCTCCGTCTCGGGAACGCGTTCGGGGAAGTGCAGCTTGACGATCGTCGCGTAGGAAAGAAACGCGAACCACGGCGCGCGGCGGCTCTCCATCGCTTTTTTGTAGAAGGCGAGCGCGGGCTCGAAGTCGGGTTCGCCGTAGATCAGCGGCGTCTTCACGTTGGAGACCTGCGCACCGAGCGCGAAGACCTTGCCTTCGCCCGGGAAGCGCTTTTCCATCTGCGCGACGAGCTCGAGCGCGCGCTCGTACGCCTTGCGGTGGATTTCCGCGCGCACCTGCGGCGAGACGCGCCGCCCGCCGCGCGCCGAGACGATCCACGACGGGAAGTCGAACGCGACGTAGTTCACGGAATGCTCCCAGAAAAAGTAGTTCTGCGGGTCGAGGGCGCGCGCGAGGTCGGTCAGCGCCTCGCAGCTCTGCAGGTCGCGTTCGCTCCAGAAGTGAAACGCGCGCAGCCACGCGACGTCGGCGAGCACGGTGCGGAAGCCGCCGAGCGTGCCGAGCACGACGCCCGTTCCCGCGGTCTCCGCGAGCGTTTCGGCGGAAAGTTCCGGAAGCGTCGCCTTCACGGCCGCCCAGGCGGGTCTTTCGAGCGGCGCGGCGGCGAAGCCCGCTCCCGCGAGCACGAGCACGGGAACGCCCCAACGCTTCGCGAAGCGGAAAAACGTATCCGAAATCCGATGACGCATGGCGGGAACGGCCTCCTCACATCTCCCGGCTCCGGAAGAACCAGAGCGTCACGACGAGCGGCGCCGCGATCCAGACCGCGCCGTAGCCGAAGATCTCCCACAGCGTCTCCGCGGGAAGGCCGGCGCGCTCGAGCGTGAGCTGCGGTCCGACGTTGAAGAGCTGGAGATTCGGCACGACCTTCGCGAGCGCCGCCGCGCCGAGCTTCGCCGCCTCGGAGGATTTTTCCGAAACCGCGACGTCCTGCAGCACGTATTGCAGCTGCGCGATCAGCAGCCCGCAGAACGAGACGACGACCGCGTAGAGATACGTCTGCGAAAAGCTCGTGAACGCCATCGTCATCGCCGCGACGACGCCGAGCCGCGCCCACTGGACGAGCGCGAAGACGGCGAGCCCGCCGAGGCTCAGAAACGGCTCCGGCATTCCGCGCGCCGCCGCCTGCGCCGCGAGCGCGGGCTGGCGCAGCGCGAGCACGAGCCCGAGCAGCGCCGCCAGAATCAGCGTGAACACGCCGAGCAGCAGCCACACGCCGAAGAATTTCCCCAGCACGAACGAGGCGCGGCTCACCGGTTTCGCCAGCAGCGTGATCGCCGTGCGGTTGTCGATCTCCGCGAAAAAGAGCTGCACGCTCATCACGACGGCGAGCACCGAGCCGAAGAGAAACAGCCCGCCGAAGCCGAAGTCGGCGACGAACTTCAGCTCCGTGCCGCCGAAATTGAGCCCGGAAAGACCGACGGAGACGAGCGTCAGCGCCAGCCCGAGCAGGAGCAGGAAATTGAAGAATTTTTGCCGGACGGCTTCGAGAAACGTGTTTCCGGCGATCAGGGCGACGGCTTTCATGAGCGGCGGTTCTCCTTGGAAAAGTTGCTGACGAAGAATTTTTCGAGCGACATGCGCGGGTGCGCGACGGATTCGATTTCGGCGCCGCGGGCGCGCAGGAACGCGCACAGCTCCGCGAAGTCCGCCTCGGAAAGGCGTTCGGCGCCGGAGAGCGTCAGCGTCGTGCGGTCGCGCCGCGTGAGCACGGCGTCGAGCGTTCCCGCGATGACGAGTTTTCCGCGGTCCATGATCGCGATGCGGTCGCAGATGTTTTCGACCTGCCCGAGCAGGTGCGAGCAGAGCAGCACCGTCTTGCCGCGGCGCTTCATGCCGAGAATGCACTCGCCGATTTCCGCCGAGCCGATCGGGTCGATGCCCGCCGTGGGCTCGTCGAGAATCACGAGCCGCGGGTCGTGCACGATCGCCTGCGCGACGCCGATGCGCTGCAGCATGCCCTTGGAATACGTCTTCACGCGGCGGGAGGCGGCGGCCGTCATGCCCGTGATTTCGAGCGCCTCCTCGACGGCGGCGTCGAGCCGCTTCGCGGGCACGCCGGCGAGCTTCGCGTAGAACCGCACCAGCTCGCGCCCGGAAAGCCAGCCGTAGAAATACGGCGCCTCGGGCAGAAAACCGACGTCGCGGCGCGCGGCGGCGTCCGTGCTTTCCTTGCCGAAAAGGCGGCACGTTCCCGAAGTCGGGCGGAAGAGCCCGAGCATGATCTTCAGCGTCGTGGATTTTCCCGAGCCGTTCGGCCCGAGCAGCCCGAAGATCTCGCCCGGCGCGACGCTGAACGAGACGTCGTCCACGGCGCGCAGCTTCACGCCGCGCACGCCGATGCGGAAGTCCTTGGTCAGCCGCGAAATTTCGACGGCGGGAACGGTGTCGGGGGTGTCCATTTTTTCTCAGGAAACGATGGTGAAGCCGCGTTCCCGCGGCGGGGCGACGCTGAGGCGCGTTTCGACGGAACGGATGAAGGGGCGCATCTCTTCGGCGACGGCGCGCGTGAACGCCGAGACTTCGCCCTCGGCGCCCTCCGCGTGGAGCAGCACGCGCCCGTCGGGCAGATTGCGCACCGTCCCCGAAACGTCGTAGCCGCGCGCGATCTTCAGCGTCTGATACCGGAATCCGACGCCCTGGACGCGCCCTTCGAACCAGACGTCCGCGTGGTGAATCTCTTTGTCCATGCCGCAATGCAAACGAGTTCCCGCGCCGCCGCCAAGAAAATTTTCTCGCAAGCCGAACGCGGGAACGCATGATTGAAAAGCCATGCATACCTGCGAGAAAATCTACACCGACGTTCCGATCGGCCACGTCCAGCACCGCCACCCCGGGCACTGCCGTTTCGTGCACGGGCACAACTGGTCGTTCGCGCTGACGTTCGCCTGCGAGGAGCTCGACGACCAGGGATTCGTCGTCGATTTCGGCGGGATAAAATTCATCTCCCGATGGATCGCGGAAAACCTCGACCACGCGTGCACGTTCGCGAAGTCCGACGCCGAAGGCCTCCGGATGCTCGCGGCGTTCCCGCATCTCTTCAAGCCCTACGTCATGGAAAACTGCTCGGCGGAAGGCATGGCGGCGCACCTGTTCGGCGTCTTCGACAAGCTCATCCGCGAGGAATCGAAAAACCGCGCGTGGCTGCTTTCCATCCGCGTCGGCGAAGACAGCAAAAACTTCGCGACCTACGCGCCGAAGAGCGCCTGAGCCGCGCGCGGACTCAATTTTTCGCGGGAACGAAAATGACGTATCCGGTTTTCGAGACTTTCCACTCGTGGCAGGGCGAGGGCGAACACGTCGGGCGCTCGGCGTTCTTCATCCGCCTCTACGGCTGCCCGATCCGCTGCAGCTGGTGCGACTCCGCGGGAACGTGGAAACGCGACTGGACGGGCTCGCGCGACGTGCGCGACCTCGACGCGCGCGCGCTCGCGGACGCGGCGGCGGCGGCGCGCCCGGACTTCGTCGTCGTCACCGGCGGCGAGCCCGCGATCCACGACCTCGCGCCGCTCGCCGAGGCGCTCCACGCTAAAAAGCTCCGCGTCCACGTCGAGACCTGCGGCGCGTTCGAAATCCGCGGCGACGTCGATTGGGTGACGCTCTCGCCGAAGCCGCAGCGCCCGCCGCTCGCGGAAAACTGGGCGCGCGCGAGCGAAATCAAGCTCATCATTTCCGAGCCCGCCGACATCGCGTTCTGGGAGGCGCGGATCGGCCCGAACTCCGTGCGCTCGATCTGGCTCCACCCGGAATGGTCGCGCCGCGAGGACGCCGCTGTCCTCGACGCGATTTCGGCGCACGTGCGCGCGCGCGGCGCTCCCTTCCGCGCCGGCTGGCAGACGCACAAGCTCTTCGGCGTCCGCTGACGAAGTTTTCGCCGCGGGAACGAAGACAGGACTGTCTTCGCCCCCAAAACCGCAAAACAGAAAGGCGCTGCGCGTCTGCGCCTTTCCTGCCGCTAAAGGAGGGAATGGGGAATTTTGTTTTTGACAACATTTTGAAGATAGTTGGGAGCTCTATTCGATTTGCACCACTCGCTTTGGCGATCCAGCGCATGTTCAGCCTTTTTAAAAAAGGGCTGCAGCTGTGCATCAATTTCTTTCAAAGCCCTTTGGCGAGGCGTTTGCCGTTGCAGATCTTTTGAAAGACCTTCTTTTTCCAGCTCCGCTTGCCAATCTTCCTGAAGGGTTTTAAAAGAAGCGCGCATGCTTTTAAAATAAGTTTTGTATGTTTCCTGAAGCGTTAAATTTTGATGATATCCTTTAATCATTTGTCTGCCAAGCGTTAAAGGCACAACGCTAAAAAGAAAAGGAACACTGTCGTTAACACCTCCTAAAGAAGGTGTCCCCTGGCAGCCTAGGGAACTAAAAGGCGTCACGATATCCGGAAAAATTTCGCCGATATTCCAAAGGGGGGCGCCCAAGCGCTTTTGAATCTCGAACTTCAACGGATTTCCATCGGCTAAGTGCGTCATTAAATAGGCTTCGTCATAATATGTTTGCGGAATATAGTTTTTGTATCGGTTGAGATACGCTTTTATCTCTTTCGGTGAGAAGGAAAAGGCATCTTTTAATGTTGGATCTTGGGAAATATCTTCTAAGGCAATGGGTTTAAAGCGCGTTGGAACCAAAAGGAGTTTGCCGAGATAAGCACCTTTGCGCATCTCTTTGAGCGAGAGCTGCGGAATCGGCGAAAACATAAAATGCAAATTTTCGTTTAACACCTCTGCAAGCGTTTCAAGATAAACCGCGTCTTCCTTCGAGAGGGTTGCTTTCAGCCTGGGGGATAAAGCAACGTAAGGTTTTTTCGTCTGCGGATTGATCGGTGGCGTTTTTTCGGGCGCTATCCATTCCGCGGCGCCAAAGGTTAAGGGCACAACGAAAATGCTTCGCCTGCTGGAGGCATAAATCCCCAGCGCATCCGTTTGATAAAGCGCATATCTCATCATCGACTTATGAAGATTTTTTCTTTTGTCTTTTGAGTGCACGTTCATTCTGAGGTTAATATTTCCCCTTTTGGCATCAACCAATTTTTTAAAGCGCGGCGTCAGCATCTCTTTCCAGTTAGGTATTTTTTCTTCGATTTCTGCCCAATACTCCTTTGCTTTTGGGTTCGGGGTTGTTAAACAATCTCCTGCCGGGTCAAGCAGCTTGTCCGCGCCTTTTCTTTCAGCCGACGGTGCCGCATAAAGCGCCGACGGCGTGTTCGTCATTTCCGCGAGAACGGCGGAGGAGACGCCCGCGAGCGCGACAAGAAGCAATGCGATTTTTGTCTTCATGGGGAGAGGATTTTCTTTGTGGCAAAAGTGAAAGGAGACGGGGGAGCGTTCCCGCAATCGAGAGTCGGCTCGACTGATCTGATATTTGCAGACAAGATGCGATTTTTCAAGTGAAAAACCGCGGGAACGCGCCTTCGCGGCGCATCCGAGCCCCCGGCGGCAAAGCGATCGTCACGGCAGCTCCCCTCGCGGGGCGCGTTTTGCTTGTTGAAAAGCGGGCGCGCGGAAATTTAAGATGGCGGCATGGAAACAATCATTCGTGGAGCGGGCTGGTTTCTGCTGCCGCTCGGTTTTTGCTCGCTGCTCGCCGCGTTCATCGTCGCGGAAAGGCTGATCGCGCTGCGGGCGTCGCGCGTGCTTCCCGCGGAGGCGCTGGAGCTGATTCTCGCGGGCGATTTCGCGGCGATCGCCAAGGCGTTCCCGCGGAGCGCGGCGGGGAAGATCGTCGCGTTCGCCCTGCGCGAAAATCCCGACCGCGAGGCGCTCGCGGCGTACGCGCGGCTCGAATGCTCCCGCATGGAGCGCGGGCTCTTCGTACTCGACTCCGTCGTCGCGATCGCGCCGCTCATCGGGCTTTTCGGCACGGTCTACGGGCTGTTCACGCTGTTTCCGGAAACGGGCGGGCTGCCGGATCAGGCGGCTCTGACGCGCGGCGTCGGGCTCGCGCTCACGACGACGATGCTCGGGCTCTTCATCGCGATGCCCGCGCTGTTCGCAGACAACTGGATTTCGCGGAAGATCGACGTGCTCGCCTCGCGCCTCGCGCTGCTGGTCGAGCGGCTCGACGCGCGGGAACGCTGAATCGCCTCCGCCATGACGGAAATCTTCCGAGCGCGCCGCCGACGCATCTCCGGCATCAACATCGTCCCGCTCATCGACGTGATGACGGTGCTGATCTTCTTTTTTCTGATGAGCATGAAGTTCGACGACGTCGCCCAGCTCGGCATCACGCCGCCGAGCGCGGACTCCGCCGCGAAGGGGCGGACGGAAACGCGCCTCGTCGCCGCCGTGACGGGCGCGGGAGAGTTCTTTATCAACTCGGCGCCCGTTCCCGCCGCGGACTTCGCGGACGCGCTCGCTGCGCAGGCGAAGCGTCTCGGCGTCGGCTCTCTCGTGCTCGTCGCCGACGAGGAAGCCGCGACGAAATACACCGTCTTCGTCGTCGATCAGGCGCAGAAGCACGGTCTTCAGGTTCAATTGCTGACAAGGAATCCCAATGAATAAAAAAATCATCACGCTCTTTTTCGCGCTGCTCGCCGCGGCGCTTTTCCCCGCGTGCGCCGAACGCCGCGCCGACGTCTGGACGGACAGTCCCGCGCGGATTTCCTCCGCCGACCGCGAGACGCGCGCGCGCCGCCGCGCCCACCTGCGCGAAGTGCTCAGCCGCGTCGTGCTCGTGCGCATGAACGCGAAGGGCGACATCTGCATCGGCGAAGACGATTCCGAGCTGCTTTCGCCGGTCGAGTTCTCCGTGCAGATCGCCGCGATCGGCAAGGCTTCGCCCGGCAAGCCCGTGCTGTTCTTCTACGACGAGGAAGCCGCGGTCGCGCGCCCCGACGTGCGCGCCTTCGTCATCCGCGAATGCGGCCGCGCCAAGCTCGGACGCATCTACACGGAAGTTCCCGACAAGCTCTGAACGCGTTTTCTCCGCATGAAAAAAATTCTCCGCCCGCTTTGCGTCTCCGCCGTGCTCACGTTCGTCGCGGCGGGCGGCGCGCTCTTCACGCTTTCGCGCGATTCCGTGCAGGAAAAAATCGCCGTCGCGCTGCTGCGTTCCCGCGGCGTCGAGGCGAGCTTCGGCTCGTGGCGGTCGCGCGCGTTTTCCGATTTCGAGCTGGACGACGTCGTCCTGCGCTTCGACGACGGGCAGAAACTGATTCTGCCGCGCGCGCGCGTCCGCGCGAACGTTCCCGCCGCGCTCTTCGGAGCCGCGCCCGAAGCGGATTTCGAAGCGGCGGAAGGCGTGCGCCTGAGCTTCGGCGGCGCCGCGTTCACGATCGCGCCGCGCCGCTGCGCGTTTTCCGCCGCGGCGGACGGGCGCTGCGAGTTCGTCGGCTCCGTCGCGCGCGCGGACGTTCCCGACGCCGAGCCCGTCGCGTTCGCGTTCGAAAGCGAGAACCGCGACGCGCCGCAGCGCGCCTTCGAGCCGCTCGCGTGGCTGGCGGGGACGCGCCGCGCGCGCGCCGAAATCGCCGGCGTCGCCTTCGAATCCGACGGCGCGGGCGCGTGGAAGCTCTCCTCCGCGCCCGACGCGCCCTGCCCGGTCTCCGGCTCGGGAACGTTCGGCGCGGAAAAATTTTCGGGAAAGATCGAGGCGGCGTTCGCCTCCGAAGCGCTGCGCCGTTTCGGCTTTCTGCGCGAGACGCCGCGGATGCGCGGACGCGCGGCGCTCGACGTCTCCTGCGGCGGGAACACGCGCGCCGTCGGCTTTTCCTGCGACGTGCGCCTCGAGGAGCTCGCGGGCTCGTTCGCCGGCGTCTCGTTCCTTCCCGACGCCGACCTGCGCGCGCGCGGCGCGCTCGAATTTTCCGGCGACGCGTTTTCCGTCGGCGCGTTCTTCGCGTCGCTCTCCGCCGTCGCCGACGGCGTGCCGCCCGTCGTCCTGGCGGAGATTTCGCTGCCGGAGGCGTTCTCCGTCGCGTTCGCGGACGGACTGAAGTTTTCCGCGGGCGGCGACGACGACGCGCTCGCGTACGTGAAATTCAACGACGTTCCGCTGCCGCTGCTCAATCCGTTCCTCGCGCGGAAATCCGACGGGAACGCCGCGGCGCTCCGCGTCGAATCCGGCGTGCTCGCGGGAACGCTGAAGCTGACGCGCGGCGCGGACGGCGCGTTCGCGCTCGCGGGCGACGAACCGCTGCGCGCGCGCGACCTCGCGCTCTCGAAGGCGGGGCGGACGCTCTGGCGCGGCTTTTCCGCGAGCGTGCCCGTGCGCCTCGACGCGCGCGCGGACGAGCTCGCGCTGAACTGCGCGGAGGCGCGCCTTTTCGACGACGCGGGAACGCTCGTCGGCGGACTCTCGGCGCATGCCGCGCGCGATTTCCGCGGCGGCGCGACGCGCCTTGAAGGCTCCGTCTCCGCCGAGCCCGCGGCGTTCCGGCGCGGCGCGTTCGCGGAACTTTTTTCCGACGTGAAGGAGCGCGAGCTCGCGCTGCGTTCGGAGTTCGACGCGGAAATCGCCTCGGACGGCGCGCGCGTGAAACGCTTCGCGTTCGCGCTTTCAGAGCTCGGCGAAAACGCGGCGACGCTGCTTTCGGCGACGACGGATCCCTTCGAGCTCGCGCCCGACGATCCCTTCGCCGGACTCGCCGGCAAGGAAATCGCGCTGCGCGCCTCGGCGTTCCCGCTCTGCCTGCTGAATCTGCTTTCCGACGGCAAATTCCGCTTTTCGGGAACGCTCGACGGCGAAATCGAATTCGTCGGCGAAAAGGACAGCGTGGAATTTTCGACGCGCAGGAAAGGCATGACGATCCGCGACTTCGCGATGGCGGAAGCGGACGGCGCGCCGCTGCTGCGCGGACTGTCGCTGAGATCCGACGACAATTTCGTCGGCGTCTCCCGAGACGAATCCGGGCACTTCGCGACCGCCGTCGATCTGAAGAACGCGCGGCTGAAGGGCGCCGACGGCACGGCGGTCGCTTCCGGCGATCTTTCGCTGCGCTTCGCGGGAAAGAAGCTGACCGTGCTCTGCGGCGACGTTTCGGGCTCGCTCGCAGAGCTGCCGCGCCAGCCGATGTTCGCGGAGAACGTCTCCGTCGCCGCGGGAACGTTCGCCCTGCACGGCGTGCTGGACGCGTCCGACGCGCGCGCGAAATTTTCGGCGGAACTGCGCGGACTGCGTTCCCGCGACGCCGAAGTCGAGCCGCCGCGCGCGGTGACGCTCGAGCTCACGCACGGCGAGGCGGCAGCCGGCGGCGACGCGGCGCGCCTCGTCGTCGAGACCGAAGGCGAAGGGCGTTCCCGCGTGCTCGCGCGTTTTTCCCGGCTGGATTTCGACCGCCGGAACGGCGTCACGCGTTTCGACGCCTCGGTGAACGCGCCGAAGATTTACGCGGAAGATTTTCTCGCGCTCGCGCGGACGTTTTCGCCGCCGCGCGCGAAGGCGGGAGGCGCGGCGACCGCGCTTTCCGTCGCGACGGCGGGCGAACTCGCGAAACGCGCCGCCGTTCCCGCCGACGCCGCGGAGCCCGTTCCCGCGCCCGCCGTTCCGCCGCGCTCCGAGCCCGTTTCCGCGAAGACGGCGGCCGCTTCTCCGGCGCCGTGGGCGGCGTTCGCGGGCAAGGCGAAATTCCGCGTCGGCGAGCTGGTCGTTCCCGAAAACGTGATCCGCGGGCTCGAAGGCGAAGCGAGCGCGGACGCTCATCGGCTCGCGCTTTCGGCGTCTTCGCGGACGTTCTTCGACGGCACGTTCGCGCTGAACGCCTCGCTCGAAGCCCGCGGGCGCTCGCCGTTCTTCGTCGCGGAAACGCGGGCGGAGATCCGCGACGCGCACCTGTGCGACGCCGTTCCCGCGCTGCGCGGAAAGAACCCGCCGCCGGCGGAAGGCGTCTTCGCCGTCGATTTCTCTTCGCGCGCGGAAGCGGATTCTCCCGACGCGCTTCCCGACGCCTTCGCCGCGCGCGCGCGCATTTCCGGCCGCGAAGGGCGCATGCGCATCTTCGCCGCGGGAGACGAACGCGCGCAGCTCGTCGGCGGGCTCGCGAACGTGGGCGGCAGCATGGTCGGGCTTCTCGGCGATCTCGCGGGCGGGCTTTCCTCGCGCGCGCGCAGGACCGCGAAGGCGCTCAGCCGGCTGCAGCGCGACCTGGCGGACTTCCCGTTCGACGAGCTCGACATGGAGCTGAGCGCGCGCGCGGGCGAACCGATCCGCTGCGAAAAATTCCTGCTGCGCAACGACATGCTGCGCATTTCGGGAACGGGCGAAATCAATTACGACGGCTCATGCGCGTTCGGCGATTCGCCGCTGCGCATCGGCTCGCGGATCGACGTGCGCGGCGACCTGGAGGAGCTGCTGAGCACGCTGCGCGTCCTGCGCGACGAAGACGGCGCGCGCGACGGCGACGGTTACGCGCGCGGCCCGGAATTCGAGATGACGGGCACGCTGAACCACTTTTCGCACAACCTGCTCGAAAGCCTCCTCGCCTCCGCCCCCGCGTTCCTGAAAAAGGAATAGCCCCGCGGACTCGGCGGCGGGAACGCGTCACTCGTCGTCGCCGTCGTCGATGAAGTCGAGGCGCATTTCCTCGTCGGTCTTTTCGAGCTTGAGATTGACGAGCGGCACGAGCGCGGCGAGCAGGCCGAGCGTGACGAACATCGCGCCCCAGCCGACGACGTCGTGAACCGTGCCGAGCGTGAACGCCGGGCTGTCCGGCGCGTTCCCGAAAAAGTCCAGCTCCAGCGCCTCCGAGCCCTTGAACGACGACCAGACCGTCAGAAACCCGGAGCGCAGCACGTTGAGCAGCAGCGCGAAGACGATCGAGACGGCGACGAAGAAGATCTTCTTCTTCAGCGTGCGCATGAAGACCGCCGCGAGAAACGAGCCCGTGAACAGGCACGCCGTGAGCGAGCGCACGCCCGAGCACGCGTCCTCCACGCCGACGCGGTCGCCGCCCGGCAGCAGAATCGTGTTCGCCTCCTGCGTGAGGTCGAAGCCGAGAAAATTCAGCAGCGCGACGACGGTCGCCGTCACGTTGGACAGCAGCAGCGTCTTGATCTGGCGGTCCACGAGAAACGTGAACGGGCCGGAAATCAGCCACACGCAGATCGGAAACAGCAGCAGCAGCGGCAGACGCGCGCGCGTGCGCAGGTCGTTGCGCGTCCCCGCGAGCGTGTGCGAGCCCGCGAACCATGCGAGCCCGAAGCAGAGCCCGACGAAGCCCGCCGTGTTCTCGTAGGTCGTGAACGCGTCGAAGCCGTAGATCGCCGAGCCGACCGCGCCCGCGGCGAAAAGCAGCGCCGAGGCGAGCGTTCCCGCGCCGAAGACCCAGTTCAGCCACGCGGGCACGCGCGCGCCGGGCTTCGCCGCCCAGGCGGGCAGCGTGAATTCGTCGTCGGCGTCGTCCGCGTCCGGCGTTCCCGCGAAAAGGCGCCGGATCTTGTCCCAGCGTTCCCGCACGACGAACGCCGCGAACAGCGGCACGAGGTAGCCGAAAAGGTAATCGTCCTTGGCGTTCCAGCACTGCACCTGGTCGAAAAGCAGCACGGCGCAGGCGACGAGCGCGACGCCCGCGTAGGCGAGCGGCGGGAGCGAATCTGCGGGAGCGGCGGCGGATGTCTTCGCGTTTTCCATGAAAATTCCGAAAGCGCTTAGGTTAGGCAATCCGCGTTCCCGCGCGAACAAAATTTTCGCCGCGCGCCGCGCGCGGAAGGCGAGGCTCGTCGCGCCGCCGCCCGTGCTTCGTCGCCTTCTCCGCGCGGCGCGCTTGCCAAGCGGCGCGGCGAAGCCTATGATGCGCGAAATTTTTTCTATGAAGACATTCGCGGAACTCGGGCTGCCCGAGAACATTTTGGAAACGGTGACGAAAATCGGCTACAAGGAGCCGACGCCGATTCAGGAAAAGGCGATTCCCGCCGCGCTGGCGGGACGCGACGTCATCGGCGCCGCGCAGACGGGCACGGGAAAGACCGCCGCCTACGCGCTGCCGACGCTCGCGCGGCTCGGCGCGGCGAAGCCGTTCCCGCGCTGTCTCGTGCTCGTGCCGACGCGCGAGCTCGCGATGCAGGTGGACGAGGCGTTCCGCCGCTTCGCCGAAAACTCCGACGCGCGCGTCGCGCTGCTCTACGGCGGCGTGCGCTACGAGCAGCAGCTGCGCGCGCTGCGCGACGGCGCGGAAATCGTCGTCGCCACGCCGGGACGCCTGCTCGACCTGCACCAGCAGCGCCACGTCGATCTTTCGCGCGTCGAGACGCTCGTGCTCGACGAAGTGGACCGCATGCTCGACATGGGCTTCATCGAAGACGTCTCGCGCATCATCCGCCTCTGCCCGAAGGAGCGCCAGACGCTGCTCTTCTCCGCGACGGTGAACAAGACCATCCGCGACATCGCCGATTGGGCGCTGCGCGACCCGATCGAAATCGACGTGCGCACGGGCACGCTCACGGCGGACACGATCTCGCACGCGATCTACCCGATCGCCGGCTATCAGAAATACGATCTGCTGCTCGCCCTGCTCGAGCGCACGCGCTACAGGAGCGTCATCGTCTTCACGCGCACGAAGCGCGACGCCGACCGCATCACCGAATGGCTCGAAGCGAACAAGATCGCCGTCGCCACGATGCACGCCGACCGCACGCAGAAGGAACGCACGGCGGCGCTGCAGGGCTTCCGCGACGGCAAGTTCAACGTGCTCGTCGCGACCGACATCGCCTCGCGCGGGCTCGACATTTCCGGCGTCTCGCACGTCATCAACTACAACGTTCCCGAGCATCCGGAGGACTACGTGCACCGCATCGGCCGCACCGGACGCGCGGGCGACGAGGGCGAGGCGTTCACGCTGTTTTCGCCCGACGAGCTGCTGCAGCTCCAGGCGATCGAGCGCCTGCTCAACAAGACCATCGAGCGCAAGAAGCTCGAAGGCTTCGCGTACCGCCAGGAACCGCTGATGCTCCTGCCCGCGGGCGCGGGCGCGAAACCGAAAAAACGCCGCAACCGCTGACGCGTTCCCGCCGCGCGCGGGCGCACTTTTCCATTCAATCCAAGCCTTTTCCGCGATGTCCTTTTTCTCTTCCGTCAACGTCGAACTCGGCGCGCGCGCCTACCCGATCCGCATCGGCGCGGAGCTGGGCGACGCGCTCGCGGCGTTTCTGCAGGGCTACGCCGACACGGGCCGCCCGGTCGCCGTCGTGACCAGCCCGGCGATTCCGCGCGCGCATCCGGAGCTCTTCCGCCGGCTCGCGCCGCTCGCGCGCGTCGTTTTCGAAACCCGCGCGGACGGCGAGACGGCGAAGACGCCGGACGAGCTCTTCCGCCTTTGGGAAACGCTCGCGCGCGAGCGCGTGGACCGTTCGGGCGTCGTCGTCGCGGTCGGCGGCGGCGTCGTGGGCGACCTCGCGGGCTTCGCGGCGGCGTCGTTTCTGCGCGGCGTCGATTTCGTGCAGGTGCCGACGACGCTGCTCGCGATGGTGGACAGCTCCGTCGGCGGCAAGACGGGCGTCAATCTTTCGGCGGGGAAAAATCTCGTCGGCGCGTTCTACCAGCCGCAGGCGGTCTTCGCAGACATGGCGCTGCTCGCGACGCTCCCGCCGCGCGAGTTCGCCGCGGGCATGGCGGAAGTCGTCAAATACGGCCTGCTCGGCGACGCGGCGCTTTTCGCGGAGCTGGAACGCGCGGGCGCGCTCGCGTGGAATTCGCCGGAGCTGCCGGGCGTCGTGCGCCGCTGCTGCGAAATCAAGGCGGCCGTCGTCGCCTCCGACGAGCGCGAGACCGCGGCGGAAAACGGCCGCGCGCTGCTGAATCTCGGGCACACTTTCGGACACGCGGTCGAAAAGGTCGCCGGCTACGGCGAATACCTCCACGGCGAGGCGGTCGCGATCGGGCTCGTCGCCGCGGCGCTGCTTTCGGAGGAGCTCGGCGTCGCCGCCGCGGGAACGCTCGTCCCGCGCACGCGCGCGCTGCTCGAAGCGAACGCGCTGCCGACGCGGCTGCGCTCGCCGCTGCCGCTCGACGCGCTGACGGGCGCGATGACGTCGGACAAGAAAGTGCGCGCGGGGCGGCTCCGCTTCGTGCTCATGCGCGCCGTCGGCGAAGCCTTCACGGCGGGCGACGTCCCCGCGGAGCTTGTCGAAGCCGTCTGGCGCAGGCTGCTCTGACGCGCCCGCGCCGCCCTTCCCCGCCGAGCGCGTTCCCGCCGCGCTTGGCATTTTTTATGCACGGGAGAATTTCATCATGACACATCATAAGCACGAGAACACCGCTCAGCCCGCCGCCGCGAAAAAACCGCATTTCCCGACGCCGCCGTGGGAGAAGAACACGCATCCCAAGGCGCCCGAGTCGGACACGACCGTTCCCGTCTCGCCGGAAGAAACCGACGAACAGGCGAATCCCGCCGAGTGCGAGGAGCCCGTCGTCGCGGACACGCCCGAAGAGGCCGAAACCGCGGACGCAACCGCCGCGGAGCCCGAAGCCGCCGCCGCGCCGGAAGCGGAAAAGCCCGCCGCCGAAGAACCTTCCCCCGCTCCCGAGAAACCGGAAAAGCCCGCCGAAAAACAGGCCGGCAACGGCATCAAGTACACCGACGTCGGCGCCGCGTTTCTCAAGGTCCAGGCGGAAAACACGAAGCTGAAGGCGGAGCTCGAACGCGCCGCGGACGCCTACGCGCGCGCCGTCGCGGATTTCGACAACTACCGCCGCCGCACCAACGAGGAAAAACCGAAGACCGCGAACTACGCCAAGGGCGAGCTCGCGAAGGACATCTTCCCCGTGCTCGACAATTTCAGGCTCGGCATCGAGGCTGCCGAAAAACAGCATCCCGAGGCGAAGAGCATCACCGAAGGCTTCGCGATGATCGCCGCGCAGCTCAAGAACGCGCTCGCGCAGCACAACGTCGTCGAAATCAATCCCGTCGGCGCGCCGTTCGACCCGAACGAGCACGAGTCGCTCACGAGCCAGCCTTCGGCGGACGTTCCCGAGGATCACGTGATCTTCGTGCACCGCGTCGGCTACAAGATCGGCGACCGGCTGCTGCGCCCCGCGAGCGTCGTCATTTCCGCCGGTCCGGCGGCGTGAGGAAGCTCCCGCGGAGCCGTTCACGAAGCTTAATTCTCTGAACCGCGAAGAACGGAGCGGCGGACGACAGGCGACCTGAAACTTGCCGCTCCTTTTCAGCCCTAATCTTTCAAAAAAATGTCCGAAGACTTTTACAAACTGCTCGGCGTCGAAAAAACGGCGAGCGCCGACGAAATCAAGAAAGCCTACCGCAAACAGGCGATGAAGTATCACCCGGACCGCAATCCGGGCAACAAGGAGGCGGAGGAGATGTTCAAGAAAGTCTCCAACGCCTACGAGGTGCTTTCCGACCCGCAGAAACGCGCGACCTACGACCAGTACGGCGCCGCCGCGTTCGAGAACGGCGGCATGGGAGGCATGGGCGGAATGGGCGGCGGATTCCGCGACGCGAGCGACGTCTTCCGCGAATTTTTCGGCGGAATGGGCGGCGGAGGCGGCATCTTCGAGAGCTTCTTCGGCGGCGGCGCGCACGCGGACGAAGAGGACAACCGCGGGAACGATCTGCGCTTCGACCTCGAAATCACGCTCGAAGAGGCCGCGAGCGGCGTCGAAAAGACGATCAAATACAAGCGCCGCGCCCATTGCTCCGCGTGCCGCGGAACGGGCGCCGAGCCCGGCACGAGCCGCAAGACCTGCCCGACCTGCAAGGGACGCGGCCAGGTCGTCCGCCGCGCGGGATTCTTCCAGATGCAGCAGCCGTGCCCGACCTGCCGCGGCACGGGCAAGGTCATCGAAAAACCGTGCGCGAAGTGCAACGGCTCGGGGCTCGAAGTCGAGGCGCGAACGCTCGTCAAGCGCATCCCGCCGGGCGTCGCCACGGGAACGCGTCTGCGCTCCTCCGGCGACGGCGAAGCCGGACCGAACGGCGGCGAATACGGCGACCTCTATCTCGTCATCCACGTCAAGGAGCACGAGCTTTTCGAGCGCGAGGGCGACAACCTTTTCTGCACGATTCCGATCAAGTTCACGCTCGCGGCGCTCGGCGGCACGCTCGCGGTCCCGACGCTCACGGGGCGCGCCGAGCTGAAGATTCCCGCGGGAACGCAGAACGGCACGACGTTCCGTCTGCGCGGCATGGGCATGCCGAGTCTGCGCGGCGGCGCCAAGGGCGACGAGTTCGTGCGCATCGAAATCGACGTGCCGAAGAATCTCTCCTCCGAGCAGAAGGAAAAGCTCCAGGCGTTCTCCGAATCCTGCGGCGACAAGGAAAAGCCGATCTCCGAATCCTGGATGGAGAAATTCAAGAATCTCTTCAGATGAACCCGCGCCGCGGCTCTGCGCGGCAAATCGACACTTGCAAGCCCGCGGCGTTTGGTGCTTTAATAGAGAATCCGACATTTTACGTAAAATGAACAACGAAGAGATCGCATCCCTTATCGAAAACAATCCGGAGCTGCGCGTCGCGCGCGACAAGCTCGAGGCCATGGCGAACGGCGCCTGCTGCATGCACCGCACGTGGGGCTTCGGCGAAATCAAAGGCTACGACGCGTCCGTCAACCGGCTCATCATCGACTTCCCCGAAGCGAACAAGATCGGGCATGCGATGGCTCCCGCGTTCTGCATCGAAAAGCTCGAGATTCTGCCCGAACGCCACATTCTCGTCCGCAACCGCAAGGAACCCGGCGTGATCGAATCCCTCGTGAAGTCCAACCCCGTCCAGCTCGTCAAGGAAATCCTCGCCGCCGCCAAGGGGCACAAGATGACGACGACGGAAATCGAGGTCGTTCTCATCCGCCTGCTCGGTCCCACGAAGATGAAGAAGTGGTGGACGGCGACCAAGAAGCTCCTGCTCAAGGATCCGATGATCGGCGTTCCCGCGAAGAAGGAAGGCCAGTACGAGCTCCGCGACGAGGACGACCAGGTCTCGCCCGAGCGCGAAATTCTCGAAGAATACTACCGCAACAAGAATCCGAAGAAGAAGATTCAGCTCGCGGAAAAGCTTTTCCAGTTCTCGTCCATCAAGTCCGAAGACGAGCTCCCGAAGGGCGACCCGAACCAGCCGCAGCCGCTGCATCACTACAAGGCGACCGATCCGGAAATCGAGGCCGACCTGCACAACATCTTCGACGAGCTCACCGACGCCATCAAGTCCGCGAAGCGCCTCACGAAGGCGGAATGCCTCTACGGGCTCTGGGTGCGCAACGACCTCTGCCGCTTCTTCAAGGAAGACGTCGATTCGCTCGAGCCCACGTCGAAGTCCGTCATTCTCTCCTGCACGCCCGAAGAGCTGAGCCGCCTCGCGGAGGAAATCCCGCAGAATCCGGCCTGCCTGAAGCGTCTGCTCGACCTGCTCTCGCGCGTCTACGCCGAGGGCGAAAAATGGGTCTCCGTCATCACCGACCTTCTCGAGCACAGCACGGGCAAGTTCACCGCGGAATGCGTCAACTTCCTCGTCGAACGCGGCCAGGAAAAGCACGTCGCCAGGACGCTGGTGGACTGGCTCGACGCGCAGAGCCTGAAGAGCCCCGTGCTCATCTGGATCATCAAGAACCGCAATTCCCGCAAGTACGCGAAGATCATCAAGCCGCTCATTTCGCACCGTCTGCTTTCCGCGATTCTTTACGCGATCGACCGCGAGGCCGTCATGGCGACCTCGAACCGCCGCATCCTCCTCGCGGAAGAGCTCAGCGAAGACTACGGCCTGATTCAGGACCTGCTCGAGGACGCGAACGAGGAAATCGCGCGCGACCTCGCCCAGGCGCTCAACCTCAATCAGGGCTTCGAACCGCTCACGAAGAAGTCGCTCCTCGCGCGCTTCATCAAGATCTACCCGCGCATTCAGAATCTGCTCGTCGGCGGCGCGGACGAGCCGGAAGTCTCCGGCGCGCTCGTCGTCTCGCAGTGGTCGCTTGAAGAACGCCGCAACGAACTCGAAGACCTCATCAAGGTGCAGATTCCCGCGAACAAGGAAGCCATCAACATCGCGAAGGAACACGGCGACCTCAAGGAAAACTCCGAGTACAAGATGGCGCGGCAGGACCAGGAGACGCTCATGGCGCGCAAGAACCTGCTCGAATCCGAGCTCGCGCGCGCGCAGGCGACGGACTTCTCCGACACGCCGACCGACAAGATCGGCGTCGGTTCCATCGTCGAGCTCCAGTCCGCTTCCGGCAAAAAGGAAACCTACACGATTCTCGGCGCGTGGGACTCCGATCCCGGCAAGAACATCCTCTCCTACAAGACGCCGCTCGCGCAGAAGCTCATCGGCAAGGTCGTCGGAGACGAGTTCAACAACGACGGCGACGCCTGGACGATCAAGGCGGTCGCCCGCTGGTTCGACAAGCAGGGCAAATAACCCGCGCACGTCCCGCAAAACGAAAAACGTTCCCGCAGACCCGCGGGAACGTTTTTTTTGCGCGAAGGACGCGGCGCGACGGGAAGGCGTGTTGCGTCGCGCGGCGGGAAGGCTCATGCTTGCGCGCACGAAAATGAACGATTCCGAAAACGATTTTCCCCGAGACGAAAACGACGCGGCGCGCGTTCCCGCGGCAGCCGCGGACGCGCGGAGCGCCTGGCTGCTCGGCGTCTGCGGCATGGGCGTCGGCCCGCTCGCGATCTACATGCGCGGCGAGGGCTGGGACGTCTCCGGCTGGGACGACGCGGCGGATTCGCCGATGCGCGCGTTTCTCGTCCGCGCGGGCGTGCGCTTCGTCGAGCGTCTGCCCGCGGGAACGGCGGTCGTCGGGCGTTCCAGCGCCGTGAAGCCGGGAAATCCGCACTACGAAGAGGCGGTGAAGAACGGCGCGCGCCTGCTGCGGCGCGGGGAACTGCTCGCCGAGCGCGCGGCGTCCAGAAAGCTGATCGCCGTCTGCGGCAGCCACGGCAAGACGACGACGAGCGGCATGCTCGCGCAGACGCTCGCCGCGGCGGGAACGGACGCGGGCTACGTCCTCGGCGGGCTTTACCGCGACGCGGAAATGCCGCCCGCGCGCTGTTCGACGGCGAGCGACTGGCTCGTCGCCGAAGTGGACGAAAGCGACGGCACGATCCGGAATTTTTCGCCGGAAATCACCGTCGCCGTCAACCTCGACTGGGATCATCCGGACTACTACAAGACCGAGGCGGACCTGGAGCGCACGTTCCGCGAGCTCTTCGAGCGCACGCGCCGCGCGGTGTTCGTTCCGGCGGGCAACGCGCGCCTGGAGCGGCTCGCGCGCGGGCTGAGCGTGCCCGTGTTCACGGTCGGCGACGGCGGCGACTACGCCTTCCGCGTCGTGCGCGCGGACGCGGCGGAGACGCGGGTCGAGCTCGGCGGCGCGTTCCCGCACGGACCGCTCGCGCTGCCGGTCGCGGGCACGTTCAACACGCAGAACGCGATGCTCGCGCTCGCGGCGACGGCGTTCGTCTGCGGCGGGAAAATCGGCGTCGCCCCGCTCGGAAAATTTCCCGGAATGCGCCGCCGCCAGGACCGCCTCTACTCGAGCGAGCGCCTCAGCGTGTTCGCAGACTACGCGCACCACCCGACGGAGATCGCGGCGCTGCTCCGCCTGCTGCGCGAGACGCACCTGGGGCGTCTCGTCGTCGTTTTTCAGCCGCACCGCCATTCGCGCACGCGGCAATACGCGGCGGCGTTCGCGGAAGCGCTTTCGCTCGCGGACGAAGCGATGATTCTGCCCGTCTACGCCGCGGGCGAAGCGAAGATTTCCGGCGGCGAAAGCGAGGACATTCTCGCCGCGGTCGCCGCGGGAACGCGTCCGCTCCGCGTCTGCGCGGACGCCGAGGAAGCCCTCGCACGGCTCCGCGAAATCGCCGAGGAAATTTTTTCCGGCGCGGGCGAGGAGACCGTCGTCGCCTTCGTCGGCGCGGGCGACATCGACCGCATCGCCGCCGCGCCGTTCGCGCGCGAGCTTTGGCTGCGCGAAGCCGGACGCCCGAGCGCGAACGCCGAGGATTTCGGGACGCGCATGGCGCGCCTGCTTCCGCCGAAGACGGTTTTCCGCGCGGACGAAAACCTCGGCGCGCGCACGACGCTCGGCGTCGGCGGAAACGCCGCGTGGTACGCCGAGCCGGAGGACGCGAACGCGCTGCTCGTGCTGCTGCGCGGCGCGCGCGTGTACGGGCTGCCGACGTTCGCGCTCGGCCGCGGCTCGAATCTGCTCGTGCCCGACGCGGGCTTTCCGGGGCTCGTCGTCCGGCTCGCCGGCGAGGTCTGGACGCGCGTGCGGCGGGAACGCGACGCCGCCGACGGCGCGGCGACGCTGGACGTCGGCGCGGGCGCGAAGCTGAAGGAGCTCTGCGCCTTCGCCGCGCGCGAAGGGCTGAGCGGCTTCGAATTTCTCGACGGCATTCCGGGAACGCTCGGCGGCGCGCTGCGCATGAACGCGGGCGCGCACGGCGCTTCCGTCTTCGACCGCGTCGTCTCCGTCGCGTGGCTCACGCCCGAGGGCGTCCGCCGCGAAGCGCCGCGGGAAAGCCTGAATCCGCGTTACCGCGACTGCCCGGAGCTGCACGGCGCGATCGTGCTCGGGGCGCGTCTGCGCGCGGCGGGAACGCGCCCGAGCGAGGCGATTTTCGCGGAAATGCGGCGGCTCGCGGAAATCCGCCGCGCGTCCCAGCCGCGGGAACGCTCCGCGGGCTGCACGTTCAAGAATCCGCCCGGCGAAAGCGCGGGCAGGCTCATCGACGCGCTCGGGCTGAAGGGCTCGCGCGTCGGCGGCGCGGTCGTTTCTGCCGTGCACGCGAACTTCATCACGACGGAGGCGGGCGCGACGGCGGCGGACGTGGAGGCGCTGGTGCGGCGCGTGCGCGGCGTCGTCGCGGCGGAAACGGGCGTCCGCCTCGACCCGGAAATCATCCTCCTCGGCAGATCCTGGGAATAGCGCGCGTGGGCGACGCGCAAAAAAAGCGTTCCCGCCGAAAAACAGCGGGAACGCTTTTCCTTAAGCTCTAAGCTTTAATCTTTAAGCTTTTTCGATGAGCGACTTTCCGGTCATTTCCGGAGGCGTGGGCAGCCCCATCATGTCGAGCAGCGTCGGCGCGATGTCGCCGAGCGCGCCGCCGTTTTGACGCAGCTTCACGTTCTTCACGCCTTTGCCGTAGAGCACGACTTCGACGGGGTTGAGCGTGTGCTGCGTGTGCGGGCCGTGCGTGGCTTCGTCGTACATTTCATCGACGTTCCCGTGGTCGGCGGTGACGAGCATGTCCACGCCGCATTCGTCGGCGACGGCGCAGATGCGCGCGAGGCACTTGTCCACGGTTTCGACCGCCTTGATGATCGCGGGCTGCTTGCCCGTGTGGCCGACCATGTCGGGGTTCGCGAAGTTGGTGACGATGAGCGCGTATTTGCCGCTGCGCAGCGCGTCGATCGTGGACTGGCAGACGCCCTCGGCGGACATTTCCGGCTTCTGGTCGTAGGTGGCGACTTCCTTCGGCGAGGGAATGAGTCCGCGCTCTTCGCCCGGGAACGGCTCGTCGCGGTAGTCGTTGAAGAAGAACGTGACGTGCGGGAACTTTTCCGTTTCCGCCGTGCGGAACTGCTTCAGCCCCTGCTTCGCGATCCAGTCGCCGAGAATGTTGACCATCGGCGCGGGCTTCGGGAACACGACGTTCGGGCAGAGCCCCTTCTGGTATTCCGTCATCGTCGCGTAGTAGATGTCGAGTTTCTTCGCGCGCGGGAAGCCGTCGAACGTGTCGTCGATGAACGCGTGCGTGAGCTCGCGCGGGCGGTCGCCGCGGAAGTTGAAGAAGATGACGCTGTCGCCGTCGGCGATTTTTCCGACGGGCGCGCCGTCCTTGACGATGCGGGTCGGGAGCACGAACTCGTCGCCCTGCTCGGAGTCCGAGGACGGATTTTTATAATACCACTCGACGGCGGCGGTCGCGGATTCGGCGGTCAGCGCATCTTCGCCGACGAGGCACTTGTACGCCTTCTCGACGCGGTTCCAGCGGTTGTCGCGGTCCATCGCCCAGAAGCGTCCGGCGACGGTGGCGATTTTGCCCAGGCCGATTTCGGCGCACTTGTCTTCGATTTCCTTGATGAATCCGACGCCCGAAGTCGGCGGCGAGTCGCGGCCGTCCATGAACGCGTGGATGCAGACGTTCTTCACGCCCGCCGCCTTCGCGCCGCGGATGAGCCCGTAAAGGTGCGGGAGCGTGGAATGCACGCCGGCCGCGCTCGCGAGGCCCATCAGGTGAAGCGCGCCGCCGGTCCTGACGACGTTTCCGAACGCGGCCTGGAGGACGGCGTTGTTCTTCATGCCGTCGTCGGTGAGCCCGAGGTCGATGCGCATGATTTCCTGCGGAACGATGCGTCCGGCGCCGATGTTCTGGTGGCCGACTTCGGAGTTGCCCATGATGCCTTCGGGCAGACCGACCGCGGGGCCGTGCGCGGCGACTTCCGTGCGCGGCCATTCGGCGGAAAGTTTGTTCGAGAACGGGATGTCCGCGATTTTCAGCGCGTTGTATTTGTCCTGTTCCTTGTTGTGGTTGGCTCCCCAACCGTCTCGGATGACGAGTAGAACTGTTTTGCTCATAGTGCCGACAAATTTGTCCCTTTCGCGGGAACGGCGCAATTTTGAAATGCGGCGAACAGCAGGAATTTTTCCGGACGCGGCGGCGGGGCGGAGAAACACGGAGGAACAGAGCTACGGGGAACGGAGAAAGAGGGGCGGCGTCCGCGCGACCGTTAGAATCCCGTGGCATGCGAGACGCGCGCCCGAAAAGCCGATCGTTCTTTGATGGATTTTCTCCTTGTTTCAAATTCTTCATCGGGGAAATATCGACGGCGGCAAAGCTTCCGGATTGCCCGCTCTTCACGCAAATGAAAACGAATTCGGCGCAATCTTTCGCGCGGCGCGGGCGGCGTTCAATTTTGTTGCGCGGGCGGGGACGACCTGTTAGAAAATTCCGCATTCTTACCCTGTTCGGGAACGCCGAACGCCAACCAAAGTTTTCCCCATTCAGTTCAACAGATTTTCAGGCTCGACTATGATTTTTTCCGCCGACGATTACGTTGTTCAACTCATTCAGGACCGAGAGCTCGTGAGCCCCGACACGGTGGGCGTCGCGCGCCAGGAAGTGCTCGGACAGGGCACGCGCGAGAGCGACGCGGACGAGGCCGTGCTCCGGCTGCTCGTCGAAAAAGGCTACACGACGTGGAAGGCGATCGCCGACGCGCTCGCGGCGGAGTTCGACATGGAGACCGCGGACCTTTCGCAGGTGCGCCCGACGGAGGAGGCGCTGCAGATCGTCGGGCAGGACGCCGCGCTGCGCTACAACGTGCTGCCGCTTCAGCTGGAGGGCTCGTTTCTGCTCGTCGTCATCGGCGACCCGCTGGCGATGGAGTCGATGGACGAGCTGGGCCGCCTCGTCGGCAAGCCGCTCAATTTCAAGGTCGCCCCGCCGGACGAGATCAAGGAGGCGGTGCTCGCCGCCTACGATTCCGCGGGCGCGCAGGGCAACGGCGCGCTCAGCGAGATTTTCGGAGACAACCCGAGCGGCTCGGACGTCAAGATTCCCGGAAACGACGACAAGAACGCGCGCTCGGAAGACGCGCCGATCATCCAGTACGTCAACAAGCTGATCACGGAGGCGATCCGTCGGCGCGCGTCCGACATTCACATGGAGCCGTTGGAAAAGCGCTTCCGCGTGCGCTACCGCATCGACGGCGTGCTGCAGGAGGTGGAGAATCCGCAGAAGCGCCTGCAGGCGTCGATCATCGCGCGTCTGAAGCTGATGGCGAACGTCTCGCTCGCGGAAAAGCGCATTCCGCAGGACGGCCGCATTCAGATTCAGGTCGGCGGGAAGGACGTGGACCTCCGCGTCTCGGTGCTGCCGACGGTTTACGGCGAGTCGATCGTCATGCGTATTCTCGACAAGGAGGGACTGAAGCTGGGGCTTCCGGAGCTCGGCTTCTTCTCGGACGACCAGGAGGTCTTCATGAAGATCATCACGGGCGCGGACGGCATCTTCCTCGTCACGGGGCCGACGGGCTCGGGCAAATCGACGACGCTTTATTCCGCGCTCAATTACATCAACCAGCCGGACCGCAAGATCATCACGGTCGAGGACCCGGTCGAATACCAGATGGCGGGCATCAATCAGGTGCAGGTGCGGCGCGAGGTCGGCATGACGTTCTCGTCCGCGCTGCGTTCCATGCTCCGTCAGGCGCCGAACATCATCATGATCGGTGAAATCCGCGACCTTGAGACGGCGGAAATCGCGGTGAACGCGTCGCTGACGGGCCACATGGTGTTCTCGACGCTGCACACGAACGACGCGCCGGGCGCGGTCTCGCGACTCGTGGACATCGGCGTCAAGCCGTTCCTCGTCTCCGCGTCGCTGCGCGGCGTGCTGGCGCAGCGCCTCGTGCGCCGCATCTGTCCGGACTGCTCGGAATCCTACACGCCGACGGAAAAGGAGCTGATCTCGATCGGCATGACCGTGAGCGACCTTTCGGACACGAACTTCCGCAAGGGACGCGGCTGCGTGAAATGCCACGACACGGGCTACCGCGGGCGCCGCGGCGTGTTCGAGCTCTTCCTCGTGAACGAGGAAATCCAGGAAATGATCTACCAGAACGCGACGCTCGTCGATCTGCGCCGCAAGGTGCGCGACCTCGGCATGCGCACGATGCGCGAGGACGGCATCCGCAAGATCGCCGCCGGCATCACGACCATCGAAGAAGTGCTTTCGACGACGGTCAGCGTCGACTGAAGCGTTCCCGAGAAACCAGAAAACGAAACACGGAAAGGATTTTAGAAAAAATGAATTATCTTCTGAACGATCTGCTCGACCTCGTGGTCGCCGAAAAAGCTTCCGACCTGCACCTGCACGTGGACCAGGCGCCCGTGCTGCGCATCTCGGGCGCGATGCTCCCCGTCGAAGGCGTCCCGCTCACGCCGGAGGACACGGAGGCGATGGTGAAGGAAATCACGCCGCCGCACCATCTGAAGCGCCTCGAAGAACAGGGCGGCTGCGACTTCGGCTTCTCCTTCGGGAACAAGGCGCGCTTCCGCGTCAGCTGCTTCAAGGCGCGCAGCGGCTTCGGCGACTCGAACGCCTACGGCATCGTGCTGCGCCAGATTCCGCACGACATGTTCACGCTCGAGCAGCTCGGGCTCTCGGACAAGGTGAAGTCGCTGCTCATGCGGCAGCGCGGGCTCATTCTCGTCACGGGCCCGACGGGCTCCGGCAAATCCACCACGCTCGCGTCGATGCTCAACTGGATCAACGAGAACGAGGAGCGCCACATCATCACGATCGAGGACCCGATCGAATATTTCCATGAGCACAAGCGTTCCGTCGTCACCCAGCGCGAAATCGGGCGCGACGTGCCGACGTTCTCGGACGCGATCCGCGCGGCGCTCCGCCAGGACCCGGACATCATCCTCGTCGGCGAAATGCGCGACCTCGAGACGATCACCGCCGCCGTCTCCGCCGCGGAAACGGGGCACCTCGTCTTCGCGACGCTGCACACGACGGGCGCGGCGCGCACCGTGGACCGCATCGTGGACGCGTTCCCGGCGGACACGAAGGAGCAGATCCGCATGCAGCTCGCCTCCTCGCTCGTCGCCGTCATCTCGCAGGTGCTTTGCCGCCGCAAGGAAGGCGGACGCGTCGCGGGCTACGAAATCATGGTCAACACGGACTCGACGTCCGCGCTCATCCGCGACAACAAGACCTACCGCATCACCTCGGAAATCCAGACCGGCGGCGCGCTCGGCATGCGCACGCTCGACGGCCACCTGTTCAACCTCGTCGAAGAGGGAATCATCGAGCCCGCCGAGGCGATCACCTACGCGCAGGAACCGGACGAAATGCGGCAGAAACTGCGCGAAATGAATTACTAACCCCCAACGCCCCACAACGTTATGTTTGACGAGCACAGCGACGAACTGATCACCTACCTGAAGGAGACCGGGAAAATCTCCGAGGAACAGATGAAGGAATGCCGGACCGAACATGAGGAGACCGGCAAGCCCTTCACGGACATCGTCGAGGACAACGAATACTTCACGCGCGACGAGATTCTCGAAATCGTCGCCGAACGTCTCGGCGTCTCCTGCGTTCCCGACGTTCCCGACGCCATCGACCCCAGTCTCATCCGCATCCTCAAGGCGGACCAGGCGCACAAGTACGGCGTCGTGCCCTACAAGGCGGACGCCGACCAGATCTACTTCCTCTCCAAGGATCCCTTCAACTTCACCGCGGCGCAGAACATCGCGTTCCTGCTCGGGCGCGATTCCGTCGAGTTCTCCGTCTGCAATCCCGCGAAGGTCGAGGACGCCATCATCAGATACTACGGCGAGGAAAATTCCTCGATGGACGCGGTGCTGAGCGAAATCGAAGGGCTCGACCTCGGCGGCGACGACGAGAACGCGCTCTCCAATTCCGCGAATCAGGCGCCGATCATCCGCTTCGTGGACGTCGTGCTGCAGGAGGCCGTCAAGGCGAAGGCGTCCGACATTCACTTCGAGCCGTTCGAGGACCAGTTCCGCATCCGCTACCGCATCGACGGCGCGCTCTACGAAATGGCGCCGCCGCCCAAGTCGCTCGCGAACTCCGTCACCGCGCGCGTCAAGGTCATGTCCGGACTGAACATCGCCGAGCGCCGCATTCCGCAGGACGGCCGCATCAAGACCACCGTCGGCGGGCGCCCGATCGACCTCCGCGTCTCCACGCTCCCGACGCAGTTCGGCGAATCCGTCGTGCTTCGTATTCTCGACAAGGGCGTCGTCAACCTCGACCTCGAAAACCTCACGATGACGGACGAGATCATGAGCGGCATCCGCGAGCTCGTGAACCGGCCGAACGGCATTTTCATCGTCACGGGACCGACGGGCTCCGGCAAGACGACGACGCTTTATTCCGCGCTCCGCGAAGTGAACACCGTGGACGTGAAGATCCTCACCGCCGAAGACCCGGTCGAATACGAGATCGAGGGCATCATGCAGGTGCAGATCAACCACCAGGTCGGGCTCACGTTCGCGTCCGCGCTGCGCTCCTTCCTCCGTCAGGACCCGGACACGATCATGGTCGGGGAAATCCGTGACCAGGAGACGGGCGGCATCGCCGTCCAGGCGGCGCTCACGGGACACGTCGTGCTCTCGACTCTGCACACGAACGACGCGCCCGGCGCCGTCACGCGACTCGTCGATATGGGGCTGGAGCCGTTCCTCATCGCGGCGTCGCTCGAAGGCGTGCTCGGGCAGCGACTGCTGCGCCGCATCTGCCGTTCCTGCAAGACCGCGTACGAGCCCGACCAGGCCGTCATCAACATGCTGCAGGTCGATCCGCTCGAAATCGCCGAAAAGCAGTTCTTCTACGGCAAGGGCTGTTCCGAATGCAACCGCACGGGCTACAAGGGCCGGCAGGGGCTCTTCGAGCTGATGATGATCAACGACGCCGTCCGCGAGCTCATCACCAAGAAGGCGCCGACGCTCGTCCTCAAGCAGAAGGCGATCGAAAACGGCATGCGCACGCTGCGCGACGACGGGCTGCGCTGCATTTTTGACGGATTGACCACCATCGAAGAAGTCTTAAAGTATACCTAATTCATACCGCTCACCAAGACACCCCTCCAAACCCATGGCAAAGTTTAAATACAAAGCGATCGACGGCTCCGGAAAGCAGGTTTCCGGCGTCGTCGAGGCCGTCAACGAAGACCAGGCGCGCGCCGCGCTCACGCGGAAGAGCCTCATGGTCTCCTCCATCGCCGAAGAGGGCTTCTCCTTCGGCAAGAAGTCCGGCAAGAAGGCGCAGGCGTTCAACAAGAAGATCACGACGGAGCAGCTCACGGTCTTCACGCGCCAGCTCGCCACCCTGCTCCAGGCGGGCCTGCCGCTGTTGCGCGCGACGCAGATTCTCGCCGAGCAGGAACGCGATCCGAACTTCAAGACCGCGCTCGACAACATCTGCGACAACATTCAGTCCGGCAATTCGCTCTCGGATTCGCTCTCGCAGTACCCGCGCATGTTCGACCGCCTCTACATCAACATGATCAAGGCGGGCGAGGCCGGCGGCGTGCTCGACACCGTGCTCGACCGTCTCGCGTCGTTCCAGGAAAAATCCGAACGCATCAAGAAGAAGGTCAAGTCCGCGATGGTCTATCCGTGCGTCGTCGTCACGGTCGCGGCGGTCATCGTCTACGTGCTGCTCACGGTCGTCGTGCCGTCGTTCCAGTCCATGATCGCGTCCCAGGGCGGCGACATGCCCGCGCTGACGGCGTTCGTCATGAGCATCGGCAACGCGCTCCGCGACCACTGGATCGTCACGCTCGCGATCATCGCCGTGCTTGTCTTCGGCATCCGCTTCATGTTCAAGAATCCGAAGATGACCGCGCTCCGCGACCGCGTGCTTTTCCGCATGCCGAAGATCGGGACGTTCCTGCAGGTCGTCACCGTCTCGCGCTTCTGCCGCACGTTCGGCACGCTGATGTCCTCCGGCGTTCCGATTCTGCAGGCGATGAAGATCACCACCGAAACGCTCGACAACGTCGTCCTCCAGGAGGCGCTTGAAAAAGTGCACGACCGCGTCCGCGACGGCGACACGCTCGCCGCGCCGCTCGAACAGGCGAAGGTGTTCCCGCCGATGGTCTGCTCCATGGTGCAGGTCGGCGAAGAGACCGGCCAGCTTCCGGAAATGCTCAACCGCGTCGCGAACAACTACGACGAAGAGGTGG
Organism: Candidatus Spyradosoma sp.; assembly: GCA_051884495.1. GTDB lineage: Bacteria > Verrucomicrobiota > Verrucomicrobiia > Opitutales > UBA953 > Spyradosoma. The sequence continues at coordinate 117,701 of JBJEVQ010000006.1, forward strand.
ACAACGCCGTCGGCGCGCTGACGTCCGTCATCGAACCGTTGCTGATCGTCTTCCTCGCGGTCGTCGTCGGCACGATCGTCGTCGCGATGTTCCTGCCGATCATCTCCGTCATCAAGACGATGACCGGCGGCTGATTCCTCCGCCTCTCCGACGCGAAAAGCCCGCGAGGTCCCGCACCCCACGGGCTTTTTCGTCGGAAGGCGAAGGCCCCGCGAATCGAAGAACTCGAAAACAATCCGCTTCCCCAAAAACTCCACGTCGCCCTGCGGACTTCGTGTTTTAAAAATTCCGAGAGTTCCCGTATCGTCCGCGGTCAAAATTCGGGCGGCGGGGTCTTCAAAAACCGTTGAAACCGGCGGGCGTTCCCGCGAGAATAGCGGCTTATGCAAAAAGAAACTCAATGCCTTCACGTCGGCTACGAGCCGAAGAACGGAGAACCGCGCGCGCTCCCGATCTTCCAGAGCACGACGTTCAAATACGACTCCACGAAGCACATCGGCGACCTCTTCGACCTGACCGCCGCCGGGCACTTTTATTCCCGACTCTCCAACCCGACGGTGGACGCCGTCGAACAGAAAATCGCCGCGCTCGAAGGCGGCGTCGGCGCGCTGTGCACCTCGTCCGGCCAGGCGGCGTCGTTCACCGCTCTCGCGACGATTCTCAAGGCGGGCGACCACTTCGTCTCCGCCGCCGCGATTTACGGCGGGACCGTCAATCTCTTCGCGGTGACGCTGAAGCGCTTCGGCATCGACTGCACGTTCGTGGACGCCGACGCGCCCGCCGAGGAAATCCAGAAGGCTTTCCGTCCGAACACGAAGGCGGTCTTCGGCGAGACGCTCGCCAATCCCGCGCTCGCCGTCTGCGACATCGAAAAGCTCGCGAAGCTCGCCCACGCGAACGGCGTGCCGCTGATCATCGACAACACGTTCCCGACGCCGATCCTGTGCCGCCCGATCGAGTTCGGCGCGGACATCGTCGTCCACTCCACGACGAAATACATGGACGGGCACGCGCTCTGCGTCGGCGGCGTCGTCGTCGATTCCGGCAATTTCGACTGGACGAACGGCAAGTTCCCCGAGTTCACGGAGCCGGACGAATCCTACCACGGCATCGTCTATACGCAGGCGTTCGGCAGAGCGGCCTACATCGTGAAGGCGCGCGTGCAGCTGATGCGCGACCTGGGCATGACGCCCGCGGCGAACTCGGCGTTCCTGCTCAACGTCGGGCTGGAGACGCTCGCCGTGCGCATGCCGCAGTACTGCCGCAACGCGCAGAAGGTCGCCGAATTCCTTTCGACGCACCCGAAGATCGAATCGATTTCCTACCCGGGACTGCCCGGCGACAAGTACCACGCGCTCGCGAAAAAATATCTTCCGAACGGCTGCGCGGGCGTGATGAGCGCCGTCGTCAAGGGCGGACGCGAAGGCGCGGCGAGGTTCCTCGACTCGCTCAGGCTCGCGACGCAGTGCGTGCACGTCGCGGACATCCGCACCTGCGCGCTGCACCCGGCGAGCTCGACGCACCGCCAGCTGACGGACGCGCAGCTCGCCGCCGCCGGCATTCCGCAGGGACTCGTGCGCATCTCCGTCGGGCTCGAAAACGCCGACGACGTGATCGCCGACCTCGCGCAGGCTCTGGAAAAATGACCGTCCCGCGCACGGCGCGCGTTCCCGCCTCCTTTCGAGGGAACGCGCGCCGCGCGGCATTCCGAAAAATTTCAGCATCATGACGCTCAAAGAAAAACACGCGGAAATCCTCGCGGAGCTCGAACCCTTCGAAGATCCGCAGGACCGCTTCCAGTACATCATCGACTGCGCGAAGGCCGCGCCGACGTTCCCGGACGAGCTGCGCCGCGACGACCTGCTCGTCGAGGGCTGCACCTCGAACCTGTGGCTGCTCTGCTCGTTCGAGAACGGCGCGTGCCGCTTCCGCGCGGACGCCGACGCCGTCATCGCCAAGGGCATCGCGCTGCTGATCTGCAACTACTTCGACGGCGCCGCGCCCGAGGAGATTCTCGCCGACGACGCGGACTTCCTCGCCTCCGTCGGCATCGACCAGCACCTTTCGCCGAACCGCCGCAACGGTCTCGCCAACCTCGTCGCGAAGATTCACGCCTTCGCCGCCGCGCAACGATGAAGCCGATCCCGCCCGAAATCGCCGAGCTCTACCCGTTCCCGCCGCATTTCTTCGAGACCGGCGACGGGCGCATGCATTTTTTGGATACGGGCGCGGGAACGCGCGGCACGGTCGTGCTGCTGCACGGCAATCCGTCGTGGTCGTTCCTGTGGCGCGACCTCGTGAAGGCGCTCGCCGCGCGCGGCTTCCGCTGCATCGCGCCCGACCACGTCGGCATGGGGCTTTCCGACAAGCCCGAAAAATATCTCAGGCTCGCCGACAGAATCCGCCACGTCGAGGCGCTGCTCGCGCATCTCGGCGTCGAAAAATTTTCGCTCTGCGTGCACGACTGGGGCGGCGCGATCGGCTGCGGCGTCGCGGGGCGCGCGCCGGAGCGCGTCGAAAAGCTCGTGATCGCGAACACGGCGGCGTTCCGTTCCCGCCGCATTCCGCTGCGCATCGCGCTGTGCAAGGTCGCGGGGCTCGGACCGTTTCTCGTCGAGCGCTTCAACGCGTTCGCGCTGCCGGCGACGTTCATGGCGGTGACGAAAAAAATGCCCGCCGCCGTCAAGACCGGTTTCCTCCTGCCCTACGGCTCGCCGCGGGAGCGCGCGGCGGTCGCGAATTTCGTGCGCGACATTCCGCTCGGGCCGCGGCATCCGTCCTACGCGACGCTGCGCGACGTCGAGACCGGGCTGGAAAAACTGCGCGGCAAACCCATGCTCATCGCCTGGGGCGGACGCGACTTCTGCTTCGACGACGCGTTTTACGACGAATGGCGACGGCGCTTCCCCGAAGCGAAGACGCTCTACCGCGCCGACGCTGGGCACTACCTGCTCGAAGACGCGGGCGCGGAAATCATTCCCGCCGTCGCCGATTTTCTGGAGGCGTGACGGCGCGCCGCGTTCCCGCATGAAGACGCTTCGAGAAAAGGCCGCCGCGCTCGCGGACGTTTTTCCGCGGGAACGGCTCGAAGCGCGCGCGGCGGCGGAAATCGCGCGCGCGGCGGCGAGCGGCGCGCCGGTCGCGGTCGCGTGCTCGGGCGGACTCGATTCGCTCGCGGCGCTGCTGCTCGCGTGGGCGCATTTTCCGGAGGCGCGCGCGCGGCTCGTCGCGCTGCACTTCAACCACGCCAGACGCGGCTCCGAGGCGGACGCGGACGCGCGTTTCGTCGGCGAAGTCTGCCGCGCGCTCGGCGTCGCGTTCGTCGGCGAAAAGCTCGCGGCGGACGCGGCGGCGCGCGCGCGTTCCGAAGGCGCTCTGCGCGCGGCGCGGCTGGATTTCTTCGCGCGGGCGATGCGGGAACGCGGCGCGAAAATCCTCGTGCAGGGGCACCAGGCGGACGACGTCGCGGAATCGCTGCTGATGCGCGTCTGCCGCGGCGCGGGAACGGACGGACTCGCCGCGCCTCGCCCCGTTTCGCGGCTCGCGGACGGACGCGTCTTCGCACGCCCGCTGCTGGCGATTCCCAAAAGCGAGCTCGCGCGCGCGGCGCGCTTCCTCGGGCTCGCGTGGCGCGAGGACGCGAGCAACGCCGCGCCGGATTTTTTCCGCAACCGCGTGCGCGGCGCGGCGCTGCCCGCGCTGAAGGCCGCCGCGCCGTTCACGAATTTCGCGCGGACGCGCGCGCTCGCCGAAGAGGACGCGGACGCGCTCGACGCGCTCGCGGCGCGTTCGCGGCTCGGCGAAACGCGTCTTCCCGCGATCGAGCGGCGGCTGCTCCGGAAGATTTTTCTCGAAGAAAAAATCTCGCCCGGCGCGAAGAATTTCGACGCGCTCGTCGCGGCGGTCTGCGCGGGCGCGCCGCTGAAGTTTTCCGCGGGCGCGCGCGCCGTGGACTGGAACGGCGCGCGGCTGAAAATCGCGGCGGGGAAGAAGGAGGAGGACGAAAAAGGCAAAAGGGAATTTTTCTTTGAAAAAGAAATCGTCGAGGTGACGGGCGCTCTTTTCGAGAAGATCCGCGCGGGCGCGTTCCCGCCGACGGAGACGGTCTTTCTCTCGGGCGCGCCGGAGGTTTCCGCGCGCGCGCGACTCCCCGGCGACCGCTACCGTCCGCTCGGCGCGCCGGGGGAAAAATCCGTCGCGCGGCTCCTCACCGACAAAAAAATCCCGCGCGCGGAACGGGACGCCCTGCCGGTATTCGCGGACGGCACGGGAATTGCATGGATTCCGGGACTTCCGCCCGCCGAGCGTTTCCGCGTGCGCGCGGCGGGAACGACGGCTCTGCGGTTGACTTACCGCAAGCCTTCTTTAACTTAAATCGCTTACATTTTTCATGGAAGACAAGGACAAGAAAGAGAAGAAAAACGAATCGCGCGTCGATTTCCGCATCCTCGCGATGTGGCTCGCGATCATCGGCGTCATCGCGTTTCTGCTCATGAAGACGCCGGAGGGCGAAAGCGCGTCGGCGATGCAGCTGCCCGTGCGCGAACTCGTCGATTACGCGGAAAAAGGCGAGGTCGAGAGCGTCGAGCTCAAGGAGGATTCGCTCGCGGGCGACCGCTATTACGAGATCCAGGGCGAACTGAAGGTGGGCGACAAGCTCAAGAAGTTCACGTCCGCCGGCCGTCTTTCCGACGAGGAGTTCGCCGCGCTGCGCGCCAAGGTGCCCACGTTCAAGGAACCGCCGGCGAAGACGCTCTTTTCCGCGGCGATGATGAGCGCGATTCCCTCGCTGATCTTCTTCGCGCTGATCGCGTTCTTCATCTTCCGCGCGATCAAGCGCAGCCAGGCGAACCAGATGGCGTTCGGACGTTCCCGCGCGCGCCTGATGGACAAGGAAAAATCCAAAGTCACGTTCGCGGACGTCGCCGGCTGCGACGAGGCGAAGGAGGAAGTCTCCGAAGTCGTCGAATTTCTCCGCGACGCCAAAAAATTCAACGCGATCGGCGGGCGCATTCCGAAGGGCGTGCTCCTCGTCGGGCCTCCCGGCACGGGCAAGACGCTGCTCGCGCGCGCGGTCGCGGGCGAGGCGGACGTGCCCTTCTTCTCCATTTCCGGCTCGGATTTCGTCGAGCTCTTCGTCGGCGTCGGTGCCTCGCGCGTGCGCGACACGTTCGAGCAGGCGCGGAAAAATTCGCCCTGCATCGTCTTCATCGACGAGATCGACGCCGTCGGCCGCCAGCGCGGAAGCGGGCTCGGCGGCGGGAACGACGAACGCGAGCAGACGCTGAACTCGCTCCTCGTCGAGATGGACGGCTTCGAGCCGCAGGACGGCATCATCGTCATCGCCGCCACGAACCGGCCGGACGTGCTCGACGCCGCGCTGCTGCGTCCGGGCCGCTTCGACCGTCAGGTCTACGTCGATCTGCCCGACATCAAGGGGCGCGCCGCGATTCTCGCCGTGCACGCCAAGAAATTCAAGATCGACGAAGCCGTGAAGCTCGAGGACGTCGCCAAGACAACGACCGGATTCGCCGGCGCCGATCTCGCGAATCTGCTCAACGAGGCGGCGCTCGTCGCCGTGCGCTCCGGCAAGGAAAAGATCGACATGATCTCGATCGGCGAGGCGCGCGACAAGATCGCCTACGGGCGGGAACGCCGCCGCGTCATGGACCAGAAGGACCGCGCGAAGACCGCCTATCACGAGGCCGGGCACGCGCTCGTCCAGGTGCTCATCGACGACGGGCTGATGCCGCTGCACAAAGTGACGATCGTGCCGCGCGGCGGCGCGCTCGGCATGGCGATGTTCATGCCCGAAAAGGACGTGCTCGGCTACGAACGCGCGCAGCTCAAGAACATGATCTGCACGGCGATGGCGGGCCGCATCGGCGAAAAAGCCTTCACGGGGAGCATCTCCAACGGCGCGTCGAGCGACATCAAGAACGCCACGAGCATGGCGCGCCGCATGGTCTGCGAATGGGGCATGAGCGAGCGTCTCGGTCCCGTCTCCTACGGCGACAACCAGCAGAATCTTTTCCTCGGCCGCGAAATCGCGCGCACGCAGAACGTCAGCGAAGAGACGCTGCGCGCCATCGACGACGAAATCCGCGCCATCGTCTCCGAACAGTACGCGCGCGCGGAAAAGCTGATCGCCGACCACGCGGACGCGCACCGGAAAATCGCCGAGGCGCTGCTCGAATACGAGACGCTCGACGGCGTGCACGTGAAGGAAATCGTCGAGTTCGGCGAAATCCGCACGGAAGTCGGCTACAAGTCCTTCGAGCAGAAGGACGCGGAGCGCAAAGCCGCCGAAGAGAAGGCCGCCGCGGAAAAAGCCGAAAACGAAAAGCTCGCCCAGCGCGAAGAACGCTCCCGCAAATCCTGACGCGCGGTCTTTAAAAAAACTATTCTTTCGGGAAAGCGGCATGGCTCCATGCGCCGCCCGCCCGCCGCTTGCCGAAATCCGTTCCGCGCGGATCTTCCGCAGGAGAGGCAGCGTTCCCGTCGCGTCCGCGGAAACGTCGGGCGCAGAGGTTTCCGGCCTTGACCGCTTCCTTTAAGCGTTCTGTCCGCGCAAAAAAAAAGCGTTCCCGCTAGCGGGAACGCTTTTTTCGGAACGGAAACGCCCGGGCGTCAGATCTTCTTGAAGACGAGCGCGGCGTTGTGACCGCCGAACCCGAGATTGTCGCTGACGGCGACGTTCACGTTCATCTCGCGGGCCTTGTTCGGAACGATGTCGAGATCGCATTCCGGGTCCGGATTGACGTAATTGATCGTCGGCGGCACGATGCCGTTGGCGATCGCGAGCACGGTCGCGGCGGCTTCGACGCCTCCGGCGGCGCCGAGCAGGTGGCCCGTCATCGACTTCGTCGAGCTGACCGCCAACTTGTAGGCGTGGTCGCCGAAAACGCGCTTGATCGCCGCCGTCTCGAACTTGTCGTTGTAAGGCGTGGAGGTGCCGTGCGCGTTGATGTAATCGACCTCGTTCGCGTTCACGCCCGCGTCGGTGAGCGCCTGCGCCATGCAGATCGCCAGACCGGAACCGTCCGGAGCCGGCGACGTGATGTGGTAGGCGTCGCACGAAGCGCCGTATCCCGCGAATTCCGCGTAGATGCGGGCGCCGCGCGCCATCGCGCGTTCGTAGGTCTCGAGAATGAGCACGCCGGCGCCTTCACCCATGATGAAGCCGTCGCGCGTGGCGTCGAACGGGCGGCACGCCGTTTCCGGAGTGTCGTTGTATTTCGTCGTCAGCGCCTTCATGTTGCAGAACCCGGCGAAGCCGAGGCGGGTGATCGCCGCTTCCGCGCCGCCCGCGATCATCACGTCGGCGTGACCGCTGCGGATGTGCCGCAGCGCTTCGCCGAGCGCGTGAGAGCCCGAAGCGCACGCCGAAACGATGCCGTAGTTGACCGCCTGCGCCTTCATGTCGATGGCGACGACGCCGGAGGCCATGTTCGAAATCAGCATCGGGATCATGAACGGCGAAATGCGCCGCGGTCCCTTTTCGACGAGGATCGCGGACTGCGATTCGATCGTCTCCATGCCGCCGATTCCGGAGCCGATGATGACGCCGATGCGGCTCGGCTCGACGTCGCCGACTTTGAGCCCCGCGTCCTCCATCGCCATCTTGGAGGCGGCGACGGCGTAACGCGTGTAGCGGTCGTTCCGTTTTTGCTCCTTCGGGTCCATGTAGCGGTCCATGTCGAGGTCCTTGACCTCGGCCGCGACCGTGCACGAAAGCCCTTCCGGATTGAAACGGGTCACCGTGGAGATGCCGTTTTTCCCGGCGACGAGGGCGGACCAGAACGCGTCCTTCCCGTTGCCGACCGGAGAAACGATGCCGATCCCCGTCACGACGACTCTTCTATTGGATTCGGATTGCACTCGGTTTGAAAGTTGAAGGTTGACGAAAACGTCCGAAAAAGGGGACGTCGATTATTTGCCGGCGCGGGCCTTGATGTAGTCGATGACCTGGCCGACGGTCTGGAGCTTCTGCGAATCCGCTTCCGGAATCTCGCCGTTGATTTCGTCCTTAAATTCTTCCTCGAACGCCATGATCAACTCGACAAGGTCGAGAGAGTCGGCACTCAGGTCGCCCATGAAGGACGCTTCCGGCGTGAGCTGTTCTTCGTTCACATTGAGCTGCTGAACGATGATTTTTTTGACGCGTTGTTCGATGGTTTCTTCTGCCATAGTTTTTTTGGATTGATTGTTGGAAAAAGGTTTGATTTCGGTTTGCCGTCCGCGGAAAGGTCCCCGAACGACGGGGAACTATACTGCTACATCGCCATGCCGCCGTCAACCGAAAAACACTGCCCGGTGATGTAGCCCGCGTTTTCGGAGCACAGGAAGTTCACCGTCGCGGCGATGTCTTCGGGAGCGCCGAAGCGCGCCAGCGGAATCGCCGCCTTGATCTTCTGCTGCACTTCCTCGGGGAGCGCCGCCGTCATGTCCGTCGTGATGAAGCCCGGCGCCACGGCGTTCACCGTGATCGCGCGCGTCGCGAACTCCCGCGCGAGCGTCTTCGTCAGCCCGATGAGGCCCGCCTTCGCCGCCGCGTAGTTCGCCTGCCCCGCGTTGCCCTGCACGCCCGTCACCGACGAAATGTTCACGATGCGCCCCCAGCGCTTCTTCGTCATCGGGCGCAGCAGCCCCTTGACCCAGTAGAACGCGCTGGAAAGATTCGTCTGAATCACGTCCGCCCAGTCCGCGTCGCTCATGCGCATGACGAGCCCGTCCTTCGTGATGCCGGCGTTGTTCACCAGAATGTCGGCGCCGCCGAATTCCTTGATGATTTCCTCGCACGCCGCCGCGACCGCCGCGCCGTCGGAGACGTCCACGGCCTTGGCGACCGCCTTGCCGCCAGCCGCGACGATGGCGTCCGCGACGCCGCCGCACGAAGCCGGATTCTTGGAGACGCAGACGACCGTGTGCCCGGAAGCCGCGAGACTTTCGGCGATCGCCTTGCCGATGCCGCGGCCGGCGCCCGTCACGACCGCGATTTTGGGGGAGTGTTCAAGTTTCATGAGCGGAATTTTCGCGGACGCCGAGGAAAAAGTCAACGCCGGAGGGCGTCACTTCCTTCGGCTTTCTTCCCTTGCCTTCGCGGCGGCGACGTCGCGGACGAGCTGTTCCCGCAGCGCCGCCACGGACGCGAAACGGCGCTCCTCGCGCAGAAAATCCAGCCACTCGACGACGACCGCGTCGCCGTAGGTCGGCACGCGGACGCCCGCGGGAACGTCCGTGAGATGCGTCTCCAGAAGCGGCACGGGCGCGCCCGAACGCTCGACGGTCGGGCGGACGCCGTAGTTCGCCACGCCGCGGAACGTCTCCCGCCCGCCGTCGGCGCGCGCGCGGCTCAGCCGCACCGCATAGACGCCGAAGCGCGGCAGCAGCGCCGGGCGCCATTCCAGGTTCAGCGTCGGGAAGCCGATCGTGCGCCCGAGCCGATTGCCGGGAACGACCGTTCCCTCCGCGAAATACGGCTCGCCGAGCATCGCGTTCGCCGCCGCGAAATCGCCCGCCGCGAGGCAGGCGCGTATCCTCGACGAGGAAATCTTCTCGCCGCCGAAAAGCACCGGCGCGAGCGTGTGCGCCCGCACGCCGACGCGCTCCGCGCTCCCGCGCAGCAGCGCCGCGTCGCCGAGCCGCCGCGCGCCGAAACGGAAATTTTCGCCGACGAAAATCCCCGCGAGAGACGGCAGCGCGCGCTTCAGCCGCGCCGCGAAATCGCCCGCCTCCACCGCCGCGAACTCCCGCGTGAACGGCGCCTCGACGACGAAGTCCAGCCCCGCGCGCGCGAGCAGTTCCCGCTTCGTCTCCGACGGGTAGATCAGCTTCACGGCGTCCGCGCCGCGGAAAAAAATCTCCGGATGCGGCTCGAACGTGAGCGCGCCGCACACGCCGCCGCTCGCCGCCGCGGCTTCCTTCGCCGCGCGGAAAAGCGCCCGGTGCCCGCAGTGCGCGCCGTCGAAGTTCCCGACGCAGAGAAACGCGGGCGCTCCCGCGAACTCGCGCGGGAACTCGGACAATGCGGAAAAAAGCTTCATGCGGCCCTTCGCGGGAACGTTCCGGCGGGCGCCGGAGACCGGCGGCGGGCGCGTTCCCGCGAAGGGAGCCGCGCCGCGCGCGCCGGTCCGCCGAGCCGGCCGGACGGCGTCAGAAGCGGCAGCGCACGCCGACGTTGGCGGAGTGCGTCGTCGTGTCCTTGAAGTCCGTCTCGAAGGTGTAGCCGGCGGAGACGCTCCATTCCGCGTTGATGCGGTATTCGACGCGCGGACCGACGCTCAGCGAATTTTCGCCGCCGAAGTACGCCGTCGCCGAAGCGTCCATGCCGCGGTAGTCGCCGGAGGCGAACTTCGCGTCCACGTCCGCGTCCGTGTCGAGGAATTCGTGATGATACGCCGCTTCGAGCGAGAAGCGCCACGATTCCGACGGCAGCCAGTTCAGCGTCGCGCCGACGGTGCCGCGCAGCGAGCTGCGGTCCGCGCCGTCCACGTCGAGCGCGCTCTGCGAGCCGCCCGTTTCCTTGAACGAACCGAGATTCGAATACGTGTAGTCCAGTCCGACGTACGGCGAGACGTGAAGTCCGAGCTCGGAGCTGATCACGAACATTCTGCCGAGCGTCGCCGTCAGCGAGACGTCCGTGCCCGAAGCGTCGCCGCTCAGCGATTCGAGCGCGTTGCTGCGCTTCGTGTCCGCGCTGAACGTGCCGACGCCCGCGCCGAAGCCGAAGTAGGAGACCTCGTCGAGCATCGCCATGCCGTAGAAGCCCAGGCGCGCCGCGTCCGTCTCGTGCTTGCCGCCGCCGTTGTGGATCTTCGCCTTGCCCTTGTCGATCGTGATCGAGGCGCCGACCAGGAAGTCCTCCGAGATCAGCGTGTCGAAGCCCGCAACCGCGCCGTAGTGGCTCAGGTCGTAATTCGGCCGCTTGTCCTTGCCTTCGGAAGTCTCGCCCGTGCCGCCGATCGCGTTCACGAACGCCTTGAGCGTTCCCGCAGCCTCTCCGTACGCGCGGTCGTAGCGCCGCTGTTCGAGACGCTGACGCAGCAGATCGTCTTCGAACTGAGCCAGGCCCGTCGAGAGCTCGAGGATTCCCGCGAACGAAACCGGCGAGAAATTGCGCAGCTTCGCGGTCTGCTCGGCGTTCGTGCCGGAGCCGCGGATCGCGCGGAAGATGCTGCTGTTCGGCTTCGAGGCGAGCGTCGCGTAAAGCGTCTCCATGCCGCTCGGAACGATCTCCGATTCCGGAGCCATTTCCGAGACGTAGATGCTCGTGCCGTCGTCGCCGACCCACGCCGCGAGCACCACGCCCGAACCGTCGCGGAACGTCGCGTTCGGCGCGATGAGCGTCCGGCCGCCCGCCGAAACGACGACGACGCTGCCGGAAAGATCGCCGTCGAGCGTCACGTCCGCCGTGTCGAGCACCGAAGCGTTCCCCGTCGCGCGGACCGGCGCGTCCGAGCCGACGACGTTCACGAGCATCGTGCCCGCGAGCGTGAAGTCGCCCTGCACCAGACGCTGAGCCTGCGCGGGAGCCGCGGGCGCGGGAACGGGATCGTCCGCATAGACGGCCGCCGCGAGCGAGATTCCGCCGCCGGAGACCGGAGCGAGTTCGCGCGTCAGGTCGAGCGTCGCGCCCTTTTCGACGTAGAGGCCGGACGTCACCGTCGCGCCCGAGCCGAGCGCGAGCGTCGTGCCCGCCGTCACGTCGAGCGTCTTCGCGTAGCCGAACGCCTTGTCTTTCGCGATCGTGAATTCGCCGTTTTCGAGATAAACCGTTCCGGTTCCCGTCACGTTCTTGTCCGCGAGACCGGAAAGTTCCGTCGTCGCCGCGGCGTTGCTCAGCACAAGCCCGGCGTTCGCGCCGCCGGAAAGACGGATTTCGCTCGGGGTCGCCGCGTCGAAGGTCGTCGTCTTCATCACGAGACGGCCGCACTGCACGTCGATCGTTCCCGTGAACGACGCGTTGTCGGCGTCGTAGGTCGTGCGCACCGTAGCCTTCGTGTTCGCAATTTCAAGCCTTCCCTCGCCGACGAGATTCTTCAGCGTATACGTGGAGTTACCCTGTTCGACGCGCAGCGTGCCGAGAATCTTCACCTCGGAGACGTTCTTCCCGAAGGTCGCCTCGGAGCTGATCACCGCCGTCGCGCCCTGCCAGATCTCCACCTTGCCCGCGAAGCCGGCGTTGAACTCATCCATCGTCTCCGTGCCGTTCACGTTCTTCACGTAAGTCTTGCCCGCGACAAACTTCACGGTGCCCGTACCCGACAGCGCGGCGAGAGCGCCGTTCTCCACGTCTGCGGAGCCGATCTCCAGCACCGCCGACGAAGCCAGCTTCACGACGCCTGTTCTCGAGGACTGGCTGTCGATCGTCTTCACCTGCACCGTCGCGTCGTCCCGAACGTCGAGCACGCCGCCCAGAAGGAACTTCGCCCCCGTGAGATCGAGCGTGCCGCCGGAGGCCGTCAGACGCCCGTTCCCGACCCCGTCCGGATCCTTGTTCAGACCGTAAACCGAAATTTTGCCGCTCAGCGTCTGGTCGCCATTGATTTCGAGCACGCCGCCCTGCGACGCGTCGTCCGGGGCGGAGCCGATCTCGACGTTCTTCGAAAACACGTTCGAAGCCTCGTCGGCGCCGCGTTTCACCGTCGCGCCCGCGAGAATCTGCAGCTTCCAGGCGGTCCCGGAAGCGGCGTCGAGCGCCAGGCGCGTCTCGCCCTCCGCGGAAATCGCGAGCGTGCCCGCGCCCGTGATCACGCCGCGGATGCTGCCGTCGGAATTGGAGCTGTAGCCCGCGATCTCGAGCACGCCGCCCGAGCCGACGGAGAGCGTCTGCGCGTCGTATCCGCAGTAGTTCCTGAGCGCCAGCGTGCCGCCGTTCGCCTCGACCGAGATCGACGCCTGGTCCGCCTCCGTGTTCGCGAGCGTCCACTTGCCGGAGCCGCTCTTGACGATCTTGCCGTCGATGATTTGCGGATTGAAGACCGAGCCTTCACCGCCGCCGATGAACATCAGCGTGCCGGCGGCGCCGTCCCAGTCGAACGAGCCGCGCACGACCGTGCTTCCCGTCGCGGAATCGTGCGAGAAGCGCACGTTCATGCCCGAACCGCCCGTGAGCGCCGCATCGAATTCCGCCGTATCGCCCTTTCGGCGGTTGACGAGCGCGCCCGAATCGTCGAGCTGCTTCGCGAATTCCAGCGTGGCGTTGCCGACGTAGATTTCCGTTCCCTGCGACACTTCCTCGAGCGCGAGCGTGCCCGCGTCAACCGTCGTCCGCGCGCCGACCGAACGGACGAAGCTCGACCCCGTCGTGTCCTTGACGAGATCGCCCGCGCCCGAAACGGAGCCTTTGAAGATCTTGGCGACGACGTTCATCACCGTGCCGGCGGCGAGCGTCACGTCCGCCGAACCCAGATCGCCGTCCGACGTCAGCACGAGCGTGCCGGACGCGACTTCGATGTCACCTCTGAAATCCGCGCTCGCCGTATCGACGTTGAGCGTACGGTCTGCGCCGATGTTCAGCTTGATCACGCCGCCGCCGGAGGCGAAAGTCGCCGACCCCATGTCGACTTCGGAAACGTCGGGGGAAGCGCCGTCGCCGTCCAGTTCGACGACGAGCGTCGCACCCGCTTCCGCCGAGAACGCGACAGCGCCCACCGAGAGCGATTCCGCGCCGGACTTGTCCATCGTGAACGTTCCCGCGCCCGTCGCGACGACCGAGCCGACGAAATTCTCGCTCAGCCCGACCAGCACGCCCGAGTCGCCCTGCACCTTGCCCGCGCCGACGATCGGCGTCGTGATTTTCTGCGCGTCGGCGCCTGTGCCGAGATCCGTGAAGCGCAGCGCCGCCGTGCCGCCCGCGAGCTTGATCGTGCCCGAGCCCGCCGCGCGCGCGTCGCCGTCGATGACGACCGTTCCCGCGTTGACGTAGGTGTTCCGGTGCTGCGTCGAAAGGATGGCGGGATCGAGCACGTCGTCCGCAAGATATTTCAGCGTCAGCGTTCCCTCGAAGTCCGTCGCCGTATAGACGTCCAGCTCGGCGTCGATGCCGTCCACGCGTCCCACGCCGCCGAACGTCAGCGCTCCCGCGCCGGAGACCGTGACCGCCGTCGTGCCCTTCACGTCGCCGATCACGACGCCGCCGATTTCAAGCTTGCCCGCGACGTCGATCACGTTGCCCGTGCCGGAAAGTTCCAGCGCGCCCGCGACGGAATCGCCTTCGGCGACCGCCAGCGTGCCGTTTTCCAGAAGCAGCTCGCGGAAACCGTCCGAAATGTATTCGTTGAAGATCAGCCTGCCGCCGTCGCGCGCGCCGATGATGCCCTCGAAATCGGAAGAAATCACGCCCCGAGACGTGAACGTCAGCGAATTGCCCGCGCCCTCGACGATGAGCTTGCCCTCGCCGCCCGCGAGCGAGCCCGCGACGTAGCCGTTTCCGGCGTTGACGACGAGTGCCGAGCCGATCTTCGCGTCCGCGCGCTTCACGACGATTTCCGCGCCCTCGGCAACCGAGAGCTTCGCCTGACCGAGCGACCCCGAACCGGAAACGACGATCTTGCCCGCTTCCGCCGAGACCGTGCCCGTGAAGTACTGAGGCGTCGTCTGCCGCACCAGCAGCTCGCCTTCGCCGCGCTTGACGAGCGAGCCCGTGCCCCTGAGCAGACTCGTCTCCGCGCTCGAATCCGTGTCGAACACGAGCGAGGCGGTCTCGTCCGACAACTCCAGCGTCATCGCCGAAGTCACGATGCCGCCGACGAGGCGCACTTCGCCCTCGCCCGAAATCTTCAGCACCTGCGACTGAGAATTCGTGCCGGAAATGTAAGAGAACGTGATGACGCCGGCGTTTCCTTCGCCGTCGCCCAGCACGATCTTCGAACCGTTGGCGTTGACCGCCAGCACGCCGCTCGATTCCGCCAGCTGCGCCTCGACGGAAAGCGTCGCGCCGCCGCCGAGCTTCACCTGATTGCCCGTAAAGCCCGAAACGCCCGCGCCCACGCCGACCTCCGCGTTCGAATCGATTTCCAAAAGGTTGAATTTGTTGTCCGCTCCGCCGAAGGTGACCTTGCCGCCGACCTTCAGCGTGCCCGCGACGCTCAGCTCCGCGTTCACGAGCGTCGTTTCCGTGCCCGTCAGCGTGAACGTCGCGGCGCTGTTGACGACGATGCTCGAATCGGCGGCGCCGAGCGTGCCGCCCGCGAGCGCGAGCGTCGAGTCCGAGCCCACGAGCACGTTGCCCGTCAGATCCGCCTCGCCGCCGATCTTCACGGCGCCGCCGTTCAGCTGCAGCTCGGCGCCCGTGCTGACCTCGCCCGTGATTTCGAACGTTCCCGCGCCGGTCTTGCCCAGCACGAACTCGCCCATGTCGCCGGCGTCCTCGCCGCCGTCCACGATTACGCCGTCGATCTTCAGCGTCGAGCCTTCCGAAACGGTCACGAAAAGCCCCGCGACGTTTTCACCCTCGCGATGACCGGAGAATATCAGGTCGCCCTTGATCGTCGAAGTTCCGGTTCTGATGCTCGTCAGCGTGTATTCCGCGACGATCGGCGTCGTCGAAATCGGCTGGTCGTTCTCGTCGGTCTCCACCTCATAGCCGCCGACGGTGAACCATTCACCGGCGACGCCTTCCGCGAAGCCCACGTTCGCGTTCACGCCGGTGAATTCCACAAAATTCAGCGACGACGAACCCTTGAAGACGACGTTCTTCTTTTCCGCCACGACGAGCTGCGCGTCCGGGGCGAGCGAAGCGTTGTTTTCGAAAGTCAGCGCCTCCGTCTGAGCGCCGGTCGTGATTTCGATGCGTCCCGCGTCGAGCACGATCGAAGCCGCGTCGGCCTCGCCGCTGCCGACGACGACCTTCCCGCCGCCGATCGTCAGCCCGTCCAGATCCGTCTCCCCGGCGATGCGCAGCGTTCCTTCGCCCGCCTTGGTCAGCGACGTTCCCGAAAGCTCGCCCGCGAGCGTGACGACGAGACCGGTGCTCACCGTCAGTTTCGCCTGCGACCCCGTAGTCACGACGGCGCTGCCCAGCGTGTCGTCACGTCCGGAGAAAATAAGCTCGCCGCCGAGCGTGACCGTTTCCGTGCCGAGCGCCTTCGCGCCGTCCGTGGTCACGCTCGCGCCCGCGGCGATCGTCAGCCTGGAATACATTTTTGACGCGTCGTCATCGGAAAT
The DNA here is from genome assembly GCA_051884495.1 of Candidatus Spyradosoma sp. Lineage (GTDB taxonomy): Bacteria > Verrucomicrobiota > Verrucomicrobiia > Opitutales > UBA953 > Spyradosoma. The sequence continues at coordinate 133,871 of JBJEVQ010000006.1, forward strand.
GTTCTCCGAGCCGTGGAATATCACCTTCCCCGAAAGCACCGTGATCGTGGAGGCGCGCGTGTCGCCGGTCGTCTCATTCGTGACGCAGTCCCCGATGTAGGAGCCCTCCGTGAAGTTCACCGTGAACTCCGCGCCCGACGTGGCGCCCGAAAAGACGACGCCGCCGACGTGCACCGCGCCCGAAACGGCGATCTCGCCCGAGAGGCCGGAGAAATTGAATTCCGCGTAGTCATTACGAAGGAACTCGCCGGGCTGCGTTCCCCCGGACGAAATTGTGTTCCATCCGGTGCCGCCTTCGGTCCAGATATTCGTCGTGCCGTCCCACACCTTCGTGCCGTAGGCGAGCACCTTGAGAGACGAAGACGTTTCGTCCCAGACGAGCTGATAGTCGCGGTTGTCGGTTTCGCCCGCACGGAAAAGCCCGCCGATGAGGACGCGCTTGTTATCATCCAGCTCATCTTCGTAAGGATGATCTATGCCGTTGACATAGAGCGAAGGGTAATAAGGCGACTCGTTGAGGACCTTGATGATGGTGTACTCCGAGCCGATCGACGAATAGTCCAGCTCGAAATTGTCCTTGCTGAACGCGCCCGCGAAGCTCTGTGCGCCAAGCACATTAACATACAAAGTGTTCTCCACCTGGATCGCGGGAGAAGTTCCGGTCAGCTTCAGCTTCCAATCGTCGCCGATAAGCCTGAGATATCCGACCTTAAGATTGTCGACTTCCGCTTCCGAAGACGTGTTGGCTCCCAGAGACGAGTTGAAGAGACGGAGGCTTCCCGTGATCCTGGAATCGGTGAGCTTCGCCTCCGTGCCGGTGTAGAGATCGAGACTGCCCTGAAGCGTCGCGCCGTCCGTCAGCGAGACGCTCGATCTATAGGCGTACACGGTATCGGAAACCTGCAAGGTCGCGCCGGAAACTTCGAGCTTTCCGTCCATAAGCCTCTTGGCATCGACCTCCGTGCTGAACGTAAGCCTCAGAGTTCCCTCGTTCACGGAAAGATTTTTGGTCGATTGGAAGGAAAAGTCCTTGATGTTGAGGGAGCCCGCGCCGGTCTTTTCGAGATCGCCGATGAGCCTGCCGACCGTCACCGTCGTCGCCTTGGTCTGCACGTTCACGGTCGCGGAAAGCTCCTCGCCCGTCCTGCCGGCGGCGACCGCGTCGGCGTAAGAGTCGAACTCGGGATCGATCGTGAAGAGCGTGCCGTCGAGGACGACGTTCGCCTTGTCCGCGAAGGAGATTTCGTCGCCGACGCGGATCGCGCCAGCCTTCCCCGTGAGCGTCGTCGCTCCCGCGAAGGAAATCCTGTCGGCGATGATTTCGCTGAACGTCGTCGGCCACGCCGCCGCGGTTTCGCCTTCACCTTCGCCTTCGCCCTCGTCCTCTTCGGGATCTTCGAAGGTGCCCATTTCGATGCTCTTTAGGGAGGCGGCGACGTTCAGCGTCGTCGCCTTGAGCAGACCGCCCGCGTCGATGTCCGACTTGGTGGTATAGGAGGTGCCGATGATGAGCGAGCCGCCCGTCGAGGAAAGATTCAGCGTGCCGTCCACGACGAGAGACCCCTCCTCGTAAAAGGAGGAAACGATGCCGGTGCCGTCGTCCGCGTTCTCGCCGGAGATTTCCAGATCGCCGCCGAGGACGATTGAAGCCTGCCCCGCCGTCGTCGTCAGCGTGACGTCCGCGCCGATGATGCCGCCTTTCGTGCCGACCGAAATCGCCTCGGTCGTCCACTCCCCTGTGTAGCTGTAGCCGCCCACATCATAGGAGCAGACGACGCCGCCGTCGAACTCGAGACGGGCGACGCTCTGTTCTCCGGCGGAGGCGACGGCGCCGCCGTTGAGCGTCAGCGCGAAACCGGTCAGGTCGGTGTCCTCGCCGAAAAACACGTAGCCGGACCCCGTCTTGGTCAGCGCCTTCTCGGAATCCGTCGAGACCTCCGCATTGAAAAGCAGATGGCCAGTCGATTTCAGCGCCGCGCCCTCGCCGAACGTGACGGTCCCCTCCTTGTAGATGGCGGCATATCCGGATCCGCTGAAAGTGCCGTAGAGCGTCAGATTGCCGGAAAATTCGACGCCGTACGTTGCAAGGTTCAACTCCGCGCCCGAGGCGACCGTCGCGTCGCCGATTTCGGCGTCGTCTGTGAACGCCGCCGTGCCCGAGGAGACGACGAGCGAGCCGTCGCCTGAAAGGCCGCCCGAAATCGTCGCCGTCGTGCCTTTCGAGAGCGCGATTTCGAAGGTCGCGCCGGCGGCGACCTTCACTTCGCCCGTGCCGGGGGCTGCCTTGCCGCTCAGCTTCAGCGTGCCTTCCCGGATGTCGGTCTCTCCGGCATAGACGGGATCGCTCGAGGTAGTCGAGGTAGAAATCGTCAGCGTTCCCGCGCCCGTCTTCAAGATGCCGCCGGAAATCTCCGGAGGGTTGTTCGGATCGCTCGAGTAATAATTCGAGTTGATCACGCCCTTGGAAAGCGTCAGCGTCGCGCCGTCGCCGACCGCGAACTCCGCGGCCGTCGTCGCGAGCTGAACGAGCACGTCGATCGAGGCGTGCGCGTTGTCGTCGACGGAAACCGTCGTGTTCGCGCCGAGCCTGATTCCCTGCGTGTTAGCGGCGGAGGTGGAGCCTTCGAGCGGAACCGGCGCCGTGTTGGAGGAGGCGATTTTCGTCCCGTCGCCGAGCGTGAGCTGCACGTTGTTCAGCGTCTGCACGTCGGCGACGCTACCCCCGTTCAGATACATCGCCGCGCCGTCCTCCAGAACGACGCTCACGGAGGAATCGTAGTTTAGCACGCCGAAGGAGTCCACGCCGTGAAGATAAAGCAGGGCGCCGTCGGCGACCGTGAGGGTGCCGCCGAAAATGCGGTTTTTTTGTCCGGTGGAGCCGAGCTGGAGCACGCCTTCCTCGACGCGCAGCGTCGTGCCGACGTTGAAGGAACCAGTCTGCTCGAGGTAGAGCGTTCCCGCGCCGAGCTTGCGCACGTCCGCGCCCGCGCTCGAAAGTCCGCTCACGCCCCAGCGAGCCGATCCGCTCTCGACGATGAGATCGACGTAAGGCGTTGTTCCCGCGACGTCGAGCGAAACTTTGTTCGCGATCGAGACCGTGTCGCCCTCGAGCCAGACGATTTCCGCGCGACGGTCCTCGGTCGTGCCGGAAAGGACGATCGAGTCCACGCCCGCAAGCCCGCCGTTCACTAATTCGAGGCGCGCGCCGCCGACGAGGTCAAGCTCGCCGGCCGTCGCCGCGTTCGCCGTGTTCAGTCTCAGCGTGCCGCCCGCGTTCACCGAAATCGTGTCCGCGCCGGAGTCGGAGAGCGTCAGCGCGCCCGAAGCGTTCGCGATCAGCGTGCCGCCGGAGACGACGACGGAATCGGCGACCGTCATCTTCGTGCGCAGGTCGAGCGTGCCGCGCCTGACGCTCAGCGTGCCGACCGAGAAATTCGGATCCGCGAGCGAGGATTCGACGACGTAGGTCTGCGTCGTGCCCGCCTGCACGGAAAGGCGCTTCGCCGCCGCGCCTTCGCCGATGGCCACTCTCTCCTCGTCGCCCGTGGAGATCTTGCCGAAGAAGATTTCGCGCTGATCGAGATTCTCATACCGCGTGCCCTGGAAGCTTCCCGCTTCCCAGATCTTGTTGTCCAGCGTCGCGTCCCACGGAAGCACGAACTGCATCGACGAATTCGCCGTGAAGTAGATCACGTCGTCTTCGAGCGAGAAGCTACCGCCGAGATCCCGCAGCTGGGAGAGCTGCGTGAGCACGGAGGCGCCGTCGGTGCCGTCGCCGATCTCGAAGAGCGCGTAGGTGTCGCCCGCCTTCTGGAAGACGAGATTGGAAAAATCGATATGCGCGTCCGAATTGATGGAGAAGCCGCGGGTGAGCAAGACGTTCGCGTCGTCGCCGTTGAGGGAGCGGTCCGCGAGCGACGCGGCGGGGTCATCGGAGGCGGCGCCGGTTTCGTCCGCGTAAAGCACGAGCGTGACGTTGCCGGTGTTGAGCTGCACGGCGTCGAGCGTGCCCGAGCGCGCGTCGAAAGTAGAAAGTCCCGCATTTTCGAGACACAGACCGGAAATCTCGCCCTCATCGTCGAGCGTGACGGCGAACTGCGCGTTCAGGGTTCTCGTCACGTCTTCATTGACGAAGACCAGAGTCGCGTTGCTGACGGAAATCGTGTTCTGCGAGCGCGCCGCCATGGCGTGAATCGTCACCGTCGCGCCGGAAGCGACGTTGAGCGTCGGCGTGTTCAGCGCGCCCTTGAGCTCCGCGGTCGAACCCGCGCCGGTGACCGTGAGCGACTTGGTGAGCTCCGCCGTTCCCTCGCTCGTGAACGCGCCGTCGGTGACGGAAAGCGTCTTTCCTTTCAGCGCCGTCGTGAACTTGAGAGAACCGCCCGCCAGCGAGATGTTCGCGTTCTCCGCGGAATACGTGCCCGAGACCGTCAGATCCGAATTCGAAACCGAAAGCAGCGCGCCGTCGCTCAGCGTCGTGGTGCCGGCGAGCGCGAACGTGCCGCCGTTCGTGAACGCGAGCCCGCCCAGATTCTTCGTCCCTCCGAGCGTCAGAGACTGCCCCTGACCGTCGAACGTCACGGATCCGCCGCCGACGAAGGAGGAATTCGCGATGTCGAAATCCGGCGCGACGACGAAGACCGCCTCCGCGTCTTCGGCGACGGAGACCGTCCCGAACTTCTTGACGACGCTGCCCGTGAAAGTCGCCTTGCCCTCGGAAATCACCAGGGAATTGTCGGCGGCGGCGGCATTCTTGCCGTAAAGGTCGGAAGAGACCTGATAGGTCGCGCCGCCGCGGAACTCAATGCTGCTCGCGGTGATCGAGGCGTTGTCGACGCCGAGCGCAGCGGCGCCCGCGCTGCCCGTGTAGTTGTAGAGCACGCCGGAAGTCGAAGAAATTTCGCCCGAACCGGAAATGTTGTGCGCAACACCGTCCGAGCCCACGGCCGCCGAAGGGTAAGCCGTCCCCTCTCCGTCCGTGGACTTTGCCCCCCAGATCAACGAGACCCCGTCGACGATCGCGATGTTCCCCGTGAAGTCTTGCGCCTTCACAATCACAAGACTGTTGGCGCCGTTGTAGCGCCCCGTCGTGATGTTTCCGCTCCCGATCAGAGTCCCGATAGTCAGAGTATGACTGTCCTGAAAGCTGAATTTGGTTCCCTCGGCGAGAACGGTGACCGTGCCGGTCAAAGTGGCGTCATGACTGACCCGCAGCGAAGAATAGTCCAACGACCCGATTTCTTCATGAAAAGTGGACTGTCCCACAACGACGTCCGACGTCAGCGTCTGAGCCGCCCCCTGAAACCAGACCTGCCCGCCGATGGCGTAAATGCCGCCGAGAGCCGTCAGACGATCTGCCGCATTGGACAGCCACCGTCCTTGAGCGAACCAGATGTCGCCGCTGCCCAGGAAATTGCCGTTGATGGTCATCATCGCAGTCTCGGCAGCGACCAGCTTGACGTCGTAACCGTTCGTGTTGAAGCCGTCGCTGCCGCTGGCGCCGACGTTGCCTGCGCTGGTGTACGTAAAGATCGTGTTGCAGTCCACGCTCTGTTGTCCGCTCCCCGCCGGCACGCTGGCGGAGGCGAAATCTGTCGTCAGCGGAATTCCGGTTTCGTCGTCGAAACCCGCGTCCCAAGCGGCAGACACGGTGGAGCCCATTGCGGCGGCGGCAAAAAGGGTGGTCAGGAAAAATTTTGAATTTTTCATAAACGGGGGATTGTTTTTTCGGGTGACTCTGATGGTTTAAAGGGGAAATTTTCGCGGGGGACTCTCTCCGCGAATTGTGTGCGAGTATCCGCCATTTCCGCCGCTCCCGCAAGCGAAATCTCTTTCCCGCACGCGCCATTTTTGACAGAGAAACCGTAAAAGTAATCCGACGGCGAAATTTTGACACCCGCCGCAGCAGCATCTTAAAGAACAGTTTCCTTCTATAAAAACGACACTGCTCCGCGCCGCCCCGGAAGGGAAACTTCCTTTACCTCCCTTTGACTTCGCGGCCGGAAATCTTTGCGTTCTCCGCGTTTTCTCCCGTTTCGGCGGCGGAGCGTATCGCGTCCGCGAGCTGCGGGATCGCCTCGACGAGAGTCGGCGCCGGGTAAAGCAGGCGCGAATTTTCGTCGAGCACGAAGACGTTCCCGCGGCGGACCGCCGGCATGCGCCCGTAAACGGGATCGCGCGCGAGCGCGCGGGCGAGCTCCGGCGCGGGCGTGAGGCGCTTCGGACCGTCGTGCCCGACGCGAATCAGCAGATCGGCGTCCGAGGCGACGAGCGTCTCCTTCGAGAGCGTCGGCCAGGCGCGCGCGGACGCGGGCGCGGCGTTTTCGCCGCCGCAGATGCGGACGAGCGCGTCGAGATAGGACGCGCGCCCCGCGAAGACCTCGCCCCAGGCGATCAGCACGCGCGGGGCGCGCGGGAGCGGGCGGCGGGCGAGCGCGTCGGCGACGGCGCGTTCGGCTTCGTCCCAGCGGCGCAGAATCGCGTCGGCGCGTTCCCGCCTTCCCGTCTTTTCGCCGAGGAGGGCGACGTCGCGCTTGAGGTTTTCGTAGGATTCGGGGAAGAGCTCGACGCAGGGAATGCCGTAGCGCGCCATGCGTTCGGGAAAGGATTTGTCGCGCACGGCGGCGCGGACGAGCAGATCCGGACGGAGCGCGAGCACGGCTTCGGCGGACGGATCGATCAGTCCGCCGACGACCGCCGGCGACGCGCCCGCGGGAACGCGGCAGTAGCGCGTGACGCCGACGAGCTCGCTCGAGACGCCGAGCGCCTCGAGCACCGCCGTCGCGTTGGGGCTGAGGCTGACGATGCGGCGCGGCGGCGTTTCCTCCGCGGCGAAGGCGGAGAACGCGGCGGCGAGCGCAAGCAGGAGAATCGTGAAAAAACGCGTCATGGCGGCGGGAAATGCTTCAGACGAGCAGCGCCGCGAGCAGGAGCGCGGCGGCGAGGGCGACGAGCAGCGCGAGCGCGCGGCGTTCGCGGGGCGTGGTGCCGAAGATCATGCGCGGGAAGCGAAAAAGGCGTCCACCTGGGCGACGACGAAATCCGCGAGCGCGAGCAGCTGCTTCGCGCCGAAATCGTCGGCGAAGCCGGCGACGGCGGTCCGCGCTGCGGCGATTTCCTCCAGGAAGCGGTCGCGGCATTCGTCGAAGACGCCGGCGGCTTCCATTTCCGCGGCGAGCTTTTCGGGCGAGAGCGTTCCCGCGGCGACGGCGGCGGCGGTCGCGGCGCGTTCTTCGGCGGATTTCCTGCGCAGGAAGAGAATCATCGGCAGCGTGTATTTGCCGCTCGCGAGATCGGTGCCGAGCGTCTTGCCGATGGCGGCTTCCGCGCCGAGGAAATCGACGAGGTCGTCGAAGATCTGATACGCGCGGCCGAGCGCCCTGCCGAACGCGGCGCACGCCTTGCCGCGTTCCGCGCCGTTCCCGCCGAGCGTCGCGCCGATGTAGGCGGAAATCTCGAAGAGCTCGCCCGTCTTCATCTGAATGATGTCGAAATACGCCTCGACGGAGAGTTCGGCGTTCCCGCGCTCCGAAGTCTGCCAGATTTCGCCGTCGCAGATCTTGCGCGTGGCGGTCGCCGTGGCGCGGCAGAGCTCGGCGGAATCGAAGTCCGCCATGAGCAGCAGCGCGTGCGCGAGAATGGCGTCGCCGAGCAGCACCGCCGTGTGCGAGCCGTATTTCGCGAAAAGCGTCGGCGAGGCGTGGCGGATCTTCGCGTCGTCGAGCACGTCGTCGTGCACGAGCGTCGCGAGGTGGATCAGCTCCACGACCGCCGCCGCGCGGACGAGCATCGGATCGACGGCGCCGTCGCGCCAGCCGGAAAGAAAGACGAGCGCCGGACGCAGACGCTTGCCCGCGTGCGAAAACGTGTAGCGCACGAGCGGGCGCGTGACGGGCGCGAACGCGGCGACCTGCTCTTCAAGAAACGCGTCGAGCGCCGCGATGTGCGGACGGATCGGATCGAAGATTCCGCTTTTCGAAAGCGTTTTCGTGAGCGGTTCCTGCGTTGTGTCGGGCGATTGCATTTAGGGCGAAAAGGTAAGCGCCGCGCCGTCCGGACGCAAGCGCGAAGCGCGGCCGTCCCGAAGAAGCGGCTTCCGCAAGGGACACGGAATACGCAGGGCGACGGAGAAAAAAAGACAGGCGCCCCGCCTGTCCTTTGAAACTTCGTCAAAAAACTTTCAGTCCTCGTCGTCGTCCGTTTCCTCGGGGCGGACGATGTTGCCGATCGCGATTTCGTAGTCCGGATCGGATTCGATGACCTTCAGTTTGGAGGCTTTCGGCTGGCAGGAAGTCACCTTCGCCTTGCCGATTTCGGTTTCGTCGAAGCCGAGCGATTCGCCCGTCTCCGGATCGAACATTTCGTCGCCCTTTTCGTAGATCACGTAGATCTGCCCCTTGGCGATGTCCGTGCCCTTGCCTTTGTTGATGGAAAAGACGCCCTTCTTGTCCATTCCGACGATCTGCGCGGGCGCGAGCTTGTCCACGATCGTGAAGGCGATTTTCTTGCAGAGCTCCTCCGCCGTCGTCACGAAGGCTTCGTCGGTCTTGGAGCCGCCTTCCGTCTTCCAGTCCACGCCCGTGGACGCCGTGAAGACGCGCTTGACCTTCACCGGCATCGCCTCCTTGACGACGCCCTTCGCCGCGTCGAGCAGGCTCACGTCCGCGGCGAGCGTGATCGTGCGCTGCTCCACCTTGGAGCCGCGGACGATTTTTTCCGCGCGGAAATCCTTGAAGAAGCTGACGCTGACGGAAAGCGGATACTTCACGGAGCGGAACGCGGCGACGATTTGCTGGTCTTCTCCCGCGAGCGTGCTGTCGCCGGATTCGATCGCCGCGATACATCTGTTGATTTCGTCGCGACCGGGAACGAGTTCGAGCTTGCGCGTCTCGGTGATGTAGGAGCCGATCTGCTTCGGCATCGCCTGCATGATGCTCGCGAAGGCTTCGCGCGCGTTGTTCTTGCGCACCTGCGCGAGCACTGCCGGCGTCGCCGTGGGCGCGCCGACGTACGTCGTCGGTTTCTTGACCGCGGGAGCCTTGGCGGCGGCGGGCGCGTCCGCGGTCGCGTCCTGGGCGAAGGCGGGAACGCCCGTGAAGACGGCGAGCGCGGCGGCGATGAGGAGGAATTTTGCGTGTTTCATGACGGTTTGTTTGTTCGTTAAGTTTTTCGGTGAAAGATTTTCAGTTTTTCCGTTTCAGGAAAATCGAGAGAACGAGCGTCAGCGCCCAGACGAGCAGCATCATCAGCAGCGTGAAGACGAGCAGCGAATAGACGACGTGGTTGTACTGCGTGAGCGCGTAGGTGAACTTCATCGAGAAATCGCCGAGCCACGCCGTGCAGAGGTTGAACAGGAAAATGAAGCCGAGCAGCATCAGCGCGGGAACGCCGCAGTGCCGGACGTCCGGCGGGCTGAGACGCATGTGCGCGCCGATGCAGAAGATGAAGTAAAGACTGACGAGCGTCAGCGGATTCTTCAGCGTCTCGACCGAGAACGCGCCGAAGAACAGCCCGCAGCCCGTCGAGGCGACGTCGCCCGCGTAGGCGAGCGCCTCCTCGAAGCTCGAAAAGCTCTGTTCCCGCGCGACGGAGACGCCGAGCGTGTCGAGCTTTTCCGGACCGAGCACGAGGAACGACAGGAGCACGATCGCGAGCGTGCCGATCCAGATCGGTCCCGTGCCGATGAAAAGATTGCCGATTTTCTGGAAACGGCTTTCGGGATTGTAGGAGTGATTGACGTAGCCGAGCGTGCCGTCCTTCGGCCCGAACCAGCAGACTTCGGTGACCTTGTGCCCGAAGATTTTCGCGAAGACGACGTGTCCGAACTCGTGCAGCACCGTTCCCGGCGCCGTGAAGTACGTGTAGAAATCGCCGAAGCGCGCCCAGCCCTCGACGCGTATCTTCTGACTCAGATACTGCGTGAGGAAGCCGAAGACGATCGCGGGGCCGAACACGAGCGCGATCTGCCCGAGCGTGTAGTTGCAGGCGCGCTGCAGATATTCGATGACGAACGTGAAGATTTCCTGTCCTGACATGGCTTTTTGATGTTGAAATTCACCTGCTTTTCGCGGGGACGCGGAGGCGCTGGCCGCGCTTGAGCTTCGCGAAATCGACGTCGGGGTTCACGGCGCGCAGCTCTTCCGCCGTGCAGCCCAGCTTTTTCGCGATGCGGACGGCGGTGTCTCCGGCGACGCACGCATAGAAGCGTTCCTGCTTCACCATCTTCTCCGGAAAGATCGGCGAAAGGAACTTGAAGCGGCGCGACGTCGGGTTGTTGCGGTAGGGCGTGAACAGCGCGTAAAGCTCCTCGCGGCCGAGACGCGCGCCGTTCGCGGCGAGCGTTTCCGCCGCCTCGATGTTTTCGGCGACGATCGCGTAGTGCAGGCAGGAGCTGCCGTCGGGCGCGCGCGCGTCGGGATTTTCGCGCGCGAGCTTGCCGAGCCGCGCGTGGTCGATCGGGTTCTTCGTCAGCTCCGCATAGACGGGCGAGACGGCGGGCGTTCCCGCGCAGGCGCACATCAGCGCGCAGAGCGCCGTTCCCGCGAGCGCGGCGGAGAAGCGTTTCATGAAAATTTCGCGTTTCATCGTCGGCGTCCTCCTCATCGCATTCTGATTTCCGCCCAGGCGTCGCCGAGCTCTTCGGACGGCGTCGCGGTCGCGGTCTGTTCCGCGTCGAAGCGTTCCGTCGCCGTGCGCTTCACCTGTTCTTCGAGATAGTCCGCGAGTTCGGCGTAGCCGACGTTCCCGCGCGTCTCCTTGATTTTTTTCAGCAGGAAATACGTGAAGAGCCCGTGCGAATTTTCCGCGAAACGGCGCGGAGACTCCTCCGCGAGCGCGGAGCGGAACACGACGGACTTGCCCGCGGGAACGGCGTCGGAAAGCTCGACGAGCGTCTTGCCGCCGCCGCCCTTGCCTTCGCTTTTCGTGCTCGTGAAGCAGATTTCCGAATCGAGGAAGACGGTGACGAGCTTCGCGCGCAGCGAGCCGAGCTCCTCGTAAAGCTCTTTCAGCTTGAAGCCGCCGCCCACGCCGTCCGCCGGGCGGCAGTCCGTCGGCAGCAGGTATTCGTTGCCGTAGCGGTCTGCGACGGATTTGCCGACGTAGAAGAAAATGATTTCCGCGTCCGGGAACGCCTTCGCGCGCGCGGCGAGGTCGCGCACGGCGCGGCGCATATGCCCGAGACTGTTGTTCTTGCTGCGCGAAACGCGTTCGCGCGGAATGCCGAGCGTCTTTTCGCAGTATTTCTCGAAGGCGTAGCCGTCCTCGCCGGCGAAGAGCACGTTCGCGGAATTTTCGTAAGTCTCGTTCACGAGAATGCACGCGAAGCGCGCGCGGTCGGGCTGCGGCTTCAGCACAGGAACGCCGCGGTCGACGTCGGAAAGCACGGAACGCGGCGGAATGTCGATCGGCTCCGCGCCGCCCGGGAGCGTGACCTCGAAGCCCGCGTAACGCGTGTCCGCCTCATAGACCGCGTCGGGATCCGCGCGATAGACCTTGCCGTCGGGCATGACGAAATCCGCGCCGCGCAACGTGATGCGGTCGTTTTTGCCGACGCCGTAGTCGGGCGCGAGAATCTGCGCGCGAGGGAAATTCTGGCGGAAAAGCGCCGCCTCCTTGCGAGGCACGGGAACGAGCGCGCCGCCGAACTTCGCATGAGCGAGCAGAAACGCGCTGTTGTCCGCGTCGTATTTCACGATTTTGAAGTCCGCGGGAGAGAGCGCGGAATCCCCGCGTTCGGCGACGAAGCGCGCGGCGGCGAGGCGGCGCAGCTCCTCGACTTTGAGCTGCAGCTTTTCGTCCGTCGTGCGCGCGCGCCAGTCCTGCGTCGTTTCGTATTCTTTTTTCGGATACCAGAACGAAAGGTAGTTGTTCACGGACGTCTGCGCGTAGTCGCGGAACGAGTCCGCGGACGTCTCGTCGGCGCGGACGATTTCGCGCGAGTCGAGATAAAACGCGGCGAGGCCGAGCGTGCGCGCGTCGGTGATTTCCGCCGGACGGGCGCGCGGGAACACGGGCACGCCGCGCGCGTCGATGAGGTTCCAGCCTTCGTCGAAGCGCACGCTCGCGTAGGGCGTTCCCGCGGGCGTCGCGGTGAAGTCGCGCGCGGCGCGCAGATTCATCGCCGTGAGCGTGAGGCCTTCCGCGCCGACGTAGCCATAGCGGTCGCCGAGGCGCATGGCGCAGATGCCGTGGGAAAACTTGCCCGCGCCGTCGAACACGGCGGGCGCGACGATTTCGCCGTCTTCGGTCATCAGCCCGACGGCGCCGGTCTCGGCGGAACGGAACGCGATCACGTTCCCGCCCGCTCCCGCGAACGCGGGCGCGGCGGCAAACGCCGCGAAAAACAGGACTGCGGAAAAAAGTTTCATCGTTTCAGTCATCAGTTGTCCGTTTTCCGTTCTCCCTGCACAGAGAACGGGAACACGCGGAAGAAGCGCTCGTCCGCGGGAACGTCCGCGAGCCACGCGTTGATCTCGTCCGCGGAAACGACGCCCGAAGGCGGCGCGAAAAACGGCACGTTCTTTTTCGTGAGCACGAACATCAGCACGCCCTGTTCGCGGGCGACGCCGTCCTTCGTCTTCATGATCGTGAACGGCGGGAGCGCGAACGGCTCGCCTTCCTTCACGGCGTTTTTGCGGAACGTGCGGTTCGGGAAGACGCGCGCGCCGCCGAGCCGCGCGTTCAGCAGAAAGACGTTCAGATACGCGTCCTGCGACGGCGTGACGGAGAACTTCACGCGCTCGCCGTCGCGGTAGTCCGCGCGCGCGCCCGCGACGGAGCACGCGAATTCCGGGTCGGGCTTCGCGTCGAGCTTTTCGACGCAGACTTCCGCCTCGCAGAACACGCGCAGCGTTCCCGCGGGAGAAGGACCGAGCTTTTCGATGACCCAGCCGGATTTCTTCACGGTGAAGTTGCGGATGATGCCCTGCGTCGTCTGAAACGTGAGACTGGAAAAACCTTCGCCCGCCTCGGAATCGAGCACGGCGCTCTCCCACGATTTCACCTCGATGCCGACGACGCGCTGCAGCGCGTCCTTGCGCGCCGCCTCGAACGCGCGGTCCATCGCCTCGCGCGGCGAAATCTCGTCGTCGATCTCGACGTAATGCGAACCCGACGCGGCGACAGTCTCGCGCGCTCCCGCGAACGCGGGAACGGCGGCGAACGACGCAAGCGCGGCGAAAACGCCGAATGCGGAAATGCGTGAGAGAAACGTCATGACGTAAGAACTTTTGACTATTAACTGTTAACCTTCAAGTTTGTCCGCCTAAAAGTTAACAGTTAATAGTTAAACAGTTTTTTTACTTGGCGTTGGCGACGGCCTGCTGGATGCGGGCCTTCATCGCGGCGCGCTTTTCGGCGGACATCGTCGCGGGAGCCTTGGAGTCGATCGCCTTCATCATTTCCTCGGCAACGTCGGACTTCGCCATTTCGACGCCGATCGTGTATTCGACTTCGCCGTTGCCGGCGTCCGTCCAGACGGGCTTGCCGTACTCGTTCATGTTCTTGATCAGCTCGTTGACCTTGGAGGAAACGGTCTGCTTGAAGAACTCGGCGTCTTCCGCCGTCTGAAGCACGTCGCCGTCTTCGCGGGCGACCGCCGTGGTGCGCGTCGTCGTCGATGTTTCTTCGACTTCGATGACGTTGCGGATCTTGGTCGCGAGGTTGGCGCGCGCGGCGTTGAACGCGATGGAACGCGCGGTGTTGCGGTTCGGCGACTTGCCGTAGCCGACGGCGCGGAAGTGCGTTTCCGTGTTGTTCGCGCTGATCGGCTCTTCGACGTAGGTCTGCGTCGGCTTGACGGGCGTGACGTTCATGCCGTCGTTGCTCGCGCAGCCGGCGAGAAACGCGGAAGCGGCGAGAGCCGCGATTGCGGTAATTTGGATGTTTTTGTTCATAGGATTCTGAATTTTAGGTTTGCGGTTGGTTGAAATTTCAAAGGTTTTCGAGAAGCTTGTGCGGGGCGTTTTCGCGTTCGCGCGCCTCCGCGCGCCTGGCGTTCTCGAGCGCGCGCTTCGCCTGTTCGAGCGCGGCGTCGCAGTTCGCGATCTCGCGGCGGAGACTTTCGGCGCGTTCCCGCAGCTCCGAAATCAGCCCTTCGTCCGCGTTCTGCGCGCGGAGTTCCGCGATGCGCTTCTCCGTCTCCTGAACGTGGCGCTGCGCGGTCTTTTTGCGCAGACTCAGCTCGAAGATCACGTTCTTCGCGCGTTCGCTCGGCGGGAGCTTCGCCGCGGGCGCCGCGGGAGCGGCGGGAACGGCGTTCGCGGGAGCGGGCGCGACGGCGGGAACGGATTCGGGAGCGGCGGCGACGGGAACGGGCTCGGGCGCGGCTTCGGGAGCGCCCGCGGAATCCTTTTCCGCGAAGCGCATTCCCGCGTAGAACGCGAGCCCGAGCGCGACGACCGCCAGCGCCAGAAGGAGCTTGAACGCGCCCGCGACGAATTTCGTCAGCGCGCCGATCATCGCGAGCCTCCTTTCGGAATGTTCAGCACTTCCCCGCGCGAGAGCCCGGAGAAGTTCACGTCCGGATTCGCCGCGCGCAGCGCCGCCTCCGTGCAGCCGAGCTTCGCCGCGATCGCCGCCGCCGAATAGTCGCCGGAACCGACCTCGTAGGTCGTCTTCTCGCCGGGAATGAAGACGTCATCGTCCTCGTCCCGAGGCGCGGACGCGCCGCGCACGCTTTCGGGCACCTTCAGCGTCTGCCCGACCTTCAGCGTCGCGTCGGAGACGCCCGGATTCGCCTCGACGAGCGCCGCCTTCGTGCAGCCGAGCTTCTTCGCGATCGTCGCGAGGCGCTCGCCGCGCACGACCGTGTGCGCCGCCGGCTTTTCGTTCACGCCGAAAAAGCTGTTCTTGATCGCCTTGCGGATTTTCCCCGCCTCGGCGCGGTAGGCTTCGAGACGCTTCGTCTCGCGCGCCTCCGCCTCGGAGTTGCCCGCCTCCTGCGCCTGGCGGATCTTGAGCTTGATCTCGATCGTCTTGTTCTCCATGTCGCGGAGCTTTTCGTGGTCGCCGAAACACTTGGACTTGGCGAAGCTCTCGAGCGCCGCGTTCTCGAAGCTCGTGAAGTCGTCCGGAAGAATCGCCGGTTTCGACGGCGCCATCGGCGCGGGAGGCGTCGGTTTGGACTGCGCGTTCGTCGTTCCCGTTTGGGCGGGTTTCGTTCCCGCGTCCGTGCCCGTCGTTCCCTTGGACGAAGTTCCCGTCCGCTCGATTTTCGGTTTCTCGGGAGCGCCGTCGTCCGCCGAACGCATTTCGTAAACCGCGAAGCCGAACACGCCCGCGACGACGAGCGCCGCCGCGCCCAGCCAGCCGCCTCTTTTCCCGCCCGAGGCGGCGGGCTTTTCCGACTTCGCCGCGCGCGGCGTCGATTTGAAGTAGCCCTTCGAAATCTTGAATTCGAGCATCTGCTCGATCGCCTGCGGCTTGGAGAAATCCACGGAGTCGCCCGCGTTGATCTTCGTGAACGGCTCGAGGACCCGCGGCAGCATCGGCGGGAAGACGAAGCCTTCCGCCATCACGGGAACGACGTTCTTGCCGAGCTGCATCGCGTAGGCGATTTCGCGCCCGACGTAGTCGTTCGCCGGATTCGTGACGCAGCGGTCGAGCGCCCCCGGCGTGAGCAGGACGAGCACGTCCGTGCTGGCGCGGATCGAGACCGCGATCTTCGTCTCGAAGTCTTCCGAGCCGATGGAGTCGCCGTCGAAGAAGACGCGGTAGCCGCGGTTGCGCAGACGGCTCGCGATGCGGTCCGCCTCGGCGACGCCGCCTTCGCGGCGGTAGGAGATGAAAATGTCGTATTCGCTCATGACGTTTCAGCCTTGGTTTTCCGGAGCTTCGCGCTCCCGCGGAAGGTCACCGCGAGAACGCGCCCCGAAAGGCTCAGATGCCGAGTTCCTTGAGGTCCGCGTCGTATTCGCTCGTGACCGCGGCTCCCTTCGCGAGCGCGTCGAGCGCCTGGTCGCCGCCGTCCATTTCCATGTAGACGGTGCTCACGTCCACGTATTTGTTGATGGATTCCTGGTCGAAGTTGATTTCCTCAAGGGTCTTGCCGGCCTCCGCCATCTCCTTGTTCGCGGTGAGCGATTCAATCGCCATTTCAAGCTCGAACGCCTTTTTCTCGGCGACGAGAATCGCGTTCTGATACTGCACGTTCACGCCGTTGGTCTTGTCGGAGACGAGCTGCGCCATCTCGGAGCGTTTTTTGATCTTCACGAGATACTGCTTCATCTTCAGCTGCTTCGTGCGCGCGCCTTTATAGGGGAAGTCCGCGACCCACGCCGTCGGCTTGCCCTTGTATTTTTCGTCCGCCGCCTTGTAGGCGTCCACCGCCTGCTGCAGGAGCGTCCTGAGGCCGTCCGCCTTCGCCTGGTTCTCGTCCACCTTGCGCTGCAGTTCGAGCTGCTTCACGCGCATCGTTCCTTCGCGCGCCTTGATGGATTCGTGCTTTTCCTTCGCGTCCGCGAGCGCGGTCGTGAAGTAGCGGATCGGATCCTTGCGGATCATCGTCATGTCCCAGGAGAGCGGGTCGTTCGGATCGTTCTTCTTTTCGTCGGACGCGGGGGCCGGCTGCGGAGCGGACTCGGGCTGGGCGGCGGGCTGCTGAACCTGCGCGGAAACGGGCGCGGGTTGAGCCGCGGTCTGCTGAGTCTGCACGGGAGCGGAAGCCGGCGCGGGTTGAGCCGCAGGCTGCTGAGCCTGCGCGGCGGGTTCCCTCAGGGCGTTCTTTTCCGCCTCGACGACGAAGTCCGGCTTTTTCCCGGTCGCGAAGGTGTAGGCGACGACGCCGACGGCGATGAGGCCCACAAGAGAGAGAATTGTTTTGGTCATGTGTTACGCTTTCTTTTTTGGTGTTTCAGTTTCTTGAAATTCAGTCTTCGCGCGGAAGCATGAAGACGTCCGCGTCGCTCCAGACGACTTCGTCGCCGTCGAGGAGCTCGAGCTCGAGCCGATAGTCGATGGTGACGACGCCGGCGACCTTGCGGCAGGTGCTCGCGACGCGTCCGTAGAGCGTGAAGTCCGAAACGCGCTTTTCCGTGAGATCGGCGACCTTGCCCTGTTTTTTCGAGCGGTTGCTTTTCATCGCCTCCGTCACGTTCTTTTCGATCTGGCCGTCGGTCGCGACGCGGGAACGCGAGCGCAGCAGCATCGCGCCGGAGGCGTTGAGCTTCTTCGCGAAATTTTCCGCCAGGCTCGCGTAGTTGACGCCGCTCGCGCGGTTGCGCGAATCGAGCTTCTCGGTGTCGGTGCGGTTGACGGAGAACGTCGGCTTTTCGCCTTCGTAGGCGCTCGCGATTTCGTCGAGCACGCCCGAGGCGCAGAACTTCGCGTAGAGCGCGTCGGAGCTCGCGTTCACGTCCGCCTGCGAGAGCAGGATCACCTTGGGCGTGCTCGAGCATGCGGTGAAGAACAGGGCGCACAGGCAGAGCGCGCCGGAGAGAATTTTGGATATGGTTTTCATGAAGAGAGATTCGTGTTTTTTCGAAAATTCGTTCGCGCGGGAACGCCCGCGTCATTTCTTTTTCTTCGCGGGCGCGGCGGCGCGAGCGTTCGCGGCGGGCGCTTCCGCCGGGCGCGGCGGCGCGGAAAGGCGCTTCACGGGCGCGGCGCTCACGGTGCCGTCGGGCTTCAGCGTGAAGACCTGGACGACGGCGGGCCAGTATTTGTCCGCCTTGTAGACGCGGACGATGTTCACGCCCTTCGCGGGAACGGAGACGGATTCGCCGCCGACGTCGATCTTCCCGCCCGCGGGCGTCGCGAAGCGCGAGACGGAAATCGTGCGCGGCATGTAGTTCCACGTGCGCGTGCCGGGCTTGGAAAGTTCGAGAGGCTGCGCCGCGAGAGCGACGGAGGCTATGAAGGCTCGCGCCGAAATGTTCGCGACGAGCGCGTTCCCGCCTTCGAGCGACGCGGTCAACGTGGCCAGCGAAGCACCGATGGCGATGCCGCGCCCGACGACGCGCCCGATGATCTCGTAGGTGAACGCGGTCGCGTAGTCGATCGTCTCCGCGCGCAGACGACGGTCCATGAGCACGTCGAAGTCCGCGAGCGGCGTCGGTTCGAAGCCGTTGACAAGGAGCGCGGGCGCTTTGCCGCGGGACTCGAGCACGGGCAGGTAGCCGGTCGCCTTGTCCGTCATCGCGGCAGTCGCGGCGAGCGCGTATTCCGTGCTTATGATGTGCCCGGCGCCGTGCGTGGCGGCGAGATTCGCCGCGAGCGTGACGAGACCGCCGACGGCGAGGTTCAGCGCCTTCGGCACCTTCAGGTCCACGGGCTTCATGCCGATCGCGGGCGCATGACCGCCTTCATAGACGACGTAGGTGAGATTCGGTTCCGCCATCGCCGCGTCCGGCTCCGCGGGATCGTCGCTGAACGCGATCGCGTTCGCCTCGCTCAGCGTCGAAGAGAGCGCCGCCTCCATGTAGTTGCGCAGCGTGTCCTGCAGCATCATGTTGTCCGGAAGCACGTCGAGCGCGGATTCGAGCTGCCCGGCGGCGAGCTCGAAATCGCTCGGGTCCTTCGCGCTGTGGGCGATGATGACGGCGGCAAGCCAGCGCGCGTAAGGGTTGACGTAGAGGGAGCGCTTTTCGGCGTCGGGGACGTCGATCATCAGATCCGCGTCCGTATAGCCCATCTCGCGGAGCGATTCCTCCGCGTCCGCGCGCGGCGAGAGCGTGAGCTTCAGTTTTTCGGTGAGCGTGATCTCCTCCGGTTCCGCGGACTCCGCGACAAACGCGTCCTCGGTGCGGCGCTTGCGGTCGATCATCGTCTTCTGCGCCTCGACGAGCGCCTTCGCCTTCGCGGCGACCTCGTCGACCTTCGAGCCCGTGCCGAGCGCGTTGTAGATCTGCAGCACGGGCACCATGACCGCCTCCTGAATCGTCGGCTCGTAGTCGCCGAAAAGCAGATTTTTGGCGCGGTCGGAAACAGACTTCTCGTCGTCTTCGCGGCGCGTGCCCTCGTCAATCTTCGCCTGGGCAACGTCGAGATAGTGCGCGGACGCGGCGAACTCGCCGTTTACGCCGGTGATCGAGCCCGCGTTGAGCATCCAGCGGAGCGGATCCTTCGAGCCGTCCACCTTGTCGGACTGCCCGACGGGATAACCGGCGTCGCGTTGGACTTCGACCGAGGCGGTCTGCAGGTCGCCTTTCTCCCACGCGGGCCTGATTTTCGTGTAGTCGGGACGGGTGGCGCAGCCGGCGAAGACGAGCGCAGTGAGCGCGATTAGCGCAGGCGTCGCGACGCGACGAAAATTTGAGTGTTCGTTTCTGAACATGGTCGAAAAGGGTTTCGTAGGGTGATCAGTCTCCGCGCGCGAAACGGAAGCGGATTCCGCGCCGGAATTGCCAAAAGGTTGCTCCCGCTTTGTTCCGATGTCAACAGTTAAAAAACGGTGGGCGGGAAACGAGAACCTCCCGCCCTTCCCTGCTCCCGCCCGTTCTCGAAAAAAAACTTTGCGCGCTTGCGGGGAAAACGCTTTCCGTGCATCATTCGCGTTCAA
Organism: Candidatus Spyradosoma sp.; assembly: GCA_051884495.1. Taxonomy (GTDB): domain Bacteria; phylum Verrucomicrobiota; class Verrucomicrobiia; order Opitutales; family UBA953; genus Spyradosoma. Next base: position 153,369 of record JBJEVQ010000006.1, read on the forward strand.
TCTATGCAGACGTTTTTTCTTCCGGAATTTTTCGCGAACACGCACGGAATGCTCTGGTACTGGGAGCAGTGCGACGGCGCCGCGCGCGTCGTCATCGGCGTCATCGCCGTGCTTTCGATTTGGTCGATTTCGTCGATTTTCGGCAAATGGCTCGACGTGCGGCGCTTCCGCGCGGACAACGCGCGCTTCGAGGCGCGGATTCTCGGCGCGAAGCTCACGCGGCTGAGTCTCGAACGGCGCCCGGGCGCGTCGCACTACGAGCGCGTCGCCTTCGAGGCGTGCCGCGCCTACGCGAAGAACGGCGCCGCCGTCCGCACCGAAGAGGACATCGAAATCTGCATCCGCCACGTCGAAAACGGCATTCAGCGCGGACTCGCGCGCGTGATGGAGGACTACGAAAAATCGCTGCTGCTGCTGAGCTCGTTCGCGTCGGGCGGACCGTTTCTCGGGCTGCTCGGCACGGTCTGGGGCATCATCGTCACCTTCGGCTCGCTGACGGAAAAGGCGACGATCGCGCAGCTCGCGCCGGGCGTCGCGGGCGCGCTGTGCGCGACGCTCGCGGGGCTGCTGCTGGCGATTCCCGCCGTGTTCTGCTACAATTACCTGCTGTCCAACACGAAAAAGCTCACGGTGGAGATCGAGGCGTTCGCGTCGCTGCTGACGGACCGCTTCGAGCTGGAGCTCCACGAGGCGCTGCGCGACGCGCGACGCGGCACCGAGCCCGTTCCCGCGCCCGCCGCCGAAACGCCGCGCGCCCCCGCCGCGGGAACGTTCCGCAACCCTTACGTCGACGAAGCCGCGAACTGAAGCCATGTCACGCCGTTCCCGCAATTTCCGCCGGCAGAACGCCATCCGGGCGATGAGCGAAATCAACGTCACGCCGCTGCTCGACCTGTGCTTCTGTCTGCTGATCATCTTCATCATCGCGACGCCCGTGCTCGAGCAGACGACGCGCGTCGATCTGCCCGTCGCCTCCGAGAGCGTCGGCGCGCCGATTCAGACCGAGACGAAATACGCCGTCGTCGCGCTCGACCGCAGCGGCCGCTACTTCTTCGACGGCGAGCCGATGCTGCCCGAACGCCTCGCCGAAGAGTTCGCGCGCATCAGCGCCATGCCCGCGGACGCGCAGCCCGTCGTCCGCGTCCGCGCCGACGGCTCGCTGATGGTGCAGCAGCTCATTTCGCTCTTCGATCTCGCGAAGAGCCGCGGTCTCGCCAAAGTCGCCTTCGACACGGAAATCACCCACGAAACGCCCAAGCCTTGAACAGCCGCCTTTCCATGCCCGGACTCGCCGTCGCGCTCGCGGTTCACGCGCTCGCGCTCGGCGCGCTGCTGCTGATCGGCGGGGAAAACGACGCGACGGCGCCGTCCGACGCGGATCCGATTCTGCTGATGCTCGGCGGAGACGATCCGGACAAGGACGCCGGGCTCGTCGGCCGCGAACGCGGTCCCGCGCGCGGCACGGAAGACGGCGATCTTTTCAATCCGGGCGAATTTTCTCGGGAGCGCCTCGAAGCGCTCCGCGAGGAGAACGAGCGACTCGCCGCCGAAGAGGAGGCGCAGGCCGCCGAAGCCGCCGCGCGCGCGGAACGCGAACGCGCCGCCGCCGAGAAAGCGGCACGGGAACAGGCGGCGCGCGAAAAGGCCGCCGCGGAAAAAGCCGCGCGCGAACGCGCCGCCGCCGAAGCCGCTCAAAAAAAGGCGGAGGCCGCGAAGAACGCCGCCGCGGCGAAAAATTCCGGCGACGCCAAAAAGGTGGACATCCGCCAGATCGTCAAAAACAACCGCAAAAACGCCGCGTCCTCCGGAAAAAATCCCGGCGGAAAATCCTCCGGCGGGAATGCCCCCGGCAGGCGCGTCGGCGAAGTCAAGGTCGGCGGCGGGAACGGCAAGGCTTTCGGGACCGTGGACGGCACGGGCGGGAACGGCGGAGACGGCGGCGCGCGCGTCGCCGACGCCCGCGCGCTCTACGTGAAGGCAGTGCTGAAGCGCTTCGAAATCTTCTTCGACGACGTCGTCGCGCAGGAGCCGCTTTCGATTCCGAGCTCGATCACGGTGGACGTGCGTTTCACCGTGGACGCGCGCGGGAACGTGCGTTTTCTCGACGTCGTCGGCAGCACGGAGGCGCAGGTGCGCGCGCGCGTCGAAAAGATCTTCCGCCTCGCGTTCCCGAAGCCCTTTCAGCCGCCGCCCGGCGGCGATCCGTTCACCGGCCGCCTCAACGGCATTTCCTTCGTCGTCGACTGAACCGAACCCTCCTCCCCCGCCATGTCCGAAAACGCCTGGAACATCATCAAACTTTTTTCCGACCGCACGCGCCTGCGCATCCTGCATCTGCTCAAGCGCGAACAGCTTTCCGTCGGCGAGCTGCAGGACATCCTCGACATGGGACAGTCGCGCATCTCGACGCAGCTCGCGCAGCTGCTCAAGCTCCGCGTCGTGACGGCGCGCCGCGACGGCAAAAAGACGTTCTACGCGCTCGCGGGAACGCTGTCCGGCAACGCGCGCGCTCTGCTGGACGCGACGCTCGCCGCGATCGCCGACGATCCCGAAATCCGCGCGGACGAGGCGGCGCGCGCGCGCGTCATCGAAAAGCGCACGGCGGCGACGCAGGCGTATTTCGACGCGATCGCGAAGCGCAACGGCAATCCCGGCGTACCCGGGCGCTCCGACGGCGGCATCGTCCAGATGCTGCTTTCGCTCGTGCCGCCGCTCGTCATCGCCGACCTCGGCTCCGGGCGCGGCATCATCTCGCAGCAGCTCGCCTTCGCCGCGAAAAAAATCTACTGCGTGGACAATTCCAGAACGACGCTTTCCGAGGGGCGCGAGTTCATGAAGAAGCACGGCGTGCGCAACGTCGAATTTCTGCTCGGCGACATCCAGAAGGTGCCGCTCAGAAACGCCGTCGCCGACGTCGCGCTGCTCAGTCAGTCGCTGCACCACGCGGCGCGTCCGGACAAGGCGATCGCCGAGGCGTTCCGCATCCTCAAGCCCGGCGGAAAGATTATCATTCTCGACCTGAACAAGCACCCGTACGAGATCGCGCGGGAACGCTATCACGACACCTGGCTGGGCTTCTCCAAAAACGAAATCGAAGGCTGGCTCGCCGACGCGGGCTTCGCGAAGGTCTCCTCGCTCGTCTTCCCCGCGGACGACGGGAAAATGAAGTTCGAGACGCTGTTCGCGCGCGGCGACAAACCCGAAAAATGATCCGCCGCCTTTCCGCATGAAAAACTCCGCGACTCTCACCGAAGCGCAGGCGGCGCTCACGCTCAACGCGATTCCCGGCGTCGGTCCCGCGCTGTGCCGCCGGCTCGCGGACGCGTTCGGCGGCGCGCTCGCGCCCGCGCTCGCCGCGTCCGAGGGAACGCTCGAAAAGATTCCCGGCGTCGGCAGGACTCTCGCCGCGAAGATCGCCGCGCACGAGCGCGAATTTTCGCTCGCGAAGGAGGAAAAGAAGATGCGCGAGCACGGTTTCGAGTTCGTGCCGTTCTTCGACGCGCGCTTCCCCGTGATGCTGCGGGAAATCCCCGACGCGCCGATCGGCGTGTACGTGTCCGGAAACGTCGCCGCGCTGAGCACGCGGCGCACGATCGCCGTCGTCGGCACGCGCCGGGCGTCGCTCTACGGCTCGTCCATGGCGCGGAAAATCGCGCGGGAGCTCGCGCTTTCGCGGTGGACGGTCGTCAGCGGGCTCGCGCGCGGCATCGACACGGCGGCGCACGTCGGCGCTCTCGACGGGAACGGCGCGACCGTCGCCGTGCTCGGCTGCGGGCTCGACATCGTCTATCCGCCGGAAAATCTGGAACTTTACCGAAAAATCGCCGAGACCGGCGGCGCCGTGATCAGCGAATTCCGCCTCGGACGCGTCGCCGACCGCCGCACGTTCCCGCAGCGCAACCGCATCATCGCCGGGCTTTCCGCGGGAATGCTCGTCGTCGAATCCGACGAAAAGGGCGGCTCGATGCTCTCCGCCGGATTCGCGGCGGACTACGGGCGCACCGTCTTCGCCCTGCCCGGACGCGTCGATCAGGACAATTCCCGCGGCTGCCACAAGCTGATCCGCGAGGGCGCGACGCTCGTCACCGGCGCCGGCGACATCGTCGAGGAAATGGAGAGCGTCGCCTCGCAGCCGAGCCTCGCGCTCGATTTCGGCGACGCGCCCGCGCGCGCGTCCGAGCCGGATCCCGCGGGAACGTCCGCCGCGCCCGAAGCCCTCGCCGCGCTCCCGCCGGAGGCCGCCGCGATCTTCGCGCTCCTCGCCGCGGGCGACGCGCTTTCGCCGGACGAAATCGCCGAGCGCGCCGACCTTCCCGCCGCCGCCGTGCTCTCGAACCTTCTCCTGCTCGAACTCGAGCGCCTCGTCGCCCGCAAAGCCGACGGCACCTACGAAAAGACGCTCTGCGCAGACAATTAAGAGCTAAGCGCGCCCAGAATCTTTGCGGAAGAAAACATCCGCATCCGCGTCTCCCGCCCGCGCGTTTCTTTCCTTGCGGGGAGGAAGGGTTTCGCGCAGAATGGCGGAAAACTTTTCCCCGACCCCGCTTTTCCCATGAAGAACCGAAAGAGCTTTTCCGCGTTTCTCGTCGCCGCGCTCGCGGCGTTCTGCGTTCCCGCGTCCGGCGGAGAAAAACTGCCCGTGACGGACGTCGCGCCCGGCTGGGAAGTCTCCGTCGAAGCGCTCCCGCCGCTCGTCGTCGAAGGCACGAATCCGCCGCAGGGCGTCGCGGGCGCCTTTATTTTAGAAAAGGGCTGCGGACTCAGTGTCGCCGGCGGCGCGCTGTTCCCGGAAAAAGGACCGGCGGACGGCGGAAAGAAAAAGTTTTACGACACGATCTGGACGCTGGACGCTTCGAAAAACGCCTGGGTCGTCCGCAAAGAAAAACTGCCCGTTCCCGCCGCGTACGGAATTTCGTTCGGTTCGGCCTGGCTGGGGGGAGAAAATTCCGACGGAAAACTTGACGTCGCCTGCCTCGGGCATGACGCGCTCACGGGGATTTTTCCGACCTTGCCGGCGACCGTCGACAACGCGGCGGGCGTCGGACCTTGGATCGGAGGCGGCAACGTCGGCGGCGTTCCCGCGAACAAGGCGTTCGAGTTTCAGATCAATTCGTTCCCGACAAAATCGCACGAATGGAAGCCGCTGCCGGACTTCCCGGGCGCGCCGCGCGTCCAGCCCGTCGCAGGAAGGCTGCGTACGCCGCGCGGGGACGCGTTCGCGCTCGTCGGCGGTTTTTATTTCGACAAGGCGACGAAAACGGCGACGCTCGACCGCGCGGGCGTGATTTATTATCCGAGAGAAAAAAAATGGGAAACGCTCCCGCCGCTGCCGGAAAGCGTTTCCGAAGCGGGCCTGGTCGGTTCCTGCGCCGTGTGGGACGACGAGGGCGGCATGCTCATCTTCGGCGGCGTGAACGCGAAAATCTTCAAGGACGCGCTCGAAAAGCCCGCGCCGGATTATCTGCGCCACGAACCCGCGTGGTATAAATTCAACGCGGACGTGCTGCGCCTTTCGTTCGACGCCGACGGGAACGCGAAATGGGAAAAGCTCGCGACCGTTCCCGCGACCGCCCGCGCCGGCGCGAGCGCCGTCCGCGGCGGAGACTACTCGATTTATTTCGTCTGCGGCGAACTCAAACCCGGCTTCCGCTCGCCCGACTGCTGCCGCATCGAAATCCGCCGCGCCGCGAAAAACTGATTTTTCACCGAAAACTCCTAAAACCGAAAATCCATGCAAGAAGAAACAAACTGGTTCGTCGACGTAACTAAACCGATTCTCGACCACGCCTCGTCGTGGGTCGACGTTACGCCGTGGGCGGCGCTCGCCGTCGCCGTCGCGGCAGTGCTGTTCGGTCTGAAAAAAGGCTTCCGCAGCAAGCCGCTTCCCGCGAATCCGCCGAAGGGCGGCCCGGGCAAATGGGCGTGGATCGCCGTCGCGGTGCTGTGGATCGTCGTGATGCTCAACTACTTCGACCGCCAGCTGCTCGCCGTGCTCAACACGTCCATCACGGGCGGCGGCGAAAACGGCATCCCGATGACGCAGAGCCAATTCGGCATGGTGACGTCCGCGTTCCTCATCGTTTATGCGGCGCTCAGCCCCGTCGGCGGTTATCTGTCCGACCGCTTCAGCCGGAAATTCATCATTCTGTGCTCGCTCGTCGTGTGGTCCATCGTCACTTGGCTGACGGGCAAGGCGGAAACCTACGAGCAGCTTCTCTTCGCCCGAGCCGCGATGGGCGTCTCCGAAGCGTTCTACATTCCCGCGGCGCTCGCGCTCATCTCCGACTATCACCGCGGGAACACGCGTTCGATGGCGACGGGGCTGCACATGAGCGGCATTTACGCCGGGCAGGTGCTCGCCGGCTGCGGCGCGCTGATGGCGGGAGCGCCTTACCAGCTCGGCTGGCGGCTGACGTTCGAGACGTTCGGCTTCATCGGCGTCGCTTACGCGCTCGTCGTCGTCTTCTTCCTGCACGACCCCGAGGCGAAGAAAGAGGACGCCGCGGACGAAACCGTTCCCGCCGCCGCCGCGGAAACGAAGGAAAGCAAGGCGGACTTCGGCATCCTCAACGTGCTGAAAAGCCTTTTCACCGGACGCGCGATGGCGATGCTGCTCGGCATCTACGCGTTCGCCGGATTCGCGAACTGGTTCCTCATGGGCTGGTATCCCCGTCTGCTTCAGGACATGTTCGGCATTTCCGAAGCGGAAGCGGGACCGCAGGCGACGATGTGGGTGAACATCGCGAAATACGTCGCGGTGCTTGCCGCCGCCGTCGTCGCCGACCTCTGGTATCGCCGCAACCACGCGGCGCGCGCCTACGTTCCCGGGATCTGCTTCTGCCTCGCGGGACCGTGCGTCATCGTCGCGATGCTGCCGGCGCTCGGCGTGCCGCTCGCGCTCGGACTTTCCGTGACGCTCGCGCTCGTCGCGACGCAAGGCGTGGCGCAGGGCTCGCTGGACGCGACGCTGATGCCGATTCTGCGCTCGCAGATTGACGAACGCTTTTCCGCGACCGGCTACGGGCTGCTCAACCTCACGTCCGTCGGCGCGGGAGCGCTCATTTCCTGGCTCGGCGGCTTCCTGAAAGACCACGACGTCGCGCTCGGCGTGCCGCTCAGCATCGCGGGCGCGCTGATGTTCGTCTGCGGCGCCCTCTTCTTCCTCCTGCCCAAGCCGCAGAAGTAAAAAAAGGCACGGGCGATGAACGAAAATCCTCCTTCGTTCATCGCCCGTGATTCATCTCCACGCGGATTTTTCTAAGTTCGTCGCAGAAAATGTTTTGGATTTTCGGATACCTGGCGTTCCCGTGGCTGTTTTTCGCGGCGCGGATTCACAAAGAGGGAGCGAAATACTATGCGTTGCTGACGTTTTTGCCGATGGCGGCGGATGCGGCGATCTGGTTTTTCAATCCCGCCACGAGCGGATTTTTTGGAGGCGTTCTTGGTGTTTGGGCATCAGCTTTTTGGCTGGCCATCTGTTTCGCTTCCAAAATCAAAAGCTTTGCACTGCTGTTCGGTTTCACGCTTCTGATTCACACGCTTTTCTGCCTGAGCTTCCTCTATTTCTTCGTCGTTCTTTTGATTTTCGGATGGATTTATATCCCCGCTGTTTATTTCGTGCTGCTTTTCTTCGAACTTAGACTGAAGAAAATACGCGCGAAACAGGAACGTGACGAAAAATCTCCGGAGAAGAGCTCTCCTTAAAATTCGCGCGTGCAGATTCCCCCGACGCGGCGCAGTTTGCGCGTCCCTCAAAAAACTTTCCTTAACTTCCTTTGACTTCGCGGTTTCACTTCGCGACGAGAACCTTCTCGATTTCGGCGACGTAGAGCGTGTGGTAGTCGCGGTCGGGATACCATTGCGTTTCGGGCGCGCGGTCGATGAAGCCCGCCGACGTCATCGGCTGCGCGTAGAGCTTGCGGCAGAACAGCACGGTGTGCGCGTCGGCGAAAAACGGCGTTCCCGTCGCGGCGTCGAACGCGGTCGCGAGCCCGGAGGCGGCGATTTTGTCCTCGTCGCGCCCGGAGACTTTGCCGAGGTAGCCCATCGCGCGCTTGAACTCCGCCGGCGGGAACGAAAGCGAAAAGCGCGCCTCCGCGTCCACGAATTCCTTGGTGTAGCGCTGCGGGCGAATGACGACGAACGCGACGGGCAGGTTCCACATCACGCCGAGCCCGCCCCAGTTCGCCGTCATCGCGTTGAACTTTTCGCGCGTTCCCGCGGCGATCAGCATCCAGTTGTTCTTGATGAGATCCGTCGGCTTCGCGGCGAAATCCCAGACCGAAATTTCCTGAAAATCCTTCATGCCGCGATTATAGCAGAACGCGCCAGCGCGACGACGGCGTTCCCGCGAAAATTTTTCGTGGAAAAACGCGGGCGCGCGGCGTGTAATGGCGGAATATGATTTGGTATCCGTATCAGCAGATGAAGACAATGGACGCGCCATACGAGGTGCTCGACGCCGAGGGCGTCTACCTGCACACGAACGCGGGAACGCTGATCGATTCGGTCTCGTCGTGGTGGAGCGTGATTCACGGCTATCGCCATCCGGAGCTGACGGCGGCGATCCGCGCGCAGGCGGAGAAGTTTTCGCACGTCATGCTCGGCGGGCTCACGCACGAGCCCGTGCGCCGGCTCGCGGACAAGCTCGCGGCGTTTCTGCCGGGCGATCTGGACTACTGCTTTTTCTCCGATTCCGGAAGCGTCGGCGTCGAAGTCGCGCTGAAGATGGCGCTGCAGTACTACGTGAACCGCGGCGAGACGCGGCGCACGAAGGTGCTCGCGCTCACGCACGCGTATCACGGCGACACGTTCAAGGCGATGGAGGTCGGCGACGACGAGGATTACCATTTCGTGCTGAAGGCCTACGGGAAAAGCCCGAACGCGATTCACGTCCCGACGGAGATTCCCGCGCTGGAACGCGCGTTCGCCGAGCACCACGCGGAGCTCAACTGCTTCATCGTCGAGCCGCTGCTGCAGGGCGCGGGCGGCATGCGCATGTACGACGTCGCCTTTCTGAAACGCGCGCGCGAGCTCTGCGACGCCTACGGCGTGCTGCTGATCTTCGACGAAGTCGCGACCGGATTCGGACGCACGGGCAACCGCTTCGTCGCCGATCTCGTGCTGCCGGACATCATCGTCCTCGGCAAGGCGCTGACGGGCGGCTGCATCGGCCACGCCGCGACCGTGGCGAACCGCAAGGTCTACGAAGGCTTTTACGGCGACGAGCCGGAAAAGGCGCTGATGCACGGCCCGACGTTCATGGGCAACGCGCTCGCGTGCGCGGCCGCGCTGAAGTCGATCGAGATTTTCGAGCGCGACGACTACCTTTCCAAAATCCGCCGCATCGAGGCGATCACGCGGCGCGAGCTCGCGGGATTTTCGGATCCGCGCATCCGCGAAATCCGCATCATGGGCGGCTGCGTCTGCATCGAAGTCTTCGATTCCGCGACGCTCAAGGGCTACCGTCAGTTCGCGTGCGCGCGCGGCGTGTTCGCGCGGCCGTTCCTGAATTACCTGTACGCGATGGTGCCCTACGTCATCGGCGAGGCGGAGCTCGTCCGCGTCCTCGACACGATGAAGGCGTGGTTCCGCCGCTGAGCGTCCGCGGCGTGTCCCGCGCACGCAAAAAAACGCGTTCCCGCCGAGAGGGCGGGAACGCGTTTTTGTGGAGAGCGCGGGCGCGCTCAGTCCTTCATGTTCGCCTTGCGCATGTCGCCTTCCTTGAGGAACGCGCGGTGGAACTCGAGCGCCTTCGTGACGTCGCACGGCGTGTGGTAGAGCGGCGTGCGCGCGACGTAGTCGCGGAGCAGCTGCTTGTACTCGGGATGCACGCACTTTTCGATGAGCTCTTCGGCGCGCTCGCGCGGGCACTTGCCGCGCAGGTCGGCGACGCCCTGCTCCGTGACGACGATGTCCACGTCGTGTTCCGTGTGATCGATGTGCGAACACATGGGCACGATGGAGGAAATCGCGCCGCCCTTGGCGACGGACGGGCACGTGAAGATCGTGAGATAGCCGTTGCGCGCGAAGTCGCCGGAACCGCCGATGCCGTTCATCATCTGGCGGCCGTAGAAGTGCGTGGAATTGACGTGACCGAAGAGGTCCACCTCGATCGCCGTGTTCATGCAGATGAGGCCGAGACGGCGCACGATGCCCGGGTTGTTGGAGATTTCCTGCGGGCGGAGCACGATTTTGTTCTTATAGAAATCGAAGTTCTCGTAGATGTGCTTCAGGCAGTCGTCGGAGACGGTGAGCGAGCAGCCGCCGACGAAGACGCAGCGCCCCGCGTCCATGAGCTTGATGACGGAGTCCTGAATGACTTCCGTGTGCATGCGGAACGGCGGAATGTCCATGTTGCGCCCGAGCGCGGCGAGCACGGCGTTCGCGATGTTGCCGACGCCGGACTGAATCGGGAGAAATTCCTTCGGGATGCGGCCGGCCTTGAGCTCGGCGGCGAGGAAGTTGCAGACGTTCTCGCCGATCTGGTCGGTGACGGGATCGCTGGGCTTGAACGGCGCGATGTGGTCGTTCTCGTTCGTCATGACGACGCCGACGATCTTCGCGGGATCGACCTGGAGCATCGTCGTGCCGATGCGGTCCTGGACGTGCGTCATGGGAATCGGCGCGCGGTTCGGCGGATCGGCGGGCACGTAGATGTCGTGCAGGTCCTTCAAGCCCGGATGGTGGTAGGCGTTGAGCTCGATGATGATGCGGTCGGCGAGCTTGCAGTAGGTCGCGGTGTTCCCGCCGGCGGTCGTAAGCGCGATTCTGCCGTCGTCCGTCACTTCGGTGGCTTCGACGATGGCGGTCTTCACGCGCGGAATGAAGCCGTAGCGCATGTACATCGCCGTGTGCGAAAGGTGCATGTCGCTGTAGCGGACTTTCTGCGAATTGATGTTCTTCTTCAGATCCGCGTTGCCCTGATAAGGCATGCGGATGTCGATGGCGTCGGCCTGCGCGAGCGCGCCGTCCGTGGACGCGGACGTGGAGGCACCGGTGAAGAGATTGATCTTGAAGGGGCGGCCGGCTTCGTGTTCGGCCTTCGCTTTTTCCGCGAGGGCGCGGGCGGTGGCCTTGGGGGCGCCGGCGGCGGTGAATCCGCTGAGGCCGATGTTCTCGCCGTTTTCGATCATGGCTACGGCTTCTTCCGGGGTGAGCGTTTTGAATTTCATGAGAATCGGAAATCGATGGTTGGTTTGTGATTGGGAAAATTTGCGTTTTCGCGCTGGATAGCCGCGAAAAGCGTGAGCGTGAAATTACACCCGAAAAAGCCTTCCCGCAAGAGCGAATGCGCTTTCGACGCGGAAAATTTCAAAAACGCGGCCTCCTGGGGAAGCGACTTTCCGGGAACCACGGATGAACACGAATTTACACGGATGTTCTTGCCCCAAACGAGAACAGGCTTTGGGAGCGAAGACATTCCTGTCTTCGTTCCCGCAGGCCCCGATTCACTCCGCACCGCGCTTCGCCTTCCCGGAACGGGCGCGCTTTGCTGCCGCGTCCAGTGCGCTCTTCTTTTGTTTAAGTTTCGCCGGGCTGTTGAGGTCCACGCGCTTGCCCTGCGAAAAATCTCCCAAGCCAACGTCCAGCGAAAATCCGAAGTCACGATTCAGTTTCTCGATCAGTGCAATGCGAGTGAATGCCGTGAAATTCTTGCGATTTTGGCAGGACAGGTAAGCCCGCATTATTTCGTGCGGCACCGAAAAACAGAACTGTTCGGAGCTTTTGGACATTATTGAATGTTAAATTCCACGTCCGCGCGGCACTCAAAACGCATTAATAAACTTCAATTAAGGTTTATCGTTGATTAAACTTTAATTGAAGTTTAGTCGTTTCGGGAATGAAACTATCGAAAAATCTTGAATCGTATCGTTCGTCCGCACCGACGATTTCTGTCGTCGTTCCCGTTTTCCGTGCAGAAAAATTCCTGCAGGCGTGCGTCGAAAGCGTGCTTGCGCAGGACTTTTCGGACTTCGAGCTCGTGCTCGTCGATGACGGTTCACCAGACGCTTCCGGAAAAATCTGCGACGACTTCGTGCGACGCGATGCCCGCGTGCGCGTCTTTCACGAAGCGAACGGCGGCGTCGCTCGGGCGCGGAAAATCGGCGTCGAGCGTTCCCGCGGAGAATGGATTTGCTTCGTCGACGCGGACGACAAATTGATGTCTGGAGCACTGAGCGTTCTTTTCGCCGAGACAAAAAACTGCCCCGCCGCCGACCTCGTCGAAGGCGCGCACAAACGCTTTCGGGAAACCCCAATCGACGGCGCGTTCGAATCGCTTCCTCCGTGGGGCGACGAAGCCGCCGCGAAGAAGCGCGGGAACGTTTGCGTCGGCGGGCTCGAATACGCGAAGGAAGTCGCCTCGCATAAATATTTTTTCACGACGACGCCGTGGGCGAAAATCATCCGAAAGCGGCTGATTGAGGAGACAGGCGCGCTCGATCTTCCCGCGTGGCTGATTCACGGCGAGGACACGATTTCGTGCATGCGCATGGCGAAAAAACTGCGGCGCGCGGTCCGCGTTCAGACTCCCGTTTATTGGTATCGGCAAAATCCCGACGGCGCGTGTCTGAACCCGGAGGCGCGACGTAGATACACGGCGTTGAGTTATTCCGTCGCGTGGTGGAAGATGGGGAAAGACTGCTTTGCGGAATGCGGCGAAGCGTGGCAAGAGGTGTGGAAAATCTTCGTCGAATCGACGTTTCTCTCATGCGTTTTTCGGAAAAATCTAAAAGCTCCGGAGCTGCGCCCGTTCGTTGCACTCCTTGCATCAAGAAAGCATCGCGTCTCGAGCGGGACGAAACTCGCGCTGCTCGGCGCGCGCCCGCCGTTCACGTTCCTGCCGAGCTCCGCCTTCTGGATTTTGTTTGATAGCTTTCGTCTTCCGAAAGTCGCGCTTCATCGTGCGAGGAAAATCTTCGCGCGAAACTGACGGCAGGCTTCATCGCGCACGCGCGTTCCCGCGACGGAGACGTGGACGTCTCCGCTCCCAAAGCGCTTTCGTCTGTGCTCTCCCGCGTCGGCGCGGCAAAGAATCTCTTTGCGCCTTGGCGTCTTTGCGGAAGAATGCGGGAAAGACTTGAAAGTCGCTTTCCAAAACGCGTCAGTCGTCCGCGTCTTCATCGTCGCGGTGGCGGCGGAAGACGCCGCGCATGATGACGAGCAGCCCGGCGAGACAGAAGACGTGACCGAGAATCATCACGGCGAAGCGCACGTCGCCGACTTCGATGAGCGGGCAGACGGCGCGGGAAATCAGCACGCCGACGAGCGCGACGGCGATGCCGATGATCCAGTGTTTCTGCGCCGCGATTTCGGATTTTTTCGGCGGCATGGCGGAAACGGCTCAGAGCGCGGCGGAGGTCGCCGCCCAGATTTTCTCGAGCTCGGGAACGAGCGCGATGTAGACGCCCGTGAAGATCGCCGACGTGATGACGCCGGAAATGTTGATGCCGAGCGAATCCGGAAGCACGATGACGTCCGGCGCGACGCGGGAGACTTCCTTCTGCGCAATCTTCGCGCAGGTCGGCACGCAGGACACGCCGGCGACGCCGCAGACGGGATTAAAGCGCCGTCCGGAAAGCAGGTAAAGCACGTAGCCGCCGAGGATGCCGCCCGTCGCCGAAATCGTCAGCGCGATGATGCCGAGCACGAGCAGAATCAGCACTTTTTCGTCCAGCAGCGTTCCCGCGGAGCAGAGCAGCCCGAGCACGAGGCCGAGGAAGAACGTGCCGCCGTAAAGGAAGACCTGGTCGATCAGACGCACGAAGGACTGAATGCCCGCCTCGCGCACGGCGATGCCGACGAAGAGCGAGCAGAACAGCGGCGCGCCGACCGGGAAGAGCAGACAGAGCACGCCGCAGGCGACGACCGCGAACGCGATTTTTTCCGTCGCCGTGACCTTCACCGGCTTCTTCGGCGGCGCGTTGCGGACGCGGCGCAGTTTTTCCGGAACGAGGAAGCGGATCAGGAACGGATACGCACCGTAGGTGATGCCGAGGTAAAGGTAGGCGACCACCGTGATCGGCACGAAAAGATGCTTGGCGAGCTGCAGCGAACCGAAGAGCACCATCGGACCGTCCGCGCCGCCGATGAGGGCGACCGAAGCCGCCTCGCCGAGACTGAGCCCGCAGAGCACGGCGACCGGGAACGTGACCATCGTGCCGAGCTCCGCGCAGAACGCCATGAAGATGCTCTGGAACGGGCGCGCCATCAGGAAGCCGACGTCCAGCAGCACGCCGATGCCCATGAAGATGAAGCACGCGATCAGATTGTTCGAGAACGCGTAGTTGTAGATCGGCTGAATCCAGTCGATCTGCATGAGGTCGACGATGTTTTCCGGCGTCTGCACGAGCGGCTCAAGATTCAGGTTGCCGGGAACGACGACCTTGCCCGTGAGCGGCGCGGCCGCGCCGGAGGGATCCGTGAGCTGCAGCGTTCCCGCGCGGGCGAACTCTTCGAGCCGCGCGGCGGATTCGACGGGAATGAATTTCGGGTCGGCGGCGTTCGCCGCGAAATCCGCCGAATCCTTGATCGTGAAGAAGCGGACGTCGGACGAATCTTCCGCGTTGATCCAGCGCGCGTCGTAGGTGCGTTCGGACTTCACGGCGCTCGACGGGTCGAGATAAAGCACGCCCGTGTTCGCGACGACCATGCCGAGCCCCATCGGAATCATCAGCAGGGGCTCGAGAATCCCCTTGCGCCCGAGAAACACGAGCGCGATGCCGAGCAGGGTGAGAACGACGCGTCCCCAGAAAATTGTGGAATCCGAATCGACGAGCGTCGTGATTCCCTGGAAGAGCTGACGGAAAATTTCAATGATGTCGATATCCATAACGCAGGGCGGCAGGCGGTTCCGCGCTTATTTTTTCTTGGGCTCCGGCTTGGAGAAGATCTGGAGCACCAGATAGATGAACTTGATCGTCAGCGCGATGAACACCGCCACCGACGCCGCGATGACGATGACCCACGCGAGCCATTCCAGCGCGAAGGTCGCGCTCGGCCCGGATGCCGCAAGCAAGGAAAACATGGTCGCAGATTCGATTTTGGCGTTCCCGCGGAAAGCGAGCTCAGGCGATCGTCACGAGCGCCTGGCCTTCTTCCACGCCGTCGCCCACCGCCACGTTGACGGCGGCGATCTTGCCGGCGCGGTCCGCGTAGATGTAGGTGTTCATCTTCATCGCTTCGAGCGTGAGCACCTGGTCGCCTTCCTTGACGGAATCGCCGACCTTCACGTCCACGGAAACGACCTTGCCCGCCAGCGGAGCGAGGACGGAGCCGGCGGCCGCGGGAGCCGGAGCCGGTTTCGGCGCGGGCGCCGGAGCGGGCGCGGGAGCGGAAACCGGAGCGGACTTCACGGGCGCGGGCGCCGCCGGAGCCGGAGCCGCGGGAGCGGCGGCGGCGGTTTCTTCGCCTTCGATTTCGACGAGCACTTCGTAAACTTTGCCGTTAACGGTGACTTTAAGTTTTTTCATGGTATTCGGGGAGGATGTTTTAAATTTTGAAGGAAATTCGGAAAAATCAGAGGGAACGCTCAGCGCGTGTGCTCGATCTGGTGCGAGGAATAGACCTGGCGGCGGCCTTCGAGCGACCATTCCGTCATCAGGTGTTCGATGTTCGGCGTCTTCATCGCGGCGAGGCGGACGTTGTGCACCTTGTATTTCTGGCCGCGGAGCACGGTCGCCACGGAAGCGGCGACGACGGCGAGAATCTCCGGCGAGATGTCGCTTTCGGCGCGCAGCGCGGGAATGCTCGCGGGCGTCGGGGCACGCACGGCGGCGACGGGCGAAGCCTTTTTCGTCGGCTTTTTGAACGACGACATGTGCTCGGGCTTCGGCGGGAACGCGGCGGCGATTCCGCGGCCGAGCGCGGCGACCAGAATCAGAAAGACGACCGTTCCGAGGATGACCCACCCCATGATGCTCCAGGAGATTGCGAGGAATAATACGTTCATCGTAGAAAAAATCATTGCGCGGAAGCGTAGCGCAAAGCGGGAAAATCGTCAATCGACGATTTGCAAAAAAACGTCCCCGCGACGGCGGCAGGGCGCTTGGGATCTGCGTTGCGCGAAACAGCCTGTCCGCATTCCGCCTCGCCAGTTATTTCGGCGGCGAAAGCACTCAGCATCCTATTCTTCTGTAGGGAAAGCAAAACGACGCGAGCTCGACGCCCGCTCCTTCATGCGACGTATGCTTCCGAATTCCTCCGAGGCTTCAAAAATTTCAGACTTGCACCGATGCTTGCAACTGAGGAGAGAAATGAAAAAACGGACGTTCCACGCGGGAACGTCCGTTTTTTCAGCGCGGGAGGCGCGAGCGTCAGCCCTTGCGGTAGTAGCGGGAGTACTCGCCGGTGTAGGCCTTGTCCGTGTAGAAGTGCGCGGAATGCGTCGGCACCATGTTGAGCACGACGCCGAAGATCGGCACCTTCGCTTCGCCGAGCCGGCGCAGCGAGCTTTTCGCCTGTATGCGCTGGACGGCGTTGAACTTGACCGTGTAGATCACGCCGTCGCAGCTCGGCAGGATATTGAGGATGTCGCACACGGCGGCGATCGGCGGCGTGTCGATGACGACGCGGTCGTAGCGGTCCCGCAGCTGCGCGAGCATCTCCGTGAATTTCTTGCCGTTGATGACCTGAGACGGATTCGGGAACGCCTTTTCGATCGGAAGCACGTCCATGCCGGGAACGAGGTCCTTGACGACGACTTCGTCCAGAGTCGCCTCGCCGTCGATGTAGCGTTTGAGTCCGCCCGAGGAAACGTCGATTTCAAGCGAGTTCGCGACGTTGGGCAGACGCAGGTCGGAATCGAGCAGGAGCACCTTCTCGCCGTGGTTCGCATAGGTCTGCGCCACGTTGGACGCGACGAAGGTCTTGCCTTCGGACGGCATCGTGGACGTCACGGCGATGAGCTTCGCGTTCTTGGATTCGTCGCCGATCTTCAGCGCGGAATACAGCGAAATGAACGCCTCCTGCGCCGTGCGGTCGTAGCCGGTCGAGGCGAGCGACGAACGGTCGTTGAGCCCCTTCTTCTTCGTCCCGCGAATGCGCATGACGGACGCGAGCAGCGGCAGACCGAGCGAGACTTCGATGTCGCGGACGGACTTGATGCGGTCGTCCAGGAAGGAGAGCAGCAGCACGATGCCGGCGCCAATCGCCGTTCCCGCGACGAGCGCGAAAATCGCGTTCAGCAGGAAGTTCTTGTTCGACGGCATGTTGGGCACGCTCGCGGAATCGAGCGGCTGAATGATGGACGTCGTCGTCGTCGTGAGGCTCAGGCTCTGGTCTTCGAGATTGAGGCGCAGGCGCTGCAGCATCTCTTCGTCGTTGCGGAGCTGCGCGGTCAGCGTTTCGAGGCGCGTGCTCGCTTCGCGCATCTTCTGCAGGCGCGCGGTCTTTTCGACGGCGCGGCGGTTCGCGGATTCGTAGCGGCGCTGCGCGGCGATGAAGTTCGCCTTGAATTCGGCTTCCGCCTTTTCGACCGCCTTCTTCAGCTCGGCTTCGGTGGCGGCGAGCTGCTCCTTGGCGTGAATCAGCTCGGGGTGTTTTTCGCCGAAATCCTCCTGCATGCTCTCGATGTTGATGCGCAGCTCGGTGCGGCGCGAGAACAGCGAGGAGACGTGCGAGTTCGACGTGATGGACGGCTGACTGAGCAGGTCGCGCCCTTCCTTCTTCACCTTGTCGATTTCGTTGAGGATCGCGAGCAGGTCGTCGTAATTCTTCTTTTCGGCATCGCGCTGCGCGTTGATGGCGGAAAGCTCGCCCGCAGCCGTGCCCATGTCGAGCTCAAGCAGATTCTCGCGGCGCACGAGATCGACGCGCTCCTGACGCTCGGTCTCGATCTTCTTTTCGAGATTCTCGATTTTCTGGCGCGTCGTCTCGATCACGGGATTCGCGCGGAGGGCGCGGATCTCCATGTTGTATTTGCAGATTTCGTCGATGAAGTAATCGGTCATCTTCTTCGCGATTTCCTTCGTGCGGTGCGTGTATTCGACCGTGACGATGAACGTCGACTTCTTCGGCGAAACCGAGCGGTGGCGCGCGATGACTTCTTCGGCGGAAAGCGGGCCCGAGAAGAAATCGCTGTTGCGGTAGGGATCGACGACTTCGGAAAGTTCCGCCTGCGTGAGACGCTGAACGACGCGGTCCACGATCTGGCCGCTGGTCATGATTTCGACCTGCGTGAGAAAGTCGTCCTGGCCGCCGACCTGAAGCTCGCCGCCGGCGCGGCCGCCGCCGAGATTGATCGCCTGGCGCAGCACCTGGACGCGCCCCGAGGCCGTGTATTCGGGAACGATGTTGTAGGTGTACACGAGCACGCCCGCGAGCACGATGAACGCCGAGAGAATGACGTACCAGATGCGCTCGCGAAAAATCGCGATGTAGTCGCCGAGCGTGCGGTTCTGCAGCGTTTCCGAAAGCCCGCCGGCGACGTCCGCCAGACTCGGAGCTTCCCCGTAACCGTATCCGTAGCCGTAACCATAGCCGTAACCGCCGCGATAACCGGCGGGAGGCGGAGTCGCGGCGTTCACGTTTTCGGGCGCCGGCGTTTCCTGAGGTTCCTTAGGAGATGCGTTCTCGGACATGGTGATCAGATCTTGGAATCTTGAACGTAAATTTTATCGCCTTCCTGCAGGAGAATGTCAGGCGCGTTGCCTTCCTGAATCTCTTTCAGGTTGATGATGTATTTCTTTTCTTCGCCGTCCACGTTGCGGATGAGGATGAGATTCGTCCGCGAGGCGCGCGGTTGCAGCCCGCGGGCCGCCGTGATGGCGCGCACGAGCGTCAGCTCCTCCTCCATCGGCATGTTGACGGGCCCGACGGCGCCGACGAAGCCGTCGATATAGACGCGGCGCTCGGCGTAAGAGGAAATCTGCAGAATGACTTCGGGCTTCTTGAAGTAGCCCTGGTCGATGTAGGAACGCTTGATCTTCTCCGTCGCCTCCGGAAGCGTGAGCCCCGCCACGTGCACCTGCTTCAGGTAGTTGAGCGGAATGTTCCCGTCCGCGGAAACGCGGTATTCGCCGGGCATGACTTCGCGCCGACCGTCCTTCTGAATCGTGATCTCGACGCGGATCATATCCATCGGACGGATACGATAGACCGGCTTCTCAAGCGTCAGCAGCGAGTTGTCGGAACGCAGATCGCGATCCGTCGCCTCCGGCGTGCAGGCGGCAAAAACGAGGATAAAAAAAAGAGTTGCGCAGGACGCGGCAACTCTCTTGCAAAAAATGTTTTTCTTCATTTCAAAAAAAACATCACGCTTGAATCGCGCCCGCTTCCGCTCAGTAGCGGAAGTTGAGCGAAAGCGACACCAAGTTCTTCGTGTACTCGGAAGTGCTCCAATTCGAATCGTCCCACTGGAAGCTGTAGGAGGCGGCGACGTTCAGATATTCGTTGACGTTGTAGTTCGCGCCGACGCGGGCGGTGTAAACGTCATCCTTGCGGGAAGAATCGTTGTAATCGTCGTTGCGGTAGTCAAGACC
Organism: Candidatus Spyradosoma sp.; assembly: GCA_051884495.1. Classification (GTDB taxonomy): domain Bacteria; phylum Verrucomicrobiota; class Verrucomicrobiia; order Opitutales; family UBA953; genus Spyradosoma. The sequence goes on from JBJEVQ010000006.1 coordinate 172,850, forward strand.
GGCGTTGAACGACCAGTGCGTATCCATACGGTGGTTGACCGAGAGCGCGATGCCCGTGGACGTGATGTCGTCGCCGTTGCCGGAGATTTCGAAGTCACGAGAAAGCGCGAGACGCGCGGACGTCTTTTCCGTCGCAGCCCAGTTGAAAGCCGCGTTCATGCCGAGCGTGTTTTCGCGGCCATCATTCCCGTAAGTCGTGCGGCGGTTGTAGTCGCTCGTCGTGTAACCGATGCGGCCGTCGACCGTGAGTTTTTCCGTCACGTCGCCGACTGCGGACACGCCGAAAAAGTGAACCTGCTGGTAGCCGGGATTGCCGTTCTGCCCTTTGTAGGCGGCAAGGTCCGTGTAGCGGTACTCGTAGGAGAGACCCGCACGGAGTTTTTCCGTGAGAACGGAGTGATAGACGCTCAGCGGAATCGAATAGGATTCGCGGTCGTTGTACTGGTCGCGATGATTCTGATAGGTCGTACCGTTCCAAGAGAAACCGGAGGAGACGGAAACCTTTTCGCCGATCTTGTAGGAGCCGAGCGCCTTCGCATAGTAGCTGTAGTACTCGATCAGCTCGCCCCTTACGTCACGGCTCGTCGTGTTCTGATTCATGTCGAAACCTGCGGCGATCGTGCCGTTGAGACGCGCGCCCGCATAGGAGTAAGCGGCGTTCACGTGCGTCGCCTGGTAATTGTTCTGGTCTTCGTCCATGTACATGCTCAGGTCTTCCTTGACCGTGAACTTGAACGACGACTGCGCGTCCTTACCGCCCTTGGAAAGCTCAAGCCCCGGAACGAGGTGCAGAATGACGTCGGAGGTCTTGTCGCTAGAGGTCAGGTACAGGTTGTCATTGAAGTCGGCGCGCACGGAGCAGAGCGCGGAAATCGACGTTCCGTCGTCGAACTGGTACAGGGGCGCTTCCGCGAACGCGGGAACGGCGGCGGCGCAGAGAGCCGCCAAGGTGAAGGAGGATGCGAAAACGGTTTTCATATTTTTCTGAGAATTTAAGTTAAATGTTCCTAAACTTTTACGGTATTTCGCTTTTTTGGCAAGCAAAATTTCACATTTCGCCCGCCGCAGCCTCCGCGCCTTCCGTCGTATCGCCGCCGAGCGTCGTCAGGCGGAGATTGCGGTAAGCCGGCAGGCCGGTTCCGGAAGGAATCAGATGCCCCATGATGACGTTTTCCTTGAAGCCCGTCAGCATGTCCTTCTTCGAAAGCGTGGCGGCGTCGGTGAGGACGCGCGGCGTTTCCTGGAAGGACGCGGCGGAGATGAAGGATTCCGTCTCGAGCGACGCCTTCGTGATGCCGAGCAGCACGGGAACGTAGGTCGCGGGAGCGCCGCCCATCTCTTCGATGCGGGCGTTCTCTTCGAGAATCATCGAGCGGTCCACCTTTTCGTCCCAAAGGAACTTGGTGTCGCCCGGATCGACGATCTTCACCTTGCGGAGCATGCGCGCGACGATGATCTCGATGTGCTTGTCGTTGATGGTGACGCCCTGCGCGCGATAGACGCGCTGAATCTCTTCGATGATGTGGTTCTGAATCGCTTCAAGACCGAGCACTTCGAGAATTTCGTGCGGATCGGGCGAGCCTTCCGTGAGGAGCTGGCCTTTGTGGACATGGTCGCCTTCCTGCACGGTGATGTGCTTGCCGTGCGGAATCAGATGCTCGAACGGCGTGCCGTCCGCCGGCGTGATGACGAGGCGCTTCTTGCCGCGGAGCGTGCCGCCGAAGGAGACGATGCCGTCCGCGCGCGCCATTTCAGCGACTTCCTTCGGGCGACGCGCTTCGAAGAGCTCGGCGACGCGCGGAAGACCGCCGGTGATGTCCTGCGTCTTGGACGCGGAACGCGGCGTCTTCGCAAGCATCGCGCCCGGAAGAATGTCGTCGCCGTCGGAGACGACCACCTGCGCGCCCGTCGGAATCGCGTGCGTCGCGACGCACTTGTTGTTGACGACGACTTCGACGGACGGGTTCAGATCGTCGCTGTGTTCGATGACGACCGTCTGCACCTGCCCAGTCGCCTCGTTCATTTCCGCGGAGACGGTGACGCCCGGAATCATGTCGCGGAAGCGCACGCGCCCCGCTTTTTCCGAGAGAATCGGAATGTTGTGCGGGTCCCATTTCGCGAGCAGTTCGCCGGACTTGACGACGCCGCCGTCGAGCACGGAAAGGAACGTGCCGATGACGATTTCGTGCTCGTCGATGACCTTCGTCGGATCCTTTTCGTCGAGAATTTCGATCGAGCCCGTCTTGTTGAGCGCGACCGCGACGTTTTCGCCGATTTCGACGTAACGCAGATTCTTGTAGCGGACGATGCCGCCGACGGGAACGCGGATTTCCGGATTTTTGAGAACCTGGTTCGCGATGCCGCCGATGTGGAACGTACGCATCGTGAGCTGCGTGCCCGGCTCGCCGATGGACTGCGCCGCGATGATGCCGACCGAAGAGCCGCGCTTGACGAGCGCGCCCGTGGACGGGTCAAGCCCGTACGCCAGCGCCGGAATGCTGTTCACCTTCATGTGCGTGAGCGGCGACATGACCTTGACGCGCTCGATGCCGAGGTGCTCGATCTTCTTGGCGGCGGCAGCGGAAATCATCTCGCCGGAGTGGACGAGAATTTCGTCCGGATCCTGCGGATTGCGCACGTCCTCGCACGAACAGCGGCCGACGATGCGCTCGGAGAGCTTGACGATCTCGTCTTCGCCGTCGCGGATGGCGCGCTTCCAGATGCCGTTGCGGTTGCCGTCGTCGTCCACGGTGACGATGACGTCCATCGCCACGTCGCAGAGCTTACGCGTCATGTAGCCGGCGTCCGCGGTCTTGAGCGCGGTGTCCGCGAGCCCCTTGCGCGCGCCGTGCGTGGAAATGAAGTATTCGCCGATCGTCAGACCGTCGCGGAAGGACGAAAGAATCGGGCGCTCGATGATTTCGCCGTTCGGCTTCGCCATGAGGCCGCGCGCGCCGCAGAGCTGACGCACCTGCTGCTTGTTGCCTCGCGCGCCGGAGTCCATCATGACGTACACCGGGTTGAGAATCCAGCGGCCCTTGTTGCGCGGGTCCGCCTCCGCCGCCTTGCCCTTGAGCGAAGCCGCGGGAACGGCGGACGCCTCAAGCGTCTTGAACACGGCGTTCGCGATCTGGTTCGTCGCGTCCGTCCAGATGTTGACGGTCTTGTTGTAGCGTTCGCCGGCGGTGATGATGCCCTTCTTGTACTGGGCTTCGACCTCGTCGCGCTTCGCGGTGGATTTTTTGACGATGTCCGCCTTTTCCTTCGGGAAGATCATGTCGCCGATACCGATGGAGATGCCGGCGCGCGTCGCGATCTTGAAGCCCATGGCCTTCAGGCCGTCCACGACCGCGGGAACGCCTTCCTTGCCGACGAGCTTGTAGGAATTGAGAATCAGGTCGCCGATCTGCCCCTTCTTCACCGAGAAATTGATGAAGCCCATGCCGTCCGCGGGAACGGTCGCGTCGTCCACGAGACGCTGTTTCGGCCAGATCTGATTGAAGATGATGCGGCCGACCGTGGTGCGGATGATCTTCTTGTCGGCGTTCCCGTAGAACGTCGATTTGCCGAAGTCGGGATTGACGAAATCGACCCAGCTGTGGAAGTGCAGCGCGCCGTCCATTTCCGCCATCTGCGCTTCCTCGACGGAGCCGACGAGCGGAACGTGCTCGCCTTCCTTCGGCTGCGCCGGCGGCTCGAACGTCAGGTAGTAGGAGCCGAGAATGATGTCCTGCGAAGGCGTGATGATTGGCTTGCCGCTCGACGGGGAGAAGATATTGTTCGTCGAAAGCATGAGGAGCTTGCACTCCATGATCGCTTCCGTCGAGAGCGGAACGTGAACCGCCATCTGGTCGCCGTCGAAGTCCGCGTTGTACGCGGTGCAGGTCAGCGGGTGCAGGCGCATCGCGTCGCCTTCGATGAGCACGGGCTCGAACGCCTGAATCGAAAGGCGGTGCAGCGTCGGCGCGCGGTTGAGCATGACCGGATGCCCCTTGGTGACTTCTTCGAGGATGTCCCACACTTCCGGCGGACGCTTTTCGATCATCTTGCGCGCGCCGCGCACGGTGTGCACGAAGCCGAGCTCCTTTAGGCGGCGGATGATGAACGGCTCGAAAAGCACGAGCGCCATCTTCTTCGGCAGACCGCACTGATTGAGCTTGAGCTCAGGGCCGATGACGATGACGGAGCGTCCGGAGTAGTCCACGCGCTTGCCGAGAAGGTTCTGACGGAAGCGGCCTTGCTTGCCCTTGAGCATGTCGCTGAGGGACTTGAGCGGACGATTGCCCGCGCCCGTGACGGCGCGGCCGTGGCGGCCGTTGTCGAAGAGCGCGTCCACGGATTCCTGGAGCATGCGCTTTTCGTTGTTGATGATGACGTCCGGCGTCTTCAGCTGCAGCAGGCTGCGGAGGCGGTTGTTGCGGTTGATGACGCGGCGGTAAAGGTCGTTGAGGTCCGACGTCGCGAAACGTCCGCCGTCGAGCGGAACGAGCGGGCGCAGATCCGGCGGAATCACCGGCAGGACTTCGAGAATCATCCATTCCGGGCGGTTGCCGGATTCGATGAAGCCCTGAATGACTTTCAGACGGCGCGCGAGCTTGAGCTTGGCCTGCTTCGAGCGCGTGTTCGACATCTGCTCCTGCAGCTCCTGCACGACCTGCGGCAGATCAAGCGCCGCGAGCACGTCGCGGAGCGCTTCCGCGCCCATCTTCGCCACGAACGCGTCGTCGCCGTATTCCTGCAGCGCCTGATTGTATTCTTCGGCGGTGAGCAGCTGCTTCGCCTCGAACGGCGTCTTGCCCGGATCGACGATCAGGTATTTTTCGTAGTAGATGACGGATTCGAGCTGGCGCGCCGTCATGTCGAGCAGCAGCCCGAGGCGCGACGGCATCGACTTCAGGAACCAGATGTGCGCGACCGGCACCGCGAGCTCGATGTGCCCCATACGGCGGCGGCGTTCGCGCGAGACCGTCACTTCGACGCCGCAGCGGTCGCAGACGACGCCCTTGAACTTGATGCGCTTGTACTTGCCGCAGGCGCATTCGTAGTCGCGGACGGGCCCGAAGATGCGCTGGCAGAAAAGTCCTCCCGGTTCAGGCTTGAACGTGCGGTAGTTGATGGTTTCCGGGTTCTTCACTTCCCCGTGAGACCACTGACGGATCGCGTCCGGCGACGCGATCGAAATGGAAACGTAGTCGAAAGACGGCTCGCGCTCGTTGTTGCTGATGTCGTATTCTGCGTGATTCATCGAAAATGTTCCTTAAATGGTTGATTTTTTGGAGGAGTCCGGGGCGCCCGCTCAGAGCGCCGCCGAATCTCCCATGCGGACGTCCAGACCCAAGGCCTGCATTTCCTTGACCAGAACGTTGAACGACTGCGGCGTTCCCGCCGCGAGGCTGTTGTCGCCCTTGACGAGATTTTCGTACATCTTCGTACGGCCGGCGACGTCGTCGGACTTGACCGTGAGGAATTCCTGGAGCGTGTGCGCGGCGCCATAGCCTTCGAGAGCCCACACTTCCATTTCCCCGAGTCGCTGTCCGCCGTACTGCGCCTTGCCGCCCAGAGGCTGCTGCGTGATGAGGCTGTACGGACCGACCGCGCGCGCGTGAATCTTGTCCGCGACGAGGTGGTTCAGCTTCATCATGTAGATGATGCCGACGACGACGTCCTGGTCGAAGGGCTCGCCGGTGCGGCCGTCGAAGAGAATCGTCTTGCCGGAGTGCGGCAGTCCCGCTTCGTCGAGGTAGCCGCGAATCTTTTCTTCCGGGATGCCGTCGAAGATCGGAGTCGCGACCTTGATGCCGAGCTTCTTGCAGGCCCAGCCCAGGTGCGTCTCAAGAACCTGTCCGACGTTCATTCGGGAAGGAACGCCCAGAGGATTCAGACAGATGTCCACCGGCGTGCCGTCAGGCAGGAACGGCATGTCCTCCACCGGAACGATGCGGGCGACGACGCCCTTGTTCCCGTGGCGGCCCGCCATCTTGTCGCCGACCTGAATCTTGCGCTTCGCGGCGATATAGACCTTGACGTTCTTGATGACGCCGGAATCGTCCTCGCCGGATTCGATCGCGGCGACCTTGCGGTCGCGTTCCGCCTCGAGTTCGTCGAAGCGCTTCTGATAGTCCTCGACGATGCGCATGATCTTGATGCGCACGGGCGACTGCGGCATTTCGATGTATTTCGAAACGGACGCAAGCTTGCGCAGCAGCGTCTTCGTGATCTTGCGGCCCGCGGGAATGATGACTTCGCCGTTGTCGCTGTTGACGACGTCGAGCGGAATCTTTTCCCCGAGCAGAATGTTGGAAAGCGATTCCGTGAGCTCGTCGCGGAGCTTTTCGGACTCGGAGCGGAACGTCTCGTTCACGCTCTTGATCTGGCGGCGCATGTCGGACTGCGACTGCGTCTTTTCCGCTTCCTTGTCGGAGCGGCAGGAGACCTTCACGTCCATGATGATGCCGTACGTTCCCGAAGGCACCTTGAGCGAGGAATCCTTAACGTCCGCCGCCTTTTCGCCGAAGATGGCGCGGAGAAGCTTTTCTTCCGGCGCGAGTTCGGTTTCGGACTTCGGCGTGATCTTGCCGACGAGAATGTCGCCGGGACCGACTTCCGCGCCGACGCGGATGACGCCCGAACGGTCGAGGTTGCGCAGCGCGTCCTCGCCGACGTTCGGAATGTCGCGCGTGATTTCTTCCGGCCCGAGCTTGGTGTCGCGCGCCGTGACTTCGAACTCTTCGATGTGAATCGAGGTGAAGACGTCGTCCTTGAGCACGCGTTCGCTGAGCAGAATCGCGTCTTCGAAGTTGTAGCCGTTCCACGGCATGAACGCCACGAGAACGTTTCGGCCGAGCGCGAGCTCGCCGTCCTGCGTCGCGGCGCCGTCGGCGATGCACTGGCCTTTCTTGACCTTTTCGCCCTTCTTCACGACCGGACGCTGATTGAAGCAGGTCGTCGCGTTCGAACGCAGGAACTTGCGGAGTTCGTACGTGATCGCGTCCTTGCCGTTCTCCTTGCCGTCCTTGGAAATGACGATCTTGCGGGCGTCCACGGACGCGACGATGCCGTCCTCGACCGCAAGCGAAACGGTCTTCGAGTCTTCCGCGACGCGCTGTTCGAGCCCGGTGCCGACGTAAGGCGCCTCCGGCTGCAGCAGCGGCACGCCCTGGCGCTGCATGTTCGAGCCCATGAGCGCGCGGTTCGCGTCATCGTGTTCGAGGAACGGAATCAGCCCCGCCGCGACGGAAACGACCTGCTTCGGCGAAACGTCGATGTAATCGACTTCCGTCGGATCGAGCGAGAGGACGTCGTCGCGGTAGCGCGCCGTCACCTTGCCGATGAGATTGCCCTTCTCGTCCGTTTCGGAGTTCGCCTGCGCGACCTTGTAGCGCTCTTCGTCGTCCGCGGTCATGTACTCGACGGTGTTCGTCACGCGGCCCTTCACGACCTTGCGGTAAGGCGCTTCGATGAAGCCGAACTCGTTGACGCGCGCATAGGTCGCGAGCGAGTTGATGAGACCGATGTTCGGACCTTCAGGCGTTTCGATCGGGCAGATGCGGCCGTAGTGCGACGGATGCACGTCGCGGACTTCGAAGCCCGCGCGGTCGCGGTTGAGACCTCCCGGCCCGAGAGCGGACAGACGGCGCTTGTGCGTGAGCTCGGACAGCGGATTGATCTGGTCCATGAACTGCGAGAGCTGGCTGCGCGCGAAGAAGTCGCGCACGACCGTCGAAAGCGCCTTCGGATTGATGAGGCGGCCCGGCGTGATCGTCTCGACGCTCGGGTCGAACATCGCCATGCGGTCGCGGACGTGGCGTTCCGTGCGCGCGAGACCGATGCGGCACTGGTTCGCGAGCAGCTCGCCGACGTTGCGGATGCGGCGCGCGCCGAGGTGGTCGATGTCGTCCACGACGCCGTCGCCGCGCTTCAGGTTGCAGAGGTATTTCGTCGCCTGGACGATGTCCTCGATCTGAATGACGCGCGTTTCGATCGGCGTCTTGAGATTCAGCTTCTGATTGATTTTGTAGCGGCCGACGCTGCCGAGGTCGTAGCGCTTCGGATCCTGGAAGAGGCGCTTCAGCAGCAGACGCGCGTTCGCGACCGTCGCGGGCTCGCCCGGACGGAGAACCTTGTAGATGTCCTTCAGCGCTTCTTCTTCGTTGCGCGTCGGATCCTTCTTCAGCGCGCGGATGATGGCGCCGTCGTCGATCGAGGTGTCGATGACGCGGACGGACGCGATGCCGATCTTCTCGACTTCACGCAGAATGGTCTTCGTGATCGGCTCGAACGCGCGCGCGAGAATCTTGCCCTTTTCCGAATCGACGATGTCTTCGACGAGGACGTACTTGGAGACGCCGTCCATCTCGATCGCCTTTTTGACCTTGAGCGTCTCGAAATTATAGAACAGCTCCATGATTTCCGCGTCCGTCGAGAAGCCGAAGGCGCGCAGGAGCGTCGTGATGAGAAATTTGCGGCGGCGGCGGCGGCGGTCGAGATAGACGTAGAGCAGATCGTTCTGGTCGAACTGCACTTCGAGCCAGGTGCCGCGGTCGGGAATGATGCGGAAAGCGAAGAGCGTCTTGCCGCTGGAGTGGTCGCTCTGCTCGAAGCAGAGACCCGGCGAACGGTGCAGCTGGCTGACGATAACGCGCTCGGCGCCGTTGACGATGAACGAGCCGCGGTCCGTGATCAGCGGAATCTCGCCCATGAAGATTTCCTCTTCCTTGATGCGGTCGCCCTCTTCGCAGAGACGCAGCTTCAGGAACAGCTTGACGGAATACGTGATCCCTTCGCGGATGCACTCGAGCTCCGTGTATTTCGGCGCCTCCAGATTGTAGCTCACGTATTCGACGCGGCAGCGGCCGTCGTAGCTTTCAATCGGGAAAATTTCGCGGAAGACGCCTTCCAACCCAACCGGTCTGCGGCTCGCCGCCGGCAAATCGCGTTGCAAGAACTCGTTGTAGGAGTTGATTTGATTTTCGATAAGATTCGGCGGAGGAATGATCTCGCTGAGCGTACCAAAATTTTTGCGCGTTGACATGGATAGTGTCCTTGTTGGGTTCAGTTAAAAATTTTGTATGTAAAAGGGGAGTTGAAGAGAAAGGACGAAAAACGCCCCTTCTCTTCAAACCGGAAATGCGGACAGCGCAACACTGTCCGCAACTCCGGATTTGAATGTGAGGAGAAGCTCAAGAAATTACTTGACTTCGACCGTGGCGCCGGCCGCTTTAAGCTTTTCCTCGATCTGCTTGGCTTCCTCTTTGGTGCAGCCTTCCTTAATGGCTTTCGGAGCGCTTTCCACGAGTTCCTTGGCTTCCTTGAGGCCGAGACCCGTGATCGCGCGGACTTCCTTGATGACGTTGATGGCACTCGCGCCCTTGTTGACGAGAATGACGTCGAATTCCGTCTTCTCTTCAGCAGGAGCGGCGGCGGCACCGGCGGCGCCGGCGACGGCGACCGGAGCGGCCGAAACGCCCCAGAGTTCTTCGAGTTCCTTGACGAGAGCGACCATTTCCTTGACGGGCTGGGCGCTCAGCCATTCGATGACTTGTTCTTTGGTGATGTCTGACATAGTTTTTGTTTCCTTGAATGATTAGCGTCCGCGGAATTGCGGACATTTAAGGGGTTATCGCCCCTAACCGATTTCTTTGGATTGTTTTTCCCGGACCGCCGCGACGACGGAAACGCCGGAACGGCGGCCCGAAAAAGGGTTGCCTCACTCCGCGGCGGCTCCGCCTTCCTTGTCGTTCTTCGCGACGAGAACGCGGACGAACGAGCCCGCCGGCGTCGAGAGGAGCGAGAGGAACAGCGCGCGCGCTTCCGCAAGCGACGGGAGCTTGGAGAGCTCTTCGACGGCGTCCTTGTTCAGGAGAGCGCCTTCGACGACGCCCGCCTTGATCTCAAGGCGCGACTTGTCCTTGAAGAACTTGAAGAGCACCTTCGCGACTCCGCTCGGATTGTCGCCGCCGGTGACGATGGCCGTGTGGCCCGTCAGATACTGGGCGATGTCCGGAAGATTCGCGCTCTTCGCGGCGATGTTGAGGATGCTGTTCTTGACGACGTGATACTCGGCGCCGAACTCGCGGATCTGAGCGCGGACCGCGGCGGCGTCGGCGACCGTGACCTGCGTGAAGTCCGCCAAAAGCAGGTAGTTGGATTTGGCGAGGTGCTGCGCGACTTCGTCGACGAGAAATTTCTTTTCGGATCTCATGGTTTCTCGGTCCTTTCTCTTACGCGATGTAGGGTTTGACGTCGATCTTGACGCCGGCGCTCATCGTGGAGCTGACCGTCAGCGACTTGATGAACTTCGTGCCTTTCAGCGCTTCCGGCTGAGCCTTGACGAGCGCCTGGATTGCGGCTTCCGCGTTCTCGGCGAGCTGCTTGGCTTCGAACGAACGCTTGCCGATGACGATGGCGATGTTCGCCGTCTTGTCCATCTTGAACTCGACGCGGCCGCCCTTCACCGCCTTGATCGTGGCGGGAATGTCGTCCGAGACCGTGCCCGACTTCGGGTTCGGCATCAGACCGCGGGGACCGAGCACGCGGGCCACCTTGCGCACGTCCTTCATCGCGGAAGTCGTGGAGATGGCGACGTCGAAGCCGGTCCAGCCGGAGTTCACCTTTTCGATGAGGTCCGCCAGCCCCGCGGCGTCCGCGCCGGCGTCGAGAGCCTCCTGCGGATTTTCCGTGAAGACGATGACGGCGACCTTCTTGCCGCTGCCGTTCGGGAGCGAGACGGTCCCGCGGACCATCTGGTCGGACTGCTTGGGATCGACGCCCAGACGGGCGCTGATCTCGACGGTTTCGTCAAACTTGGCCTTCGGCATCTTCGCGAGCATCTCGACCGCCTCCGCGACGGAATAGGACGCCGCCAAATCGCCGACGGCCTTCGTTGCCGTATAACGTTTGGATTCTTTTTTCTGCATGTTTTTCGACTTTCTTTGTCTCCTGCCTGATTGCAGTGCGAATTCTTATCCGACGACCTCGATGCCCATCGAGCGCGCCGTGCCTTCGATCATCTTGGCGGCCTGGTTCGCATCGACGGCGTTGAGGTCCTTCTTCTTGATCTCGACGATTTCGAGAATCTGCTTGCGCGTGACCTTGCCGACCTTGTCCTTGTTGGGAACGCCGGAGCCGCTTTCGATCTTCGCGGCCTTCTTCAGGAGCACCGCGGCCGGCGGCGTCTTGAGGATGAACGTGAAGGACTTGTCCTGGTAAACCGTGATGACGACCGGAAGAATCATTCCCGCCTGGTCTTTCGTGCGAGCGTTGTACTCCTTGCAGAACGCCATGATGTTGACGCCCTTCGCGCCGAGAGCCGGGCCGACCGGAGGAGCCGGATTCGCCGCGCCCGCCGGGAGCTGGAGTCTGATTTCACCTACTACTTTTTTTGCCATTTGTCTGTATTTTTAAAGTTTGATTTCGAACGTTGAATCAACTTTCAACGACGCGCTCCACTTGCCAGAACTCGAGCTCGACCGGCGTGAGACGGCCGAAAATCGAAACGGAGACCTGCATCTTCTGACGCTCGACGTCGATGGAATCGATCGCGCCCGTCAGATTCACGAAGGGACCTTCGAGAATCTTGACCTCTTCGCCTTCGTGGAACTGCACCTTCGGGACGACCTTGTTCTTGGCGGCCTCGACCTGCTCCAGAATCTGATCGATCTCAGATTTCTTGAGCTTGACCGGGTGTTCGCCGCCGATGAAGTCGATCACGCCCTGCACGTTGCGCACGAAGAACCAGGGCTTGTTGATGAGACGCCCCTCTTCGTCGAAAAGACGCATGCGCAGGAAGATGTAGTTCGGATAAAGCTTGCGCTTCCGCTGCGTCTTCTTTCCGTTGCGGACCTCCTGGACAGTCTCGGTCGGCATCAGGATGTCCTTGATGTAATCCTGCAGTCCTTCGATCTCGACGAACTTCTTGAGATAGTTCTCCACCTTCTGCTCCATGTTGGAGAGAGTCTGAATCGCATACCAGTCAAAGCCGCTTTCCGCTTCCGCCTGTTCCATGGTGTCTGTCTTATTGAAAGTTGTTTTATGCTGGAAAAACGCCTAAGAAATTTTAGGCGCTCACAAGTTTGGTCAAAAACTGAATCAGGCTTCCCAAGGACAGGTCGAAGGCGAAGATGACGCACGTCAGAACGATCACCGCGACACAGACGACCGCCGTGTACTGGGCGAGTTCCTTCGGTTTCGGCCAAATCGCCTTTTTGAAGACCTCCGTGCAGGTTTCGTTGAAAAACCGCCGCACGGTCCCGACGAAGCTGAAAATTTTTGCAAACATTGCTTAAAGTGGCAGGGCAGGAAGGAATCGAACCCTCATATGCGGTTTTGGAGACCGCTGTTCTACCGTTGAACTACTGCCCTGTGAGTTTAGGTGCGGAAGCCGGGAACGGATAATGCTCCGTCCCGGCATCCGCGAAATCCCGTTTATCCTCGATTACTTGATGATGTCGATGATACGGCCGGAACCGATCGTGCGGCCGCCTTCGCGGATGGCGAAGCGCTGACCCTTTTCCATCGCGACCGGCTTGCCGAGCTCGATTTCGATCTCGACGTTGTCGCCCGGCATGACCATTTCCGTGCCGGCGGCGAGCTTCACGACGCCCGTGACGTCAGCCGTGCCGAAGAAGAACTGCGGACGATAGTTCGTGAAGAACGGCGTGTGGCGGCCGCCTTCTTCCTTCGTGAGGACGTAAATCTGAGCCTTCGCCTGCGTGTGCGGGTGAATGGAGCCCGGCTTCGCGAGCACCTGGCCGCGCTGCACCTGGTCCTTTTCGATGCCGCGGAGGAGCACGCCGACGTTGTCGCCCGCCTGGCCCTGATCGAGGCTCTTACGGAACATTTCGACGCCCGTGACCGTGGACTTCTGCGTGTCCGCGAGACCGATGATTTCGACTTCTTCGCCGACCTTGATGACGCCCTTTTCGATACGTCCCGTGGCGACCGTGCCGCGGCCCGTAATCGAGAACACGTCTTCGACGGACATCATGAACGGCTGGTCGAGCGCGCGTTCCGGTTCCGGAATTTCGCTGTCGAGGACTTCCATGAGCTCGGTGATCGCCTTGTAGCCCGGGCCTTCCGCGTTGTTCGCGGCGGCGTCTTCGAGAGCCTGCGTCGCGGAGCCGCGGACGATCTTGGCGTTGTCGCCGTCGAACTCATACTTGTTGAGGAGGTCGCGGATTTCCATTTCGACGAGCTCGAGCAGATCCGGGTCGTCGAGAAGGTCGCACTTGTTCAGCCAGACGACGATCTTCGGCACGCCGACCTGGCGGGCGAGAAGGACGTGTTCCTTCGTCTGCGGCATCGGTCCGTCGGCGGCGGAGACGACGAGAATCGCACCGTCCATCTGGGCGGCGCCGGTGATCATGTTCTTGACGAAGTCGGCGTGGCCGGGGCAGTCGACGTGCGCGTAGTGGCGCTTTTCCGATTCATATTCGACGTGCGCAGCGGCGATCGTGACCGTCTTGGTCGCGTCGCGGACCGTTCCGCCTTTCGCGATGTCCGCGTAAGCCTTGACGACCGCGAGACCTTTGCAGGCCTGGACGGCGAGGATAGCGGCAGTCGTCGTCGTCTTGCCATGGTCGATGTGACCGATGGTGCCGACATTGACGTGCGGTTTCGTGCGAACGTAGGTTTCTTTAGCCATATTCTGTATTTGTTTAGTTGTTTATGTTTATGTTGAAAATTCGTGAATGGAGCCCCCGAGCAGACTTGAACTGCCGACCTCGTCCTTACCAAGGACGCGCTCTACCGACTGAGCTACAAGGGCAACCGTCTCCCCCTCGAATCGCCGGAGCGAAACAAAAAGGAAAGGACATTCTTACAGATTCCGGGAAATCGTCAACACTTTTTTTCGAAAAAAATTATTTGCCCAGCCGAAAACGGTATTCGCCGGCGCCGCGAAGATGCTCCCGAGCCCAGGATTTCACGAGCCGCAGCGCCGCCGCGTCCGTCTTGCTGTCCTCCGACGAAGCCGTGATGTAGAACTGCCGCCGCGTCGGCTCGCCGTAGCAGAAGATCTCCACCGGGCGCAGCAGCATCTTCGGGTCCTCGAATTCCGTCGCGGGAACGCCGTCCGCCGCCGCAGTCCCGAAAAAGACCGCGGTCCCGCGCGTCGAGTCGAAGACCGCCAGCTTCACGCCGGCGTCCGCCCGCGCCGCGGGTTCGGCGTCGGCGCGCTGCCCGAACGCGCGGACGAGGTTCCAGCGCCTCGCGGGCGCGAAGACGTCCTTCTCGTCCGCCTCGAGGTCGCGCGGCTCCAGCACCGCCCTGTTCCCGTCCGCGTCCAGAAAAAATATGCCTCCGAACGAAAGGTTCTCGTCCTGCGCCACGTCGAGCTCCGCCGCCAGATTCTCGTCGCCCCCGTTCCAGCGCGTCGGCAGAAAGAGCGGCGCGGAATCGCGCAGGTCCTCCTCCTCGCTCACCTCGCCGGCGACGCCGATCCGCGGGAACGTCCGCTCCGCGCGCGCATCGCCGAAACGCAGCTCAGGCGAAAACAGGAAGAACGCGCACGCGCACGCCGCGAGCGCGCAGACGAACGCGCGCCGCTCGCTCACGAAAAAACGCTCGCGGACGGCGCGAAGCACGCGGGACGGACGGCTCGGCTCTGCGGTATTCACGACTGGAAAAATTTTCTCGCAAGCGCCTTCCTTTGCCAACACAAAATTTCCGGTTGACTATTTCCGCGCGAAACTTTTTCATTGGTGCTCCTTTTTCGGCCTTACGGAGAGATGACAGAGTGGCCGATTGTGCAGCACTGGAAATGCTGTGTGGGCGCAAGTCCACCGAGGGTTCGAATCCCTCTCTCTCCGCCATTTTCGCGAATCCCGCCCGTTCCTTCCGGGCG
>JBJEVQ010000007.1:0-69648 GCA_051884495.1 Candidatus Spyradosoma sp.
CCCAGTCCTTGAACTGATTTTTAGTGGACACTAGTGACAGGAATGTCGCTTCCCCAAAATTCAGCCTTCTTTGACTTCCCCTGCTCCTCCGTTCCTCTGTGTTCGAAAAAGCTTAGAGGTCAGGGATTAAAGCTTAAAAAGAGGGAGCGGATTTTCGGGAACGCGTCGGGAACGCCGCGCGCGTTTCGACGAAAACATCCGTGTAAATTCGTGTTCATTCGCGGTTTTCAAAAAATCCGCATGAAGCGGACTTCCGAAAAGCGACAGGAATGTCGCTTCCCCAAAATTCAGCTTTCTTTGACTTCGCGTGTTCCTCCGTTCCTCTGTGTTCAAAAAAGCTTAGAGGTCAGGGATTAAAGCTTAAAAAGAGGGAGCGGATTTTCGGGGACGCGTCGGGAACGCCGCGCGCGTTTCGACGAAAACATCCGTGTAAATTCGTGTTCATTCGCGGTTTTCAAAAAATCCGCATGAAGCGGACTTTCGAAAAGCGACAGGAATGTCGCTTCCCCAAAATTCAGCTTTCTTTGACTTCGCGGCGCCAGATTTCCTGCAGGGAGAGAATCGCGGCGTAGGGATCGGGCGCGGCGCAGACGGCGCGGACGACCGAGAAATTGCGCGCGCCCGCGCGGAGCACGTCGGGCAGGCGCACCGCGTCGATGCCGCCGATGGCGACCGCCGGGCACGGCGCGGCGGCGAGCATTTCGCGCATCGTCGAGAGCCCGAGCGTCGCGTCGGGAATGTCCTTCGTCGGCGTGGCATAGACGGGACCGACGCCGATGTAGTCGGGCGCGACGGCGCGCGCGGCGGCGACCTGGGCGGGCGAATGCGTCGAAAGCCCGAAAATCTTCAGATCGGGAAAGCGTTCCCGCGCGACGGGCAGCGGCATGTCGTCCTGGCCGAGATGGACGCCGTCGGCGCCGACTTCGACGGCGATTTCGGGGTCGTCGTTCACGATGAAGTTCGTGGGCGTTCCCGCGGTGATCGCGCGCAGGTTCCTCGCGGTCGCGACGACGCGTTCCCGCGGCGCGTGCTTCATGCGCAGCTGCACGAAGCGCAGCCCGGCGCGCACGGCGGCTTCCGCGCATTTTTCATAACTCGTCGCGGGACTGGTGACGACGAGGTAGAGACCGAAATTTTTTTCCATGGGAAAAGGAACGGATAATGGATGATGGATAATGGATGATGGATGATGGATAATGGATGATGGATGATGGATGATTGTCAGTTGCCGGCGATCCGTTATCGGTTATCCGTTCCTCCTGTCGCTTCACTTCAAGTCTTCCGCGATGAGCTTCGCGAGCTTGCGTCCGCTCTTGAGCATTCCGCCGAAGATCGGGCCCATGCGGAAGCCGCCCTGCACGTTGTTCGCCGCCATGCCCGACGCGTAGAGCCCCGGGAAAAGCCGCTTCGTGTTCTCGACGGTCGTGCGTTCGCCGTCCTCCATCCACATCGGCTTTTCGCCGAGAATGCCGCCCGTGGGCGAATCGATCTTCACGCCCGCCTTGTTGACGGCTTTCTGCACGATTTCGCTCGGGTGTCCCGTGCCGTCCACGACCGCGCGCGCGGTGACGACGATGGGATCGACGTGCATTTCCAGCCGCCGCACGGGATTCCAGTTGACGACGACGCCCGAGATCACACCGTCGTGCATGACGATGTCCTCCACGCACATCGTGTTGAAGATCACCGCTCCCGCCTTGCGCGCGCCGAAGATCAGCCCCGACGCCATTTCGACGGAATCAAGCGTGCGGAAGCCGTTGCCGAGCGGCACGGTCGTGACGCCGAAATCGTCGAGAATCGCCGCCGCGTCGTCCTGCACGACGACCTCGTTCATCAGCATGCCGCCGCCCCAGGTGCCTCCGCCCGGCGCGAGCTTGCTCTCGAAGACGGCGACTTTGAATCCCGCCTTGGCGAGGTCGCGCGCGGCGACGAGTCCGCTCGGGCCCGCGCCGACGACGGCGACGTCCACCGCGAGAAAGCTCTCGAGTTTCCTGAAAAACGAGCGCACGATCGCGCCCGAGATCTGTTCTTCCATGACCATGATTTTTGCTCTTTCTGTATAAAATTTTTCGTTTTCGGAAAAGAGCGTCCGCGCGGGAACGCGTTCCCGCGGCGCGGTCGGAACTCACTCAGCTTTCCCTACGCCGGCATTGCCCGGATCAGGTTCGCGGGTATGATCTCAGCCGACGGGCGTTCCCGCGCGGCACCCCTTACTGAAAACTTCCCGCAACGCTATTCCCGTTCCCGCCGCCGAGCAAGCGGAAAAAGAGGCGCGCGCGGGCTTGACGCGGGAACGCGGCGGGAGCAGACTCCCGCGCCCATGAACGACAACGACGGACACGAAAATTCCATCGGCGAATTCGACTTCGCGCTCATCTGCGAATACTTTTCGAGCGTCGAGCGCCAGGGTCCCGGCGGCGACGAAAGCACGCTGCGCGCGCTGAGCTTCGTGCCCGGAGTTTCGGCGGAGTGGCGCATCGCCGACCTCGGCTCGGGAACGGGATCGTCCGCGATTCTGCTCGCGAAACGCACGGGCGCGCGCGTCGAGGCGCTCGATCTTTTCCCCGCGTTCGTCGAAAAACTGCGGGAACGCGCCGCGCGCGAAGGCGTCGGCGGGCGCGTGACGGCGCACGTCGCGTCGATGGACGCGCCGCCGTTCGCGGACGCGAGCTTCGAGCTCGTCTGGTCGGAGGGCGCGATCTACAACGTCGGCTTCGAAAAGGGGCTCGCGGCGTGGCGGCGTCTGCTCAAGCCGGGCGGATTCGTCGCCGTGACGGACGCCGCGTGGCTCACGGACGAGCGCCCCGACGAAATCGCGCGCTTCTGGAACGAAGCCTATCCGGGCATGGCGACCGTCTCCGAACGCGTCGCGCAGCTGCAGCGCGCGGGCTATCGGCTCGTCGCGGCGTTCACGCTGCCCGACGCGTGCTGGCGCGAAAATTTCTACGCGCCGCAGCGCGAGGCGCAGCGGATTTTTCTCGAACGCCATCGCGGGAACGCGACGGCGGAAAACCTCGTCGCGAACCAGCGCCGCGAAGCCGCGCTCTGGGGAAAATACCGCGCCTTCTACGGCTACGTCTTCTTCGTCGCGCAGAAGCTCTGAACGCGGCGGAAATCACTTCCGGCGTTTCGCATAGGCGGCGGGCGTGCCCGCGAAGACGAGGCGGCCGCCGGCGTCGCCGCCTTCGGGACCGAGCTCGAGCAGCCAGTCGCACGCGCCGAGCACGTCGGCGTGGTGCTCGACGACGAGCACGGAATTGCCGCCCGCGACGAGCCGCTTCAGCATGCGGACGAGCTGGACGACGTCCTCGCGGTGCAGCCCCGTCGTCGGCTCGTCGAGCAGCAGCAGCGACGTTCCCGCCGCCCGTTCCGCGTCGGTCGGATTTTCGAGTTCCGCGAGAAAGCGCGAGAGCTTCAGCCGCTGCGCCTCGCCGCCGGAAAGCGTGTTCAGCGGCTGCCCGAGCGTGAGATAGCCGAGCCCGATCTCGTCGAGCAGCGCGAGCGCGTCGGCGATCTTTTTCGTTCCCGCGAAAAATTGGAGCGCCTCGCGGATCGTCATCGCGAGAATCTCCGTCACGTTTTTCCCGTTCAGGCGGAAGCGCAGAATCTCGTCGCGGAAGCGCCGCCCTTCGCAGACGGGGCACGGCACGAAGACGTCGGAAAGAAACTGCATCTCGACGGTCTCCCAGCCGGATCCGTTGCAGTGCGTGCAGCGGCCGTCGCCGGAATTGAAGGAAAAGCTCGCCGCGGTGAGCCCCGCCGAGCGCGCCTCGTCCGTCTCCGCGAGCAGTCTGCGGATTTCCGCCCACGCGCCGCAGTAGAGCGCGGGATTGGAGCGCGGCGTCTTCGAGAGCGGCGCCTGATCGACGAGCACGATTTCGCGCAGCGGCACGTCGCTCTCGAACGTGCACGGCGGCAGCTCGAAATCGTCCTCTTCGGGCACGCCGGAACGGTCCGCGGCGAACTGCGCGAGCACGTTGTTGACCAGCGTCGATTTGCCCGAACCGGAAACGCCGCAGAGCCCGACGAGGCGCCGCAGCGGCACCGCGCAGGCGAAATCGCGCAGGTTGTGCGCCGTGACGTGCGCGAGGCGCAGAGCCGGCCCGCGCCCGACGGAAGCGTCCGCGCCGCCGCGCAGCACGTCCGCGAACACGCGTTCCCGCCGTCCGGAAAGCCACGCGCCCGTGACGCTTTCGGCGCAGTCGAGAACGCCCGCGGGCGGGCCCGCGTACACGAGCCGGCCGCCTTCCGCGCCGGGCCGCGGGCCGATCTCCACCAGCCAGTCCGCCGCGCGCATGACGGACTCGTCGTGCTCGACGACGACGACCGTGTTCCCGCCGGCGACGAGCTTTTTGAGAATGCCGACCATGCGCGACAGATCGCGCGGGTGCAGCCCGACGCTCGGCTCGTCCAGAATGAAGAGCGTGTTGGAAAGCGACGCGCCGAGACACGCCGTGAGGTTGACGCGCTGCACTTCGCCGCCGGAAAGCGTGCGCGACTGGCGGTCGAGCGTGAGAAAGCCGAGCCCGACTTCGCGCAGATAGGACAGGCGGGCGCGCGCCTCCGCGAGCGCGAAGTCCGGCGCCGTCTTTCCGCCCGGCTCGGGCAGCAGCGCGAGCAGCTCGTCCGCGGTCTTCGCGAAGAGCTCCGGCAGCGTGTTTCCGCGCCAGCGCCACGCGAGCGACTCCTCGCGGAAGCGCGTGCCGCCGCAGTCCGGGCACTTCACGTAGGCGCGGAAGCGCGAGAGAAAGACGCGCACGTGCATTTTGTAGGACGTGCTTTCGAGCCAGTCGAAAAAGCGCTTCACGCCGTACCAGCCGCCGTTCCAGTTTTCCTCGGTCCAGTCCGGATCGCCGTCGAGAACGTAATTTTTCTGCGACTGCGAAAGCTTCTTCCACGGCACGTCCGTGGGGATTTTTTCGCGCCTGGCGGCGCGCATCAGGTCGCGCTGGGATTCCCCGTACACTTCTCCGGAGAACGGCGCGAACACGCCTTCGGCGAGCGTGCGGTCCTCGTCGGGAATGATCTTCTTCCAGTCGAGCGTGATGACGCGCCCGAAGCCGCGGCAGCGCGGGCAGGCGCCGAGCGGCGAGTTGAACGAAAAGAGCGCGGGCGTCGCGGCGCGGAACTGCCGGCGCGTCACGGGCGAGACGAGCTTTTCGGAAAAAACATCGAAGAGCTCCGCCCCGCCCGCGGGAACGGCGCGGAACACCGAAAGCACGCCGCCGCCGAAACGGAACGCCGTCGCCGCCGCCTCGATGAAGCGCGCGCGCGCGGCGTCCTCGACGCGCAGACGGTCCGCGACGACGTGGAATTTCTGCGGCGCGGGCGCGGAGGCGTCCGCCGCGAACGCGTCGAGATCGACGAGCGCGCCGTCGGCGACCGCCTTCGTGAAGCCCTCGCGGACGTAGACGGAAAGCGCGCGTTCCCGCGAAATCTTTTCGGGAAGCGCCGCGGCGAAGGCGACGCAGACCGCCTCGCCCGGGAGCGCCCCGCGGACGCGCTTCCAGACGCTCGACGGCGAATGCGCGCGCAGCGGCGCGCCCGTCGCGGGATCGAAGAGCTCCGCCGCGTGCGCGAACCAGACCTTCATGCGGTCGCAGAGCTCCGTCATCGTGCCGACGGTCGAGCGCGACGTCTTCACGGTGTTGCCCTGCTTCACGGCGACGGACGGGCGGACGTTCTCCACGGCGTCCACGTCCGCCTCGGGCATGAGCTCGAGGAACTGGCGCGTGTAGGGCGAGAACGTCTCGACGTAGCGCCGCTGGCCTTCGGCGTGGAGCGTCTCGAAGACGAGCGAGGACTTCCCCGCGCCGGAAAGCCCCGTGACGACGACGAGCTTTCCGATCGGAATCTCCAGATCGAATCCCTTGAGATTGTTCTGCCGCACGCCGCGCAGACGAATCGCTTCCGCTTTACGCATGGGACGGAATCTTCGCCGTTTTTTCCCCTTCCCGCAAATTTCTTTTTGGAGGCGCGGGAACGCGACGGCGCGCGACCGTCCTCGGCTGCCGCCGAAAATCGCGAAGGCAGAGAAAGTCAAAGAACGCCTTCTTTTGGTGAAGCAATCTTCCGCTCGCTTCCTCGAAATCCCGCCCGTGCGAACTTTTTGAAAACCACGAATGAACACGAATCCACACGGATGTTTTTGCGCCCGAACGAGAACGCGCTTTGGGATGAAGAGATTCCTGCCTTCGTCCATGCGGCGAAGGATTTTCTCCGGACGAAAATGCGCTCCCGCGCGTGCTCCTCGCGCCTCACGACGGAAACGTGGACGCCTCCAAACGAGCGAACCCGCAAAGCCCCCGTCGGGGGCCTCCTCTTAGAAACCCCAGGTGGAAACCTGGAGCACTACGAAAAATCGGCAAGCCCCGTCGGGGCGACCCTGCGCCCGAAATCTTCTCCGTCGCGGAACAGGGGCGCTTTTAAGCTCGCGTTCCCGTGGTAAAAAAAACGTCCCCGAGGATCTCTCCCCGGGGACGCACACACTAACTAACACACACTAAGAAAAAAGGATGAGAGCTTAGGGCTGAGAGCTTAGAGAAGCGGCGTTCCCGCCTCTTTAAGCTCTAAGCCTTAAACTTTAAGCTTTCCGGCGGCGGCGGCGCGAACCCGCGAGCGCGAGCGCGCCCAGACCCGCCAGAAGACCGAACAGCGACGGCTCCGGAATCGTCATCGTCAGAGACAGTTTTGAGCCGTCATAGGCAAGCAATTCCGTCCAACCCTCCTGCGTCCAGCCTTTCAGCTCGACCGCGTTTCCGAGCAGACTCGTGCAGTTCTCCGCAAAAGCGACGCCGTTGTAGCTCAACGCGGACGCCGTAATGATATCCAACGCGAACGTCTCCGTCTCCGAAGCGTAATCCGACAAATCGATGATGAGCTTACCGCCCTCGCTGATGGAGACGGAAGTCAACGAAACGGAGACGCTGTCGGAAACGGAAACTTCCAACGCCGCGCCGGATGCGACAGTCGTCGCGCCCGCATAAGTCGCCGCTTGACTATTCGTGACGATGCGCAACGTACCGCCGTCCACCGAAACCGCCTGATAAGTGAGGTCAGTCGCGGAGTATAAGAAGTTCTGACCCGAGAGTTCCAAGGTTCCATCGCCCTGCTTGACAAGGGAAACCGCATTGCCGATGGAGCCGCTGAAGATGCTGTCCGTGGCGGAATTCACCGTCAGCGTCGAGCTCGCCGTGCCGTCGGCGAGACCGACCGAGCCTTCGCCGGAAAGTCCGGCGACCGTCACGGCGTCCGTGCCGAGATTCAGCGTCGCGCCGCTCTGCACTTCGACGCCCGTCGTCGTGCCGAGCGCATTCGCGTGCCCCGCAACGACCGTTCCCGCCTCGATCGTCGTGCCGCCCGTGAACGTGTTGTTTCCGTTCAGCATCAGCGTTCCCGCGCCGCGTTTGACGATCTTGCCGTCGCCCGCCATAGCGTTATTGATCGTAATCGTATGTGCAGTCGAATCGTCCGGATCCTGCGTGTCGAAGACAGTTCCCCCGGCGGTTCCCACAAGCTGAATCGTGATCGGAGTGTAAACGGAATTATACGCAGTCGACCAGCTGTCGGTCGCGCCAAGCGTTCCGTTTCCAAGCGTAATGGAAGACTCCGTAGAACTCGAAGTCGTCATTCCCGCGTCCTTGATTCCTGCGGAGCCCAAATACACGACCGCATCCCCGGAGTCGGCGGAACCCAGAACGAAATGCCCCCTGAAATTAGACTCCTGCGCCCAGAAATTAAGTCCGCTCAGGCGGGCGGTCCCGCTTTGTGCGCTGAACGTTCCCTGTCCGCTCCAGCCCATCGCCATCACGGCGTTTTCGGCATTCAGATTGCCGCCCAGCAAGGCAAGAGTCGAAGCGTAGCCCCAGTGCGACAAAAGCAGACTCGCGGACGTCGTATGATCGTTATTGCTTCCCGTCACGGTCAAGGTCGCGCCGGTATTGATATTGAGCGTGGAAGAGCCTTGTTCGGCGATTCGCACCTGCGAGGCTGTGACGTTCGCGCCGTTATTAAGATTCAGAGTAGCCCCGCCGACGAAGAGCGATCCGGAAATGTCCAACGTCGTCGACACGGAACTCGTCCCGCTCGCGGCCTTGACATTTGTAAACGCGATGTTGGATCCGGAAGAGAATCCGCTGAACGTGGCGTCCGCAAAGTTCAGATCCGTAATCGTCGCGGAACCGCCGAGGGTTCCCGTGCCGCCGAGAGTAACGGTTCCGACGGTCGCTCCGGTTCCCGTGAACGTGACGGTTTTTTTGTCCGAAACAGTGAGCCCTTCGAGAGAGACCGCGCCCGACAAGTTCAACGTCCTCACATTCCCGTTGGAAGCGATCACCAGATTTCCGCCCGAAACCGAGCCGGAAAACTCGACTGTCGCACTTGAATTGCTGTTAAAATAGAGTTCCGAGGTTCCCTCAAGCGTCAAGTCGTGAGAAAAGCTGCTCATGGCGGCGTTGAGCACCATATCCGCACCGTCGGCGAATTTGACGGACGCGCCGCTTCCCAACGTCGTCTGGTCCAACTGCAGGCGCCCCGTGCCGCTGACGTAGAGCACGCCGGTCAGCGCGGACGCACTGACGCCCTGTCCGTTGACCGTATTCAAGGCGACGCTCAGCGTTCCCGCGCCGGAAACGTTGGAGAAATCGCGACAATCATTCTGATTCCCGGAGACTTCCGTCACCGCCAGCGTGGAACCATCGGAAATCACGATGCTGCCCGTCGTCGCGAGCGAGCCGGAGGAAACCGTTCCCGAGCCGGAGAGCGTCAGCGTAGAACCGTCGGCGACCGTGATCGCGTTCAGACTCACGGCGTCAGTCGCCGTCATGTCCGCGGAAGAATTGAACGTGACGTTGGAAAGATTCCCGAGCGTCTGATTCGTGCTCTCCCCGATCGTCCACGAAGCGTCCGTCCAATTGCCGGTCGCGCCGCCGCCCCAAACGCAGTCTTGCGAATAATACAACGTGAGAAGCGCGGAATTCATCGTAGTTACGTCCCCGTTCATATTTCCGTTATAGGAACTGAGCGTTTCCGTTCCGTCATCTCCCCAGGAGAGCGTCGGGGTCATCGCACCTGTAGCGCCGGTAACGCTGAGCGTATAGGTCGTGTCCGCGGTAATCGTCTGAGAGAAAATGCTTGATGTGGAAAAATTGAACGTAGAGTCCCCATCGATCGTCCCGGTGTAAGAGCTCAATGTTCCTCGCCCGATCTGCAAGGTCCAAGCATCCGAGCTCGCGCTGTAGTTAAGGACTACGGCGTTCGCGTTGGGCGACCCCGCAGATCCGTTGCCCCAATACGCCGCGACGACGTAGGATGTGTCCGCGTCGAGCGTCTTGATCAGCTCGTTCGTGAAGTTGAACGTGAGTCCGTAATCGGCGCTCCAGAAATTACCGGCGCGCGACGGAGCAGTCGTCCATTCGAGCGTTCCGTATTCGGAATCGATTTCCGCGAACGCAGTCGCGCTCATCGCCGCGGCGGCGAGGAGTGAGGTAATGAGGATTTTTTTAGTTTTCATGTCGTGCCTGTTGTTTTTGGTTTCTGAAATTGATTTGCAGGGAACACTATCTTTTTGACGGTGTCGGTCAAGCCAAAAAACCGCGTTTCTGACGGTGTTTCAAAAACGGAAAACACCGCATAATTGACGGTGTGATGCCGTTCTCCGTTTCAGAGAAGTTGAAAGCGCTCCGCAACGCCTCGGGACTGACGCAGGAAGCGTTCGCCGAGCTTGCGGGCATGGACTACAAGACGTATCAGCACATCGAAGCGGGGCGGCGTCCGAGCGTGCGTCTGTGCACGATCGAAAAAATCTGCGACGCCTACGGAATCGAACTGCATCAGTTTTTCCATCCGACGCTCCCGCAGCTGTCCGTCACGGACAAGCCGCGCAAAAGAAAGCGCGGGAAATGAGGCTTTTTTAGGGAATCCGCGCATTCAGAAAAATTTGCGTGAGAAAGATTTCGGAAAGCGACCGGAAAGTCGCTTTCCAAAAAGATTCCCTTCGCGGTCTCTCTCTGCGTCAGGAAGCCCGGAGGCTACGCTTCCGCGCGGGCGAGTTCGTCGCGGGCGTTCTTGATCATGAAGTGGAGACGATTGAGGACGTTCGCCTCGGACGTGCCCGAATCGAAGTCGAGGAAGAGCAGATTCATCTTCGGGTAAAGGCGCTTCACGCGCTTTTCGACGCCCTTCGCCACGATGTGGTTCGCGATGCAGCCGAAAGGCTGCAGCGAGACGGCGTTGTTCACGCCGTGCTCGGCGAAGCTCGCGAACTCCGCGGGAATGAGCCAGCCTTCGCCGAACTGCGCCGCGAGGTTCACGATCGCGCCGCCCTTCTTCGCCTTTTCCTCGATGTCCCCGAACGGGCGGTAGCGGCGGAACGCGCGGCACGCCTTGTCCGCCTTCGCGATCGCGGAGCGCGCGATCATCGAGAACGCGAGCGTGAAGCCCCACGTGCGCAGCGAGCGGTGCGCGAGGTTGAGCTTCACGTTGATCTTGTTGTTCACGATGTCCTGAATCATGAAATCCGTAACGTTCGGAATGATCGGCTCGACGCCGTTTTCGACGAGCCACGACACGACGTTCTTGTGCGAGAACGAATTGTATTTGACGAAGATCTCGCCGACGATGCCGATCGCGGGAACGCGTTCCGCGCGCACGGGCACGGCGTCGAACTCCTCCGCCGCGCGGCGCAGCAGGCGGAACATCTCGCTCACGCGGTTCCAGCGCACGCAGGGAATGAGCGCCGCCATGTAGCTGTCGCGCAGCTTCGCCGCCGTTCCCGCGACCTGTTCGCGCACGACGGTCGAGTAGTACATCTGCGAGATGCAGTCGCCGAAGACGATCGCGGAGACGGCGCGCTTGGCGATCTTCGACAGCGAAAAGCGCATGCCCGGCTGGTCGTTGATCGGCGAGGTGCCGACGCCGAGCGCGACGACGGGAACGTCGCCGTAGCCCGCGTTCGCGAGCGCCTTTTTGATGAGCGTGAGGTAGTTCGTCGCGCGGCACTGCCCGCCCGTCTGCGAAATGCCGACGGCGACTTCGTTGCGGTCGTATTTTCCGGAATCGAGCGCCTTGACGAGGTCGCCCACGCACAGCGTCGCCGGATAGCAGATTTCGTTGTTGGAATGCTTCAGGCCGTATTCGACGGTCTGCTCGTCGCTCGGCGGGAGCATGACCGCCTTGTAGCCGCAGGATTCGAGCGCGGGCTTGATGATCGGAGAAAGGTAGCCGGAAATGAACGGGTAGAGGATCGTGCGGCGGCGGTCCTCGTCGCGGAAGACCGCGGTGTGCTTCGGCGGCGTCCGGCGCGCGCGCGTTCCCGCGAGCCCGCTCTTGAACTTGAGGCTTTCGATCAGCGAACGCAGCCGCAGCTTGAGCGAGCCGATGTTGTTCACGTCGTCGATCTTCAGAATCGTGATGTTCTTCCCGCCCCGGCGGAGAATGTCCGAGACCTCGTCGATGATGAACGCGTCGGGTCCGCAGCCGAACGACGTCATCTGCACGTAGTGCACGGACTCGTCCGCCTCGGCGACGAAGCGCGCCGCCTTGAGGATGCGCGTGACGTAGGTCCACTGCAGCACGCCGTTGATGCCGTCGAGCGCGTCGTCGTCGGAGAAGCGCACGACGTCCTCGGTGATGACGTCCGCGCCGAAGTCCGCCGCCATGTCGGAAATCTTGTGCTGCACGAGCGGATCCGTATGGTACGGGCGTCCGGCGAGCAGCAGCGTCATGCGGCCGTTTTTCCGCGCGTTTTCGAGAATGCTCTTCGCCTTGTCGCAGAGTTCGTGCGTGAATTTGCGCTGCGTGTTGAGCGCGACGGAGAAAGCCGGCTCGAAGACCTGCTTCGGCACGCCGAGCCCGTGAAGATATTTGTAGCACGCGCGGCGGAGCAGCTTTTCGTCGGAGAACGTGACGACAGGCGCGTCCAGCGGCACGCCGTATTTTTCGCGCGTCTCCATCGCGGAGGCGATGACCTGCGAATAGCTCGAGACGATCGGGCAGTTGAAGCTGCCGTTCGCCTCCTTGTCCTCCATGCGTTCCCGCACGACGTAGGGCATGAAGATGCGCTCGACCTTGCGGTTCACGAGGTCGAGCACGTGCCCGTGCGTCAGCTTCGCGGGGAAGCAGATGTTGTCGGACATCACGGAGTGCAGCCCCTTTTCGTAGAGCGGCATCGTCGAAGTCGCCGAGAGCACGACGTCGAATCCGCACTCGGTCAGCAGGGCGTTCCAGAACGGGAAATTCTCGAAGGCGTTGAGCGCGCGCGGCATGCCGATGCGGCGCTTCGGCGTTCCCGCGGGAACGGTTTTTTCAGAAGACGCGGAGCGCTCCGCGGGAACGGCGTAGCGGCGGAAGATACGCGAATACTTGAACGTGTACATGTTCTCGCCCTTGCGGAAATCGCCGCCCTTGTTCGTGAAGATCTTTTCGCACTTGTTCCCGGAATAATACGTGTTCCCGTTGTCGAAGAGGAACTCGCGCACCTGGCAGCGGTTCGTGCAGCCCGGGCACGTGAGCTGCTTTTCCTTGTAGGCGTTGCGTTGCGCAAGGCGTTCGAGCGGCGTTCCCGCGGCGCCCTCCTCTCCCGCGGCGGACTTCGCGAAATTCTCCGCGGCGACGAGCGCGCAGCCGTAGGCACCCATCAGCTCGGGCATGTTCGTGAAGACGACGTTTTTCCCGGTCAGCACTTCGAAGGCGCGCACGACCGAAAGATTGCGGAACGTGCCGCCCTGCACGACGATGTTGTCGCCGAGCTCGGTGATGTCGCGGATCTTCAGCACCTTGTGCAGGCAGTTCTTGATGATGGAGAAGCTCAGCCCCGCCGCGATGTCGGGAACGCCCGCGCCCTCGCGCAGGCACTGCTTCACCTTCGAGTTCATGAACACCGTGCAGCGCGTGCCCAGGTCGCAGGGCGCCTCGGAGAAGCACGCCATGCGCGCGAACTCCGCCACGGGGTGCTTCAGCGACGCCGCGAACGCCTCCACGAACGAGCCGCAGCCCGACGAGCACGCCTCGTTGATTTCGAGCCGGTTGATCGCCTGATTCTCCACGAAGATCGCCTTCATGTCCTGCCCGCCGATGTCGAGAATGAACGAGACCTCCGGACGGAACTTGCGCGCCGCGCGATAGTGCGCGATCGTCTCGACGACGCCCTCGTCCAGATTGAACGCGGACTTCACGAGATCCTCGCCGTAGCCCGTGACGCAGCTGCGCGCGATGCGGATCCGCGTTCCCGCCGCGCGGCACTGCGCGAGAAACGCGGTCAGCCCTTCCTCGACGGCGCCGAGCGCGTCGCCCTGGGATTTCTTGTAAAAGCGGTAGAGCACGCGTTCCCGCGAGTCGGTGACGACGATCTTCGTCGTCGTCGAGCCCGAGTCGATGCCGAGAAAACACGGCGAGCCGTCATGTTCCGCGAGCGGGATTTCCGGAATCGCGCCGCCCTGCTTCCCGGCGAACCACGCGTCGAAATCCGCCTCGTCGCGGAACAGCCGCGGAAGCGCTCCCGCGCGCGGCGCGCGTCCGACGGCGTTCTTCTGCGCCGCGACGAGCGCCGGCATTTCCGAAAGCCGCGGGAACGCCGCCGCCGCGTCCTTTTCGCCCGCGAGCCGCACCGCGTTCGCGAGCGCCGTCAGCGCGCAGCCCCACGCGGGAACGATCGCCGCGTTTTCGCAGACGACGCAGTCCTCCTCGCGCAGGTTCAGCTCCTCGACGAACGCCTTGCGCAGCGCGGGAATGAACGCGAACGGCCCGCCGCAGAAAAACGCCTTCGGCAGCACGTCGAACCCGCGCGCGAGATTGCCGATGCACTGCAGCGCGACCGCGTGAAAGATCGACGCCGCGATGTCCTCGCGCGAGACGCCGCGCGCGAGCAGGTTCTGAATGTCCGTCTTGGAGAACACGCCGCAGCGCGACGCGATCGGGTGCACCGTCTTCGCCGCGAGCGCGAGCGCCGACAGCTCCGAGACGTCGCGCCCGAGCAGCGTCGCCATCTGGTCGATGAACGCGCCCGTGCCGCCCGCACAGCTTCCGTTCATGCGGATGTCGGGCGACTTCCCCTCCTCGAAGAAAATCATCTTCGCGTCCTCCCCGCCGATGTCCACGAACGTCCTGGTGTCCGGATATTTCACGCGGATGACCTCCGCCGCCGCGACGACTTCCTGCACGAACGGGAAGTTTCCGCGCTCGGCGACACCCATGCCCGCCGAGCCCGTGACGACGAGATTCACCGCGCCGTCGCCGAGCTTGGCGAGCGCGTTTCCGAAACCGGCCTCGAGCGCTCCGAAAATGTCCGCGTGGTGCCGCCGATACTCGGAATGAACGACGTCGCCGTTCCCGTCGGCGAACACGAGTTTCAGCGTCGTCGAACCGACGTCCAGCCCCACATTGTAAATTTTTTCTTCCATAAGAACCGAAAATTGCGTGAGACGCGTTCCCGCGTCATTCCTTCACCTTGATCTTCAGCGACAGCATCGCGTTGCGGATCACGGTCTTCTTGTGCTGTTCGAGCACGTCGCGGTAGCGCTCCGGATCGCGGTCCAGGAGCGCGGCCTTCAGAATCGGAGAAACCAGAAACGGAAAAATGCATTGCCCGTAAAGCGACAGACAGAACGACTGCGCGTCGAAATTTTTCAGTTTCTGCTTCTTCGCGAACTCGTCGATGAGCTTCACCGCGTAGGCGATGTTCCCGTGGCGGCTCTCCACCGAAAGAAAAAGCTCCGCCATGCCCTCCGGGTCGCGGTAAATCTGATTGATGACGAAGTGAGGCACCATCGGCATCCCGGCGAGCAGATCGACGTACTTGTTCACGAAGAGCCGCACCTTCGCCTCCGGAGTCTCGCTCCCGCGGATGATCTCGCCCAGCTGCGGCATGAACTCCTCGATGATGTCCTTGAAGATCGCCAGAAAGAGATTCTCCTTCGTGCGGAAATAATAGTGCAGCGACGGGCGCGAAATGCCCGCCTCCCCGGCGATGTCGCTCATCGAAGTCGCCTCCAGCCCCTTCGCGATGAACACCTTCTTCGCCGCGGAAAGAATCTGCGCCTCGGTCTTCGTCTTCTTGTCCATAAATTCAAAAAAGGCGCGTATGACACCACTGACTGACAGAACTGTCAAACTCGAAAAATTTTCATTCTGCTTTCGCTCGATCTATAAACCGCATGTCGGATCAAAACTGTACGCCATTTTTCCTGACATAAGCGCAATAAAGCGCGTATGCGGCAAGCGTGTAGCCATCATTTATTTTACCGTCGCCGATCCAATCCAATAACTCTTGCTCCTCAAGCAACATAACCTCTTCTATGCCTTCGCAACCTGTGTTCTGTACGACATTTTTCAGTTCGCAAAGAAAAACGGATGCAACTGCACTTGTCAATCCGCTGTCCGCGGCAGTTTCTCCAAGAAAAATGCAGCGATAGACCGTGCCTCCAATTTCCTCGGATATCTCTTTGAGCAGATTATTTTCAGGAGAAATACCATCCTCGCCAAATCCACGCACAAAAGAATTCTGAAATCTTCTGAATGAATGACGAAACTGCTTTAACAGCACGAATTTCCCCTTATATTTTACTACGGCAACAACTCCGCCTTCCACATTCGGAACAACTCTTTCATAGACATAAGGTTTCATGTTTGGCGGAGTGATTAAATCTGTTATTAATATATTATACCGGCTACGATACTGCACCCCTATCTTTATTCCCGTTTGAGCGGAAAATCGTCTTATTTTATCAATATCTTTTTCAATTGGAATAAGTTCACTATCAGAAAACAGCTCTGGGCGAGTTTTCATCAGATCAAAGTATTCTCTAAGTTCTTTTTCAAGAATATTCATCAAGATTCCTCTCCTAAAAAATCCGCATTCTTATACGCCTTGCAACATGGGCTGAACCTGATTCGGAAAACATCCAAAACGCAGTATGCAATTTTTCTGAATACTTCAAGAAAATCAGGCAACCAGGGCACTAATGAGATAATAGAGCCGATGATACCGAACATCAGCGATGATACTCCGGATGTCACCAAAGACTGAAGTATCCCCATTTCATCAGAATTAAATACTACATCCTGAACTTTATCCATAACAACGTCAATTATTACTAATAAAATTATATAGATAGAAGAGAAGCCCAGCGTTTTCATGAAATTATTAAAAATCTTCTGTTTCCAACGTTTCTTCTCTGATTTAAAATTGCTTTCATATAGAGCACTGGTGTTTATCTCCGTTTTAGTGTGCACCCTATAAAGTCGCACCGCCGTTATCCAATGAGGCATCTTCTTTTCACCATATTGCAAAATACGATTATTTTCGTTTGCGTAGAAAACATGCACCCCGTCCAGAAAATCCTTCCAATACTTTTTCAGACGCTGATCAAAATCTAGCAAAAACTGTTCATGATTTCCTTTGTCAAAATGGCGAGAAACCCCATAAATACTCTCTTCAACCGTGTAGTTATAGCACAAGTCGATTATAGCCTGACCCATATAGACCGAATTGCTCTTTCCTCTCTTATAAAGCTCCACAATCCAGTTGGAACGATTATTGATTATCATGCTGCCTTCCTTTTGAGCAAAAATTTCAAATCGGACAGCTTTTAATAGCTTCACAGCTTTCCCTATGATCTCATCTCCGCTTTGGGAATAATGAGTAATCACGTCATCCATATACTCAACAAATGACTTTTTCTTTGTCTTAAGCGACTTATTGGCCGACAAACTCTCTGTGCTTAAAAACAAAATCATTCGCACATATCGATCCAGAAAATCAAGCGCATCAATTTCTTTACAAAGAGCTTCACTCGCGCACTCAGAAATTTCTTTAAGCTGCCGTTGTTTTTCCTCTAACATCTCAGTAAGGATTGCGGGGTCACTGTAACGAAGAGCAACAAGAATTTTTTCAAGCAGATCTTTTTGCGATGACATAAGCGGAATTGCGGAAAAAATAAAAGTGTCTGCATCTTCCATCTTACACTTTTCAACCGCATCCTGCAAATATTGCGAGGGAGTTCTGATCTCGTCATAGTGAGAGACCCTTAACGCTCCGATTCTGAACAACTCTAAAATATGCGGATACGCTCTCTTGTCCTTGACTGCAGCAATGAACGCATGGGAATCCACGAGTTGATTGAACGAGAGCACGACAGAGTTTCCATTTCTGACAATCTCCTCAAAAATCGCCTGCAGTCCAATCTCGATTTCCTCAAGCGAATTCCGCACTGAGTCAAGTTCAAATAAATATACTAATTTGTCCATCCTATTTCTTTCTCATTTTTCATCATATCCACATTGCAAATTTTCCACAAAGAAGTTCCTCCCCAGAAAAATTTTTCGCGATGAACACCTTCTCGCCGCGAAAAGAATCTGCGAATCGGTCTTCGTCTTCTTGTTCATAAATTCAAAAAAGGCGTGTATGACAGCACTGTCAAACTCGAAATCCGCGAACGCTTCGGACCACCATGACTTCATGAGCCGTCACCGCAGCAGCCGGCTCACTGCAGGTCGCGGCCTTCGACGCGGGTTTCGCCGTCGCCGAAACGCAGCACGACTTCGCGCCCGAGCGAAATCGCGCGCGCGGAATCGAGATACTCGCCCGTCGCCGCGTCGCGCGCCACGGCGAAGCCGCGCTTCAGCGTCGCGTCCAGCCCCGACGCCGAAAGCCGCGCCGCGAGCTGCCCCAGCCGCACCTTCGCGAGCTCGACGCGCGCACCCGGGAAATTGCGTTCCAGACGGAAGCGCGCCTTTTCGAGACGGTCGCGCAGTCCCGACGCGGCGGCGTCCGCGGCGGAGGCGAAACGCCGTCCGAGCGCGTCCGCGCGTTCCCGCATGAGCGCGAGATACGCGTGCGGCGAGCGGCGTTCGAGGCGCATTTCCAGCATGTCCAGACGCTGGGAAAAATCTTCGAGCGCGGCGGAGGCGACGCCTTCGAGGCGTTCCGCCGCGTCGCGCGCGCGCTCGACGGCGTCGAGCCGGCCGCTCGAAATGTGTTCCGCCGCGGCGGAAGGGGTTTCCGCGCGCAGATCCGCCGCGAAGTCCGACAGCGTGAAGTCGATCTCGTGCCCGACGGCGGAAATCACGGGAACGCGCGAAGCGCGCACGGCGCGCGCGACGATCTCTTCGTTGAAGCACCACAAATCCTCGATGGAGCCGCCGCCGCGCCCGACGACGATCACGTCCAGCCCGCGGATTTTTTCCGCGAGCCGAATGCCGCGCACGATCTCCTCCGCCGCGCCCGCGCCCTGCACCTTCGCGGGCACGACGTAGAGCGTTCCCGCCCAGTCGCGGCGGCGCATGATGCTGATGAAGTCGCGGATCGCCGCGCCCGTCGGCGACGTCACGAAGGCGACCGCGCGCGCGAGCCTCGGGATTTCGCGCTTCCGCGCCTTGTCGAAAAGCCCCTCCGCCTCGAGCCGGCGGCGCAGCGCCTCGTATTCCGCGAGCAGCCTGCCCTCGCCCTCTTCGCTGAACGAAGTGACGACGAGCTGGTAGTTCCCGCGCGGCGGCCAGACGGAAATCTTCCCGTGCGCGACGAGCTGCATGCCGTCGCGCAGGCGCGTCTTCGAGCGCGCGAGCGTCGTGCGCCAGACGACGGCGGAAATCTGCGCGCCCGCGTCCTTCAGCGTGAAATACGCGTGCCCGCTGCTCTGCACGCGCAGGCCGGAGACCTCGCCGCGCAGACGCACGTCCGCGAACTCGGTTTCGAGACGCGCGCGGATGTGCGCCGTGAGCTCGGAGACCGTCAGCGGCTCCTCGCGGGAACGCGCGGGAACGGCGGCGGCGGAATCCGCGTCTTCGAAGAAATCCGGCACGGGAACGCCCTTTCTACCGCGCTTCCCACGGCGCGAGCAGGCGCGCGCGGAAATCGTACACGTCGTCGAAGTCCTCGATGGAATCCGTCTCGGACTTCGCGAGAATCTTTTCGTCGATGAGCGAATAGACGATTTCGCCGATGTCGCGCGTCTTCGCGAGCCCCCACGCGCGGAAGACCTGATACGTCATCGGTCCGAAGCGCTCGAGCGCGACGTCCGCGACGCCCTCGGCGAGCTCGCGCCCGGAGACGTGGCGCTTTTCCGCCGGCGCCTTCCTGCGCCCGAGCCGCCGCACGGTCTCGCCGAGCGCGTCGGACACGAAAAGGTACGCCTCGTTCGCGAAACGCGGATCGCGGAGGCGGATTTTTTCGAGAGCTTCTTCGATCGTCTGTGCCATAAACGGGGCGTATCTTCGCGCAATTTTTTCGGAGCCGCAAGCGGAGAAAACGCGCGACGCCGCGGGCGGATTTCCTAACGCAATTCTAACGATTTCCGAACACGGACCGAACGCGCGCGCGTAGAATGGTCCGGACATGATCAAGACGGATGATTTCTTCAAGGCGGGAACGCTCGCGTGCGCGGGGCTCATGGGCGTGCTCGCGGTCGCGTTCTTCTTTCAGCTCTCCGCGAGCTCGGCGGACGCGTGGCGGGAATTCGGCTTCGGCTTTCTCTGGTCGAGCGAGTGGGACCCCGTGGCGGACCGCTACGGCGCCCTGCCCTCGCTCGCGGGAACGCTGCTCACGACGGCGATCGCGCTCGTCGTCGCGCTGCCGCTCTCGTTCGTCTCCGCGCTTTACCTGACTGAGGCGCATCCCGCGGTCGGCAGGGTGCTCGGGCAGGCGATCGACCTGCTCGCGGCGATTCCGAGCGTCATCTACGGCATGTGGGGCTTCTTCGTGCTCGTGCCGCTGATGCAGAACCACGTCAAGCCCTTCTTCACGGAGACGCTCGGCGCGGGCGGAATTCCCGTCATCGGGCGCTTCCTCGGCACGGATTCGAGCGGCTACGGCTTTCTGACGGCGGGGCTGATTCTCGCGCTGATGATTCTGCCCTACATCTGCGCGATCATGCGCGACGTCTTCAAGATGACGCCGCCGATGCTGCGCGAATCCGCGTTCGGCGTCGGCTGCACGCGCTGGGAAACGGCGAAGGACATCGTGATGAAATACGGGATACGCGGGCTGCTCGGCGGCGTGTTCGTGGGGCTCGGGCGCGCGCTCGGCGAAACGATGGCGGTGCTCTTCGTCATCGGCAACCTGATGGAAATCCCGAACGGCGTCTTCGACGCGGGAACGACGATCGCGGCGACGCTCGCCAACAACTTCGCGGAAGCGCAGGGGCTGCAGCAGAGCGTGCTTTTCGCGCTCGGGCTGATTCTGCTTTCGCTCTCGTTCGCGATTCAGATCTTCGCGCAGTACTACCTGCACAGAACCTCCGCCAAGCGCGGCGAAGGCTGACCCGCGCGCTCCCCTCCCGGGGAAGCGCCTTTCCTGCGGGCAGCGTCCCTGTGTCTGTCTTTCGAAATTTCATCCGCAATTTTTTTACCACGAATCGGACGAATTTAAGCGGATTTCGCCAAGCGACTGTCACGCGAGTTTTTCCGGGACAAAAAACGGGAACGCCGACCGAAGCCGACGTTCCCGTGTTTTGCGCGACGCGAGCGCGGATCAGCGCGTGAACTTGCAGACGCCGTCCACGAACGTCTTCGTGACGAGGAAGTCGTCGCCGAGCAGGACGAAGTCCGCCGCGAAGCCCGGAGCGATCTTGCCGCGGTCCGCGAGGCCGAGCGACTGCGCCTGATTCCACGAAGTCGTCTTGACGATTTCGCTGAGCGGCAGCCCCGTGATCTTCTGGATGTTGCGGATACCGAGCGAGTAGTTCAGCGTCGAGCCCGCGAGGTTGCCCGACATGAGGCGCGCCTCGCCGTTCTTGACCATGATCGGCAGGCCGCCGAGCTGCGACGGGCCGTCCGGCAGCCCCGAGCACGCGAGCGAGTCCGTGATCATCATCAGGCGCTCGCAGCCGATTTTCGCGAACGCGAGCTTGAGCATGTCCGGGCACAGGTGCACGGTGTCGCAGATCGCCTCGACCTTGACCGTCGTGTCCAGGAGACCCGCGCCGACGAGCCCGATGTTGCGGTGGTGCAGCGGCGACATCTGGTTGCAGAAGTGCGTGAGGTGCGCGAGGCCGGCGCGCTTCGCGGCGAGGAATTCCGCGTAGGTCGCGAGGCTGTGTCCCGCGGAGCAGCGCACGCCGAGCGCGGTCGCCTTCGCGATGAAGTCGCACGCGCCCGGGAGCTCCGGCGCGAGCGTGATGATGAGCACCGGCGAAATGTCGTGGAGCTTTTTGAGCTCTTCGAAATCGGGATCGCGGCGGAACGCGGGATTCTGCGCGCCGAGCTGCTTTTCGCAGACGTAGGGGCCTTCGAGGTGCGTTCCCGGAATCTTAATCGATCGCGGAGCCTTGTTGTAGGCGGCGACGGCGAGCTGCACCTTTTCGAGCGTCTCGTAGCCGAGCGTCAGCGTCGTCGCGAGCCAGCTCGTGACGCCTTCCTTGATCTTGCAGTCGGCGATGGTGTTGAGCGCCTCGACGGTGCCGTCGCAGGCGTCCGCACCGCCGGCGCCGTGGGAGTGCACGTCGATGAAGCCCGGCATGAGCATCTGTCCGGCGGCGTCGATCGTCTCGTCGGCGGCGGGCAGCGCGTCGGCCGCGCCGTAAACCTGAGTGAACTTGCCGTCCTCGACGAGCACGGCCCCGCCCTCCACGTCGATTCCGGGCGAGATGATGTGAGCATTCTTGATGAGCGTCTTCATGGTAATAATGAGGTTTGAGTGATTTTATGAAAGGGGCGCTCCGGCGTCATTCCTGGACGCTGGGGCGATAGACCGTCGTGCTCGCGTAGGGCCGGCCGGGAACGAGAACATTCGCGCGGAACTGTCCCTGATTGACCGCGTCGGGCACGTGCTGCGTTTCGAGCGCGAGGCCCGCGTAGTCGGCGTAGGCCGCGCCGTCCTTGCCGGGAACGCCGCCGACGGCGTCGCCGAGCCAGTTGCCGCTGTAGACCTGCATCGCGGGCTCGGTCGTCGAGACCGTCAGCACGCGGCCGTTCTCCTCGCAGACGAGCGTCGCCGCCGGGCGCAGCGTTCCCGCGTGGCCGTTGACGACGTAGCAGTGGTCGTAGCCCTTCGCGAGCGCGAGCTGGCGCGCGTTCTTGCCGTCGATGCGCTCGCCGATCCGGTGGAAGACGCGGAAGCTGAACGGGCGCAGACCGTTGACGTGCCAGACTTCGCCGGTCGGAATCGCGGTCTCGTCCGTCGGCAGGAACTTGTCCGCGTAGAGCTGCAGCCACTGCCCGAGCACCGTTCCCGAAGCGTGTCCCGCGAGATTGAAATACGCGTGGTTCGTGAGGTTGATCGGCGTCGCCGCGTCGCTTTCCGCCGCGTAGTCGATTTTGACCGCGCCGTCCGCGCAGAGCGTGTAGGTGACGGAGACCTTCACCGTTCCCGGGTAGCCTTCCTCGCCGTCGGGCGAGACGCGGGAGAACTTCACGGCGGGCTCGTCGTCGCTCCCGCAGACTTCCGCGGTCCAGACGTAGGCGTTCCAGCCGCGCGCGCCGCCGTGCAGGTGGTTCGGCCCGTTGTTGACGGCGAGCTGGTATTCCTTGCCGTCGAGGGAGAACTTGCCGCCCGCGATGCGGTTGGCGACGCGTCCGCAGACCGCGCCCGCGTAGGCCTTCTGCGCGGCGTATTTTTCCGCGGAATCGAAGCCGAGCAGCACGTCGGCGAACGTTCCCGCGCGGTCGGGCGTCAGCCACGCGACCCAGGTCGCGCCGTAGTCCGTGAACGAGGCGGAAAAGCCCGCCGCGTTCGTCAGCGTGTAAAGCGAAGCGGAGACGCCGTCGGCGCTCCCGAAGGGTTTTGTCGAAACGTTTTTCATAAATTCTTTCGTGGGTTCTTGAAGGTGAAGGGAACGGCGCGCCCGCGTCAGCGCAGCAGAAACGGCGTGAGCAGACGACAGACGACGACGAGCAGCACGCCGAGGTAAAACACGGAGACGGAAGCGCTCGCCGCGAACGCGGTGACGATTCTGCCGCCGCCGAGGAGCGTTCCCGCGGCGGCGTTGCGGCGCGCGAGCGCGAACGTCCACACGGAAAGCAGGAGCGCGAGCGCGAAGAAGCCCCACGCGAAAAAGGCGTGCGCGTCGAGCAGCGCGTTCGCGAAGGCGTCGCGGACGCCGCCCTGCTCCGCGCGCGCCGCCAGCTCGACGAGCGTGCCGTGCGCCGCGCGGCCGACGGCGAGCGCGAACGCGGGAACGGCGAAAACGAAGAACGCCGCGAACGCGCAGACTTTGCGCGGGAGGCGGTCTTTGTCTTCGGGGGCTTTGGCTTCGGAGCTTTCCATGTACTTCATTTTATGCCCGAAACGGCGTTTCCGCGCAATTTTATTCCGCGTTCCCGCGGGCGTCCGCCCGGGCGGAAAGCGCGGCGGCGAAGGTCTCGAAATTTCTGCCGCTCGGTTCCTGGAACGGGCGCAGACCGAACTCCGGCATGACCGAAAGCAGGTGATCGAAGACGTCGCTCTGAATGTTCTCGTAATCGACCCAGCCCGTCTTCTTCGTGAAGACGTAGATTTCGAGCGGCAGCCCCGTCGCGCCGGGATCGAGCTGGCGCACGATCAGCGTGAGCCCGCGCGACTTCCCGTACTCGTCCGTTTCGTCGCCGTGCCAGAGGTTCGCGTGCGCCTTCAGATAGGCGACGCAGTAAGCGCGGAAAGTGCCGACGTTCGTCAGCCGGCGCGCGTTCGCGGCGGAAGCGCGCACCGACTCGCCGCGCTTCGCGTTCTCGCTTTCGACTTCGGGAATCTTGCGTTCGAGATACGGCGCGAGCAGTTCGATCTTGCGCCAGCGCTCCAGATCTTCCGGCTTCGCGAAGCGGATGGTCTCCATGTCGATGTTGATGGCGCGCTTGATGCGGCGCCCTTTCGCGTCCTCCATGCCGCGCCAGTTCTTGAACGAGGTCGAAATCAGCGTGTAGGCGGGAACGCTCGAAATCGTCTTGTCCCAGTTGCGCACCTTCACGGTCGTGAGCGAGACGTCCACCACGTCGCCGTCCACGTTCAGGCTCGGGATCTCAATCCAGTCGCCCTTGCGCGCCAGGTCGTTCGCGCCGATGACGAAGCCCGCCGTCAGCCCCAGCAGCGTGTCGCGGAAGACGATCAGCAGCACCGCCATGATCGCGCCCAGCCCGGAAAGGAAGTACATCGGCGAGCGGTCGGAAATGATCGAAAGCATCCAGATGCCCACGCCGATGCCGATCAGCAGCTTCAGCGCCTGGAAAAATCCCTTGATCGGCAGACCGCCTGTCTTCGGCGAGTTTTCGCCGACGTCGATCGCCGTGTTCAGCAATGAAAACGCGAGCCCGGCGCACGCGCCCGCGAAGTAAATCCCCGCGACGGTCGCGAGCACTTTTTCCGTCGTCGGCTCGCCGGCGAAGAAGAACGGCACGGCGCGGACGCACAGAATCGCGATGATCAGATGCGAAAGGCGCTGCGGAAACTTGTTCAGGCAAAGCGTGTCGTCCCAGTCGTTTTTCGTCCTGCGCGAAATCGTGAGCAGCGCCAGAGTCAGCGTCCTGCGCACGACGAAGGCGATGCCCCACAGGCAGCCGGCGTAAATCCCGATGACGATGAGAACCGCCGCCGCCGTGGACGCGACCGCCCCCGTTTCCGCGTCCATGCCCCACTCAAGAAAAACTTCCCGCAGAGCCTCTATGAGATGCGCGATCATGTCTTCTCCTCCCGCGTTTCAGCGTTCCGTTCCCGCGGCGTCTCACTCGCCCTTGTTGAAATCGACGTAGGCCTCCGTGAGGTCCGTCGAAATCAGGCGGTAGTCGTGCGTGCCGAGGTTGAGATGCATGTGAATCGAAAATTCCTTCTTATGGACGACTTCGCGCCAGAGCGTCTCGTTCCCGGCCTGCAGCTCGCCCTTGAGGAAGACGGGAACGTCGTCGTAGTAAAGGTCGATCTTCGTCTGGTCGATGCCGCACTTGGCGTAGCCCGCCGAGCAGAGAAGGCGCCCCCAGTTCGGATCGCCGCCGCACCACGACGCCTTCACGAGCAGCGAATTGCCGATCGAGCGCGCGATTTTGTTCGCGTCCGCGTCCGTGCGCGCGCCGTAGACGTGCAGCGTGACGACGCGGGAAATCTTCTCGCCGTCGCCGACGATCTTCTTCGCCAGCGCGAAGCAGACTTTTTCGAGCGCCTCGCGGAAAAGCGCGAGCGCCTCCGGATTCTCCTCCGAAATCTCCACGCCGGAAGCGCCGTTGGCGAGCACGAGCACGGTGTCGTTCGTGGACATGTCGCCGTCCACGGAAACGCAGTTGAACGACTGCCCGACCGCGTGCCAGAGGCATTTCTGCAGGAGCTCCTGCGAGATTTTCGCGTCCGTCGCGATGAGCCCGAACATCGTCGCCATGTTCGGCTCGATCATGCCCGCGCCCTTCGCCATGCCGGAAATCGTGACCGCCCTGCCGCCGACGCCGAGCGCGCCGCCCACGGAAAACTTCGCCGTGCAGGTCTTGCGGCGCGTGTCCGACGTCAGAATCGCGTCCGCCGCGCGCACGGATTCCTCGCGGTCGGGCTTCAGGCGGCGGACGGCCTCGCGGATGCCGTTCTCGATCTTTTCCATCGGCAGATTCACGCCGATGCGTCCCGTCGAGCACACGAAGAATTCCTCCGGCTTGCGCGCGAGCATTTCGGCGACGAATTCGCACATGCGCCGCGCGTCGCGCATGCCGCGCTCGCCCGTGCACGCGTTCGCGTTCCCGCTGTTGGCGATGATGCCGAACATCGGCGCGCCGCCCGCCGCGTGCGCGCGCAGATGCGCCTGAGACGTGTACACGGGCGCGGCCTTCACGTCGTTCGTCGTGAACGTTCCCGCCGCCGTGCAGGGACTTTGGGAAAAGATCAGCGCGAGGTCGAGGCGCTTGGCGTCGCACTTGTTGCGGATGTCGCAGGCCGTTCCCGCGACGGAAAAGCCGGGAACTTCCGCGATCCCGTCGGAGTTGTCGATGAATTGGATTTTTTCGAACATGACGTTTGAGAATTATGCAGGATGTGAGGCGCATTTCAACGCGTTTTCCCCGCCGAGGCAACGCAAGAACGCCCGCGCACGACGCGAATCCGGAGCGGACTTTCCGCCCCCGCGGCGGCGGAGAAACCTTCCTTTGCGTTTGCACGTTCCCGCGGGAGCGCGTAAGCTCGGCGGTCATGTCCTCCATCGAAAATTTGCTCGAAACCATCGCCCGCCTGCGCGCGCCGGACGGCTGTCCGTGGGATCGCGAACAGACCCACCGCTCGCTCTGCGAATGCCTCGTCGAAGAGGCCGCCGAATTCATCGAAACCGTCGATTTCGACGAAAAGGCGCACATGCGCGAAGAGCTCGGCGACCTGCTGCTTCAGGTCGTCATGCACGCGCAGATCGCGCGGGAGAACGGCGACTTCACCTTCGAGGACGTCGCCCGCGAAGTGAACGAAAAAATGATCCGCCGCCACCCGCACGTCTTCGGCGAAATGCGGCTCGGCGACTCCGACGCCGTGCTCAAAAAATGGGACGAAATCAAGGCGGGCGAAAAAAGCAACGCGACGCGGCGCCCGGGCTCCGCGCTTTTCAAGGACCTGCCCGCGACGCTGAACAATCTGCTCCGCGCGCGCGACACCTGGAAGGTCGTCGAAAAGAAAAATCTGAATCCCGGCGACGCCGCGGACCGCACCAAAATCGACGCGCTCGCGGGAACGCTCACCGAAGAGCGCGCGGGCGAGCTGCTTTTCGAAATCGTCGCCGCATGCCGCCAGGCGAAGATCGATCCGGACTCCGCCCTGCGCCGCCGCACGCAGCGCGTCGTCGCCGAATGCGAACGGAACGCGGAAGGCGGAATGAGGTGACGGAGTCATGACGATTACGAAGTTATGAGGTTATGGAGGTTATGAAGTTTATTGCGTTCGGCTCCGCCGAAAGGATTTCCATCTTTCTTTAAGCTTTAAGCCTTAACCTTTAAGCTCTCTTCTTTAAGCTTTCATCTTCGCACGCGCGCCGTTAAAGTCTGCCGCAGTAAAAATCCAACGAAAATCCGATTTATGAACCTCCGAAAAATCCCCTCCCTCCTCACGAAAATCTCCGTCGCCGCGTTCATCTTCGCGGGAGCGTTCGACGCGCTCGCCGCCGTCAACGCCAAGCCGGAAACGAACGTCTGGCCCGTCATGGCGCGCATGGACTACAACCCGGTTCTGAAGCTCGCGCTCACGTCCGACGGCGAAACGCTGAGCGGCGTGCAGATCGACCTCACGGGAACGACGAATCCCCGCGACATCGCGGGCGTGGACGTCTATTTCGGCGGCAACTCCGTCGGCAAGGCGGGCGAGAAATTCGGCTCCGCGAAGGTCACGGGAAGCCCGAAGCTCACCGTCTCCGGCAAGCGGAAACTTTCCGGCGGCGAGGAGCTCTGGGTCAGCGTCCGCCTGAAGGAAAAAGCGGACATCACGGGCAAACTCGCGCTCGCCGTCACGGGGCTGACGATCAATTCGCGCGTGCAGGGCGTCAAGGACGCGAAGACGGAACAGCGCATCGGCTACTGCGTGGCGAAGCCCGGCGATCTCGGCTCGAAGAACTACCGCATTCCCGCGCTCGCGCGCAACCCGAAGACGGGCACGCTGATCGCGACCTACGACATCCGCTACAATCACGGCGGTGACCTTCCGGCGAACATCGACGTGGGCGTGAGCCGCTCGACCGACGGCGGCAGGACGTGGACGCCGACGGCGGTCGCCATCGCCCACAAGGCCCTCGGCAACGGCAACGGCGTCGGCGACCCGGGCATCCTCGTAAACGACGCGAACGGCGAAATCTGGATCGCCGGGCTCAACGCCGGCAAATGCGGCCACCCGATCTGGACGAGCCGCGCGGGAACGACCTCTCCCGTGGACTGCTCGCAGATGATTCTCGTGAAATCCACGGACGACGGCAAAACCTGGGGCAAGCCGATCAACATCACCGAAAGCGTGAAGCGCCTCGGCGACTCCGACACGAAGAACTGGGGCTCGCTCTTCCAGGGACCCGGCGCGGGCATCTGCATGAAGGACGGCACGCTCGTCTTCCCCGCGCAGGTGTGGATCCGCAACGGAGACAATTCCAAGACGGAGGGCGAAGGCGCAAGTCAGGGCCTGCTCGTCTATTCCAAGGACGGCGGCAAGACCTGGCAGTCCACGAAAGGCTCGCCCTTCGGCGGCTCGGAATCGACCTGCGTCGAGATGAAGAACGGCGCGATCGCGCTCAACTCGCGCACGAACAAGGGCTGGGGCCGCACGGGAAGCATTCTGAAAAAAGTCGATTCGACGACGGAATGGGTCATCGACGAAAATCTCGCCCGCGGCGCGAAGGGCAATCTGAACCAGCCGGGCGGCTGCCAGGCGGCGCTGCTCTCCAACGGCAAGGAATGGTTCTTCTCGAACCCGAACGCCGGCAACCGCAGCCGCATGACGCTGAAATATTCCAAGGATTTCGGCAAGACGTGGAGCTCCGGCCTGCTCTACGACGAACGCAAGTGCGCCGGCTATTCCTCGACCGCCTTCACGGACGACAGGGGCACGCGCATCGGCGTCCTCTACGAAGGCGCTCCCGACGCGCAGACGCTGTTCTTCCTGAGCATCCCCGTCGAGGACGTCAAGAAGGCGAAGTAAATGCCGGAAAAGGCGAGACAGTTTTCCGGCTTCATTCTCGACCGCGCCGTTCACGGCGAAAAATTCTGGCGCGTCGTCGTTCTCACCCGGGAACACGGCGCGCGCACATGTCTCGTGCGCATCGCGGGCAAGAACAAGACGACCTGCGTGCCCGACCTGTTCGACGAGGCGGAAATCCTGCTGGACAAGCCGAAGGCGGGCGCAGAGGACGCGCCGCGCTTCGCGAAGGAATACCGCGTCGTGCGCCGCAATTCCGGAATTTCCGGCAATTACGCCGCCCTCGTCTGCGCCAGCAAGCTCGCGTCCGTGATTGCGAAGAACGCGTTCCCGCCGGACGCGAACGACGCCGTCTTCGCGCTCTGCGCCAACGCCCTCCGCGCCTTCGGCGAAAAGCCCAACGCGGAAGCGGCGTATCTGAAGGCGCTGTGGACGCTCGC
This sequence comes from Candidatus Spyradosoma sp., assembly GCA_051884495.1. Lineage (GTDB taxonomy): Bacteria > Verrucomicrobiota > Verrucomicrobiia > Opitutales > UBA953 > Spyradosoma. The sequence goes on from JBJEVQ010000007.1 coordinate 28,963, forward strand.
GCGCGAAACGGGCTACCCCGTCAAGGAGGACTGGTTCGAGAACTCCGCGTTCGAAGACCGAGAAAGCGTCGCCGCGATTCTGAAGACGCCGCTCGACGCGCTCGAATGCGACCCGCGCGACGTCGCGCACCACACGCGCCGCCTCGAAGCCTGGCTCGAACGCGAGCACCACTTCGTGCTCGCCTGAGCGCGAACCGCCGCCGCGCGCGTGCTTGAATCTCCGGGCCGAAAATCCTATCATTCCGCTTTTTCATCATGATGACGCAATCGCCTTCCAATGACAGGATTCTGACGCGGGACACGGACGCGACGGTCGTGCCTTCGGGCGACGCGGCGCTGCTGCCCGCGGGAACGAAGGTCAACGTCACGCACCGTCTCGGCGGCAACTTCACCGTCGTCTGCGACGTCGGCATGTTCCGCATTCTCGGCAAAGACGCCGACGCGCTCGGCGAAACGCCCGAATCCGCCGCGGGAACGGACGGCGGCGAAACGACGGCGTTCGGCTCGTTCGGCACGGCGGAACACCCCGGTCACGTCGGCGAGCCAGACAAGGACGCGCTTTGGGAGGCGCTGAAGCAGGTTTACGATCCGGAAATCCCGGTGGACATCGTCAATCTCGGTCTGATCTACAAGCTCGAAACCGCGCCGCTCGGCGACGAACGCTACGGCGTGCAGGTCGCGATGACGCTCACCGCGCCCGGCTGCGGCATGGGCCCGATCATCGCCGAAGACGCGCGCAACCGTCTGCTCGCCGTTCCCGGCGTGAACGAGGCGCGCGTCGAAATCGTGTTCGAGCCGCCGTGGACGCAGGACATGATTTCCGAAGAAGGAAAAATGGAGCTGGGGCTGATCTGAAGAGAGCGCTTCGCGCCGTTTAGAGTTTAAGGTGTAAAGTGCAAGATTCAGATCAATAAACGTTGAACGATAAACCTTAAACCGCGCGAAGCGCTTCCCCTCACCTCTCATCCCTCATCTCTCACCTTCCTTTCCCCGATGTCTTCGTCCGCCGAAAAAATCTTTCCCGAAACGCTCGCCGCGCGGCAGCGCGAGGCGGGCTCGCGCCTCCGCGTCTTCGTCGTCGAGGAAACCGGAAGCACGAACGCCGACGCCGCGAAAATGCTCGCCGCGGGAACGCCCGAGGGCGATTTCGCCGTCGTCGCGAACACGCAGACCGCCGGGCGCGGGCGCATCGGCCGCAAGTGGGCGAGCGCGCAGCCCGGCAATCTCTACCTTTCGTGCGGATTCCGTCCGCCCGCGCTTCCGCCGGAGCGCCTCGCGAACTTCACGCTCTGGCTCGGCGTCGCCGTCGCGAAGACGCTGCGCGAAAAATTCGGCGTTCCCGCGCTCGTGAAATGGCCGAACGACGTTTTCTGCGCGGGGAAAAAACTCGCGGGAATGCTCACCGAGGCGCACGCGGACGCGGGGCGCGTGCGCGGCGTCGTCTTCGGTCTCGGGCTGAACGTCAATCTCGATCCCGCGACGCTTCCGCCTGAGGTGCGCGGAATCGCGACGTCGATGCGCTCGGCGCTCGGCGCGTCCGAACCGCTCGACGTGAACCGCGTCTGCGCGGAAACGCTCGCCGCCGTCGAACGCGCCTACGCGGATTTTCTCGCGGGAACGCACGCCTCCGCGCTCGCCGCGCTCTGGCCGCAGTTCGACCTGCTCGCGGGGCGCCCCGTCACGGCGATTTACGGGAACGAGGAAATCACGGGAACGGCGCAGGGCGTCGATGCGCGCGGCAGCATCCTCATCCGCGACGCCTCGGGCGCCCTCCGCGCCTTTTCCGCCGGCGACGTCACGCTGAAAAAGAATACGCTTCTTTGAAAAACGACGTCCCCTCGGGCGCGAAAAAATCCGCCGCGGGAGGAAGCCCGGCAGCGGATTTTTTGCGGAAACGGTTCGCGCGGAAGTTTATTTCGCGGGCTTGCCGTCGAAGAAGACGGCCTCGAAGGGCTTCAGCTTGAACGAGATTTCCTTGTCGAGCGGAATCGTCGCGCCGGTGATGCCCTGAAGGCTGCGCTGGCCGACCTTGAACGAGGGCGTGAGCTTGATCGAGCCCTGCACGAAGGCGGGAACGTCGAGCACCTTGCGCAGCGTCGTCGTGAACGTCTTTTCCTCGTTGGAGGAATTGCGGAGCGCGAGCGTGGATTTGTTCTTGTTCCACGCGGCCCAGCCGTAAACGCTTCCGGCGTTCGCCTTTTCATCCCACGGATCGCCGCCGACCCAGTGCACGTCGTCGAACACGTCGGCGTTTCCGCGGTACCACTTGATGCACTCGGCGAGATCGCCCCAGAGGTCGAGCTCGGTCATCAGGTCGTTGTCCACGTAAAGTTCCTGCAGCGCGCTTCCGCAGGCGAAGGCGCAGCGCATTTCCTTGAGGATGCCGTCTTTGCCCTCCTTGTTGCGCGGCATGGAGCGCGGCGGGCCGAACTTCGTGACCATGAGGCCGTGCGTCATCAGCGAATTGATCGGGCACAGCGGAGAGCCGGTGACGAAAATTTTGTGCACCCAGTCGTCGCGGTAGGTGATCCACTTTTCGCGGGAGTCTCCGACGGAGCCCTGCTGTCCGTGGTCTCCGGCCTGGCGCCATATGGAATCGGCGATGTGGAACCAGAACGGCGACGCCCAGGTGCCGACGGTCGTGTTGATGAAGAGGTCTCCGCGTTTTTTGCGCAGCGCGCGTTCGACGCTGATGATGCCCTCGGCGTCCTCCTCGTTGGCGGGACCGTAGGCGACGGGGATGGCGCTGATGCCGTCGAACTTGAAGTAGCGCATGTCGTAGTCGTCGATCATCTGCGAGCAGCGGCCGACGAACGCGTCGAAGTATTCCTTGTTGGAAAGCTGGAAGTTCCCGATCTGATTGTTCGGGTGATTCTTGTTCCAGAAGCCCAGACGCTGCGCTTTGGACGAGCCGTAGCCGCCGACGGGACCGAGCCACGCGCCCGTTCCCGCGCCCTGCTTGCGCGCGGCGGCGTCGATTTTCTTGAAGCCGTCCGGGAACGCCGGCTTGTAGAATCCCCACAGCGAATTGAAGTCGTCCCAGCCGTCGTCCCACACGAAAGCCTCGATTCCGACTTTGTGTTTCTTGAAAAGATTCTTTTCCCAGGCGGCGACGACCGCGAGGCAGTCCGCCTCCTTCATTCGCTTGTCGATGACGTTGTTGCGGTCGATGTTGAGTTCGTACCAGGAATTATAGTGCACGAAGGGGCGCCACGGCATCACGCGCTCGCGTTCGTTGTAGGCGAGGAACGAGCGGCGCTCCTGTCCGGGGACGAGCGAGCCGACGACGGCGGAGACTTCCCACACGTCGCCTTTCTTCAGCGTCGTCTTGCGCGACCACGTTCCCGTCATCCTGTCGCCGGAGACTTCGTTCTTGCCCATCGGGGTTTCGAGCGCGGCGAAGGCGGTCTCCGTCACGACGGGAGAGCCGCGCGTGTTGCCGAGCACCTTCGCGCCCTTCATCGTAAGCGCGAGGGGGACGATCGCCGTCATCGGCGTGTCCTTTTTCGCGGAAATCTTGAGTTCCTGGCGGATGTAGTGCGAACCGTCGCGCAGCACCGCACGCCATTCGACGACGAGGTCGCCTTTCGTGAACTTGCCTTCGAGAGCCTGTCCGGGCAGCCGCTCGGAAAGCTTCAGCGCCTTCGGGTCGCCCTTGAGCGCGACCTTCTTGATGCCGCCGCAGCTCATCTTGGACGCGGGGAGGCTTTCGCCGTTCCCGAGCGTGATTTCAAAGAGTTCGTCCGCGGAGGCGACTTTCTTGCCGTTGATCTTGACCGCGAAACCTTTGTTCGGCGCGAACTGGGCTTCGACGACCTTGTTGCCGAGCTTCGACGCGCTCGCGACGGCGACGTCGGGCTGCTTTTCGGAGGGATAAACGACTTCCGCGTTCAGCAGCGGGAGCGCCGCCGCGAGGAGCGAAAGGGTGAGGAGCAATTTTTTCAGGGATTTCATAGATTGTCCGCAACGCTAACCGAAACGCCGCCGTTCCGCAACGGAGAAAGAAGGGGCGGAAAATGGATGATGGATGAGAGGTGAGGGCTTAGAGAAAATAAACCTTACACTTTACACATTACACCTTACACATTACACAGCGGCGCCGCCGCTCCCGCGCCGCCGCCCTCACGCCTTCAGAAACACTTTCGCGCGCGCGCAGAGCCAGAGAATCAGAAAGAGCACGAGCGCGTTCCCGCAGGCGACGAGCGCGTGAAACGCCGCCGGCTCCGTGAACTGCGCGAGCCCGCGCAGCAGCGGCCGGGAAACGCCGTCGAAGCTCACCAGCCCGACTTCCGGCGAGAGCATGTACGCGAGCACGGAGTTCATGCCGATGATCTTCAGCCAGCCGCTCCCGCGCCTGACGCCCGCCCAGTCCATCACGCCGAAAAACGCCGCCATCAGCAGCATTCCGTAGCCGCTCGTCACGAGCACCATCGAGCTCGTCCAGATCGTTTTTATGACGGGCGCGATTCCGCAGAAATCCAGAATCCAGCCCGCGCACGCGAGCGCCGCGCCCGTTCCCGCGAGCACGAAAAATTTCCGCGCGTGCGGGAGCGCGGCGTTTTTCAGCAGCGCGCCCGTGAACACGCCGCTCGCCACCGTGGCGATGAAATTCAGCGACGGAAAAATCCACGCGTAGTGATACCACGGCGCGAAGACGACGCTCCCGTCGGCGGCGACCTTCGCGCCGTCCGTCCAACGTCCGAGCAGAAATTCGTCGATGCGCTCGGGCAGATTCGTGTCCGGATTCCAGTCGCCGAAAAGCGCGCACGCAAGCCACGAGAAGAACAGGAGCGCGCCCGCGACGGCGATCTGCGCGCGCATCCGGCAGTGCAGAAAAAGCAGCGCCGCGCCCGCGTAGCCGATCGCGATCGCCTGGAGCGTGTTCGAAAGCGGCTTGAACGTCGCCGCGTCGAGCGCGAGCAGATTCCCCTGCGCGGCAGCGCCGAGCAGCCAGAGCACGAGCACGCGTTTCGCGATGCGCAGGTGCGCGCGCCGCATCGGGAGCGCGGCGGGCGAACCGTCCGCTCCGGCGCGGAATTTCGCCATCGCGAACGGAATCGAGACGCCCGCCATGAACAGGAAGAGCGGCATCACCATGTCCCAGCAGTTGAAGCCGCGCCAGGCGACGTGCGAAAACGCGTTCGCGAGCGGCTCCGGCAGCAGGCCGTCGCGCGTCATCACGTGCATGACGGGGCCGAGCATCGTCAGCGCGAAAAGGTCGAAGCCCCTCAGCGCGTCGAGCGAATCGAGGCGCGGCGGCTTCGCGGCGGGAACGGGCGTTTCTGCGGAATCGGACATGCCGGGAAGTGAAAAGCGGAAACCGCGAAATGGAAAGCGGAAAATCGCAGCGGAAACGCGCGGACGCGGGAAAGCCGGACGTCGCGGGAACACGCGAGCATCGCGCGTGTTTTCCGTTTGCAAAGCGGGCGGGAAAAGCGTTTCTTTGCGGGAACGCTATTTTTCGAGTCATCATGAGTGAAGTTCGCACACGTTTCGCACCGAGCCCGACGGGCTTTTTTCACATCGGAAGCGCCCGCACCGCGCTTTTCAACTGGCTTTACGCGCGCCACACGGGCGGCACCTTCGTGCTCCGCATCGAAGACACTGACAAGGAACGCAACACGCAGGAATTTCTAGACGTCATTCTCGAATCCATGCGCTGGCTCGGCATGGACTGGGACGAAGGCCCCGAGGTCGGCGGCGACTGCGGCCCGTATTTCCAGTCGCAGCGCGGCGATTTTTACAGGCAGAAGGTCCGCGAGCTCATGGACAAGGGCCGCGCCTACGAAAAGGACGGCGCGATCTGGTTCCGTCTCGAGGGCGAACGCGAGACCGTCTATGACGATTTTCTGAAAAAGGAGATCGAGCGCGTGCACGCCGCCCCCGTCGTGATCGACGACATCATCCGCGGACGCGTCGAACGCGCCGAAGACCGCGACTTCGTCATCGTGCGCGGGAACGGTGAACCCGTCTTCCACCTCGTGAACGTCGTGGACGACATCGCGATGAAGATCACGCACGTGATCCGCGGCGAAGACCACCTTTCGAACACGAGCAAGCACGTCGAGCTCTACAAGGCGTTCGGCGTCGAGCCGCCGAAGTTCGCGCACATTCCGCTGATTCTGAAGACGGAAGGCTCCGGCAAAATGTCGAAGCGCGACCGCGGCGCGCTCATCGAGGAATACCAGTCGCGCCACTTTCTGCCCGCCGCCGTGCGCAACTTCCTGTGCATGCTCGGCTGGACGCCGAAGGACGGCCGCGAGATTCTGCCCATCGAAGACATCATCGCCCAGTTCGACCTCTGCGACGTGCACCAGGCGAACGCCCGCTTCGACGAGCGCAAGATGGCGTTCTTCAACCAGGAATACCTGCGTGCGCTCCCGGACGAATCCTTCGCGTGGCTCGCCGCTCCCGTGCTCGGCGAGGCGAAGGTCATCGACGAAAAGACCGACGAGGACTACCTGCAGAAAGTGCTCGCGCTGTGCAAGCCGAAGATGAACGCGCTCGAGACGCTCCCGAACTTCGTCGGCTACTTTTTCACGGAAGATTTCCCGCTCGACGAAAAAGGCTTCGCGAAACTCCGCAAGAAAAGCGATCCCGCGGCGCGCTGCCGCGAGCTCGTTCCCGCGCTCGAAGCCGCTCCGGACGTCGCGCCCGCGACCGTGGACGCGCTCTTCGCGAAGCTCGGCGCCGAGCACGGCGTGAAGCCGACGGACTACTTCGCGCCGATGCGCTTCGCCGTCTCCGGCCAGCCCGGCGGTCCCGGTCTGCACGAGATGCTCGAACTCCTCGGCAAGGAACGCACGCTCGCCCGCGTGAAGCGCTTCATCACGAAAATCGAGGCGATGTGAAATTTTTCAGACAAAACCGATGACTTCGTTCGCTCTCTCTGCAGTTTTGAGTGTTAGTTTAGAGTGTTAGAGATAGAGTTAAGTCATACAGTTAGTGTTAGTAGATGATTGGACGGGCGCCTCCGAGAGGGGGCGCCTGTTTTCGTGCCCGCGAAGGGCGCGTCAGACCGCGAAGTCTTCCGGCGAGTAGCGGAGCATCTTTTCCGCGGCGACGGCTTCGTTCACGCGGTAGATCGGCGCTTCGGCGCGGAACGCCTCTTCGGCGTCGCAGGTGAGTTCCGCCTTGCCCCGAATCGCGCGGACGAAGTTTTCGACGTGCGGCTGGTGAATCGTCTTCGCGCCGAGCGCGACGCCGCGCGGGAAGACGAACTCGTCGGCGGGCGCGCTGGCGGAGGCGCGCGCGTCCTCGACGCCGTCCTCGTCCGCGGCGGCGACGGACTCCGCGGGAACGGCGCGGTTTTCCAGCAGTCCGCGCGCGACGAACTCGCGCCAGTCGGCGGCGGAACGCGGTTCCTGATACACGCGCACGAGCGAGGGCTTTTCTGAAAGCCGCAGCGAGCCTTCGTCGCCCGCGAACGCCTCGAAATAGCCGCCGCCGTAGCTCGTCGTCGTCAGCGTCTGGTAGGTGGCGCGCACCATGCCCGCGGGCGTCGCGTAGGCGAAGGTCGCCGTCACGTTGTCGTACCATTCGTGATTCGCGTAGTAGTCGTTCCCGCCGGCGGCGATCACGCTCTCCGGCGCGCCGAAAAACCAGTTGAAGATGTCGATCTGATGCGCGCCGAGGTCGGACACGGGGCCGCCCGAATATTTTTTGAACCAGCGCCAGTTCAGGAACTGCCGTTCGTCCTCGTAGCCGAACTCGCGGAGCAGCGCGGCGTCCGGACGGAATTTCTTCGGCGCGACGACGTCGCGGGAGACGGCGCGGTTCCACTGCCCGATCCCGTGCGTGATTCTGCCGAGCATGCCCGAAGGCAGGATCTTCTCGAACGCGTAGCGGTAATACGGATTGGAGCGGCGCTGGTGCCCGATCTGCGTCAGCAGCCCGCGTTCCCGCGCGGCGCGGGCGGCGCGGACGATGGCGCGCGCGCCCTCGACGTTTTCCGCCATCATCTTTTCGCAGTAAACGTGCTTGCCCGCGGCGAGACAGGCGAGCGTCTGCGGCGCGTGGCAGAAATCCGGCGTCGCGACGAACACCGCGTCGAGCGAGCGTTCCCGCGCGAGCATCTCGCGGAAATCGACGTAGCCGTTCACCTCGCGCCCGTTCGCGCGCAGGCGGCGCACCGTCGCGTCGAGCTTGAATTTCCAGATGTCGCAGACGGCGACGAGGCGCACGCCGAAGGCGCGGTTCAGCCGCATCAGCGCGTCGAGCAGCACGTTGCCCTGCGCGCCGCAGCCGATGAGCGCGACGGCGATTTCGCCGGACGGTCCGGCGGGCGCGCGCGCCGCTTCCGTTCCCGCGAAGGCGTGCGGGAACATGACGAGTCCGGCGCCGACGAGCGCCCCGGTCTTCAAAAAATCTCTGCGGGAAGGAGCCATGGGGAAAAACGATGAATTTTCGCGGAATACACTTTCACGCGGAAACGCCCGTTTCAAGCGGATTTTTCGCGTGCGCTCCGCGCGGCGCAGGGCGTACGGCTCCGGAGCGTCCGCTTCGCCGCGGGAGGCCTCCGCGTCCTCTTCGCCTCGCCCGCCCGCGCGGATTTCTGAAAAATTTTTCAAAAAAAGCTTGCGCCGTTTCCGTTTTTAATAGATAGTGGAGGCTCTTTCCTTTTCGGGGGTATAGCTCAGTTGGTTAGAGCGTTTGCATGACACGCAAAAGGTCGCAGATTCGACTTCTGCTACTCCCACCATTTTCAGCCTTGCGGCTATCGTTCAGTGGTAGGACCCCACTCTTCCAAAGTGGTGACACCAGTTCGAATCTGGTTAGCCGCACCAGCCGCGACAAAGACGGAATCCGCTTCGGGTTCCGTTTTTTCGTCGACCGGACGCGCGCGCCGCGCCATTTTCCCTGCCATGCCCAAACGCTCTCCGAGAAAACGCCGGATCAGTCCCGCGAAGCTCCGCCTGAAGCCTTTTCTGATTTCCCTGCTCCTCGTCGCGCTCGCCGCCGCGGGCACGAAGATCGCGCACAGCTTCGGCGACGCCGAGACGAAGGAGCGCATCGAAAGCGGCGTCGTCGCCGTCATCGACTGCGTGCGCGAAAACCCCGCGACGCCGGACGAAATGGTGTTCATTCTCGACGAGCTCGCGCAGCGGCTTCCGTTCGTGCGCGGGAAAAGCGTCGATCCGGGAACGACGCTCGACCTGCAGTCCGCCGTGCTCGCGGGAACGCCCGTTTCCGAGCGCCGCCTGACGCTGCTGAAGAACGCCGCCTACGTCGTCGGCTACGACGAGGCGCGCGGCAATCCCGCGTGGTGCGCCTACCGCGTCTTCCGCCCGAAGACGACGCAGGCGCCCGAGCGCCCGGAGCGCTTCGAAACGGACACGCGCACGCGCGCACGCGTGGAGTCCGACGCCTACTCGCACACCGGCTACGACCGCGGGCACATGGCGCCGAACCACGCCGTCGCGCTCTGCTACGGCGAAGCGGCGCAGCGGGAGACTTTTCTGATGTCGAACGTCGCGCCGCAGCTGCACGAGCTCAACGCGGGGCTGTGGAAGGCGCTCGAACAGCGCGTGCTCTCGCGCTACGCGCGCAGTTTCGAGGAGGTGTGGGTTCTCTGCGGACCGCTCTACGCGCCGGAGAATCCGCCGACGCTCGCCTCGGCGAAAAAGCGCGGCGCGGCGCGTTCCCGCGGCGTCTCGCCCGCCGTGCCGGACGCGTTTTTCCTCATCGTCACGGACCGCGACGAATCGACGAGCGCCCTGCGCGCGCTCGCCTTCATCGTGCCGCACCGCGCCGACCTCGGCACGAATCCGAAACGGTGGCTGACGAGCATCGACGAAATCGAGCGCCGCGCGCGGCTGGACTTTTTTCCGCTGCTCCCGCAAAGCGCGCAGGCGGAGCTCGAAGGCGCTCCCGCGAAGACGCTCTGGTGAAACAATAAATTTCCTCTCTGCGGCTTCTCTTTTTCCTTACCGCGAAAGTCCCCTGCTCCGTTACTTCGTTGCTCCGAGTCGTCTTCGTGTCTGAAAGTTATGGTCGCGGCGCTCGGCGAGGCGGCGGAAGCCTGCATCTCCCCGAAGCGCGCGGGAGCAAAAAGCGTTTGCGTTCCCGCGCGGGAACGGCAATGCTTTCCGCTCCATTCCAAACACTAAAATGAGCAACGACAATTCTGCGTCACCTCTTTCCACCTGGGCGAAAAACATCGCCCCTTCACCGACTCTGGCGGTCGACGCCAAAGCAAAAGCGCTCAAGGCGGCAGGCAAGGACGTCTGCGGATTCGGCGCCGGCGAGCCCGATTTCGACACGCCGCAGTTCATCCGCGAAGCCGCCGCGAAGGCGCTCGCCGAAGGCAAGACGCGCTACGTGCCCACGCCGGGCATTCCGGCTCTGCGCAAGGCGATCGCGGCGGACTATGCGGCGCGCGGCTTCCGCAACGTGGACGAGTCCTGCGTCGTCGTCAGCCCCGGCGGAAAAATGTCGTGCTATCTTTCGATTCTGGCGCTCGTCAGCCCGGGCGACGAAGTCGTCATTCCCGCGCCGTACTGGGTGAGCTATCCGGAAATGGTCAAGCTCGCGGGCGGAAGCGTGAAGGTCGTCCCGACGACGGACGCGACGGGCTTCAAGATGTCCGCCGAGCAGCTCCGCGCGGCGATCACGCCCAAGACGAAGCTGCTCATCCTCACGTCGCCGTCGAATCCGACGGGCGCGGTCTACACGCGCGCGGAACTCGAGGCGCTCGTGAACGTCGCCGTCGAAGCCGGCATTTACGTGCTTTCCGACGAAATCTACGCCGCGCTCACCTACGACGGCGCGGAGACGTGTTCGCCCGCGACGTTCTCGGACGCGGCGGCGGAGCGCGTCGTCACGGCGTCGGGCTTCGCGAAGGCGTACGCGATGACGGGCTGGCGGCTCGGCATCACGGTCGCGCCGAAGGCGATCGCGGGCGCGGTCGCGAAGCTGCAGAGCCAGATGTCGTCGAACTGCACGACGTTCGCGCAGTACGGCGCGCTCGCGGTCTACGAACAGCCCGAGCTCGCGAAGGCCGCCGTGGCGGAAATGCTCGCGCACTTCGACCGCCGCCGCAAGATGCTCTGCGACGCGCTGAACGCGATTCCGGGCGTTTCGTGCTACCGTTCGCAGGGCGCGTTCTACCTTTTCCCGAACATCGCCTCGTTCGGCATGTCCTCGACGGAATTCGCGGAAAAGATTCTCGAAGAAGAGCTCGTCGCCGTCGTTCCCGGCTCGGCGTTCGGCGCGGAAGGCTACATGCGCCTCAGCTACGCGACCGCGGACGAAACCATCAGGAAAGGCGTCGAACGCATCGCGCGTTTCTGCGCGCGGCACGCGAAGTGAGCGGACGGCGTTCCGCGCGAAGGCGACGGGGCGACGGAAGGCAGTGAACTTCCGACCTCGTCGCCGCGCGGGAGCCTTCCGGCGCGACGCGATCACGAAAATCCCATTTCACCCCTTGAACTTTCAACCGTTTAATTTTTTCAAAAAATGGCAGGCGTAGGCAAACTCCTCAAACAGGCTCAGAAGATGCAGAAAAAGATCGAAGAAGCGACCCAGGCGCTCTTCGACGAAAAGATCGAAGTCTCTTACGGCGGCGGCGCGGTGAAGCTCGTGATGAACGGGCACAGCGAGCTGAAGTCGCTCGAGCTCGACCCGGAATTTCTCAAGGAAGACAAGGCCGCCGTCGAGGCCGCGCTGCTCGCGGCGTTCACGGAAGCGACCGAAAAGGCGAAGGCGCTCAACAAGGAACGCATGCAGGCGGCGACCGCGGGCTTCACGCTCGGCGGCATGGGCATGTGATCTTCCCCGCATGTCTCTCTTCGACGACGCGCGCGCGGAACTGAAAAAGCTCCCCGGACTCGGCTTCCGATCCGCGGAGCGCATCGCGCTGCACCTGCTCGTCGAGCATCCGGAGGCGCTCCCGCCGCTGCTCACGGCGCTAGCCGAAGCCGCGCGGAAGATCACGCGCTGCCGGCTCTGCGGCAATCTCGCCGAAGGCGGCGACGACGCGCTCTGCCCGATCTGCGCGGACGCGCGGCGCGATCCTTCGCGGCTCTGCGTCGTCGAGCACGTGCCCGACCTGATGGCGCTCGAACGCGCCGGCGCGCACGACGGGCTCTACTGCGTGCTGCACGGTCGCCTTTCGCCGATCCGCGGCGTCGGGCCCGAACAGCTCAACTTCAGGGCGCTCGAAGCGCGCCTCGCCGCGGGCGGCGTCGAGGAAATCATTCTCGCGCTCTCCAACGACATCGAGGGCGAGGCGACCTGCCACTACATCCGCGAGACGCTGCTGGGCGCGTTCCCGCAGGTGAAGGTCTCGCGCATCGGCTTCGGTCTGCCCTCGGGCGCGACGCTGAATTTCGCCGATTCCGCCACGCTGAAGAACGCGCTCGATTCGCGCAGAAATTTCTGAACCCGCGGACGCGATGACGGAACGGCTCGAAAGACACTGGCTCGAAAAGGCGCGCACCGCGCTCGGCGTTCCCGCGACGGAGAGCGACGAAAGCGTCCTCGAAAAAATCCGCCCGCGCGTCGCCGAGCTCAGCGACCTCTTCACGACGGAGCGCCCCGAGCGTTTCCGCGACTACATGAGCGACCCGGCGCTGCTCGCCGCCTACGGGCTTTTCTTTTTTCCGCAGAGCTTCGCGCGCGCGGGCTTCGCGGCGCGCCGGCTTCTCGGCTTCTGTGCGCGCGTGCCCGCGCCGGGCGACGCGCCGATCCGCGTGCTCGACCTCGGCAGCGGAGCCGCGCCGACGGGGCTCGCCTTCGCCGCCGCTCTGCGGGAACGCTTCCCGGAACGCGCGGTCGAACTCGTCGCCGCGGACCGTTCCCGCGCCGCGCTCGACGCGATTCCCGCCGCGCTTTTCGACGGCGTCCGCGTCCGCGCCGAAGCCGTCGATCTCAAGAATTTCGCGTGCCCGCGCGCGGGCGCCTTCGACTTCATCACGCTCGGCTGGTCGCTGAACGAAATCGTCCCCGCGGACGACGACGCGTCCGGCGACAAAGCGTCCGCGTATCTGAAAAAACTCGCCGACGCGCTCGCGCCGACGGGAACGCTCGTCGTGCTCGAACCCGCGCTGAAGGCGACGACGGAGCGCCTCCAGCGCGTCGGCGACCGCTTCGCGGCGACGCCGGGCGATCCGTTCTTCCGCGTCGCGCCCGAGCTCGGCGACCACGCCGACCCTCTCCTCGCCGAAGGCGGCGACGCATGGAACCACGAAGTGCGCCGCTGGACGCCGCCGCCCGCGCTCGAGTTCATCAACCGCAGACTTTTCCGCGAAATCCAGGTCGTCAAATTTTCCTGGTGCGCGCTCGGCGCGGCGCCGCTCCGCCTGCCCGAGCCGCCCGCGGGAGCGCCGTTCCTGCTCCGCCTCATCTCGCCGATGGAGATCACGAAGCCCGCGCTGCGCTTCGTCGGCGTGACGCCCGACGGCAGGAAAATCCACGTCGAAATTCCCGCGCGCGGGCTCCCGAAAAGCGAGCGCAAGCGCTTCGCCGAATCCTGGGAACGCGGCGACGTCGCCGCGCCCGCGGGAACGCTCGCCGAGCTCGGCACGCCCGGGCATTTCCGCTTTTCGGGAACGCTCGTCAAAATCGCCTGAACCTCAAAAATTTTTCCGCCGCCGTGACGCCGCCTTCAAAAAATTCCTCGACGCGAGATCCTCGGGCCCGCCGTTTCGGCATCGCCCTGCTCGTCGGCTTCGTCGTCCTGCTCGCCTTCGTCGCGCAGACCTGGTTCGTCACGTCCTACCGCGCTCGCGAACGCTTCGCGCTCTACTTTCCGCAGACGGTCCAGGGACTTTCCGCCGGAGCCGACGTGCTCGCCGACGGCAGAAAAATCGGGCAGGTCGAATCCGTCGGTCTGCGCCGCGTCGAACGCGGCGGCGACACGACGCATTACGCGCTCGTGACGATCTTCGTGGACGTCCGCCGCGTCATGCCGCACGCGCCCGAATCGATGAGCCGCGAGGAAGTCCGCGAACGTCTCGACCGCGCCGTCGAGGCGGGGCTGCGCGCGCGTCTGATGATGCCCTCGCCGCTCGCCAACGGCCTCAGCGTCGAGCTTTTTCTCGACGCCGCGAAGCCCGTGCGGCTCGCCCGCGACGACGGCAACGACCTCCCCGAAATTCCGACGATTCCGGGCTCGGCTTCGGAAATCGTGGACGGCGTCAACGCCTTTTTCGAAAAATACAAGCCCGAGGAAATTCCGCGCCGCTTCGAGGAGGCGAAAAAGCACCTGCGCGAAGTCAACGAAATCCTGGAAGAGGACGCCGTCACGCGGGCAGACGCCGCGCTGGTCCGGGCTCTTGAGGCGCTGAACCGCGCGCTCGACGCCGAAGCCGCGGCGCGGCGCGTGAAGGCGCTCGACGACGCGCTCGCCGCTCTCGCGGACGCGCTCGAAAGCGGCGAAGGCGATTCCGCCGCGCTCCGCGAAAACGCGGAAACGGCGCTGCGGGATTTTTCCGCGCAGCTCCGCGACGCCGCCGACGCCTTCCGCGCGACGACGGAAACGCTCGACGGCGAAACGCTGCGCAAAGTCGAGAACGCCCTGCGCGACCTCCGCGAAACTCTTTCTCCCCTCCGCCGCGAAATCCCGTGATGACGCACGCGTCGCACGCGACCGTCATTTCCGCCGACGCCGACGCGTCGCCGCAAGCGCAAGCGCGCTCAAACCCGCAAGCAAACCGAACGCCGACGGCTCCGGCACGGGAACGGGAAGCGCGAGCGCGCTCCAGGTCGAAAGCGTCGCCGTCCCGCCTAGACTGATCGTCATTTTCGTTTGCGTCCACTCGTAGGCCTCCTGATCTTTGTCCGCCGGAACCGAGATATTTTCGCTATTGTACGTCACATCACTCTTGATATACGTAGTTGCCCCGTCGTCGGAATCCGTGAGGAAGAGGCTTGTGATTTTTCCGTTTTCCGCCTCCAAACCCCAGAGCGTGACCGCGTGACCGGACGGATATTTGCTAGAATCGCCATAAACGATAGAAAGTGCGACAGGACCGTTCGCAAGCTGCGCGGAAAGCACAGTCAGAGCGTTGTCTGCATAAAGCTGATCTGCGGAGATGTCCGCGAGATTGCCCCATTTAATCCAATCCGGCAGCCCCTCGCTCGTCCAACCGCAGGTATCCTTCACGTAGCTTTCCCAGTAACGACCGCTGTTCCTCGGATCGGAAATTTTGAAATCGCTCTCTGCACCAGTCGAAGAATCCCCATCGTAATTTATATTCGAAAGATTGCAGCCGCCGAAGTACCATTCCCAGGCGATGTCCGTGCCGCGTCCGACGTTCTTGAAAGAATCCGTGAACGCCTTGTAAATCTCCCCTGCGTGCGCGGAGCTCCCGCAGGAATCGCCGACACGGGCGCCTGAGACTGCCACCACGCGATGACGTTCGACGCCGTCGCCGCCCAGCACATCATGGAATCCGGTCCGGAGTAGATATCTCCGGACTTATTGATGTCGATATAACCGCCGGCAGTGCTTACGCCCGGAACCCAGACCGTCTCCGCGCGGGCGGACGGCGCGAGCGCGGCGGCGAAAGGAAGCGCGAACGCGGCGAGCGCGGCGGCGCGGAAGAAAATTTTTCGGGAAAGAAATTTCGTGTTTTTCATGGGGCTTGCTTTGAGGGGGATAAAATCACTACCGCCGGCGTCTCCGGATTCGGCACACATAGATTTTACCGCGCCCGTCAAATCCCGCCTCCGCCGCGAGCGCAAAAAAGCGTTCCCGCGGGTCTGCGGGAACGCTTCGTCTTGCGGAAAATCCGGAAATCAGCGGCGCGGACGGCGCGAGCCGCGGTCGCGGTCGCCGCCGCGGCGGGGGCGGTCGCCTCCGCGCGGTTCAGCGGCGCGCGGCTCGTAGGGGCGGCCTTCCTTTTCCGCGATCGCGGCGCGGCGGGAGAGGCGGACGCGGCCCTTTTCGTCGATGCCGACGCACTTCACGATGATTTCGTCGCCGAGCTTGCAGAGGTCTTCGACCTTGTCGAGGCGTTCGTCCGTGAGCTCGGAAATGTGCACGAGCCCTTCCTGGCCCGGCAGGCATTCCACGAAGCAGCCGAATTCCTTGATCGAGCGGACGATGCCCTTGTAGGTCTTGCCGACTTCGATCTGCGCCGCGACGAGGTTGATTTCCGAAATCGCGAGCTGCATGGATTCCTCGCTCGTCGCGAAGATGTCCACGCGGCCGGAATTGTCCTCGTTGATGTCGATCTGCGCGCCGGAGAGCTCGCAGATGCGGCGGATGTTCTTGCCGCCCGGCCCGATGAGCGCGCCGATCTTGTCCGGCGGGATCATGACGGTGTTGATGCGCGGGGCGGTGGGCTTGACGGTCGCGTTCGGCGCCGCCTTCGCTTCGGTGATCATGCCGAGAATCTTGTCGCGCGCGACGCGGTTCTGGCGGATCGCCTCCTTGGCGATTTCAATCGGCAGGCCGTGAATCTTGAGGTCGAGCTGGAAGCCCGTGATGCCCGCGGCGGTGCCGCAGATCTTGAAGTCCATGTCGCCGAAGTGGTCTTCCGCGCCGATGATGTCGGTGAGGACGACGTGCTTGACGATCTTGCCGTTTTCGTCCGGAAGCGTCACGAGGCCGCAGGAGATGCCCGCGACGGGCGCGGAGATCGGAACGCCGGCGTCCATGAGCGCGAGCGTGCCGCCGCAGACGGACGCCATCGAGGTCGAGCCGTTCGATTCCATGATTTCGGAGGAAAGGCGGATCGAGTACGGGAAGTCCTCTTCGCTCGGGAGCACGGGAACGAGCGAGCGTTCCGCGAGCGCGCCGTGACCGATTTCGCGGCGGCCGGGCGAGCCGAACTTGCCGCATTCGCCGACCGAGAACGGCGGGAAGTTGTAGTGCAGAATGAAGGTCTTGGACTTCGGGCCGCCGGCGAGGCCGTCGAGCTCCTGCGCGTCCTTGCCCGTGCCGAGCGTCGCGATGACGAGCGCCTGCGTTTCGCCGCGCTGGAAGAGCCCCGTGCCGTGAACGCTGGGCAGCACGTCCGTCTTGCACGAAATCGGGCGCAGCTGGTCGAGCGCGCGGCCGTCGGCGCGGACGCCGCGGTTCAGAATGCCTTCGCGATAGACTTTTTCCTGCAGTTCCTCGAACGCGATGTTGACGTGGCGCGGATCGACGTTGTCTTCGCCGAACGCCGCGATCACGGCTTCCTTGGCTTCCGCCTTGACGGCGTCCACCGCGGTGTTGCGCTCGAGCTTGCCCGGCAGATAGACCGCCTTGGCGAGCTTGTCGTCCGTGTTCGCGATCTTTTCGCAGAGCTCAAAGACCTTCGGGTCGCAGATGACGAGCGGGAATTCCTTTTTCGGCTTGCCGCATTTGGCGGCGAGCTCGCGCTGCGCGGCGATGATCTTCTGAATCGCCTTCTGCGCGAATTCGAGGGCTTCGATGAAGCGCTCGTCCGGCAGCTGGTCGGCGGAGCCTTCGATCATCATCATGTCCTGCTCGTTGCCGACGTAAACGAGGTCGAGCGCGGATTCGTCCATCTGCGCGTGCGTCGGGTTGACGACGAACTCGCCGTTGACTTCGCCGATGCGCACGCCGGCGATCGGGCCGTTCCACGGAATGTCCGAGCAGAGCAGCGCGGCGGACGCGCCGTTGATCATGAGGACGTCCGGATCCGTCGTCTTGTCCGTCGCGAGGAGCAGGCCGATGACCTGCACTTCGTTCATGAAGCCCTTGGGGAAGAGCGGGCGCAGCGGGCGGTCCACCTGACGCGACGTCAGGATTTCCTTTTCCGAGGGGCGCCCTTCGCGCTTGAAGTAGCCGCCCGGGAAGCGCCCGGCGGCGGCGAATTTTTCGCGGTAATCGACCGTGAGCGGGAAGAAATCCTGGTCGGGAGAGCGCAGCTCGTTGGCGGCGGTCGCCGTGACGAGCACTTCCGTTCCGCCGACCGAGACGGTGACGGAGCCGTTGGCTTGGCGGGCGATGGAGCCCGTGCTGATCGTGAGACCGTATTCTTCGATCGTCACACTGTATTCTTGTTGCATATCGTTTTTGTTTTCTTTGTGTCCCCGCGGGATTGCGGGAACGGGGTTGTTTCTTTTGTTTGGAAAAAAGGGACGGGGCGAAGGAGAAGAGAGCGGCGCGCGCGGCGCGGAGAGAAAATCAAAAAGCGTTCCCGCGAGCTTTTGAATTCTCGCGGGAACGCTTTTTTGCGCTTATCGGCGAAGACCGAGTTTCTGAATGATCGCCTCGTAAGCTTCAAGCTTGTTCTTCTTCAGATAGTTCAGGAGCTTGCGGCGGCGGTTCGTCAACGCGATCAGACCGTGGCGGCTGTGGAAGTCTTTCTTGTGCGTGCGGAGGTGCTCGGTGAGGTGAGCGATGCGCACGGAAAGAAGAGCGATCTGGACTTCGGAGGAACCGGTGTCCTTTTCGCTGAGTTTATAATTGCTGATGATTTCGGATTTGTCGTACATGTTCGTTGTTTTGTTTTCAGAGCTGAGAGACGCGCCCGAAAGGACCCGCCGCGTCCCGGACCCGAAAGTCTGAAACGCCGTCTCACGGCGGTCGCCCGCCGCAACTCCGGCTCCGCGAGGCTCACACCCCGCGAAACTCGACGAATTGAGATGTAATGATGGACTTTCCGCCCTCTCCCCGCAAGCGAAAATTCAGCAAGAAAATCGCGCGGACGGGCAGGCAGTTTTCGGGAACGCGTCGGCACGGGGCTCACGCGCGCGCGAAGAGCGGGTCGTCGTGGCGCTGCTCGCCGTTGGCGGGCGCGGGAACGTCTTCGCCGGGCGCGCGCGCGGCGCAGAAGATTTCGCCGAAAAGCTCGTCCTGCGTCACCGTCAGCTGCCCGAGACGGGCGAGCTCGAGGCAGGCGAGGAAGGTCGTCGCGAGCATCGGAATCGTGATTTTTTCCGGAAGCAGCGAAGTGAAGGTGAACGATTTTTCCGTCTTCAGGCGCTCGAGAATGTCGCTCATGCGCGCGGCGATCGTCACGGAATCGTCCTGAATCTCGCCGGGGAGAATGCGCTCCGAGAGACGCTTGAGAACGAGGTTGAAGACGTTCCAGAGGTCCATTTTCCCGAGCGGCGCGAGCGGGCGCGCCTCGGGCTCGGCGGGCTTTTCGACGATGCGCGGAAGGAAGTTCTGCTGCCGTTCGATGAGCCCGGCGATGTAGGCGGCGGACTCCTTGAGGCGCTTGTATTGGATGAGCTGACGGATGAGCTGCCAGCGCGGATCGAGGTTTTCGTCGTCGTCCGCGGCCGCGTCCGGTTCGGGCGCGTTTTCGCCGGTCGGCAGCAGCATGCGGCTCTTGATGTACATCAGCGTCGCCGCCATGACGAAGAATTCTCCCGCGATCTCGATCTTCATCGCCTCGTTCCGGCGGAGAATCTCCATGTACTGGCGCGTGATTTCGACGATCGGAATGTCGCGGACGTCGATTTCGTTCTTGCGGATGAGAAAAAGCAGCAGGTCGAGCGGACCTTCGAATTTCGAGAGGCGCACGGCGGGCGCGTCGTCCGGGAAAAGCCCGTCGCGGAGCGTTTCGGCGCGGAGCTTCTCCGCCGGATCTTCGGGAGTCGCTTCCATCGCGTCAGTAGGCGAGCAGGCTCAGCGAGACGCCGAAGGAGAAATCGCTCTCGTCGCCGGCGTCCTGGCGGTAGCGCACGTAGTATTCGATGTTCCAGGAATTTCCGAGCCGCTGGCGCAGACCGTAATACTGGTCGGTGAAGATGTTCTTCTCGTCGTCGAAGCGCCAGTCGCCGTAGAAATCGTAATAGGAATTGAGCCGCCAATCGACGTGTACGGTGTATTGGCGCGCGTGCGTGTCGCAGCCATAGTAGGCGAGATCGTCGTTGGCGAGAAAATGCCCGGAAAGCGCCACGGACCAGACGTCGCCGTCCGTGAAGCGCACGGACGCTCTGATCGCCTTCGAGGAAAAATCGCTCACGTCCATGCGGTGCGTCAGCGAGAAATTCACCCAGCTCGCGGGCTTCAGCACGAGCTCGGCGAAGTTGTCGCTCAGCGTGTCGTCGTCCACGGGGCGGTCCGTCTTGCGGAGGTCCTGATAGACGTTGAACTCCGCGAGATCCTTCGAGCCGTAGGATTCGTCGCGCGTCTGGAAAAGGTTTTCAAGCCCGATGCGGAAGACGTGCTCGTCGTAGAGCGTGTCCACGGCGCGGTTGTCTCCGAGGTCGAGAATCGTCGGCGCGTCTCGGTAGATGTCGCGGTCGATTTCGGGAATGCGCGAACTGCGCTGCTCGGCGACGCCGGGCATGTAGCGGTAGCGGAAAACGGGGCGGAAGACGTGACGCAGACCGTCGATGCCCCAGGTTTTGTTGCGGTAATCGCTCGTTCCCGAAAAGCAGAACTGCAGGTCGAAGCCCACCTGCCCGACGGTGCGCCAGTAATTGTCGTCCGCGTCGGGAACGGCGTCGCCGTAGAACGTGGAGCGCACGCCCGCGACCGGCGTGAACGACGCGAAGTCGCCGAAGTGAATCGGCGCGTCGAGCCCGTAATAGAAATCCGCGCGCGAGCTTTCGAGGCGGTCGTCCTTGTTCGTCTGGCGCAGACGGTACTGGTCGGAATCCTCTTCGACGAGACAGGCGTAGGACGCGCTGAAGCGCTGGCGCACGCCCGTGTTCAGGATTTCCGTCGGCACGAGGTCGAAGCGGATCTCCGGCAGCCGCTGCTGCGTGCTCTGGTAGTCGTTGAGGTGGATGCGCGTGAGCGCGGAAATGTAGTAGTTGTCGCCGGGCAGGACGAACTCGAAATGGCTGTCCGGATTGCGGTTGGCGTCGTAGACGTCCGGACGGAAATGGCGCGTGACCTCGGAGTCGCTCCAGCGGTGAATCGCGGCGGAGATTTCCAGCCCGTCGATTTCCTGCTTGTGCGTCCATTCGATGAAGCCGCGCCGCCCGCCGATGTCGTTGTTGTAGATGTCGCGTTCGCGGTTCGCGGTGTCGTTGATGTAGGCGGCCTGAAAATCGCCGAACATCCAGCGCTCGGCATCGGCGTTCCCGCCGCGCGTGTCGTAGGCGAGCGCGGGACCGATGAGCGGACCCGAGCGCTCGTAGAAGTCGAACAGCAGCCCCGGCTCGTAGTCGTCCCAGATCGTGAGATGCGTCGTCGTGCGCAGATAAAAGCCCGGCGTCGAGGATTCGCCGGAATTCGCCCAGATGCGCACGGGCGGGCGTTCGATGCGCGGCACCGAAAGCGGCGGCATCGGCAGCACGGGAACGCCCGCGACGCGGAAGACCGACGGTCCCAGGTGCAGCCAGTCCTCCTTGCTGTCGTAGTCGATGCGCCCCGCGCCGAAGGAGACCGAGCTCCAGTGCGGCTCGCCGATGTAGGCCTCAGAATCGCGGATGTTCACCGCGGTCGAGTCGCCGCCCGTCCCCGCGGAGATCTCCTCGCCCTTGAAAAAGAAGAAGTCGGCGCCGCCGCGCACGTTCTTCGCGGAGACCGCGCCCGTCTTCTGGTCGTAATCGACGGAATCGGTCACGATGCGCATCGCGTCCATGTCGATCGCGACCGAGCCCGACGCGCGCGCCGACTGCGCGTTCGCGTCGTAGGCGAGCTCGTCCGCGTGAATGCCGAGATTTTCGAAATTCAGATCCGCGTTCTCGTAGCGGATGATGCCGTCTTTGCCGAGGGAAAGGCGCGTGTAGGTGAGCGGAATGCCGGCCTCTTCCTCCGGCTTCGCCTCGGCGGGCGCAGGGGACGCGTCGGACTCGGGAGCAGTCTCGGCGTCCTCGGGCGCGTCTCTGGCGCCGCGTTCTTCGTCCGCAGTCTCCGTCGTCGGCAGCGTTCCCGCGTCCGGCTCGCCGGCGGTTTCGGGTTCTGAAAACGCAAAAAACGTTCCCGCGACGAAGAAGGCGGGAACGATCGCGGCGGCGGCAAGCTGTCTTAGCGTCAACACGGTGCGGAATGCGGAAAAGGAGTGACCGAAATTTTCCTGTAATCCTAACGATTTTGCCGCTCCGCGAAACAAAAAAACGCGTCCGGAATTGCGTTGCGGGAACGCGCCGGGGCGGGCATCATGGCGCGCATGAAAATCCCCCGCCTCCTCGTTCCCGCGATTCTTCTCGCCGCGCTCGCCGTTCCCGCGGCCGCCGCGCCGCAGTGGAAGCTCGTGTGGGCGGACGAGTTCAACGGCGCCAGAATCAATTCCCGTTACTGGTCGAAGATCGAGCGCGGCAAGCCCGACTGGAAGAACACGATGTCGAGCGATCCGTCGCTTTTCGCCGTCAAGAACGGCAAGCTGATTCTGCGCGGCAAGGTCAATCCGAACACGAAGAAGGATCCTTCGCCCTACATCACGGGCGGCATTTCGACGAAGGGAAAATTTTCCTTCCGTTACGGCAAGATCGAAATCCGCGCCAAGCTCGGCTGCGCGCAGGGCGCGTGGCCCGCGCTGTGGATGCTCCCCGAAGAGGGCGGCTGGCCCGACGCCGGCGAAATCGACATCATGGAGCACCTCAATTTCGACGACGTCGCCTACCAGACCGTGCATTCCCGCTACACGTGGACGCTCAAGCGCAACAATCCGCGCTCCGGCTCGACGGGAAAGATCAAGCGCGACGACTTCAACGTGTACGCCGTCGAACGCCATCCGGACAAGCTCGTCTTTCTCATCAACGGCAAGGAGACGTTCACCTATCCGCGCGTTCCCGCCGAGGCGAAGAACGGGCAATGGCCGTTCGACAAACCGTTCTACATTCTCGTGGACATGCAGCTCGGCGGAGGCTGGGTCGAATCTTCCGGCAAGATCAATCCTGCGCACCTGCCCGTGGAAATGCAGGTCGACTGGGTGCGCGTCTATCGCGACGCGAATCTGAAGGAAACGGACTGACGCCGCGCGCTCACTCTTCCGCGGGGAAGATTTTTTCAAAGGACGCGAACTCGCTTTCGGCGAGCACGGCGCGGAGCGTTTCGAGAGTCACGTCGAAGAGATGGAATTCCTGCTTCGCGTTCTTCGCGACGAGCGTCAGGCGCCAGCCGCCGTTGAGACGCAGAATCTTGATCGTGCGGGCGCGGGAACGCGCGTTCGCGCGGATGACTCCGCGGGAGACGCGCGCGACGCGGTCGAGCCGCCGAATCAGCGGCTCGGCGGCTTCGATGACCGTGGAATGCGTTCCCGCGCGCACGGACGAAAGCGGCGAAACGGCGAGGCGACAGGACCGCGCGGGCGCCGTCGCCTCGTGCCGTCACGCGATTTCCCACTTGTAAGGGTGATTCGAGAGCAGTTCGCAGCCGTCCTTCTTCACGACCACGACGTCCTCGATGCGGCAGCCGCCGATGCCCGGATAGTAGAGCCCCGGCTCGACCGTCACGACCATGTTTTCGCGCAGCTTTTCCGACGCGAGCGAGCGCCCGCCCATGTTCGGCGCCTCGTGCACGTTGAGCCCGACGCCGTGCCCGAGCCCGTGGAAGAATCCAGTCGGAACGCCGTCCACGTAGCCAGCCTTGTAGCCGAGCTTTTCGAAGAAGGCGACTGTCGATCTGTACACGCTCACGCCCGTCACGCCCGCCTTGATCTGCTCGATCGCGGCGTCGTGCGCCCGCTTCACGGAATCGACGAGCTTCTTCTGCTCCGGCGACGCCTTGCCTTTGAGATAGGTGCGCGTCATGTCGCCGAAGTAGCCGGTCGCGGCGATGCGCGGGAAGATGTCGCAGACGATGAGCGAGTTCGCGCGGATCGGGCCGAAGCCGGAGCAGTGGCAGTCCACGCCCTGTTCGCCGGAGGCGGCGATGAGCCCTTCGACGTTGATGCCGCCCGCGTCGAGGCAGGCGTGTTCGATCGCCATGCGGAGGCGTTCCGAAGTCAGCGTCTTGCCTTCATATTTGAGAAAGCCCTTCTTGTCGATCGTCGACGCCTTGAGGATTTTTTCGACCGCCTTGAATCCCGCGCACGAGGCGCGGTTGCCGGCGCGGATGCATTCGAGCTCCTCCTCGGTCTTGATGACGCGCTGCGGGAAGAACGGCGTGCCGCCCACTTCGAGCTTGAGCCCGAGCCTGTGCAGCATCACGAAAAGCCCCGACGGGAACTCCGGCGGCACGCGGAAGGATTCCGCGCCGTAGCGCTTCGCGAGATCGACGATCAGCTCGGGCGTTCCCGCGTCGGGCTGCGTCTCGCGCAGCTTCGCCAGTTCCTCCGCCATGTCGAGCACGACGTCGAAATTCGATTCCTTGCGGCAGCGCACGATTTCGAGCATCGTGATCGCGGCGATGCGCTTGCCCCTCGCCGTGAACGCGATGAAGGGGTCGCCGCACGCGAAATGCGCGAACCAGCGCATGTCGGCGGAATTGTTCGGGGACGCGAACAGGAGGACGTCCGTTTTTTTGTTGGATTTCTTGCTCATTCTGAAAAACGTTTTGCTTCGGGCATTCTAAACACGATTCCCGTCGGATTTCCACGCCTTTTTCGGAGACACGCGCCGCGCCTTTAACCGCCGCTTGCGTTTCCGCGCGGGAACGCGTATTTTTGCGCTTCAATTTTTTCCATCGTAAGTTATGAGCGAAGCACAGAAAAATTCCGCCAACTCCCTCGCAGACATTTCGCACGACCTTTTCGCCGTCCGCGCGGAAAAGCTCAGCCAGCTCCGCGCCGCGGGCGAAGATCCCTTCCGCGCCAACTGGCCGCAGACGCACACTTCCGCCGACTGCGCCGAGCTCATGCGCCCCGCGATCGAGGCCGCCAAGGCCGCGGGAACGGACGTGCACGAAATCCCCTCCTCCGCGGAGGAAGTCTCCGTCGCCGGGCGCGTGATCGCGATCCGTGTCATGGGCAAGGCGAGCTTCATGAAGCTGCTCGACCGCGACGGCGTGCAGCAGATTTATCTCACGCGCGACATTCTCGGCGAAGACCGCTACAACAGGCATTTCAAAAAGATGATTGACATCGGCGACTTCGTCGGCGTGCGCGGCGAGCTTTTCGTGACGAAGACCGGAGAAGTGACCGTGCGCGCGCGCGCCTACGCGCTCGTCGCCAAGGCGCTCCGTCCGCTCCCGGAAAAATGGCACGGCATCACGGACGAGGAGCAGGTTTCGCGTCAGCGCTACCTCGACCTCATCGCGAATCCCGAATCGAAGAAGCGCCTGCTGGACCGCTCCCGCATCATCGCCGAAATCCGCAAGTTTCTCTGGGAACGAGACTTCGTCGAAGTCGAGACGCCCGCGCTGCACCCGATCGCGGGCGGCGCGGCGGCGCGGCCGTTCGTCACGCACTTCAACGCGCTGGACTGCGAATTTTATCTGCGCATCGCGCTTGAGCTGCACCTGAAGCGCTGCCTCGTCGGCGGAATCGAGCGCGTGTTCGAGATCGGCCGCGTGTTCCGCAACGAAGGCATGGACCGCCGCCACAATCCCGAGTTCACGATGATGGAAATCTACCAGGCGTACTCGGACTACGAAGGCATGATGACGCTCATCCGCGAGATGATCCAGCATCTGTGCAGAACCGTCGTCGGCACGACGACGATCACGCGCTACGACGGCCAGGTCATCGAGCTCGGCGGCGAATGGCGCGTCGCCGACTACAAAGACCTCGTGCGGGAACGCACCGGGCGCGCCGACTGGTTCGAGCTTTCCAAGGCGGAAAAAATCGCCGAATGCCGCCGCATGGCGGACGAGATCCGCGCGAAGGCGAAATCCGAGGCGGAGGCGCGCGGCGAAGAGCTCCGCAACAAGGACCTCATGGTGCCCGATCCGCGCGAGGACTGGGAGGACTACGAGGTGACGAACGAAGTGTACGGCAAGCTCATCGAGCCGAATCTGATTCAGCCGACCTTCGTCACGCACATCATGAAGGAGCTCTGCCCGCTCGCGAAGATCAACGAAAAGGATCCGAGCGTCATCGACGTCTTCGAGCTCTGCATCAACGGGCAGGAAATCGCGCCCGCGTATTCCGAGCAGAACGACCCGATCACGCAGCGCAGAATGTTCGAGCTGCAGGCGGGCGAGGAAATCCAGAAAATCGACCAGGACTTCCTCGTCGCGATGGAGCACGGCATGCCCCCCGCGGGCGGCATGGGCGTCGGCGTCGATCGGCTCTGCATGCTCCTCACGGGCTGCGCGAACATCCGCGAAACGATCCTGTTCCCGACGCTGAAGCCGGACTACGTCTCCGGCCCGCAGAAGAGGGAGGCCTGACACGCGCGGTCTTTTCCCGAAGGCGCCGACGGAGAGAACTTTCGACACGCCTCTCCGCCGGCGCTTCGACTTTTCCCGTCCTTCCCCATTTTCCATTTTTCATTTTCCACCTTCCGTTTTCCCATGCCCTGGTCCGTCTATTTGGCTTTGAAACAGCTTTTCCCGCCGGGAAAGCGCTTTCCCGCGTTCGCGCTCGTCTCCATCGTCGGCGTGGCGATCGGCGTGTGTTCGCTGCTCGTCGTGCAGACCGTAATGAACGGCTACGCGCGGGAACACCGCGAGAACATTCAGCGCATGTACGGGCACGTGATCGTGCGCAATCTCGACGACGGCTTCATTTCCGACTACCGCGCGGTGGCGGAGCGGCTCGAACGCGTGCCCGGCGTCGTCGCGGCGGCGCCCTACGCCGAAGGGCAGGTCATGGTGAAGAACGGCGACACGCCCGCGCTGCCGTTCGTGCGCGGCATCGATCTGGAGCAGGAGGACAAGGTCATTCCCGTGCGCAAGAACATCGTCGCGGGAACGCTCGACGCGCTCGACGACGACCGCGTCGTGCTCGGAAGCGAGCTCGCGCGTCAGCTGCGCATCCGCTTCACGCACGGCTACGAGACGCCGGACGGCGAACGCGTTCCCGCGCGCGTTCTTCCCGGACAGGTGCTCGAAATCTATTCGCCGACGATGATCGCCGATCTGCAGCGCGAGGAGGTGCCGCTGCCCGTCGAGCTCGAAGTCTGCGGGATTTTCGAATCCGGCTACCGTCCGGCGGACGAAAGCACGATCATCGTTTCCCTGCGCCGCATGCAGGAGCTCTACGGACTCGGCAAAAGCGTGCACGGCATCCGGCTCCGCGTCGCCGACGCCGAAGGCGCGACGGCGATGCTGCCCGCCGTCAACGCGGCGCTCCCGCGCGGGCTGCGCGCGTTCTCGTGGATGTCCGTCAACTGGAATTTTCTTCAGGCTGTGCAGTTCGAAAAGACGATGCTGTTCTTCCTGATGTTCATCATCACGCTCGTCGCGTCGTTCTCGATCGCGAGCACGCTGTTTTCGGCGGTCGTGAAGCGTTCCCGCGAAATCGGCATTCTCGGCGCGCTCGGCGGCCGCCCGCGGCAGATTCTGACGATCTTCGCCGCGCAGGGGCTCTTCGTCGGCGCGATCGGCTACGGCTTCGGCTGCCTGCTGACGTTCGCGATCGTCGCCGGGCGCGACCGCATCGTCGCGTTCATCAATTCGATCTTCGGCGACGGCGAGATGATCCAGACGCAATACATGTTCTCGCAGATTCCGGTGCACTACAGCGCGGCGGACTTCGCGGTCGCGGCGCTCTTCACGCTCGTCACGACGACGGTCGCGGGGCTCATTCCCGCGATCTGGGCCGCCCGCAGGAAACCCGCCGAAGCCATGAGGGAAAGCTGATTCGAGCGCCGAAAACGGAACCGGAACCACGAATGAACACGAAAGAACACGAAAAAGAAAAAATCATTTTTTGCGATGAAGTCTACGCGATTGTGGGCTGCGCCATGCGCGTCCAGCGTGCGCTCGGTCCCGGGCTGCTCGAAAAACCCTATGAAAACGCGCTCACGATAGAGCTCGCGGACGCGAAAATTCCCTTCGAACAGCAGAAGCGCATTCAGATTTTTTATAAAGAAAGGCTTGTCGGCGATTACTACGCAGACCTGATCGCTCACGGAAAAATCATCATCGAACTGAAGACCGTCGAGCGGATCACCAACGTTGAACGCGCGCAGACGCTCAATTACATGCGTCTCGCACAATGCCCCGTCGGGCTCATCTTCAATTTCAAAAAGACGATTCTCGAATGGGAACGGCTCGTACTCTGAAAAATTCGAGTTCGTTCGTGTTCATTCGTGGTTTCAATAAAATTTCATACGATATGGAAAAATCGCCTGTCCTTGCAGCCACCGCCATCAAAAAATCCTTCGCCTCTCCCGCGGGAACGATCGACGTCCTCAACGGCGTCGATCTCGCCGTCGGCGCGGGCGAATGCGTCTCCGTCCGCGGCGAGAGCGGCGCCGGAAAAACCACGCTGCTGCAGATTCTCGGCGGCCTCGACGCGCCCGACTCCGGAGAGCTCTTCTGGAACGGCGAGCGCATCACCGGCCGCGGGAACGCCTTCCTCGCCAAGGCGCGCACGAATCTCATCGGCTACGTGTTTCAGTTCTTCCACCTCGTCCCCGAGCTCACCGCGCTCGAAAACGTGCTGCTCGCCGCGCGCATCGCGGGAACGCCCGCGCGCGCCGCGCGGGAACAGGCGCGCGAGCTTCTCGCGCGCGTCGGGCTCGGCGAACGCGTCGGACATCTCCCGACCAAGCTCTCCGGCGGTGAATGTCAGCGCGTCGCGATCGCGCGCGCGCTCGTCAACCGCCCGCCGCTGATTCTCGCGGACGAGCCGACCGGCAATCTCGACGAACGCACGGGCGAATCCGTCATGCGTCTGCTGATCGACGTCTGCCGCGAACGCGACGCCGCGCTCTTCCTCGTCACGCACAATCTCGAATTCGCCGACCGCGCCGACCGCCGCCTCGTGCTCCGCCGCGGCGTCCTCGAAGAGCTGGAAGGCAAGTGAGGCGGCGACGGAACCCGTGAAGGCGAAGTCCATGAACAGCTCCGAACCGGCAGAAATTCACGTCAAGGGCGCGCGGGAACACAATCTGAAGAACCTCGAAATTCGGATTCCGCGCGGCAGGCTCGTCGTCGTCACGGGCGTCTCCGGTTCCGGAAAATCCTCGCTCGCGTTCGACACGATCTACGCCGAGGGCGCGCGGCAGTATCTCGAAAGCCTCTCCGCGAAAATGCGCGCGAACCTCGATCGGATCCCGCGCCCCGACGTCGATTTCATTCACGGACTCTCTCCCGTCATCGCGATCGAACAGCGCACGGCGGCGAACGGCAACCCGCGCGCGACCGTCGCCACCGCCACGGAAATCGCCGACTATGCGCGCCTGCTCTGGTCCGTCGCGGGAACGCAGTTCTGCCCCGACGACGGCGGCAGAATCACGCGGCGCACGCTCGACGACTGCGTCGCCCGGCTCTGCGCCCTGCCCGCGGGAACGAAGCTCGCGCTCGGCGCGCCCTACGCGAAAATCCGCCGCGCGATGCTCGCCGACGAGACGGAAAACCTGCGCCGGCGCGGGTTCCAGCGCATCCGCATCGACGGCGAAATCTTCGACCTCGACGACGCGCTCCCGAGCTTCGGGAAAAAAGCCGAACTCGCGCTCGACGTCGTCGTCGATCGGCTCGTCGTTTCCGCCGACGCGCGTTCCCGCCTCGCGGACTCGCTCGAACTCGCTTTCCGCGAGGGCAAAAACCGGGCGTTCGCCGTCGTGCTCGGCGGCGGGAGCGACGATGTGCGGGAGATTCCGCTGCGCCTGGATTTTTCCTGCGAACGCTGCGGGAAGACCTACGAGGCGATTTCGCCGAAAAACTTTTCCGAAAGCCGTCCCGACGGCGCGTGCCCCGTGTGCGGCGGGCTCGGCGAACTGCCGCGGTTTCTGCCGGAGCTCGTCGTGCCCGACCCGAAAAAATCGCTGAAGGACGGCGCGATCAAGCCTTGGCGCTACGGCTCGAAAAAGATGATCACGCAGCGCGCCGCCTGGCTGCGCCAGCTCGCGGAGCAGGCGCCGTTCTCGCTCCGGACTCCGTGGGAGGAGCTCGACGCGGGAACGCGCGACCTGATTCTGCACGGGAGCGGCGAACGCGAATTTCTGCTCAAGACGGGAAGGCGCAAGCCCGCGATGCGGCCGTTCGAAGGCGTGCTCGCGGATCTCGAAAACACGGCGCGCACGACGTCGAGTCTGCTCCTGCGCACGCGTCTGCTCGCGTTTCAGCACGCCGCGCCCTGCCCGGCGTGCCGCGGACTGCGGCTGAATCCGCGCGCGCTCGCCGTGAAGCTCGCGGGAAAGAGCATCGGCGAATTTTTCCGGATGAACGTTCCCGAGGCGCTCGCGTTCGTGCGCGCGCTGAAGGGCGTTCCCGCCGTCGAGCCCGCGGAGGAGGCGCGCGCCGGACTCGAAAAACGCATCGCTTTTCTGGACACGACCGGGCTTTCCTACCTCTCGCTCGACCGCGCCTACGCGACGCTCTCCGGCGGCGAAGTGCAGCGCGTGCGGCTCGCCGCGCAGCTCGGGCTGGGGCTCGTCGGCGTCACCTACATTCTGGACGAGCCGAGCGTCGGTCTGCATCCGGCGGACCACGCGCGGCTCATCGCGCAGCTGCGCGATCTGCGCGACCGCGGGAACAGCGTCGTCGTCGTCGAGCACGACCGCGACACGATTCTCGCCGCGGATCATGTCGTCGAAATCGGTCCCGGCGCGGGCACGCGCGGCGGCGAACTCGTCTTCTCGGGCACGCTCGCGGAATGTCTCGCCGAAGGGAAGTCGCGCACGGCGCAGTTTCTGAACGCGTCGGGCGAAGAGCGTTCCCGTGAAATCGCGGCGGCGTTCCCGCGCGTCGAGCCGAAGGATTTTCTCGTCGTGCGCGGCGCGGCGGAAAACAATCTGCGCGGCGTGGACGCGGCGTTCCCGCTGGGTGCGCTGACCGTCGTCTGCGGCGTTTCCGGCTCGGGCAAATCGACGCTCGTGAACACGATTCTGGGCAACGCCGCCGCGCGTCGGATCAACCGCGCCAAATGCGTTCCCGGCAGGCACTCGGGCATCGACGGGCTGGAGAAATTCGAGGGCTTCGTGCGCATCGACCAGTCGCCGATCGGGCGCTCGCCGCGCTCCAATCCCGCGACGTTCACGGGCATCTTCGACCTGCTCCGGAAAATCTACGCCGCGACGCCGCTCTCGAAGATGCGCGGCTACGACGCGGGGCGCTTTTCCTTCAACAAGCGCGGCGGCCGCTGCGAAGCCTGTCAGGGCGAAGGCCAAGTGCCGCTCGACATGCAGTTCCTCGGCGAGACCTGGGTCGAATGCCCGAGCTGCCGCGGCGCGCGCTACAACCGCGAGACGCTCGAAGTGCTCTTCAAAGGAAAGAACATCGCGGAAACGCTCGACATGACCGTCGCCGAGGCGAAGGAGTTTTTCCGCGCGCAGCCGAGCATTCTGAATCTGATCACGACGCTCGACGACGTCGGGCTCGGCTACCTCAGGCTCGGCCAGCCCGCGACGACGCTTTCCGGCGGCGAGGCGCAGCGGCTCAAGCTCGCGCTCGAACTTTCCAGAAAGAAAAAGGGACCGACGCTCTACCTGCTCGACGAGCCGACCACGGGTCTGCACTGGAGCGACGTGCGGCTGCTGCTCACACTGCTCTTCCGCCTGCGCGACGCCGGGCACACGCTCGTCGTCATCGAGCACAACAGCGACGTCGTGCGCTGCGCGGACTGGCTTCTCGAGCTCGGTCCCGGCGGCGGGAACGCCGGCGGCTCGCTGATCTTCGCGGGAACGCCCGCCGCTCTCCGCGCCCGGGGCGACACCCCCACCGCCCGCTTCCTGTGAAATTTCCGCGCGTCGCTCACGCGCAGAGTTTTTCCGCAAAGCGCTCGGCGTAAAGCGGAATCCAGGTCACGCCTTTCGAACCGAAGCCGTTGAAGAGAAACAGCTTCGCGTATTTTTCGTGCGCGCCGACTTTCGGGAGCGCGCCCTGCACCGCGGGACGCACGCCCGCGCGGTGCGCGACGACGCGCGGGGACGCGCCTCCGGGCAGATTCGGGAACAGCGACGCGAACGCGCGGCACAGGCGTTCCGCGACGGCGGGCGTCGGTTCCGCGTCGAGAGTCTCGCGGTCATAGTTCGTGCCGACGAGCCAGCGCGCGCCGCCGATCGGAATCGCGGCGACGCTGCTTTTGAGAATCTGCGCCTGAAAATCTTCCGTTCCCGCGAGCTCGATTTCGACGAACTCGCCCTTCGCCGGCTGCCATTTCAGATGCGCGAACCACGGATTTTCGCGCACACGGAAGCCCTCGCAGAAGACGATTCCGCCGCGCACTTCGCGCCCGCGCCAGCGCACGCCCGAACGCGAGACTCCGACTTCGGCGCAGTCGAATTTTTCTTCGAGCAGCACGCCGCGGGAACGCCATTCCGCCCGCGCACGGTCGAGCAGCTTCGGAATGTCGAGCCGTCCGGCGCGGCTGACGAAAAATCCGCCGAGGCGGTCGGCAAGCGCGCCGCCGCATAGTGTTCCCGCGGGAACGTCCTCGGAGAGCCAGCCCGCGTATTCGGAATCCGCCGCGCGCTTCGCCTTGACCTCGCGCTCGTGCTCCGACGAGTAGAAGCGGTAGAACGGAAGCCCGCGGAAGAAGGTTTCGCCGAAGCGCGCGCCGAGCTCCGCGTAGATGCGCTCCGCGGCGGGCAGAAGGTCATCGACGCCGAGCGTCTTGACGATGCGCATTCCCGTGACGGGATTGAGCACGCCCGCGGCGGCTCGCGAAGCGGCGGGACCGCCGTCGTCAACGACGAGCACGCTCCGCCCGCGCTTCTCGAGCTCGAGCGCGAGCAGCGTTCCCGCGAGCCCCTGCCCCACGACGATGAAGTCGTGCGCGGGCTCGGCGGCGGAAGCGCGGGATTTTTTGAAGGACAAAAAAGACAAAAGGGACATAATTAAGGATTTTCGGAACGGCGCTTTCTTCGGGCGGCGCTCATGCGTTCCCGCAAGCCGCCCTCTTTCAAAAACTCCGCCTCCAGTTTTTTCACTTGCCTGTCCAGGAGAAAATTCGTCACCCGAATCAGCCCGATGAGCACATTGGCGGAAATCTCGGGATCGGCGTTTTCGATGCCCCGACGGAAAGTCTCGTAGTCGTTGTTCGGGATTCGGTTCAGCTCGCGCAGACGCTTTCCGAAACGGGAATCCGGCTTCAATTCTTCGCTCCCGCGCTGTCTGAGAAAATCCAGGTAATCTTCCAGAAGTTCCTCCAGACTCGCGCGGGCGACTCCGGTCAGCTTGATTTCCGTTTCCTTGGAAAATCCGGAAGCCATGCTGCCCTCGATGATGTTCTGCTTTCCCGAACGCGCCGCCTGAATCATCTGGTCGCGCGTGCGGCTGAATTTGTCGATGAAATGTTCGCAAAAATAGACCGTCCCGTCATAGACGATTTTCGCCTTTTGATAGGAAAGCAGCTTTTCGTATCCCCCGTGCTTCGGAATGAAACCCTCTTGCGTCATTTACGTCCCTTTCGTCCTTTTAAAAACAAAGGAGGGGCGCCGAAAACGGACGTCCCTCCTCCGGGAAACGGCGCGCGCCTCAGAGCGAGATCGCCGCGAAATAGACCAGGCAGCCGAGCACCGTGAGCGCCGTGAAGAACACGAGAGAAATCCGCGACGCGACGCTCGGGCTCGGAAGCGCGGGAGCGGTCGCAGCCTCGTCCGTCGCGAACGCCGAACGGATCCACACGAAATAGTAGTACACGCTGGCGACGACGCACGCGAGCATGATCGCGGCGGGAACGTAAAGCCCCGCGGAGAACACGATCCAGAGAATGCCGAGCTTCGCGATGAAGCCGACCGTCGGCGGAATGCCGGCGAGCGAAGCCAGCCCGGAAACGACCGCGCCCGCGAGCACCGGCGAGCGCTTCGCCAGGCCGCGGAAATCGTCCACGTCCTGCAGAGCCTCGTCGCCCGCGCCGGCGGGAACGCGCGCCATGACCGAAAAGATCGGATACAGCGACAGCACGTAGAACACGAGGTAGAGCGCGAGAGCGAAAAGCATGGAGCCGGACGACGAGGCGGAAACGCCCCCCTGCAGAATCTTGCCGCACGCGAGCATGCCGAGCATCATGTAGCTCGCGTGCGAGACGCCGGAAAGCCCGAGCAAGCGCTTCACCTTGCGCTGACCGAGCGCCGTGACGTTCGCGTAAACCATCGAAATGAGCGTAAGCACGAGCAGCACCGGGAAAAGCACGTCGAAGACCGGCGCGAACACGAAGAGAAACACCGCCGTCATCGCGAAGCCGACGCCCTTGGAAAGCGTCGCGAGGAAGAACGTGACGTGCGTCGGCGCGCCCTGATACGTGTCCGGAATCCAGAACTGCATCGGGAAGACGCCGAACTTGAACAGCACGCCGCAGAGCGTCAGCGCGACGCCGGCGAGCGCAATCGCGTTCGTCGGGTTCTGAGACAGCAGCGTGAAGACGGACGCATAGCCGAGCGTGTCGAACGTCCACGGAGTAGGCATGACCGCCATCGCGGAGGCGCCGTAGAGCAGCACGACGCCGAAGAGCATCAGCGCGCCGGAGACGCCGCCGGCGATCAGGTATTTCACGCCCGCCTCAAGCGAGGCGACGCTCGTGCGGTACGAGCCGACGAGCGCGTAGAGCGTGACCGTCAACGTTTCGAGCAGCACGAAGAACGCGATGAAATTGGTGGACTTCAGGAGCGCCGCCGCCGCCGCCGTCGCAATGAGAATCAGGTGATTCGTGATCGGCGCGGAAAATTCCGTGCGTTCGCGCACGGTGCGGGCGACGAGCGTCGTCAGGAACGCGCAGCCGATGAAAAAAAGCGCGAACGTCGCGAAAAAGAACGGCGCCATGCCGAAAATCGACCTGCCCGCTCCGCTCGCGAGCTCCGACAGATGCGGGCAGACGAGCTGAGCGACGGAAAACAGCGCCGCGACGAGCAGCACGCCGCAGGTCGCGGTGAAGCCGACGGCGGGACGCTTCTTCGAGCACCACACGTCGAGCGCGAGCACGAGCAGCGCACCCGCCGCGAGAATGATTTCCGGCAGGAACGCGGAGACGAGCGCGCCCGTCGGCTGCCAAGCTTGGATGAATTCTTGCATTTTCGGAGAATTTTAAAGGTTATTGCTGCGGCGCGGGAGCGGCTTCGGGAGCAGCGGGCGCGGGAACGGCTTCCGCGGGAACTTCCGCGGCGGCGCATTCGGCACACGGCGCGGAGACGAGCTTGTCCAGCGCGGGGTTGAGCTCGTCCGTCACGAGCGAAGGCACGAAGCCGACGGCGACGAGAGCGGCGAAAAGCAGCAGCGCGGGAACGCGCTCGGCGGGCGTGATGTCGCGGATTGCGTCGAACTTTTCCGGCGGAAGCGTTTCCGCGTTCGGCTTGCCGTAGAACACGCGGGCGACCGCGCGCAGGCCGTAGATCGCGGAAATGACGATGGAGGCGACGACGAGCGCGACCAGCCAGAACGGCTTGAGGCTCGCCAGCGAAACGAAGATGGAAAGTTCGCCCCAGAAATTCGCGAAGCCCGGCAGCCCGATGCTCGCCATCGTCGCGGCGACGAAGAAGCCCGCCAGCACCGGCGCGCGCGACGCCAAGCCGCCCATCGAAGGCATGTCGAGCGTCCCCGTGCGGTCCGCGACGGACTGCGTCAGGTGGAACATCAGCGCCACGGACAGCCCGTGCGCGAACATCATCATCACCGCCGCGCCGAGGCCCGTGACCGCGCCGCCGCTGAACGCGAACGCCGCGATGCCGAGGAAGATCGGCCCCATGTGCGCCACGGAAGAATAGGAGACCATGTGCTTCAGGTCGCGCTGCACCATCGTGATCAGCCCGATGACGAGCACGTTGCCGAGCGCGAGCGCGAGAATCCAGTTCGACCAGCCCGCGAGCCCGAGCGGCAGGAACGCCGCGCCGAGCTGAATCAGCCCGTAAAGACCGAATTTCTTGAGCACGCCCGCGTGAAGCATCGAGACGGGCGTCGGCGCCGCCGAATACGTGTCCGGCGCCCACGAATGGAACGGGAACAGCGAAACGAGAATCCCGAAGCCGAAGAGCAGCAGCGCGAAGATCGTCGACTGCGTTCCCGCGTCGAACGAGACGAGCGCGTTCTTGACCGCGATGAAGTCGAACGGCACGCCCGAGTCCAGATTCACGTAGAACGCGATGAGCCCGGCGAGCGAAATCATGGCGCCGAGCGTCAGATAAACCGCCATCGTGATCGCGGCGTTTCTGCGCGCGCAGCCGCCCCAGACGAGAATCGCGATGAAGGTCGGAATCAGCGCGAACTCATGGAAAATGTAAAACGCGAAGACGTCCACGGAGGCGAAAAGCCCCAGCAGCCCGGTCTCGATGAAAAGCAGCGTCGCGTAGTAGAGCGTCGGCATCTTCGTGTCCCTGGTCGCCAGCGCGCGCCAGCCCGCGGCGAGCCCGACGACCGCCGCCATCGCGAACAGCGGCAGCGAAATGCCGTTCAGCCCCAGCTTGAGGCCGACGCCGAGGCTTTCGACGCCGATCCACGGGCATTCCGAGAAGAACGCGTAGCCGGTCGCGGCGTCCTTCGCGCCCGGAAACAGGCAGAACAGCGCGATCGCGATCGCGCACGGCAGCGCGAAGCCCACGAAGGCGATCGCCTTGCGCACGGCGAGAGGCGCGCTTTTTGCCAAAAACAAAAGCACGCTCGCGGCGAGCGGCGCGGCGACGGCGGTTTGGAGAAGATTTGCTGAATTCATGCTAAAAATTTTCGGGAAGCATAAAGCAATTCACAGGCGCTATCAAGATTTTCGTCGCCGCCGCGCACGCGCCCGGAAGGCGGCGAGGCGTCCCTCGCCGCTCCGCCGTTTTTTCTCACTTCGCCGCCTGCGCAACCTTCACCCAGTCGGCGGCGATGCGCGCGGCTTCGCGCAGCACGATGTCGTATTCGGGATCTTCCTTTTCGTCCGCGTCGCCGTTTTTGCCGGACGCGGGAAGCAGCTTCGAGCCGCGGCGCTTCGAGAGCGAAAAGCCTTTCGCCTTCGCTTCGTCGCCGCTTTTTTCCGCTTCGACCGCGGAATCGAGCCTGATTTCCTCGGAGCGGAAATCGTGCTCGGCGAAAGTCTCGTATTCGTCGCGGAGCGCCTTGACGAACGCCTTGTCGGCGGCGCGCCGTTCGATGCGTTCCCGAATGTCGAGCGGGACTGCCTTGTTCTTCTCGGCGCGTTCCCACCACGAAATCGCGCGGTCGTGCGTGACGAATTCGGGCAGTTCCGCCTGGCGGCGTCGGCTCGCGTCGTCGAGCGCGGCGATGAGCTCCGGCGAGACGGGCGCGGAGAGCCAACCCGGCTGCGGGCGGTTTTCGTCGAGCACGGACGGAATCGAGTCCCACGGGAGCGGGTTTTCAAGGTCGCTTTCCGAAATCGGGAACACGCTGTACACGGTCGGCACGCGGATGTCCGCCGCAACGCCCTTGAGCTGGATCGAATCGCCGGAAGGCGCGTACCATTTGCTGCGCGTGATCTTGATGGAGGCCTTCTGCGCCTCGTCGTCGACGAGATAGCTGAACGGGACGATTTCCTGCACCGTGCCTTTGCCGTGCGTCTGCGCGTCGCCGACGATGACGGCGCGGCGGTTGTCGCGCAGCGCGCCGGCGACGATCTCGCTCGCGCTCGCGCTCGCCTTGGAGACGAGCACGACGAGCGGGCCGTTCCATTCCGGAAGCGTCGTCGTGAAAATGTGCTTCGCCGCGTCGAAGAGCGTCTTGCGCCCCGTCCGCAGCACGTTCGCGTCGCTGCCCGCCGCGCCGCGCACCTGCAGCACGGGCTCGCCGGAGCCGACGAAGAGCTCCGTCAGATCCACGGCTTCGTTGAGGTAGCCGCCGCCGTTGTCGCGGAGGTCGAGCACGATCGCGCGCGCGCCGGCGTCCTTGAGTTTGCCGAGCAGCTCCTTCACGTCCTCGGTCGTGCTGAACGCCTGCGCGTCCGTGCGGTCCTTGCCGTAGAAGGCGGGCAGACTGATGACGCCGACGGGAACGTCCGCCGCCGACGGCGACGACTCCGCGGCGCCGCCTTCCGGCTCGACGGCGGGAATGCTGATGAGCTTCGCGGTCGCGAGCTGTTCGGTCAGCTTCACTTCGTCGCGGACGAGAGAAATGTATTTGCGGTCGCCGTGATCGCTGCCGGATTCGACGAGCAGGCGCACCGTCTCGCCCTTCTTCCCGCGCAGCATGCGCACGACGCGGTTGAGGCGCATGCCGACGACGTCCGTCAGCGCGACGGAATCGTCCGTTCCCGCGCCGACGGCGATGATGCGGTCGCCGACGGAAAATTTGCCGGAACGGTCCACGGGACCGCCGGGAATGATTTCGCGCACCGTGCAGTAGCCTTCGTCGTCGTAGAGCACGGCGCCGATGCCGCAGAGCGAATTGCGCATCGAAATCTGAAAGTCCTCCATCGACTCCTTCGGGAAGAACGTCGTGTGCGGGTCGAACTGCGCCGTGAGCGAGTTGAGGAACATCTCCTCGATTTCCCAGGGCTCGAGAACGAGATTCTTGCGGAGCTTTTCGTAGCGCTTCGCGATTTTTTCGCAGGCGGCGCGGACGGCCTCCGCGGAAAGATCGGGCTCGGCGTCGGCGGCCTCCTCCGCGCCGTCGTCCGCGTCGGACTTGTCGCCGCCGATCAGCTCGTTGATGAGGTCGTTCGTGAGGCGCTTTTCCCAGAACGCGTCGAGTCCGGCTTCGGTATCGCACCAGGGCTCGTCCTTGCGGTTGAGCTTCAGCGAACCTTCGCCCGCGAGATCGAAGTCGCGCGTCAGGCGTTCCCGCGCCCGAGCGACGCGCTCGGCGACGCGTTTTTCGAAGATTTCGTAAATCCCGAACGCGGCCGTCATGCTGCCGTTCTTCAGATAGTCGGGCAGAACTTTCTCGAAGCGCGCGCACGCGAGCTCGTAGTCGCTCTGCAGAAAAAAGCTGCGCGAAGGATCGAGCTGCGCGAAGAAATTTTTGATGAGCTGCCGCATGTCCGCCGCATCGACCTTCTTCTGCGAAATGTGGAAGCGGTCGAGACAGAAGCGCGTGAGGCGGACGTCGTCCTGCATCTCCCGCGTCGTCGTGTAGCGCGGCGTCTCGGGCGCGGGCGCGGCGACCGTCGGCGCGACGGGCGGCGTTCCCGCGTCGGCGGCGAGCGCGAAGGCGGGAACGAAGAGCAGCGCGGCGAGCGCGAGTCGGCGTGAAAGCGTGCGGGAGAATTTCATGGCGGAAATGCGTTGAAAGCGGCGGAGCGGCGGGGTTTTCGTCGAATTATTTTTTCTTGGTCTTGCGCGGCGCGGCGGCCGTTCCCGTCGCGTTCGGCGCGGCGCCTTCGGGTTCGACGATCGCGTCGGCGAGCCCGTAGGCGATCGCCTCCTGCGCGTTCAGATAAAAGTCGCGGTCCGTGTCGCGCGTGATCTTTTCGAGCGGCTGGCCGGACGCCGCGGCGAGAATGCGGTTCAGCTCGTCGCGCGTGCGCTCCATCTCCTGCGCCTGGATGTGAATGTCCACCGCCGGACCCTGAAACTGCCCCATGATCAGCGGCTGGTGAATCATCACCTGCGCGTGCGGGTACAGGAAGCGGTTGCCCTTCGCGGGAGCGCTCAGCAGAATCGAGCCCATCGACGCCGCCATGCCCGTGACGACGACCTTCACCGGCGAGGAAATGAGCTTGATCGTGTCGTAGATCGCCATGCCCGCCGTGATCGAGCCGCCCGGCGTGTTGATGTAGAACGTGATCGGCTCGCCCGGCGCGAGCGCTTCGAGATAAAGCAGTTTTTCCGTGACGTCGCGCGCCGAAGCGTCTTCGACCGCGCCCCAGAGAAAGATTTTACGCTGCTTCAGAAATTCTTTCTGGATCTGGACCGAAATCGGCGTCGCCTCGGTCGGTTTCTGTTCGTCGTTGTCGCACATAATGACCTCTCATTTTGCAGAATTTGTGCCATTTTAAAACGGAAAAACCGCCGCCGCGCGCGAACGCGCGCGAGCGAAAAAGCGCGGGCGCGGCTCTTTCCCTCCTCAAGAAAAAAGCGTTCCCGCGCATCGCGACGCGGGAACGACAACACACACTATGAAAAAAGTCGAGGAGTCGAAAAGGTTTAAAAGGTCGAGGAGTAATTGCCTTTTAAGCTCTTGAACTTTATTTCCGGCGGCGGCGACGCGTTCCCGCAAGCGCGAGCGCGCCCAGACCCGCCAGCAGACCGAACGCCGACGGCTCGGGAATGACGATGGAACGAAGCCCGACGCCGTAGGTCGCGCTTGCATTCGGATAATTCGAGCAGCTCGTCACAAGCGCGACCGAGAAGCTGTCCACGGACGAAACGTCAATAGCAGATGCATCCGCCGTCGTCAGCGTCAGTTTATAGCTGGA
This sequence comes from Candidatus Spyradosoma sp., assembly GCA_051884495.1. GTDB lineage: Bacteria > Verrucomicrobiota > Verrucomicrobiia > Opitutales > UBA953 > Spyradosoma. The sequence goes on from JBJEVQ010000007.1 coordinate 69,042, forward strand.
AAAATCCGGAGTTCCATTCAAATTCCATGTTCCCGAAAGCGTACCGAGCGAAGACGAATCGGACGTATTGCGAACCGTTGCCGTAAAAGAAATCGAAGCATTCTCGTTGAGACTTGTTTCCGACGTCAGCCACGCAAACGAATTACCAAAAGCGCCGACATCCAAAACAATCTGATCGATCACGCTCAATGAATGTCCTGCATCCGTGGAGGAATTGTCGTAATTGACGGTGAGCGTCCAAGGACTATTTTCAATTCCAGCCCACGGCGCGACGAAGTCTCCTGTAGCGCCTTCGTCATACATGAGGTTGGATTTTGATGCTCCATAAATAAGCGTCGAAACGACATTTTCGGCGACTGTGCCGTCCGACCACGTGTTCGTTACGGAAACTGCAGTGCTGTAAGTTTGGTTAGTTGAACTTGCGTTATTTTCAAACGTCGTCCTAACAGTGGCTGCGTTCGCGAGAGCCGTTCCCGCGGCGAAGAGTGTGGTGATGGTGACGAATTTTTCCATAAGCATTTCGGATTGTATGTTGAATTGTGAGGGCATTATCCTCGGTTTCCCAGACCGAGGGGGAAACGCCTTCCACGCCGCATAAACAAAAGGA
>JBJEVQ010000008.1:0-1119 GCA_051884495.1 Candidatus Spyradosoma sp.
GCCCACGAAGGGCGGATTTCCCATGATGAAGGAGAGTTTTTCGCGGGGGACGACGCTCGCCCAGTCGATGCGGAGGGCGTTGCCTTCGACGATGTTGGCGTAGGATTTGAGCGGGAGGAAGTCGAGCGGGCGGCGGACGATGTCTTCGGTTTCCTTGAGCATCTGGGACTCGGCGATCCAGAGGGCGGTCTTGGCGACGGTGACGGCGAAGTCGTTGATTTCGATTCCGTAGAATTGCCCGATGGAGACGCGGATGAGGTCGCCGGTGAGGTCGAATTCGATCTGGCGGGAACGCTCTCGGAGGACGTCGTTTTCGAGGCGGCGGAGGGAGAGGTAGGTTTCGGTGAGGAAGTTGCCGGAGCCGCAGGCGGGATCGAGGAAGGTGAGGGAGGCGAGGCGCGCACGGAGGGCTTCGAAGCGGCGTTCGCGGGAACGCTCGACGGGCTCGGCGCGCGCGGCTTCGAACTCGGCGCGGAGCTCGTCGAGGAAAAGCGGGTCGATGACTTTGTGGATGTTTTCGAGCGAGGTGTAGTGCATGCCGCCGGAGCGGCGGGTTTCGGGATTGAGCGTGGATTCGAAGACGGCGCCGAAGATGGTGGGGGAGATTTCGGACCAGTCGAAATTTTCGCTGGCTTCGCGGAGGAGGAGCGAGCGGATGCGGTCGGTGAAGTTGGGGATTTCGACGTTTTCGTCGGCGAAGAGCCCGCCGTTGACGTAGGGGAAGGCGGCGAGCTCGGGGGCGAGGTAGGGATCGCGGTCTTCGGGGCGGGTGTCGAGGACGCGGAAGAGGTCGATGAGGGCGCGCCGCGCGTGCGGGGCGTCGTAGGCGCGGAGGTAGTCGTGGAAGGCGGCGTGCCTGCCGAAGATTCCGGCGTCTTCTGCGTAGAGGCAGAAGACGAGGCGGACGCAGAGAATGTTGAGGCTGCGGAGGGCGCAGGGATCGGAGGGGTTGCGGTATTGGGCGAGGAATTCGTCGTAGAGGAGACCGACGAGCTCTCCCGCCTTGATGGAGATTTCGAACTCGCGGCGGGTGTTTTCGTCGCCTTCGTCCACGAGGAAGTTGAGGCGGTAGTATTCTTTCTCGAGATTTTCGAGGCGGACGATTTCGGGCTCGGCGTG
>JBJEVQ010000008.1:1219-9611 GCA_051884495.1 Candidatus Spyradosoma sp.
TCGGCGACGCCGAAGACGTCGCGGAGGAGGGAAAGCCAGAACGGCTGAGACTCGCCTTTTTCGTAGCCTTTCCCGCGCCAGAACTCGGCGAAGGCTCTGGCGGCGGCGCGTCGCGCGGCGTCATTCAGAGCCGGATTGCAAACGGGGGGGGGTATAGAAGCCGTGTTATTCATAAGAACCTTTAAGATTTCACAAAAATGCGGGCGGCGAGGAGGGAGGAGCGGCGCGGGAGCGTGAGGACGGCGGCGCGGACGGCGTCCGGCGAAAAGTAAAACGCGAGGCGGCTCTTCGCCGCGTCCCGAGTTTCGCGGAAACGCGTCAGCGCCGTGTAGAGCAGCGGGCGCGTGCAGAAACCTTCGCGCGGCGAGGGCGGAAAAAACACGCACAGGCGGGAAAATTCCGAGCCCTGCGATTTGTGGATCGTCGTCGCGTAGGCGCTTTCGTGCGGCGGCAGAAACGCCGTCGGGACGCGGCGCGCGTTCCCGTGCTCGTCGGCGAACCAGGCGTAAAAGCGCCCGTCTTCGCGGGAACGCAGCACGACGCCGACGTCGCCGTTGTTCAGCCCCTGCGCGGGATCGTTTTTCGTGACGACGATCGGGCGCCCGTGAAAATGCCCGTCGCCCGTGCGCGCGCCGGAGGCGAACGCCGCCTCCGCGAGCGTGTTGATCGCGTTTTTCCCGAACGCGCCTTCCGCCGTCGGCGTGAGCACGCGCGTCGTCTCCAGCAGAGCGAGCAGCGCGGCGGGGTCGGCGTCGGCGGCGGGCGCGCGCAGCTCCGGCGGGAACGTCTCCGCGAGGGCGGCGAGGATTTTTTCGCGGCTTCCTTCCCTTCCGCAGTCGCCGAGAAAGACGTTCGCGGGAACGCTTCCGCCGAGCGCGGCGAGCGCGCCGGGAGCGTCGCCTTCGAGCACGCGCCGCGCGAGCCCGCCGAGAAAGCTGTCCGCGCGGAAGCGGTGTCCGCATTCGAGCCGGGCGCGGCAAGGCGCGAGTCCCTCCGCGCCGCAGAGCTCGCCGAAGACGTGCCCGGGCATCACGGATTCGAGCTGGTCGGCGTCGCCGAGCAGCACGAGCTTCGCGCGCGACGGCAGCGCCCCGAGCAGCAGCGCCGCAAGGTTCTGCGAAATCATCGACGCCTCGTCCACGACGACGAGATCGGCGTCGAGCGGCGCGGCGACGCGGCGGCGCTCGGGCGAAACGCCGAGGAGGCGGTAAACCGTCTTCGGATCAAGCTGGGCGATCCTGCGCAGCGCGGATTTCGTGTTTTCGTCGCGGACGCGCGAAAAATCAATCGCGGCGATCTGGCGGACGAGCGATTCGCGGATGCGCGCGGCCGCCTTGCCCGTGGGCGCGGCGAGCGCGATCTTCGCGTCCGGGTTTTCCGCGAGCACGCACGCGAGCGCGCGCAGCAGCAGCGTCGTCTTGCCCGTTCCCGGTCCGCCGGAAACGAGCGCCAGAGGCCGGGAAAGAATCAGCTCCGCGGCGGCGCGCTGTTCGTCCGCGAGCGCGAAGCCGAAGCCTTCCGCCCCGCCCGCGCGGAGCAGCGTCCGCGCGGCTTCGGAAACGGGCTCGGGCTCGCCGAGGCGACCGCGGATTTGCCGGGCGATCGCGCCTTCCTCCTCGAACTGGCGGCGGAAGTAGAGCGTCGGCGCGTCGGGCGCGGTCTCGGCGTCGAAGACGAGCGGCGCGGGAACGCCGTCGCCGACGGCGGCGACGAGCGCCGAGGCTCCGGGAACGCCGACGAGTTCCCGCAGAAGAGCGAGCTCTTCGCGCGCGAGGCGCAGACAGGTCGCGTTTTCCGCGTAAACCGCTTCGGCGAGCCGCAGCGCGAGTTTTTCGAGGCGCGCGACGCCTTCGGCGGGAACGCCGCAGTCGCGCGCGATCGAGACGATTTCCGCGGCGAGCCAGCGCGCCTCCGGGCAAAAAGATTTTTCCGCGTCCGCGTTCATGCCTTCACTCCTCCTTCAAGCGCGAGCGCCGCCTCGAGCTCGTCGAGCCGCGCGTCGTCGAGCGAACCGTCGAAATGCACGGCGTTCCAGCGCACGAAGAAATACGCGATTCCGGCGACGCGCGCCGCGCCGTTCCCGCCGCGCGTCCCGCGCAGCAGTTTCCGCAGCGCGACCGCGTAGAGCGCCCACTGCAGCGCGTAGCCGCTTTCGACGATTTCGTCCTCGAGATTTTCGCGCGTCATGAATTTCGCGTCCTTTTCCATGACGCGGTTGGTCTTCCAGTCGATGATGAAATACGCGTCGCCGACGCGCGCGACGAGATCGACGTAGCCGTGCATGAATCCGTCCACGTCGAGCGAGCCGCGCGCGCGCCGCGCCCAGTGCGTTTCCGCGGTGCGCGCGTAGATTCCGCCCCAGCGCGAAAAAACGTCGTGAAGTTTCGCATACAGATCGTCCGTGCGCTTCAGACGGAAAAAGAATTCGAGCTCGCGGAGCGCGTCGCGGGCGACGTCGATCTGTTCGAGGCGGACGGCGTCCGGACCGAAGGGCAGACGGAGCGTCGCCTCGAACATGGCGGCGAGCTTCGCGCGCGACGCGGCGTCGTCGCGCCATGCCGGAAACGTGCCCTTGTTCGCCTCGACGAGCGCGTCGAAATTCGCGCGCGTGCGGAAATCGAGCTTTTCGAAAATCGCGTGGACGAACGTTCCGAAATCCGTTCCCGCGGGCAGAGCGCACTGCGGCGGCGCGGGGTAGATCTCTTCCGCCGCGCGCGGTCCGGCGTCTGCGAAGCGCTCGGCGTCGGTCTCGTCGCGCGCGTTTTCGTCGTGCCCGCCGACGATTCCGGAAAAGCTGTACACGCCCCAGGCGTCGTCGATCTTCAGCGCGTTCCCGCGCGCGGTCTCCGCGTCGAAGGCGCGCGCGCGCGGCGCTTCCGGGGGGCGCGGCTCGAAGGGCAGCGGCGGGAGCGGTTCCGCCTCGCTCAGCGCGCGCCAGTGCGGGAGCGCGGCGGCGGCGGGCGCGATTTCGTTCTCGGGCGTGATCAGCCCGGACGCGACGAGCAGGCGGCGCATGTAGGATTCCGCGGGCACCTTGTACGCCGTCGCCTGCGCATGATAGACGACGACGGCGCAGCGCGCGCGCGTGAGCGCGACGTAGGCGACGCAGGATTCCGTCAGCGCGGTCGCGGCGATTTCGGCGCGCGCGAACGTCTTCGCGGACTCGCGCGCGGCGGGCGTCTGCCGGCCTCCCTCCGCGCCGCGCAGCAGCAGCTTCGCGCCGTCGGCGGATTCCGCGCGCACGTATTTTCTGCGCCGCTTGGCGTCCCGCACCTGCAGCGGGCGGTTCCAGAGGCCCGGCAGAAAGACGAAATCGTACTCGAGCCCTTTGCTCTTGTGAATCGTGACGAGGCGCACGGCGTCCTCGTCGCCGCAGGCGCGCAGCGCGGTCTCGGCGGAATCGGCTGCCGCCGCGGCGGAGTCGAAGACGCGTTCGAGCAGCGCGCGCGGCGCGAGATTTTCGCGCGATTCGCCGCTCTGCAGCAGCTCGAGCACGTGGCGCGCGTTCGTCAGCCGCGCGGCGGCGTTTTCGAGCTTCGCGAGCGTCTCCGCGAACGCGTACGTTTCGGCGAGGCGCGCGAACGCCGCGAAGACGCCGCGGCGCTCCCAGAGCTTTCCGCATTCGAAAAGCGCTTCGCGCAGGCGCGCGAGCCCGTCGGCGTTTTCCGCTCCCGGCGTCAGGTCCGCGTAAAAGGTTTTCCCGAAAAACTGCGTCGTCGCGGCGCGGCGCACGGCGGCCTCGTCCGCGGGCGCGAGCATCGCTTCGAGCACGGTGCGCACGTCCTTCGCCTCGTCCGTCTCGAAGACGGAGGTCTTCGACGTCGTCACGGCGGAAACGCCGGCGCGGGCGAGCGCGTCGCGCAGCTCCTCCGCCTCGGAATTCTTGCCGACGAGCACGGCGACCGAGCGCGCGGGAACGCCCTGCCCGAGCACGAGCGCGCGCACGTCCTCGACGAGCCGGCGGCGGACCGCCGCGCGCGCCGCGGCGCCGTTGCCGGGAAAGCCGACGCGGAGAAACGCCGCGGGCGCGCCCGTCGCCGCGCCTTTTTCCGCGGGCGGGCGCGTTTCCTGAAATTCGAGATTGCCGCCGATCCGCGCGTCCTTGAAGTCGCCGATCTGCGCGTCGAATCCGAAAAGCTCGTTGAACGCGGCGATCGCCTCGGGCGTCGAGCGCCAGTTCGTGCCGAGCGTGAGCTCGTTCCCGGCGCTCGCGGCGCGGATGCGTTCCCGCGCGGCGCGGTAGGTGAAGACGTCGCCGCCGCGAAATTCGTAGATCGCCTGCTTCGGGTCGCCGACGACGAAGAAGGGCCGTTTTTTCCGCACGAAGACGCGCTCGAAAATCTCCCACTGCACGGGGTCGGTGTCCTGAAATTCGTCGACGAGCGCAATCCTGAAGCGGCGCGCGATCTTGTCGGCGAGCGCGGGATTTTCCCGCAGCGCGTCGCGCAGGCGCAGCAGCACTTCGTCGAAGGAAAGCGAATCGCCCGCGGCGCGGCGAGCGCTCCACGCCGGCAGACCTTCTTCGAGAAACGTCTTTTTCCACGGCGCGGCGGCGGAGGCGTCGAAAGGCGTTTCTGGATTTTTCGCGAAAAGCGAAAGCAGCTCCGCTGCGTCGTCGACGGAAACGCCGGCGAAATCCGCGTCGCCGAACAGACGCCGCCGGCGCAGAAAACGCGCGGCGAAGCGGCGGATCGCGTCGCCGTCCTCCTCGACGGGCTTCAGCCCCGGCGGCAGCCCGCATTCGACGCAGAAATCGCGCAGCATGCGCATGCAGAAGCCGTGAATCGTGGACACGGCGGCCTCGTCGAATTCGGCGTCGGCGAGCCGCAGCGCGACGCGCTCCGCCGCGCTCACGGGAACGCGCTCGCCGTCGGGCGCGTCGAGCGCCCTGCGGATGCGGGCGCGCAGGCGCGCGGAAAGCTCCGCGGTCGCCGCTTCGGTGAAGGTGACGACGAGGATTTCGCGCACGCGCGGCGGCTCGCCGACGCGCGGCGGCGGTTCGGCGGACTCGGGCGCGTAAAACGCGTGCCCGCGCAGCAGCGCGAGATAGATTTCGGCGATGGTGAAGGTCTTGCCCGTTCCCGCGGAGGCTTCGATGAGCCCCGGGCGCGTGAGATCGAGCGGCTGCGGAGCGTTCGCGGACATGAGAGTTTTTCGAGTCAGGAGAAAGGCGGAAACGCGAAAGAGAGACGGCGTCGCCGCCGCCTCTCTTTCGGATCGCGCTCGAAGGGAAGCGCGCTTATTTCAGCGCGGCGAGCAGCGTGCCTTTCTGCTGGACGCCGACGAACTTCTGCACGACTTCGCCGTTGCGGAAAATCAGCACCGTCGGGATGTTCTGAATCCCGAAGCGCGCGGCGATTTCCATCGATTCGTCGATGTTGACCTTGCAGATCTTCGCGTTCCCGCCGACCTCGTCGGCGATCTGGTCGATCGTCGGCGCGAGCGCCTTGCACGGTCCGCACCAGGGAGCCCAGAAATCCACGAGCACGGGGACGTCCGCGGCGATCGCGGCGTCGAACGTGTCCTTGTCCAATTCGTTCACGTAGGGAGATGCCATAGTGAAAAGGAAGCGTCGCCGAGACGGAATTATTTGCATTCGCGCGCCATGAACTCGAGCAGCATCAGCACGAGACCGGCGGCGGCGGCGAGAAAGAAGAGGACGTCCACGACGGCGGCGAGCTTGCCGACCGTGTTCGGCGCGTCCGCGCCGGGAACGGCGGGAGCCTGAATCGGAGCGGAGGCGGAAGCCGGACGCACGGCGACCGGCGGGCGGACGAGCTGCGGACGAGCCGCGGAAGGCGGCGGCGGGGGAGGAGGAGGAAGGGGTGATGCCATGGCTTTTTTTGTTGAGGGTTTAACTGAATTCGTGAGGGAAATCTTACCCTTTTGCCCGCGGGAGGAAAGCACAAAATGCACGCGCTGCGGCATCGGCGCCGCGCGCTTCGCGGACGGAGATGTTCTGCGCGAGCGCAGGAAAACGCTCGCGCCGGGCGGGAGCGTCGGGGATAATCGCGGAATGAAGCTCACGAAGATTTTTGCGGCGCTTTGCGCGTGCGCGGCGGGAACGCTCGCGCACGCTTTCGGCGGGAGCGCGGACGGCGGCGGCGTTCACGCGTCGGTCCCGAGCACCGTGCCCGTCGAGATTTCCGAAACGGCGCTGCTGCGCGGGCGGCAGGATTTCGGCGAGACGCGGCTCGACGCGTCCGTCGAGGGCAATCCGCTCCGCATTGCGGGAACGGCCTATGCGCACGGAATCGGCACGCACGCGACGTCGATGATTCCGCTCGACGTGCCGCCGGAGGGAAGTTTCGGGGGAAAAGACATGCGCGCGGCGCGGCTGCTCGGCGCGTGCGGCATCGACGACGAGGCGGGCGCAGGCGGAGACGGCGCGGAGTTCCGCGTGCTTTCGGGGACGGAGGTGCTTTGGTCGTCAGGCGTGATGCGGCGCGGCGAGCCCGCGAAGCGTTTTTCCGTGGAAATTCCGCGGCACGCGAAAAAACTTTACCTGCTCGCGCTCGCCGGCGGGAACGACGTCTGCGACCACGCGGACTGGGCGGATCTGAAGTGGGAATCCGATTTTTTCGGTCGCCTCGGCGCCGCCGGGCACAGTCTCGACGCGCGCGAATTCGGGCTCGTTCCCGACGAATCGGGGAAAGACCGGACGGCGGCGTTCCGCAGGGCGCTGAACGCGGCGCGCGACCGCCTCGCGCGGGAAATCGTTCTTGAAAAAGGCACGTATCATTTTTACGCGGAAGAGGGGCTGGAGGTTTCGCTGTGGATTTCCAACCACGACCAGCAGGAGACGCTGCGCGTCGCGATTCCGCTCGTCGATCAGCATGGGCTGAAAATCCGCGGGAACGGCTCGACCTTCATCTTTCACGGCAAGTGTCTTCCCGTGCTCGTCATGGATTCGTCGCGCGTGACGCTCGAAGGCGTGAGTCTCGATTTCGCGCGGCCGCTTTTTTCCGAGGCGGAGATCCTCGGCTTCCGCGACGGCGGCACCGTCGTTTCGATCGACCGCACGGCGTTCCCGTACGAAATCCGCGACGGGAAAATCTTCTTTCTCGGCGAAAATTATCCGCGGCAGACGGTGAACTCCGCGACCGCGTTCCGCTCGGGCACGAAGCGCATCGTCGCGCGCACGTCGGACATCGCCTGCGGGAACGCCGCGGAGGCGCTGCCCGACGGGAACGTGCTGCTGCGCCACGATTTTTCGAAGGACGGCGAGGGCGCCGCGCCCGGCGACGTGCTCACGCTGCGCTCCTGGTGGCGCCCCGCGCCCGCGTGCGTGATTTACCGCGCGAAGGACACGACGCTGCGTGACGTCGCGATTCACGCGAGCTTCGGCATGGCGCTGCTCGCCCAGCGCGCGGAAAACGTGAGCGTCGCGGGAACGCGCGGCGCCGAGGCGAAGACGAGCGGCGTGTTCCCGCGCGCGGCGACGGGGCGCGTCCATTCCTCGGGCGCGGACGCCACGCATTTTTCCAACGTGAAGGGGCGCGTCGTCGTCGAAAATTCGTTCTTCGAAACGATGCTCGACGATGCGATCAACGTGCATTCGACCTGTCTGCAGATCGAGGAAATTCCCGCGCCGGACACGCTGCGCTGCCGCTATCGGCACCCTCAGGCGATAGGCTTCGAGATCTTCGAGCCGGGCGAAAATCTGCGCTTCATCGCAGGGCGGACGCTCGAAAACGGCGACGTCGTCCGCGTGAAGAGCGCACGGCGCGTCTCGCCGACGGAGGCGGTCGTGCGGCTCGACGGGAACGTGCCCGCGGGCGTGAGGCCGGGCGACGCCGTCGAGAACGCGGATTTCCAGCCGGAAGTCGTCTTCCGCGGGAACGTCGTGCAGAACAACCGTGCGCGCGCCGCACTGTTCACGACGCCGAAAAAAGTCACGGCGGAAAACAACGTCTTTCGCGACGTCGCGGGCTCGGCGATTCTGCTCGCGGGCGACGCGCAGGGCTGGTTCGAGAGCGGCGCGTGCGAGGACGTCGTCGTCCGCGGGAACGTCTTCGAAAACTGCCTCACCTCGCGGTTTCAGTTCACGGAGGCGATCGTCTCGATTTTTCCGGAAGTGCGCGACCTTGCGGCGCAGAAAAAATTTTACCACCGCAACGTCGTGATCGAGGGCAACGAGTTCCGCACGTTCGACGTGCCGCTGCTCTTCGCGGTTTCGACGGAGAACCTGCGCTTCGCGGACAACCGCGTCTTTTACAATCGCGATCACGAGGGCTGGGGACGCCGACCGTTCCGCTTCGTGCGCTGTCGCGACGTGGAAATCCGCGGGAACGCCGTCGCGCCCGCGGGAACGGCGACGCCGCTTCCGCAGCCCTGGACTTCCGCCGACTGCGACGCGGAAGCGACGACCGGGCTGAGCTTCGGCGAGTGA
>JBJEVQ010000008.1:9711-68585 GCA_051884495.1 Candidatus Spyradosoma sp.
GACTTCCGCCGACTGCGACGCGGAAGCGACGACCGGGCTGAGCTTCGGCGAGTGAATCCGCGCTCCCGATTCTCCGCGGACGCGGCGGGAACGGGCGGGCGAAGCGCGGAAGCGCGTTTTACAGCGCGGCGAGGAGCGCGTCCACCTGCTCTTCGCGGGTCGCCCAGCAGGTGCAGAAGCGCACGGCGGTGTGCTCGGCGTCGATGCGGCGGATCGTCGCGAAGGAAAAATCCTCCGCGAGGCGGCGCAGCAGCGCGTCGGGCAGAATCGGGAAGATCTGATTCGTCGGCGAGTCGATGAACAGCGGAAATCCCGCGTCGCGGAAGCCTTGAGCGAGCTTTTCCGCGAGCCGCACGGCGTGCGCGGCGACGTCGAAATAAAGCCCGCCTTCGAGCAGCGTCAGAAACTGCAGCCCGAGCAGGCGCCCCTTCGCGAGCATGCCGCCGCGCTGTTTCAGCACGTAGCGGAAATCCTCGTTCAGCGCGGGATTCGCGATCACGAGCGCCTCGCCGAAAAGCGCGCCGACCTTCGTGCCGCCGACGTAGAACGCGTCGCAGTGCGCGGCGAGAAACGGCAGATCGACGTCGTTCCCGCGCGCCGCGAGCCCGTAGCCGAGCCGCGCGCCGTCCACGTAGAGGAAAAGATTTTTCTCGCGGCAGACGTCGTGCAGCGCGGCGAGTTCGGCGCGGGAATAGATCGTGCCGAGCTCCGTCGGGAACGAGACGTACACGAGCTTGGGCTGCGCGATGTGCTCGTGCGTCTCGTCGTTCCAATGCGCTTCGACGGCGGCGCGCACCGCCTCGGCGGAGAGCTTGCCGTCCGCGCTCGGAACGATCTGCACCTTGTGTCCGGTCGCCTCGACGGCGCCGGTCTCGTGCACGGCGATGTGCGCGGATTCGGCGGCGAGCGCGCACTGATGCGGGCGCAGCGCGGCGGCGATCAGCGTGAAGTTCGTCTGCGTGCCTCCGACGAGGAAATGCACGCCGAGCGCGGCGTTCCCGCAGAGCTCGCGGATCTTCGCGGCGGCGCGGGCGCAGTATTCGTCTTCGCCGTATCCGGGCGTCTGCTCGAAGTTCGTTTCGGCGAGGCGCCGGAGAATCTCCGGATGCGCGCCTTCGCCGTAATCGCAGTTGAAACGTGTCATAAAAAAGACGACAAGTCACAGGCGGCGGGAGACAAGAGCATTGCGGAGGCTCCCGATGCGGAGATTCTTAAACAGCCCCTTTCGGCATCCGCCGGCATCCTGTCGCCCGTCGCCTGCAATTTTGTTTTCCCTCACTTCGCTTTCCGCGCCGCCTTGATCTCGGCGAGCGTGTCGCGCTTCAGCGACTTCAGCTTCGCCGCGTTGCGCAGACGGTCGCGCGCCTCCATGCGGTCCGTGAAGACGATGCCCTGGCAGTGGTCGTTTTCGTGCTGGCAGCAGCGCGCGAGCATGCCCGTGCATTCGAGCACGTGCGGCGTTCCCGCGGCGTCCTGAAACGAGACGCGCACGTTTTCGCAGCGCACGACCGTGCCGCGGATTCCCGGGAACGACAGGCAGCCTTCGCGGCATTCCCAGAGCTCGTCGTCGAGCGTCTCGACGCGCGCGTTCGCGAACGCCATCGGCATGGCGAGCGCGGCGGGAACGTCCTTGCCGTCGAGCCGGAGCGCGAAGTCCTGCTCTTCGCCGGCGGCGGGCTTCAGGTCGATGACGAAAAACTGCATCGAAAGGCCGACCTGCGGCGCGGCGAGACCGATGCCGTTCGTGGCGTGCATCGTCTCGACCATGTCGTCGGCGAGGCGTTTCAGCGCGTCGTCGAACGTTTCGACGGGCTCGCCTTTTCTGCGGAGCACGGGGTTGCCGTAATGCGTGACGGGGAGAATCATGGTTTCGGAAATTCGTGATTATTTTTCGGACGCGTCGGCGGCTTCGCCGTCCTGTTTCTCATCGTCGGAAAAGACGTCGAACACCGCCTTGCCGGCGTCGAACACGGCGTCCTTCGTCGCGGAGGCCGCGTCGAAAACGGCGTCGGCGGTCGCCCCCGCGGCGTCCGATACCGCGTCGACGGTGGCTCCGGCGGCGTCGGAAACAGCGCCGACGGTCGCGCTCGCCGCGCCGGAGATGCCGGACGCGCGGAACAGACGGAAAAGGCTCATGAAATTTCCCGCGAAGCGCAGGCCGAACTGAGCCGGCGTCAGATCTTCGTTCAGGCCGATTCCTTCGGGAAATTCGACGGAAATCGGCGGGAGCGGCGACGGAACGCCGCCCATGTAAAGGCAGACGCGGACGTCGTCGATGTTCACGAAGCGCGCCGCGACGTAGATTTCCTCGGCGGGCTCGGCGTCGGCTTCGGGTTCCTCGGGCGTTTCGGGTTCCTCCGCCGCGGGCGACGCGAAGCGTTCGGCGAGCACGCCGACGTTCGTCGAGCCCGAGAGCTGCTGTTCGTAATTGAGGCGGAGGTTTTTCAGCTCCAGCGTGCCGATGATTTTTTTGCGGGAAAACGCGGAGAGCATGTCGAAGTCGAACTCGAAATATTCGAGGCTCATCAGGTCCTGCGAAAAATCCTCGCCCTCGACGACGGGGTGGCCGACGACGAGATTTTTGACGCGCACGTAGCCGCCGAACGGGAGGACGTCGATCGTCTCGACGGACATCCTGTCCACGCCGAGAAATTCCGCGCCGAAGGAATTGATCGCGCGTTTCGCGACGGCGCCGAGCCCGAACGCGACGAAGAGCAGCACGAGCGCGGCGAGCGCTCCCGCGGCGATCGCGAGGCGCTTCAGCAGGCTGCGTTTTTTCTTGGGCGTTTCCGCGGCGGCGGGCTTTTCCTTTTCCGCGGGCGCGGCGTTGTCTTCGTTCGTGTCCATTTCCGCGAAATCCTAAACCGCCCCCGCGAAAACGAAAAGCGGAAAGTGGAAGTCCGCGCTCACCGCGACTCGGCGAATTCGCTCTGGGCGGCGGCGTATTCTTCGGGCGTGCCGAGGTCGCGCCACGTGCCCGCGTCGTCGAGAACGCCGCGGATTTCGCCGCGCCCGCGCGCGACGACGCGCAGAAACGCCTCGACGACGCTTTCGATTTTCCCGGAGGGAATTTCGTCAAAAAATTTCCGCGAAACGACGTAGATGCCCGTGAAGCGGCAGCGCCGCGTTCCCGCGCGCCCGAGGCGGTCGCGCAAATCCTCGACGCGTGCCGTCGCGTCGTCGAAATTCACGTTGCCGCGCTCGTCGGTGCGCAGGAGCAGCGTGGCGAGCGCGCGGGAACGCGCGTGCGCCGCGACGAGCGCGCGCAGATCGAGATCGGCGAGAATGTCGCCGTTGTACACGAGCAGATTTTCGTCGGCGGGAACGAGGAGCGGCTCGATGTTCTTCAGGCCGCCGCCGGTGTCGAGCAGCACGGGCTCGTGCACGAGCGCGACGGGGGCGCCGCGGTAGTCTCCGCGCGGGAACGCCTCGGCGTACGCCCCCGCCGCGTGGTGCGTGTTGACGATGAAGCGTTCGACGCCGAGCGCGAGCAGCGCGTCCATCGCGCGGCAGATCATCGGCTTCCCGCCGAGCGGCAGCAGCGGCTTCGGGCAGCGCTCGGTCAGCGGCCGCAGGCGTGTCCCCAGCCCCGCCCCGAGCAGAAACGCCGTCTTCGGGAAATCGGCGGAAGATTCTTTTCTCATGCTTTGGGAAATACGGAATTTTTGAAGATCAGCAATAGGTTTTCGCGGCGAATTCGAACTGTTCCATAAAAATGTCTTTGAATGGACGGAGATTGTTCTGTTCGTAGAACACGAGAAGCGCCTCTTTGTAATCCAAGGAATCGACCGTGCGCCACGAAAGCGGACAGCAGTCCTCCGCGAGCAGAAGCGCGTTTCCGACGATGCGCGCCGTGCGCTTGTTCCCGTCGTAAAAAGGCTGGATGTAGGAAAGCAGAAGAAGCACGAACAGCGTCTTTTCGAAAACGTTCCCGCGCGCGTTCACGAGCGCGCAGAAATCGTGCAGGGCGTCGCGTATCTGAAACTCGTTGTCGAGCGGTCTGTAGTTCGTTCCCGTGATGCCGACGCGCCCGACGCGGACGTTTCTGCCGACGCCGAGATCCTTGACGAGCAGGCTGTGCACGTCTTCAATGCCGCTTACGGTGAGCGTTTTCAGGTAGTCGCGATTTTTCGTGAGGAAACGCCATGCGGCTTTATGGTTGAGAAGCATGACGGCCTCTTCGTGCGTTTTCCCTTTCGCCTCCTTGCGTTCCCGCAACAGGCGTTCCGTCTCCAGAAGCGTGTATGTGTTGCCCTCGATCTGCGAGGATTTCCAGCTCAAATCGATTCCAAGGCGCTCCATTTCCTGCGCGAGCGCGTCTTCCGGAAGCGCGGCGACACGCGCGGCGAATTCCGCTTGGAGCATGCTCAGATGCGCGTTCTCCGCTTCGGAAAAAATCTCGACCTTAGGGAGCAACCCGCGAATGAGATCAAAATTGAACGATGTCTGCACGACGCGCTCGTCGATCTCTTTTCTAAAATAGTCCTCGACGTTGAACGTACGCAGAAGGTGCGTCTTCGGCGTGATGGAGTAGCGCGTCGCGCGCCCCGTTCCCGACACGGCGATTTCTCCGCGCTCAAGCGCGCCCGCCAAAAGCCGCTTCATCGTCGCGGCGCTCGGCGGCGCTTCCAGCGCGCTCTCGATTTCCGCGCGCGAAGCGTTCGGGTGGTAGTGCAGGAACTGGAAAATCTCGTCGAGGTGTGTGCCCATGGTTTCTATTTTCGGCTCAAAAACTTCGATTTTCAAGCGATTTTTGGCTCATGGCGAGCCGAAAAAGCGCTCATGAGAGACAGTTTTGAGCCGTAAAATCGACACCTTAGCGACGATGCGGATGCCCTTCAGAAAATTTCGCGCCCGTTCGTGTTCTTTCGCGGTTTCTTTCTTATTCTTTCTTCCGCGCACGCATTTCGCGGGCGAAGTCGTCCACCGAGCAGCCGTAGCGGGCGACGAGCCACGCCTCGCCGTTTTCGCCGCGACGGAACGCCGCGTTGAGCGGGTGCAGCAGCGCGGCGGCGTCGCCCCCGTGGCGCGTCCGGATGATATGGTCCAGCAGCGCGGCGGTGTGCGTGTAACCGCCGCGGACATTGGCGTCCGCGGGCGCGGTCCAGCGCGCAGGCTCGCGCAGCAGGCAGTAATCGCGCACGTAGTCGGCGATGCCCTCCAGAAGCCACCACGGCGTGACGTTTCCGGGGTAGGCCTGCACGACGTGCACGAGCTCGTGCACGAACATGCCGGCGTCGTACGGAGCGGCGCGCAGATACGGCGCGCTGAGCGTGATCCGCCGTCCGATGGTCACTCCGGGCGGCGCGGACGGATCTTCCGTGAGCCCGAGATAAATCGGCTCCGCGGAAAGCTCGACGCCGAGCGTTCCCGCGATCTGCGGCAGATAGTTTTTGGCGAGGCTCTGCAGAATCGCGCGCTGACCGACGCCGATTCCGGCGTCGAAAATCACGGGATCGGCGGCCGCGCGTCCCGTCGCCGGGAACGCGATCGCGCAGAACGTCAGCAACAATGCGGTGAGTAATTTCTTCATGGGGAGGTGGAAAGAGAGTGGTGCGATGACGATGAACAATAAGCGGCGAACTGGAGGGCTAAAAATCGACGAGCTTCGCGAAAAAGCCCGTCATCTGCTGTCGAAAAGCCGGTTCGGAATGTCTCCCTAACGCGGCGCGTTCAGTTCAGCGCTCCGGTGATGAGGAGCAGCGCGACGATCAGCGCGCCCGCGGCGATCCAGAAGACGCTCACGGCGGCGTTGCCCGTGTGGACGAAGCGGCGGATCAGCGAGCCCACCGTCGCGGGAATGCCGGCGACGATCGCGCGCATGCCGAGCCCGGAGACGAACACCGTGTCGAGCAGGCTGACGAGCATCGCGAAACGCTGCTGGACCTTCGCGATGTACCAGTCGTAAAGCGCGTCGCAGTAGCGGTATTCGAGCGCCTTGTAGGCGGTCGGATGCGTCGCGCGCAGGCGGTCTTCGCCGTTGCCCGTGCGGTAGAAAAGAACCGCGGCCGCGAAGCCGACGACCAGAATCGCGACGCCCAGAATCAGCATCGGCGTGACGAGCCCCTGCTCCGCGAGCGCATGGTGCAGCTCGCGGTAGCCGCCGGAGACCGCCGTCGTCGCCGCCGCCGGGAACAGCGCGTTCATCTTGCCGCCGAGCCACGGGAGCCCTTCCGTTCCCGCGAGGAACCAGCCCGCACCGAGCGAGAAGATCACGCCCAACACGACGAGCGGCACCGTCATCCACGGCGAAGATTCCTTCGCGTGCTCGGCGCCGTGTCCGTGCGCCTTGCCGAGGAAGACCATCGCGAACATGCGGCCGACGTAGAGCGCCGTGCCGACCGCCGCGATCACGAGCGCGACGAACGCGGGAACGTTGCCCGTCAGATACGCGCCGGAAATGATCGCGTCTTTCGAATACCAGCCCGCGAACCACGGGAACGCCGCGATCGAAAGCCCCGCGACGACGAACGCCGCCGCCGTCAGCGGCATCTTCCTGAGCAGTCCGCCCATCTTCGTCATGTCCTGCTCGTGGTGGCAGGCGTGAATGACGGAGCCGGCGCAGAGGAACAGCGTCGCCTTGAAGAACGCGTGCATCGCCATGTGCAGCAGCGCGATCTCGGGAAGCCCGAGCCCGATCGCCGCGCCCATGAAGCCGAGGTGAGAAAGCGTCGAATACGCGAGCGACTTCTTGATGTCCGTCTGGCCGAGCGCCGCGAGACCCGCGAGCGCCGCCATGCCCGCGCAGAGCCAGAGCATCGTCGTGAGCACTTCAGGCGTGAGCAGGAAGAACACGCGCACCATGAAGAACACGCCCGCCGCGACCATCGTCGCCGCGTGGATGAGCGCGGAGACCGGCGTCGGACCGGCCATCGCGTCCGTCAGCCACACATGCAGCGGGAACTGCGCGGACTTGCCGAGGAAGCCGCACATCAGCAGCAGCCCGACCGCGACCGACCTGTCGCCGCCGGCGGCCTCGAGCGCCGCGAAGTCCGTCGTGCCGTAAATGCTGTAGCAAAGAATGATGCCGACGAGGAAGCCGAGGTCGCCCACGCGGTTCGCGATGAACGCCTTCTTCGACGCCATCGCCGCGTAGTCCGTCTCGAAATAATGCGCGATCAGCATGTAGGAGCTGAAGCCGACGAGCTCCCAGAAAATGAACGTCATGAAGAGATTCTTCGCGAGAATGATGCCGAGAATCGAGAACATGAACACGCTCAGCCCCGTGAAGAAGCGCCCGCGCGCCTTGTCGTCGTCCATGTAGCCGACGGAGAAGACGTGAATCCAGAACGCGACGAAGGTCACGACGAAGAGCATCGCCGCGCCGTTCCCGTCGATCATGAGCCCGAACGTCTCCAGTTCCCGGAACGAGCCGATCGTGAAGCCGGGCAGCGACGCCGTCGCCGTCGGATTCGCGGGATCGAGCCCGAGCAGGAGCTGCAGCGACAGCGCGAGAATCACGCCCGCCGACGCGACGGAAACGACCGGCGCGCCCCAGCGGGAACGTCGGAAAAACAGCGCCGAAATCGCCGCCGCGACGAGCGGCGTCAGCAAAATGGTTTGAAGGAGCGTTGCGTTGTCCATCTTAGTTCTTCAGATTGTTGAGTTCGTCGAGCGAAGCCGTCCGGCGCAGACGGAAGAACGAGACGATGAGCGCGAGCCCGACCGCCACTTCCGCCGCAGCCACGGCGATGACGAAGAAGCAGAAGACCGCCCCTTCCATCGTGTTCGTGAATTTCGCGAAGGAGACCAGCGCGAGCATCGCCGCCGCCAGCATCATTTCGAGCGACATGTAGACGACGAGAATGTTGCGGCGGACGAGCGCGCCCGTCAGCCCGATCGCGAAAAGCGTTCCCGAAAGAATCAGAAAATGTGCGAGTGTCATGGTCGTTTCCGGAAAAAGGGGTTAACGCGCGTCGCCGCGCGGAAGCGTGCGGCGGTGCGCATGCAGCATGAAGACCGCCGCCATCGCCGCGAGCAGCAGCAGCGCGACCGCCTCGATCAGCAGCGCGTATTTGGTGAAGAGAATCTGCCCGAAGACCTTCGCCTCCGCGGAATAGGCGAGCGCGGTTTCGCCCGCGGACGCGTCCGCCGGCAGCGCGCCGGAAAAGCCGAAGAGCCAGACCGCGCCCGCCGTCGCAAGCGCCAGGAAGACGAGCCCGCCCGCGGCGGTCTTCGCCCAGCCCGCCTTCAGCGGCTTCAGGTCCGGATCCGTCAGCATGATCACGAACAGGAAAAGCACGAGCACCGCGCCCGCGTAGACCATGATCAGCAGCGTCGCCAGAAACGGCGCGTCCAGCAGAAAGAAGTTCGCGGCGACGCCGACGAGCGTGAGAATCATCGCCATCGCGGCGTTGACGGGCCTGCGGTTCACGAGAACGAGCAGCCCGCTCACGAGCGTGAACGCGGCGAAGAGGTAAAATAAGGCGTTTTCAACCATAATTGCGGGAAAGTTTAAACCTTCGCCCCCGCGAAAAAAAGCAAAAAAGAACGCCCTGCCCCAGCTCCGCCGAAATCGCGTCCCGCGGGCGTCATTCCCCGCGGCCGCGGATTGCGGGAACGACCTCGGCGGAAAGAATCGCCGCGCGAGAGACCGCGTAATCGACGCGCAGCTTCTCCGCCTTGCGCTCGGGCAGATACCAGTACTGCCGCACGCCGGGACGCACGCGCACGACGCTCTCGGGAAGCAGCTCCTCGCCCGTGTCCGTGCGCACGCGGAAGGGCTGCCAGAACAGCGCGCCGGGAGCGGAAAGGTCCGCCGCGCCTTCGATTTCGAGCACGAGCGCGGGCATGCCGTTCGCGAGCGTGCGGTAGTATTTTTTCTCCGCGTAGGCGCGGACGCGGACGCGCGAGCCCGCGAATTCGAGCGTCGTCGGCACGCGGGAAAGCTTCAGCTCCGCGAAGCTGCGGATTTCCTCCGGCGCGAACGCGAAACGGCGCACGAGCGCGACGCGCACGCTCCACGCCTCGCCCGCGCCCGGAAAGAGCGTCTTGGCGAGCGGCGAGCGCAGCACGCCGTCCTTCAGCGTCTCGAACGCCTCGCCGTCGGTGAAACGCACGTTGACGCCGAGCGCGTCCGGCTCGTCCCACGGGACGGAGCGCGTCTCCTCGCCCGCGGGCGCGGCGATCGCGGCATTTTCGACGCTCCACGCGCGCGCGGGCGTGCGCTCGTCGCCCTCGATCGCGACGCCGAGCCGCGCGAACGCGTCGTGCCGGTCCGGGCTTTCGGCGAAAAAGCGCGCGTGCTCCGGAAGCGAAAATTCGACGAGCTCCGCCTTCGCGGGAACGCGGTCGGGCAGCGAAAACGCCTCGTCGAGCTCGCTTTCCGAAAACGTCTCCTTCGGCGAAACCGGCGACGGCGGCGCCGCGGGCGCGCCGTTCCCGCCCTTCAGCGCGCACGAAAACGGGATTTCGCCGAGCTTCCGCCACAGCCCGTTCCCGCCGCGCGCCTCGATCTTCAGCGAAAATTTTCCGGGCGCGGGCGGCTTGTTCAGCACGGGCAGCGCGCAGATCGCCTCGCCCGTCTTGGCGTGAAAAATCGTGAACAGCGCGGGCGAGATCTGCACGGAAAAGCCGCTCTCGTCCGCCAGCGAAAAGCAATAGCGCTCGCGCGAAAACAGCGACTTGCCGTAGCTTTCGAAAGCGAGGTCCTTTTCCTCGTCCGTGCGCCCGCAGGCGTAGATCCACACGGCGGGCACGGCGGCGAAGCGCGCGGCGGCCTCTTCGTTCCCGAAAAATTCCGTCGCGAGCTTCTTGCGCATCTCCTTGCGCGCCGCCGTGAGCGAAAGCCCCAGCCGGCGCATGCGCACGGAAAAATCGTCGCCCGAAAAACTTTCGCGGATGCGTCCGCCCTCCTCGACGCCGAGCACGGCGAACTCGACGCGTTCGTCCCTGCATTCGGCGCGGAAACGCTCGTTCCACGTCACGAAGAGCCAGACCGCCGCGACGACGACCGCCGCCGCCAGCCACAGCCGCAGGATGACGTTTTTCGGAGGGTTGAGAATGCGGTCGATCCGGTCCATCGCTTCAGTCCACGATGAAGTATTTCAGCCACGCGGCGTAGGCGTAGAGGATGTCGCGCACGCGGAAGACGTTCCAGAACGGCTTCGGAAATTTTTCGGGATGCCGGCGCTGAAACGCGGCGCGGTCGGCGTCCATCGAATAAATCTGCACGTCGCGGAAGCCCGCCTTCTCGAAAAGAAATTTCGCGCGGCGCTCCTGCAGACGGCTGCTCGTCACGATGAGCCGGCTTTCGGGCGTGACGCCGGGCAGGAGACAGATCGTGCGCGGGTGATCGATCGTGCGCAGCGCGAGCGGATCGACCGAAATCGCCTCGCCCGGAATGCCCGCCGCCGCGAGCGCGTCGAGCAGGAAATCCTCGTCCGAGCTGACGACGACGCGCGGCGCGAGTCCGGCGCGGAACGCCTTCGCGGCGCCGAGCGCGCGCGTGCCTTCGTCGCCGCCGAGAATGACGATCGCGTCCGCTTCGCGCAGCTCCGCGAACGGCGTGCAGCCGACGCGCTGCAGATCTTCGAGCGCGTCGCCGAGCGGCTTCGACGAGGCCGCGAGCACGAGAACGCCCGCGACGAACGTTCCCGCGACGTAGAGCGCGAGCGCGCGGCGGAACCATTTCCTGCGGGCTTCGGGAGAAAAAATCTTCATGCCGCCATTATCGTGCATCACGCCGCAAATAGCCAATTATTTTCGGCGCGCCCGCCGCGAAACCGCTGACGGACGCCTTTCCGAGGAAGCGGCATTCCATCGGCAAAAGGAAATTTCTTTTAAAAAGATTTCAACAAGCGACAAGAACGTCGCTTCCCCCTCCGTTCCTCCGCGTTCCTCCGCGTCAGAAAATTCCGCGTTTGCGGTTTCGGCGGGAGCGCGTATGCTTGCGCGCAGTTTATGACGTTCACGCCCGACAATTACCTGCTGATCGGCTCGCTGCTGCTTCTGGGAAGCATCTTCGCCGGCAAGGCGACGCACAAGATCGGCGCGCCGCTGCTGCTGCTCTTCCTCGGGATCGGACTGGTCTGCGGCGAGAAAATCTCGTTCACGGATTCGGGAGCGCTCAGTCTGCTCGGCGAGCTCGCGCTCGTGTTCATCCTCTTTTCCGGCGGGCTCGACACGAAATACGCCGACGTGCGCCCCGTCGCCGTGCGCGGCGCCATTCTCGCGACGTTCGGCGTCGCCCTCACGGCGCTTTTTCTGGGCGTGTTCATCTTCGCGGTCTCGAAGCTGGATTTCGTGCCGCTGAATTTTTCCTTCGCGGAATCGCTGCTGCTGGGCTCGATCGTCTCCTCGACGGACGCGGCGTCGGTCTTTTCGATCTTCCGCTCCAAGAACACGGGGCTGAAGCACAATCTGCGCCCGCTGCTGGAGCTGGAGTCGGGCTCGAACGATCCGATGGCGTACGTGCTCACGGCGACGCTGGTCGCGCACGTCGCGGCGTCCGGAGAGGGCGAGTCGGCGGCGCCGTTCTGGACGGTCGTTCCCGACGTGCTGAAGAATCTGTGCGTGGGCGCGCTCGCGGGCGGGCTTTTCGGCGTCGTCTTCGTGCGGCTCATCAACCGGATCAATCTGATCGTCGAGGGGCTTTATCCCGTGATGATGGTCGCGCTGACGGCGCTGACGTTTTCGGCGACGAAGACCTGCGGCGGGAACGGTTTTCTCGCGGTCTACGTCGCGGGCATGATTCTCGGCAACGCGCCGTTCGTGCACAAGCGCCTGATCACGAAATTCTACGACGGCTTCGCGTGGCTGATGCAGCTTTCGCTCTTCCTCACGCTCGGGCTGTTCGCGGACGTTTCGGCGATAAAATCCGTCGCCGCGGGCGGGATTCTGATTTCGCTCTTTCTGATCTTCGTCGCGCGCCCGCTCGCGGTGGGCGCGTGTCTCGCGCCGTTCCGTCCGGGCATGCGCGTGTTCGCGTTCACGTCGTGGGTGGGGCTGCGCGGCGCCGTGCCGATCGTCTTCGCGCTGATTCCGCTGACGACGCCGGGCGTCGATCCCGAGACGGCGAAGATGATCTTCAACACCGTGTTCTTCATTTCGGTTTCGTCGCTCGTCATCCAGGGCACGACGCTTTTCGCGGCGGCGAAGCGGCTCGGGCTCACGGTCGAGGAAAGCGCGCCCGCGCCGTCCGCGTTCGACAAGGAGACGGAGGCGATCGACGCCGGCTACGCCGAGATCGCGATCGCGGGCGGGTCGCCCGTCGTCGGCAGAAGCCTCGCGGAAGTGGCTCTGCCGGCGGGCGCGCTCGTCGTCATGATCCGCCGCGCGAACCGCTTTCTCACGCCGACGGGCGCGACGCGGCTCGAAGCGGGCGACATTCTGCAGATCCAGGCGGACACGCCGGAGCACCTCGCCGCCGCGCGGGAACGGCTGGAAGGGAGCGCCGAAGCATGAGGTCCGGACGCGACGGCGCGCAGACGCGGCGGGGGCTCTTCGCGGCGCTCGCGCTCGGGCTCGCGGGAATGCTGCCGGCGGCGTTTTTCTGCGGCTGCGGCGAGAACGTGCCGCCCGCGGAGCTCGCCGCGCGCGCGGGCGTGCTGCTCGTGAACAACGGCGGCGAGCCTTCGGCGCTCGATCCGCAGTTCGCGCAGCCGGGCGTCATCGAAAACCGCATCATGCTCGCGCTCTTCGAAGGGCTCGTCGCCTACGATCCGCGCACGCTCGCGCCCGTTCCCGCGATCGCCGAATCGTGGGAGACTTCCGCCGACGGACGCACGTGGACCTTCCGTCTGCGCGCGGACGCGAAATTCTCCGACGGCGCGCCGATCACGTCCGCGGACTTCCTGTTTTCCTTCCGCCGCATTCTTTCGCCGAAGCTCGCCTCGCCCTGCGCGTCGCTCTTCTTCGCTCCCGTGAAGAACGCGCGCGCGTTCGCGAAAGGCGAGCTGACGGACTTCTCGCAGGTCGGCTTCGCCGCGCCCGACGCGCGCACGCTCGTCGTCGAGCTCGAAAGCCCGTGTCCGTATTTTCTCTCGCTCGCGTGCCATTCGAGCTGGAGCGTCGTGCCCGCGCATGCAATTCTGAAATTCGGCGCGATCGACGAACGCTCGACGCGCTGGACGCGCCCGGAAAACTTCGTCGGCAGCGGCCCGTTCCGCCTCAAGTCCTGGCGCGTCGCCTACCGCATCGAGACCGAAAAAAATCCGTTCTACCGCGACGCCGCGCGCGTCGCGCTCGCCGGCGTGCGCTTCGACGCGGTCGAAGACCAGTTCGCCGAGGAAAAGGCGTTCAACGACGGACAGTATCACGTGACGAACACCGTGCCGCCCTCGCGCGTTCCCGTGCTGCGCGCCGAAGCCTCGCCGACGCTGCGGCTCGACCCGTATCTCTCGACCGCGTTCATCCGCGTGAACTGCGCGCGCCCGCCGCTCGACGATCCGCGCGTGCGCCGCGCGCTCTCGCTCGCTCTGGACCGGCGCGCGCTCGCCGAACGCGTCATGCGCGGCGGCGAAACGCCGGCGGCGACGCTCGTGCCCGAAGCCGCCTACGCCGCCTGCGCGGGAACGGCCGCCGACGCGAGCGCGACGGAGGACGTGCCCGCGGGCGCCGCTCCCGCCGAATCCGACGAGGCCCACGCCGCCGCGCGCGAGCGCGAGATCGCCGAGGCGCGCCGCCTGCTCGCCGAAGCCGGATTTCCCGGCGGCGCGGGCTTCCCGCGGATCTCCTACCTTTTCAACACCTCGGACGGCGCGCAGTTCTTCGCCCAGGCGATTCAGGAAATGTGGCGGAAGAATCTCGGCGTCCGCGTCGAGCTGCGCAATCAGGAATACAAGGTCTACCGCACGAGCCTCGCGCGCGGCGACTACGAGCTGGCGCGCTCGGCGTGGAGCGGCGACTATCTCGACCCGACGACGTTTCTCGAGCTCTTCGTCTCCGGCGGGCACGTCAACTGGACGAACTGGACCGACGCGCGCTACGACGCGCTGTTAGACGCCGCCGCGCGCGAACGCGTTCCCGCCGCGCGCGAGCGCCTGCTCCGCGACGCCGAGGCGATTCTGCTCGAAGCGGCGCCGATCATCCCGACGCTGCATTCGCGCAGCAAGTTCCTGCTCGACCGGCGCGTCCGCGGCTGGTTCCCGAACCTGCTCGACATCCACCCCTACGGCGCGGTGACGCTGCAGCCCGAAAACTGAACGGGCAATCCCGGGCATCCTCTCACGCGGGAACGGAGCGCGCGTTCCCGCGCGGGAAAACGTATCCGGAGTTCAACGACGATTCCGCGCGCGCGGACGCCGACGCCGAGTTGTGAAAAAAGAAGTCGAAAAACGGCGTTTTCGCCGAAAACGCCCGAAAAATTTTTCTTTTGGAAGAAATTTTTCGCCGTTTTCGTCAAAAACGGCAAAAAAAACTTCATTTTGAAGCAAAAACCGCTTGACTCGGCTTTACGCGCGGTCGTATCGTCTGCGGCACGTTCGATGAACCTTCGGGCGTCAGACACCAAATTTTTCTTCAATACGAACAAAATCAAAACTATGTCCAACATCAGATTCCACGCAGTCGAAACGGCCTCCAACCGCAAGGTCTCCGTCGCCACGCCCCCGCAGGCGAAAGTTTCGGAATATTTCGGCTGCAAAGTCTTCAACCGCAAGGCGATGTCGCAGTATCTCTCGAAGGAGACGTTCCGCGAAATCACTTCCGCCATCGACGACGGCAAGCCGGTTTCGCTCGAGCTCGCGGCGCACATCGCTCCGTCGATGCGCATGTGGGCGATGGAGAACGGCGCGACGCACTACACGCACTGGTTCCACCCGCTGACGGACGGCACCGCGGAAAAGCACGACGCGTTCGTCGAGCACGACGGCAAGGGCGGCATGATCGAGGAGTTCAGCGGGAAGATTCTCGCGCAGCAGGAACCGGACGCGTCGTCGTTCCCGAACGGCGGCCTGCGCTCGACCTTCGAAGCGCGCGGCTATTCCGCGTGGGATCCGTCTTCGCCGGCGTTCATCGTCGGGGACACGCTCTTCATTCCGACGATCTTCATTTCCTATGCGGGCGAGGCGCTCGACTACAAGGCGCCGCTGCTGAAGGCGCTCGACGCGGTGAACAAGGCGGCCGTCGGCGTCTGCAGGTATTTCAGCTCGGACGTCTCGCGCGTGCAGTCCTCGCTCGGCTGGGAGCAGGAATACTTCCTCATCGACGAGGAGCTCTTCAACGCGCGCCCGGACATCGTTCTCACCGGCCGCACGCTGATGGGGCACGAGTCCGCGAAGAATCAGCAGCTTGAAGACCACTACTTCGGGGCGATCCCGCGCCGCGTGCTCGCGTTCATGCAGGAACTCGAATACGAGGGCTGGAAGCTCGGCATCCCGCTGAAGACGCGTCACAACGAAGTCGCGCCCAATCAGTTCGAGCTCGCGCCGATCTACGAGGAATGCAATCTCGCGGTGGACCACAACCTGCTCGTGATGTCGCTGATGCGCGACGTCGCCCGCCGCCACAATTTCCGCGTGCTGCTGCACGAAAAGCCGTTCAAGGGCATCAACGGCTCCGGCAAGCACAACAACTGGTCGCTCGGCACGGACACCGGCGTCAACCTGTTCTCGCCGGGCAAGAACTCGATGGAGAACCTGCGCTTCGTCACCTTCATCGTGAACACGCTGATGGCGCTCTACAAGAACAACGCGCTCATCAAGGCGTCGATCGCGTCCGCGACGAACGCGCACCGTCTCGGCGCGAACGAGGCGCCGCCCGCGATCATCTCCTCCTTCCTCGGCAAGCAGGTGAGCGACATTCTCGACGCGTTCGAGAAATCCTCCGTGGACGACGCGATCAAAGTGGACAGCAAGAAGCAGATCAAGCTCGGCGTCGGCCAGATTCCGGAAATCCTCGTGGACAACACGGACCGCAACCGCACGTCGCCGTTCGCGTTCACGGGCAACCGCTTCGAGTTCCGCGCCGTCGGCTCCGTCGCCAACTGCGCCTCGGCTATGACGGCGCTCAACGCCGCGGTCGCCTACCAGCTCAAGGAATTCAAGACCGAGGTCGATTCGCTCATCGACGGCGGCATGTCCAAGAAGGAAGCGCTCTATTCCGTCCTCAAGAAATACATCAAGGCGTCCAAGCCCGTGCGTTTCGACGGGAACGGCTATTCCGAGGAATGGAAGAAGGAGGCCGCCAAGCGCGGGCTCGACTGCGAGACGAGCGTTCCGCTGATCTACGACGCCTACACCTCGGCGCAGTCCGTCAAGGTCTTCGCGAACAGCAACATCCACACCAAGAAGGAGCTGGAGACGCGCAACGAGGTCAAATGGGAAATTTACACCAAGAAGATCCAGATCGAGGCGCGCGTGCTCGGCGACCTTTCGCACAACCACATCATCCCGGTCGCGATCCGCTACCAGTCGCTGCTGCTCGACAACGTCGCCAAGCTCAAGGCCGTCTTCCCGGACTCGAAGTTCAAGACGCTCGCCGGCGAGCAGATGCGCCTGATCCAGAGCATCAACGACCACATCTCCGAGGTCACCAAGGACGTGGACAAGATGATCGACTGCCGCAAGAAGGCGAACAAGATCGAAGACGCCCGCGAAAAGGCGATCGCCTATCACGACACGGTGCTCCCGTATTTCGACACGATCCGCTACCACATCGACAAGCTCGAACTGCTGGTGGACAACGAAATGTGGCCGCTCCCGAAATATCGCGAGCTCCTCTTCGTGCGCTGATTTTTTCTGAGTGAGGTATCCGCGGCCGTTCCCGGGAGCAATCCCGGGGGCGGCCCTTTTCTTCCCCGAAGCGCGCGGCTCCCGACGAAAGGGCGGCGCGCGGTTCAGCCCCGGCGACCTCCGTTCACCGATGGCGTTCGGGCGTCCATCTGGCGTAGCCCGCGGGCGTCGCCGTGTTCACGGCGTCGGGCGCGTCGCCGCAGTCGCGCAGCAGCGAGGGCGTTTCCGCGAACACCGCGGGATCGGCGCGCAGGAGCGCCGGGACGTCCAGCGGCCGGCATTCGAGCGGCGGCGCCGAACGGCGATGCGGGAACGCGAAGACCGTCCCCGCGACGGCGGCGGCGAGCTCCGGCGTGCGCGTTTCGCGGAAATCCGCCTCGGGCGCGCCGTCGCGGACGCGCAGCACGTTCCACGCGTTCATGCGCGATTCGGCGACGAGCGTGAAGTCGCGTTCCCGCGGATCCGCGCGCAGCAGCAGCGCCGCCGCGAGGCGCAGACTGCCGAACGCGAGCACGGGAACGGGCGCGCCGAGCGCGAGCCTGCCGCGGATCGCGGCGGCGGCGACGCGGATGCCGAGAATCGAGCCGGGGCCTTCGCAGAAAAGAAAACCCGCCGCGTCGAGGCGCGGGCAGACGCGCTCCGCCGCCGCGAAGACGCCTTCCAGCGCGGGCGCGGCGGAGGTTTCGAAGGCGCGCCAGGACGCGCCGTCCTTCCCGAGCCTGGCGACGACCGAGCACGCGGGCGAGGACGCGTCGATGAGCAGAAAATTGCCGAGATTCATGCGGACGAGGCTTTAAAATGAATACGAGACGCGGAAGCCGCCGAACGCGAAGACGCGGTGATCCGCGGAAGAAAAATCGCGCGTGCGGAACGACTGGAAGAGCACCGCCGTCCAGCCGCCGAACGAGGCGCCGACGCCGATCGAGGCTTCCGCCGCGAACGGATACGCGTAGACGTCGGAATAGTGGTCGCGGAAAAGCTCGCCGCCGAGCGTCGCGTCGTAGGCGATCGCGTCCGCCTGCAGGTCGGCGAAGACGTAGAGGCTCGCGGGAACGCCGGGCGCGAGCGCTAGCGACGTGCTCTGCCGCATCGGCGCCCAGCCGAAATCGCGCGGCAGCCCGTAGCCCCAGCGCGCCTGCGCGCCGCCGGAAACCTGCGTGCGCACCGTGCCGAGCGACAGGAAGCCGCGCACGATCAGATCCGCCGCGAAGCCTTCGCCGAGCCGCCCCGAAAGCATGAAGCGTCCGCGCTGTTCGCAGAGCAGATTGACGCCGGGCTGATCCTTCACCTGCGAGTCCCAGCCGTCGTAGCGGTCCGCGCCGATGAGGCGGTGATAGCCGTCCTGCGTCTCTTCGCCGAGCGCGGAAGGCCCGACGACGCCGAGCTGCAGCTCCGCGGCGAGAAGCAGGCGGTCGTCGCGCGTCTCCGCGATTCCGGCGGACGCGTAGAGAAACGCCGCGTAGGGATGATCGTCCGCCGGCGGAGTCTCGACGTAGCGCGCCGCGGGCGTGTACATTTCCTGCCCGACCGAAAAGAAGTAATGCCGCCCGGGCGCGCCGTCGGCGTCGTGCGTGTAGGCGAAGCGGCTGTGGTTCGTGTAGTATTTGTCCGACCAGCGCCCCCAGAAATCGTTTTCGTCGCAGACGGAAAACGTGTCCGCGCGCGCGCCCGCGGCGCACAGGGTCAGAAACGCGACGAAAGGAATCGCGGAGTCGATTTTCATGCGCGCGATGCTACGCGCGTTCCCGCGGGAACGCAAACCCCTTTCGCCGCCGCGCGGCCGCGTCACGCGCTCTTCGCGTCCGCGAAAATGCGGCGTTTCGCGAAGAGCGTCGCCGCGATCGCGAAGCACACGCCCGCGCCCAGACCGAGACTCGCGCCCGTGCCGAGGCGCTCGTCGAGAAAGCCGAGCAGCAGCGTGCCGAACGGGAACGTTCCCGTGAACATCATCGTGTAGAGCGAGACGACGCGCCCGCAGTGCGCCGCGTCCACGTTGAGCTGAATGAGCGTGTTCGACGAGGCGCCGACCAGCACGCTCCCGAAGCCCGCCGCGAAAAGCAGCGCGAGAAAGCACGGCAGCGGCGGCGCGAAGATCATCCCGACCAGCGACGCGCCGATCAGCAGATTGCCGACGACGAGAAAGCGCGGCAGCAGGCGTTCCCGCTTCAGCACGGCGACGGTCAGCGCCGCGACTATCGCGCCCTCGCCCGTCAGCGTGAGCATTTCGCCATAGAGCCCCGCCGAGCCGCCGTAGACGCGGTGCGCGAACATCGGCAGCAGCACCGTGTAGCTGAAACCGAACGTGCTCAGCAGCCCGATGCCGACGAGCACCGCGCGCAGCACGGGCACGGCCGCCGCGTAGCGCACGCCCTCGGCGAACGCGCGCAGCGGGCTCTCGCGGCGCGTTCCCGCCGGCGGCCGCCCGTCGAACTTCAGCGCGAAGACGAGCAGAAGGGAAGGCACGTTCAGCAGCACGTCGGCGAAAAAACAGGCGGCGGCGCCGAGATTGGCGACGTTGCGCGCGAGCGCCGGAAACAGCGCCGCGGCACGCGCGTAGATCTCCCCCGCCGCGGCGGGCGCGACGACGCGCATGAAGTTGAACTGCGTCGCGTTCAGCCCGATCGCCTGCGGCAGATCTTCGCGCCGCCCGACGAACGTCGAGACGAGCGACTGCCGCGTCGGAATCTCCACCGCGCCGACGAGCCCGCGCACGAAGCACAGCGCGAAGAGCACCGCGAGATTTTCGCCGTTGAAGACCGCGTAGAGCGCCAGCGCGAGCGACGCCGCGAGCATCGCGAACTGCACCGCGACGAGCATGCGGAAGCGGTCCGTGCGGTCGAACATCACGCCCGCCGCCGGCGTCACGAACAGGTGCGAGACCTGGCTCAGAAACATCGCCGTGCCGGACATCAGCGTGGACTGCGTCAGGTCGTACACGAGCCACCCGATCGCCGTCTGCGAAATCCACATGCCGGGAAGCGCGAACGTTCTCCCCGCAAAAAACAGCCGATAATTGCGGGAACGGAACGGCGAAAGCGCTTCCGGAATCTTCATGCCCGCAACGGAAACCCGAAACGCCCTGCCCCGCAAACGTTTTTTTGCGGCGCGCGCCGTCGGCGGGCGCAAAAAAACGTTCCCGCGAGCGAATCGCGGGAACGTTTTCGGAAAAAGGTCCGAAGCCCTTATCAGGAGCCCTGGTCTTCGAGGCGCGTCGGCGTCAGACCGCCGGAAGACGTGTTGGAGCCGATGGCGTCTTCGTAGCTGGACGAGTCGCGCTTGCCGTCCGCGGAGCGGAACTGGTCTTCTTCGCTGAGCAGGTTGGAATACTTCTTGACGGAACCGTCCGCGAACGCGACGAAACCGACGCCGGCGCCGAAGGGCGCGTCTTCCGTCCATTCGCCGCTAGTCTGCAGACCGCGGAGCCACGCGATCGGATAAGCGGACTTGCCCGCCTTCGGGTTCTTCTTCGCGTTGACGACGATCGCCCAGGAAATCGGCTTCACTTCACGGAGCTGATTCGTGCCGTCCGTGCCGTCGGAAAGAACGGTCTTCGGAATCGTGTTGTTGATCGCGTCGTCGGAAGCGACGTACCAGACTTCCGCGTCGACGAGACCCGCCTTGCGCGCGAGAATTTCGGCGACGGAGGCGACGGAGGACGCGGTGCCGCGTTCGGGTTCGTCGCCCTTGTTGGTGATCTGGCGGCCGTTCGTGCCTTCCTGCATGTAGGAGACGTAGGACTTGGCGATCTGGCTCAGATTGTTGCTCGCCACGAGCTGGCGGACTTTGTCCATGCCGATGCCGATCGTCGGAACGGCGAGAGCCGCGAGAATGCCGATGATCGCGATGACGGTCAGGAGTTCGATGAGCGTGAAACCTTTACGGTTGGTTTGAGATTTCTTCATAAGCTTTTCTGGGGGTTGTGGGTTTTAAAATTTGTCCTCAATGATGCACTGCGGGAACGCTTTGGCAAACAAATTTTTTCGCGGCCGCGGCGTTCCCGCGTTTTTCTTCAGTACGGGAGCGGGAAGTTCCGGCAGAGCTCGCGGGAGATCTCGCGCGCCTCGGCGATTTTCGACTCGTCGTGGATGTTGTTGACGACGAGCGCGATCGCCTTCGCGATGAGCTTCATCTCCGGCTCGCGCATGCCGCGCGACGTGCACGCCGCCGTGCCGAGACGGATGCCGCTCGCCTGGAACGGAGAGCGCGTCTCGCCGGGAACGGTGTTCTTGTTCGTCGTGATGTTCGCCGCGTCGAGCGCGAGCTGCGCGTCCTTGCCCGTGACGTCGGGATGGCTCCCGCGCAGATCGACGAGGCAGAGGTGATTGTCCGTCCCGCCGGAGACGAGCTTGAAGCCCGCCGCCGTGAGATCCGCCGCGAGCACCCTGCAGTTGGCGACGATCTGGCGCGCGTACGCCTTGAACTCGGGCTTGAGCGCTTCGCCGAAGCAGACCGCCTTGCCCGCGATGACGTGCTCGAGCGGCCCGCCCTGCATGCCCGGGAACACGGCGGCGTCGATCGCCTTCGCCCATTTTTCGCCGCAGAGAATCAGCCCGCCGCGCGGCCCGCGCAGCGTCTTGTGCGTCGTCGTCGTCACGAAGTCCGCCAGCCCGACGGGCGACGGATGCGCGCCGCCGGCGACGAGCCCCGCGATGTGCGCGATGTCCGCGAGCAGCAGCGCGCCGTTGGAGTGCGCGATGTCCGCCATGCGCGCGAAGTCGATCACGCGCGGATACGCGGACGCGCCGACCGTGATCAGCTTCGGCTTCTCGCGCGCCGCCGTCTCCGCGATCTCGTCGTAATTGATGTAGCCGTCCTCGCCGACGCCGTAATGGACGACCTCATACAGCTTCCCGGAAAAGTTCACGGGCGCGCCGTGCGAAAGGTGCCCGCCGTGCGCGAGATTCATCGTCAGAATCTTGTCGCCCGGCTTGAGCGCGGCGAAGTACACCGCCATGTTCGTTTGCGAGCCCGAATGCGGCTGCACGTTCGCGTGCTCCGCGCCGAAAAGCCGCTTCGCGCGGTCGATCGCGAGCTGCTCAATCTTGTCGATCCATTCGCAGCCGCCGTACCAGCGCTTGCCCGGGTAGCCCTCGGCGTACTTGTTCGTCAGAATGCTGCCCTGCGCCTGCATGACCGCCGGAAGCGTGAAGTTCTCGGACGCGATCAGCTCGACGTGCGACTGCTGACGCGAGAGTTCGCCGCCGATGAAGCCGGCGAGCTCGGGATCGATTTGTGCGAGTGGAGTCGGATTTATCATGGTTTTTCGGGTTTGGAAAAAAAGGAAACGCGTTCCCGCGCGGGCGCTCAGAGACGGCACGCGCAGGCGTTCAGATCCTCGATTTCGCCGACGCGGCGCGCGTGGCGCCCGCCCTCGAAATCCGTCGCGAGAAACACGTCGAGCATCGTCTTCGCGTCCGCGGGAGCGATGAACTTCTGCCCGAAGCAGATCACGTTCCCGTCGTTGTGGCGGCGGAAAAGCTCCGCCATCTCGACGTTGAAGCAGTTGCCCGCGCGCACGCCCGCGACCTTGTTCGCGGCGATCGAAATGCCCACGCCCGTCCAGCAGACGAGCACGCCGCGATCCGCCGCGCCCGAAGCGACGTCGCGCGCGACCGCGTGCGCGAAAAGCGGGTAATCGACGGAATCCTTCGACGCCGCCCCGTAGTCCGCGACTTCGTGCCCGCGGGAACGAAGGTACTCGGCGAGTTCCTGTTTGAGTTCAAAGCCTGCGTGATCGCTGCCGATGCTGATTTTCATGACGATAAATTGCTGACGCGGATTCTTGAACGGAACGCGAAAAATGGAAAGCGGAAAATGACGCAGATCCGCGGGAACGCCCTTTCGCCCGGACGCGCGCCTTCGGGTTCCGCGTCGCCCCGCCGCATCATTAAAATCCGCATACATTAATTTCCCGAAAAGACGCCAAGCGCAAAGAATTTTGCCCACGGATGAGCACGGAGACACACGGATCCCATGCGGGAACGCGCTTTCTGGGAGCGAAGACATTCCTGTCTTCGTTCCCGCGGCGGGCAATTTCTCGGGAGCGAACTTTCGCCATGCGGCGGAGACGTGGACGTCTCCGCTCCCGAAGCGCGAAATTTCACTCGCGGTTTTTCGCGGACGCGTTCCCGCCGCGCGACGAAGTCTTTTTTCCGGCGCGGGCGCGCGCCGCCTGGCGGCAGAGCGGCGGGCAGGCGGCGGAAGCGAGAATTTCGCCGTCCGCGCGCGGTCTCACTTCTCCGGGGCGAAATGCTCGTAGCCGCCGGAGAAAAGCGGTCCCGCGGGCGCGCCCGCGGCGATGCGGCCGATGCGCGTCAGCGGCGTTTCCGGAAAGCGTTCCCGCCAACGCGCGAAAAGCTCCGCCTCGAAATCCGGCGCGACGCAGAAAAGCAGCTCGTAGTCCTCGCCGTCGCAGAAGGCGCGGCGCAGGGCGGCGTCCGCGTCGCCGCCGGAGAGCGCAAGCGCGTCCGCGGAAACGGGCACGGCGGCGAAATCGATTTCGGCGTGCGCGCCCGCGGGAACGATCGCGGGCAGATCCTTCGCGGCGCCGTCCGTGACGTCGATGCAGGCGCGCACCCTGTCGCGCGGGAACGCCGCGAGAAACGCGCCTTCGCGCACGCGCGGCTCGAACGCGTAATGCTTGCGGCGGAGGCTCCCGCCGAGCGTTCCCGTGACGCAGACCGCGTCGCCGACGCGCGCGCCCGTGCGCGTCAGCGGCTCGCCCGCGCAGAAGCCCGTCAGCGCGAGCGTCGCCGCGAAGAGCCGCGTTCCCGCGGGCGCGGAAGCGACGTCGCCGCCCGCGAGCTCGACGCCGAGCGCGTCGCACGCGCGCGCCGCGCCTTCATAGAATTCCGCGAGCCAGGCGGCGCGGACGTCGCGGCTCATGATCAGCGAAATCACGGCGTCGGCGGGCTCGCCTCCCATCGCGGCGACGTCGCTCACGTTGCGCCGGATCAGCTTCGCGCCGGCGTCGCGCGCGGAGACGCTTTCGTCGAAATGCCGGGAAAAAATCACGCTGTCCGCGGTCGTGAGCCGCCGCGCGTTCCCGTGTTCGTTCGGGAAGACGGCGCAGTCGTCGCCGATGCCGCGCGGCGCCGGGCGCGAAACGCGCGGGAACGCCGCGAGCCGCGCGGCGATCTCCCGCAGCAGCGCGGTTTCGCCGAGCGCGCCGACGGTCGATCCGGCGCCCGCGTCGTCCGCGAACGGAAAATTCGGATTGCGCGCCGAGGCGTTCATTGCAGCGCGCCCTCCCCGCACAGATCCCGCGCGAGCGCGACCGCGCCGATGGAAAAAAGCAGCAGTCCCGCGAAGACTTCCGCCGCGCGCTTCGGGAATCTGCGGAAGCAGCGCGACACGAAGAACGCGCCGAACGCGCCCGCGAACGTGACGACGCCGATGATCGCCGCGGGCGCGAGCACGTCGGAGACGCCCGCGTAATTCTGCGCCATGCAGCGCATGCCCGCGCCGACGGCGAGCGCGTCGAGGCTCGTCGCCACGCCGATCGCGCCGAGTTTTTTCGCGCCGAGCGCGCACCTCCCGCACGCGCAGGAACAGTCGCCCGCCGCCGCGCCGCCGTCGTCCGCGTCCTCGCGCAGCGCACCGTAAATCACGGAACCGCCGAGCGCGGAAAAGACCGCGAACGCGATCCAGTGGTCCCACGCCGCGTAGTAGGCGTGAAGCTCCGCCGCCGCGAAAAAGCCCAGAATCGGCATCACCGCCTGAAAAATTCCCGTCGTCGCCGCGAGCTTCAGCGCCGCCGCGAGCCGCGCGCGCTCGATGACGAGGCCGTAGGAAAGCGCGACGAGCGTCGCGTCCGTCGCCAGCGCCGCCGCGATGCAGACCGTCTCCAAAAAATTCATGCCCGCACTCTAACGCCCCGACGCCGCCCTTTCGAGCCTCGAAAAAACGCGCGCCGACGGGCTTCCCCGCGCCGGAGGCGCGTCCGCCCGCGGGAACGCCTCTTTAAGCTTTAAGCCCGGAGCGTTAGGGCTTATCTTTCCCCGCCATGAAAAAATCCGACGCAGACAGGCGAAAACTCTTCGCGGGAACGGAAAAATTCGAGACCGTCCGCGACTGGACGCGCTTCGGCACGTCGCTCTTCCGCCGCGAAAATCTCTTTTTCGGACAGGGCTGCCCGAGCGCCTACGACGAAGCGCTCTACCTCGTGCAGAGCGCGCTGCATCTGCCGCTCGACGGACCGGAGACGTTCTTCGACGCGCGCCTCACGCCCGCCGAGACCGAAGCCGTGAAGGACGCCCTGTTCCGCCGCGCCGTCGGGCGCGTTCCCGCCGCCTACATCACGCGCGAGGCGTGGCTCGGCGACCTGCGCTTTTACGTGGACGAGCGCGTCATCATCCCGCGCTCGTACTTCGCGGAGATCATTCCCGAACAGCTCCCGCAGTGGATCGCGGACGTCGAGGCCGTCGAGCGCGTCGCGGACGTCTGCACCGGCGGCGGCTCGCTCGCGGTGATGCTCGCGCGCGCGTTCCCGAACGCCCGCGTGGACGCGTGCGACATTTCCG
Organism: Candidatus Spyradosoma sp.; assembly: GCA_051884495.1. Lineage (GTDB taxonomy): Bacteria > Verrucomicrobiota > Verrucomicrobiia > Opitutales > UBA953 > Spyradosoma. Next base: position 34,907 of record JBJEVQ010000008.1, read on the forward strand.
AAGCCGCGCTCGAAGTCGCCGCGAAGAACGTCGCCGACTACGGGCTCGACGGGCGCGTTTCGCTCTTCCGCTCCGACGTGCTCGACGGCGTTCCCGCGGAAAAAGAAGCCTACGACGTCATCATCTCCAATCCGCCCTACGAGCCCGAGGCGCTCCGCGAAACCCTTCCGGAGGAATTCCGCCGCGAGCCCGACGGCGCGCTCTTTTCGGGCGCGGACGGCATGGACGTCATCCGCAGACTGCTGCCGCAGGCGGCGGAAAAGCTCAAGCCGTCGGGGCTGCTTCTCATCGAGGTCGGCGGCCTGCAGGACGCGCTCGAAGCCGCGTTCCCGCAGATCGAATTCAACTGGCTCGCGACCGCGGACGCGTCGGACTGCGTCTGCCTCGTTCACGCCTCGTCGCTGAAAAAAGCCTTCGCGAAGAAACGAGGCCGCGCCTCCGCCCGATGAAATTCAAGTTCCAGATTCTCGGCTCGAGCAGCGGCGGCAACTGCGCCGTGCTCTCGAGCGATTCCGCGACCGTGCTCGTGGACGCCGGATTCTCCGGCAGAAAAATCCGCGACGGGCTCCGCGAGCTCGGGCTTTCGCTCGACCGCGTGGACGCCGTCTTCTTCACGCACGAGCACTCGGACCACACCGCGGGCGTGCCCGGAATCTCCTCGGCGGGCAATCTGCGCTTCTTCGCCAACCGCGCCACCGCGCGCGAAATCGAACAACGCTACAGGCGCGCGCTCCCGTGGAATTTCTTCGCCACCGGCGACGTCTTCGAGTTCCGCGACCTGCGCGTGACGACCTTCGCGATTCCGCACGATTCGCAGGACGCCGTCGGCTACGCGTTCGAGTTCGGCGGCGAAAAGCTCGTCTGGCTCACCGACTGCGGGAAAATCACGAATCTCGTGCGCGAGAAGCTCGCGGGCGCGGACGTGCTCGCCATCGAATCCAACTACGATCCGGAGCTGCTGAACCGCTCCGACCGCCCGGAAGACCTGAAGAACCGCATCCGCGGCACGCACGGCCATCTCTCCAACGGGCAGTGCGCGGAATTTCTCGCGGAACACGACTGCGCGCGCCTGCGGCACGTCTTTTTCGCGCACGTGAGCCGCGAGTGCAACGCCTTCGACCGCATCGCGGCCACGTCGCTCGCCGCCGTCGCGGGCCGCTGCGGGAACGCCGCCGTCGTGGACCCGAGCGCCTTCCTCCCGCCCTCCGCCGGCTTCGGCTTCTGAAAGCCGCGGCGCGCGCCTTGACAGTGCAGTCAAGTTTTGTTTCTCTTTTCCGCCATGCTTTTCAACTCTCTCGAGTTCGCGGCGTTTCTGCCGATCGCGTTCCTTCTTTACTGGTTCGTGTGCGGGAAAAGCGCGCGGACGCAGAACGCCTGTCTGCTCGCGCTCAGCGCGTTTTTTTACGGATGGTGGGATTGGCGTTTCCTTTTCCTGCTCGCCTTTGCGGGACTGTGCACCTGGGCGAGCGGACTTGCGATAGCGCGGGCACGGGAACGCGAACAGCATAATACCCCCCCCCCGTTTGCCGCCTAAATTCTTCTGCGGCGCGAACATCGTCGTGCTGATTGCCGTCCTCGGCATATTCAAATACTACGATTTTTTCGCGACGGAATTCGCAGCCGTCTTTCTCGGCGGGAACACCTCGGGGCTGCTCCTCTCCGTCGTTCTTCCGGTCGGGATTTCCTTCTATACGTTTTCCGCGCTCAGCTACACGATTGACCTCTATCGCGGGAAGGTCGCCGTCGCGCGCAGCCCCATCGACGTCCTCGCCTATCTGAGCTTTTTCCCGCAGCTCTTCGCGGGGCCGATCGGGCGCGCCACCGAGCTCTTTCCGCAATACGCCCGGCGGCGCACTTTCGACTACGCGCAGGGCGTCGACGGTCTGCGGCAGATGCTTTGGGGATTCTTCAAAAAAATGGTCGTCGCCGACAACTGCGCGAAGGCGGTCGATCTCGTCTGGGCCGACTACGCCGGCTTCAACGGCAGCACGCTCGCGCTCGTTGCCGTGCTCTACAGCATTCAGATTTACGGCGATTTCTCCGGCTATTCCGACATGGCGATCGGCTGCGCGAAGCTCTTCGGAATCCGCCTGAGCCCGAATTTCCTCTTCCCGTATTTCTCGCGCGACGTCGCGGAGTTCTGGCGGCGCTGGCACATCTCGCTCAACGCGTGGTTCCGCGACTACCTTTACATTCCGCTCGGCGGCTCGCGTGAAGGCAAGGCGAAGACGATCCGCAACACGCTGATCATCTTCTCCGTGTGCGGTTTCTGGCACGGCGCGAACTGGACGTTCATCGTGTGGGGTGTTTTCCACGGGCTGCTCTTCGTGCCGCGACTGCTCGCGGGAACGCGGAAAAAGCCCGCATCGGTCGTCGCCGAAAATTCGTTCCTGCCCTCGCTCCGCGAATGTATCCAGATGCTGACGACGTTCGCGCTCGTTACCGTCGGCTGGGTTTTCTTCCGCGCCCCGACGATTCACGATGCGTTCGCCTTCTTCGAACGCATGCTCTTCTCGGGAACGCTGCTGGCGGCACCGAAAGGAAGCGGTTTTGAAAAAACGTCACTGGTTTTCGTTTTGCTCCTCTTTTTCGTCGAATGGTTCGCACGTCGGCGCGAACATGCGCTCGAACGCATTCCCGTGCGCAATGTCGTTCTGCGCTGGGCGGCGTATTTCATTCTTGGCTGCCTCATCCTCCAATACGACGGCGGGGCGGAGCAGTTCATCTATTTCCAATTCTGAAAAAGGCGTTCCCGTGAAACAATTTCTTCTGAAAATCTCCCTCTTCCTCGCGCTCTCGGCGGCGGTTTTCATCGGGGTATTCGGCATTTATCTGTATAAAATATGGAAAACCGATTTCAAATTGGACAAAAATATCTCTGTTCTTTTTGTCGGTGATTCGCATATCAGAGACGGCGTTGATACATCTTTGATTCCAAATTCATTCAATTCCTCAGAGCATGGAGACATTTATTTCCGCGCACTTTGCCGCATCCGGAAATTTGTCCGTGAAAATCCAAATATTCGGACAATATTCGTTGGTGTTTCTCCTCTTTCGTTCGCTTGGGGCGCCCCTCAAGCGGACCATGGACAATTGAAAAAAATTCTTCCGGATTACGCATTCCTGTTGACGTCAGAAGATGTTTCTTATTTGAGGAACGTTTATTCTTCTTCTGAAATGATAGGTGCTTTTTTAGGACGACCAATCAGCTCTTTCTGCGACTTATTCTGCAATAAATCGCTTGGATCAAAATTGTATTTTGGGAATTTTGAACCTCAAGACAGAAAGTGGAATCGAGCCTTTCCTCGAAGCTCACAAGAAAAAATGTTCATGCGGATGAAAATAAAATCGGGGAATTCTTTCTATTTAGGAAAAATCATAGACTTCTGTAATAAAAATTCCTTACGGCTCATTTTTATCAATATGCCGCTTTATGATGTTGGATCAAGTTTTTCGCAGGAAGTACGTGAAAATTTTGAAAAGATGTTGTCAGAGGAAGCTTTTTCAAAAATTGAAATGTGGGACTATTCAAACTTTCCGCTTCCAGATGAATGTCGTCTGAATATCAACCACCTCAACCGTTGGGGTGCGGAAATTTTCTCGCGGGAACTTGCGGAGCGCATGAAGCGCGAAGGCATCCTCCCCGCCGATTCTTGATCATGCACGCTTTCGCGGCGAAAGTGTCTCTTCGGACATTCGGACGCCTCGTTCACGCCAGAGGGCGGTGGAAGTCGGCGAAGCGCTTGATGATGCCGCCGAAGGCGCCGTTCGAGAAGAAGACGACGAGCGCAGGAGCGTCCGGCGTCGCCGCATCCGCAAGCTCCTCCAGCTCGACGAAAAGCCGCTCGACGCTCTCCGGCGCGCGCGCGTCCACGCCGCGGGAACGCAGCGCCGCCGCGACTTCCTCCGTATTCATCTTTTCCGCGCCGCCCGAGGCGTGATGCACGGGCGCGACGAGCGCGGCGTCCGCGTTCGCGAGCGCGTCCGTGAACGCGTCCTGCAGGATTTTCCGCACGGCGGTGTTGCTGCGCGGCTCGAACGCGGCGATGAGGCGGCGGTTCGGCCAGCGCTGCCGCAGCGCCTGCAGCGTGAGCCTGAGCGCCGTCGGGTGGTGCCCGAAATCCTCGACGGCGACGAGCGCGGGCGTGTCCACAAGGATTTCGCGCCGCCGCTTCACGCCGCGGAATTTCTCGAGCGCGTCGAGCGGGAACGTCCATTCAGGCTTGTCCGTCGCGGTGTAGAGCGCGCACGCCGTCGCCGCCATCGCCGCATTGCGGGCGTTGAAGACGCCGGACTGCGTCCAAGCGACGCGCCCCCAGTCGTTCCCGCGCCACGTCAGCGCGAACTCGGAGCCCGACGGCGTCTCGCGGAAATCGCGGATGCGCACGTCGCAGTTTTCGCCGAGACCGACGCGCACGATCGGCGCCCAGGTGACGTTTTCGAGCAGAGGCGCGATGTTCGCGTCGTCGCCGTTCGCCACGATGTAGCCGTTGCGCGGCACGAGGCGGATGACGTGCGAGAACGTGCGCTGCACGTCCTGCAGGTCGCGAAAAATGTCCGCGTGGTCGAATTCGAGATTGTTCAGCAGCAGAATCTGCGGCAGGTACTGAATGAACTTGCTGCGCTTGTCGAAGAACGCCGTGTCGTATTCGTCGCCCTCGATGACGAACGCGCCGCCGTCCGTCCCCGGGGCGGAGCCGCCCGGCAGGTCGCGCGGCACGCCGCCGATGAGCCAGCCTGGATTTTCGCCGCGTTCCCGCAACAGAAACGCCGCGAGCGACGACGTCGTCGTCTTGCCGTGCGTTCCCGCGACGACGATGTCGCAGCGGTTCTTCAGCAGACGCGTGCGCAGCAGCTCCGGCAGCGAAACGTAGTCGATCGCGCGCGATTCGAGCAGCCATTCCATCTCGGGATGTCCGCGCGAGACGACGTTCCCGACGACGACGAGATCCGGCCGGAGAAACGCGAGGCGCTCCGCGCTGTAGCCGTCGTAGATTCTGACGCCGGAGTTCATCAGCATGTCCGACATCGGCGGATAGATTCCCTTGTCCGAGCCGGAGACTTCGTGCCCGAGCGCGCGCATGAGCAGCGCGGCGTTGCCCATCGCCGTGCCGCAGATTCCCATGAAATAAATGTGCATGATTTTTAGGAAGGATTAGGATTAAAAACGAGGAAGACGGCTTGGAGCCGGTGCCGCATATGAAGGATGAGGGATGAAAGGAAAGCGCTTAGAGGTGAGAGATTCTCGCTTCGTGAAAGAACGTTTTTCTGAAATCCTTTCGGCGAAGCCGTGCGCAATCACCTCTAAGCCATAAGCCTTCATCTATAAGCTTTTTCTGACGGATCATGACGCCTCCTTGCCGCTCGCCTCCGGTTTGTTCTCGATCGCGGCGCGGACGTCGGCGAGCGTGCGGAGCGCGGCGATTTCCTCGGGCTCGAAAAAGACGCCGAACTCCGCCTCCAGCGCGAGAATCAGATTCAGGTGCCCGACGGAATCCCAGGCGGGGCAGTTCGACTGCGAAAGCTCCGCGGGAACGCGCTCGAGCCCGAGCGTTTCCCGAAAGACTTTTTCGAGACGCGGTTCAATGTCGTTGTTCATCGGATACGAATTCGTAGGCTGAGGAAATTTCGAAGACGCCGCGTGCGCGCAGGTCGAGCGCGAAGCGCGTTCCCGCGGCGTCCGTCGCCGCGAATCCGAGCGAAGGCAGGAACTCCGCGCAGGGAGCGTTCTTCGCGGTCGGCGCGAAGTCCGCGGAAACCGCTTCGACGCCGCGTTCCCGCAGAAGATTCAGCAGCGCCCGGGCGAACGCCGTTTCGACGCCGCGGCCGAGCGCACGGCAGCTCATCATGAAATTTTCGACGCGCGCGGATTTCCCCGTGTCCGCGAAGGAGATTTCCGCTTCGCCGACGATGCCGAGGTCGCCGAACCTGTCCGCCGCCGCGAGCGAGAACACGGCGTTCCCGCGCGCGAGAAATCCGCGCAGTTCCGCTTCCGTGCGCCGGCGCGTCGCGAGGTTGAACTGATTGGTCTTCTGCGTCAGCTGGGCGAGGCGCGGGAGCGAAAAATCGTCGGCGGGCGCGAGGCGCAGGCGGATGCCGAGAGAGGCGACGTAGTCCGCGAGCGAGGCGAACGTCCGCGAAAATTCCGCGCGCGCGGCGGCGTCGCGATATTGGCGCGTCTTTTCGGCGTCTTCGCGCGTCAGCGTTTCCGCGCGGAAGAACGCGTCCGCGAGCGTCTCGAAAAATTCCGGAAGCGCGTAAGGCTGCGCCGGATACGCGGGCGCGGCGACGGCGCCGCCGAACGCCTGAAGCACGCGCGCGCGTTCCCGCGCGTCGTCGTCGACGAAGACGAGCGAATCCGCGCCGACGTTGAGCTCCGCGGCGATTTCGCGGACGCTTTCCGCCTTGTCGTTCCAGTTCACGCGCCAGGCGGAAACGTGCTCGGGGCGCAGAATCATGCCCGGATGCCTCTCGAAGACTTCGCGCACGTCGGCGTAATTGTTTTTTGAAGACACCGCGAGCACGACGCCGCTTTCGGCGAGCGCGACGAGGCGTTTCTGAAAATGCGCGAAGGCGTTCCCGGGATAATCGCCGCCGATCTTTATTCCCGCGAAACCGTCTTCGCCGAGCGTGCCGCCCCAAAGCGTGCCGTCGCAGTCGAGCACGAGGCCTTTTTTGCGCGGGACGGGAACGCGCGGCGCGGGCGGCGGCGTTCCCGCGAGTTTTTTCGCCGGAGAAAACGGCGTTTTCGTCAGGAACCAGAGGCGCCAGTCGACGCCGAATTCCGGCGCGGCGAGCACGGGCGCGTTCCCGCGTTCGCGCGAAAATTTTTCCAGCTCGGCGGCGTAGAAGGCGACGGCGTCGCGCAGACGCGAGTCGGAAAGCACGAGCGGCGCGCGGCGCGGCGCGGCGAGCGGGACGAGCTCGAACGGTTTTTCCGCGGGAACGCGCGCCGCCGCGAGACGGAGCCGCTGCAGGAAATCCGCGACGAGCGCGCGCGCTTCGCCCGGCTCCGCGTCGGGCGGGAGCGCGTAGAACCAGCGGAAGATCTCCGCGTCCGCGGGCGCGCGGGAAACGTCGCCGTAGCCGGAGAACTCCGTTTCTCCGCGCGGGAAAAACGGCTCGACGGTCGCGTTTCTGAAGACGAAGCGTTTCACGCGTTTTTCTGTTCCAGCAGCTCGATCAGCCCGGCGTCCGTCGAGAAGAGAAACGCGACTTTCGCGTTCCCGCAGGCGACGGCGGGCACGGGCGCCTTGACGAGCAGCCAGGACTGCGCGCGCAGGTCGCGGATCGCCGCTTCGACGTCGGGAACGGCGTAGCAGACGAAGCAGGCTTCCGATTCGCCGCCGCTGTTTTTCAGCAGCTCGGAGACCGGAGAATCTTCGCCGGCGGGCTCGACGAGCTCCAGCGGAATTTCGTCGGGTTTTTCGGCGAAGCGGACGTTCACGCGTTGCAGCGGATCGAAGATTTTTTCTCCGCAGAGAAAGCCGTTTTCGCGAAGCTCGTCCGCCGCGCGCGCGATGTCCGCGACGGCGACGCCGATGTGATGCAGTCTGAAGTCCGTGATGTTCATGCCGGGTTGAAGTCGAAGGGTTCCGAAAATTTCGTCGGCGCGAGCGAGAGCGCGGCGGCGGCCCAGGAAAGCCCGGCGCCGAAGCCGCAGAGCAGGGCGCGTTCCCGCTCGGCGAGGGCGTTCCCGCGCGCGGCGAGCGTCAGCGGAATCGACGCCGAGCTCGTGTTCCCGTATTCGCCGAGCGAATACAAGATTTTTTCGGGCGCGATCTTCATGCGCGCCGCGAGGAAGTCCGTCATCATTTTGTTCGCCTGGTGGAAGACGACGCAGTCCGCGTCCGCGGGCGCGAATCCCGCGCGCGCCGCCGTTTCCTTCGTCACGGCGGGAACGCTGCGTATCGCGAAATTGAATACGTCCATGCCGTTCATGCGGACCTCGCACCCGGAGCGGACATTGCCCTCCGCGTCGGTTTCCTCGCGCAGCGTCTCCGCGCTCGCGGGAACGCGGCAGCCTCCGGCGGGAATCTTCACGACGTCCGCGCCGCCGCCGTCGGTCTTCAGCGTGAAGTGGGCGGCGCCGAATTCGGGCGATTTTTCGACGAGCGTCGCCGTTCCCGCATCGCCGTAAAGCGGCGCGTTGACGCGGTCGCGCGGATTGACGCACTTGGAATACGTTTCGCCGTCGAGCAGCAGCACGCGGCGCACGCCGGGAAGCGCGGCGTAGGCGAACGCGGTCGAAAGCGCGTAGACGTAGCCGGAACACGCGAGCGAAAGGTCGAGCGCGGCGCAGCTCTGCGGAAGCCCGAGCCGATGCTGGAGAATCGGCGCGGTCGCGGGCGTGCGGAAATCCGCCGTCTGGCTCATGAAGAGCAGGAAATCGATTTCGTCGCGCGGCGCGTCGGGATTGTCGGCGAAGAGCTTTTCCGCGGCGGCGGCGCAGAGATCGGAGGCGCAGACGTTTTTCGGCGCGAGGCGTTTTTCGCGGATGCCGATTGCGTGAATCGTCTTTTCAATTTCGTCGTCGGGCAGAAGCCCGCGCAGCGCGTCCGCGTTGCGCGAAACGTCCGCGGGAACGCACGCCGCGACCGCGCGGATGCCGACTCCGTTGAATTGAATGTTTGCCATGCCCGCCGATTAAAACGCAAACCCGCCGAAACTTAAAGCGATATTCTCGCGGCGCACGTCGAGAATGATCTGCGCGGGCGGGCTTTTCGGGTCACTCAAGGCTTCCTTCGGGCGGGAAGTGATTTCGCGGCTTTCTCCGCCGTTTTCAGATTTCGAGCAGGGCGGGAACGGCGAAGCCTCGCGGCAGTCGGGCGAAGAGCGAGCCGACGGAAAGCCCCACGCCGAATCCGCAGGCGAGAATCGGAACGCCCCCCCCCAATCGACGCGCTCGCGCTCGGAGACTATGAGCAGCGGAATCGAAGCGCAGGACGTGTTTCCGAAGCGTTCGAGCGCGGACGGGCAGCGCTCTTCGGGGAATCCGAGCTTCCGTCTGATTTTTTCGTCGATGAGACGGTTCGCCTGATGGAGGAGCAGAATCGTTTCCGGCGGAGGCTCCGCCCGGAAATGCGAGAGCAGATTCTTTACGGATTTCGGGGCTCTCGAGACGGCGAAGCCGAAGACGTCCATTCCGTTCATGCGCGTGTGCAGGGGAGCGCATTTCACGCCGTCTCCCAGATCCTGAAGCCGCGCGGAATCGGGGCCGAAGGGATTCCGCGCGCCGCCGTCGGGCAGAAAAATGGCGCGCGCGCCGCTTCCGTCGGTTTCGAGATGAAAAAACATCGGCTCGGCCGTTTCCGAAAATTCGAGCGCCGTCGCCGTTCCCGCGTCGCCGAAAAGCGGCGCGGAGCTTTTGTCGAAACGCGAATGGAGATGCGTTCCCGGTGTGTCGCCGGCGAGCAGAAGCGCTTTTCGGAGGTTCCCGCTTTCGAGGAGCGAGGAGACGACGCTCATGCCGTAGACCCAGCCCGAACATCCGAGCGAGACGTCGAACGCGAGGCATTCCGAAGAAAGTCCCAGTCGCTCCTGAAGCAGGCACGCGGTCGCGGGGAGACGATAATCCGCCGTCTGCGAAACGAAGACCAGAGCGTCGATGTCCTCACGTCGCCACCGGAGCTCCTCGATGAGCCGCTCTGCGGCGGCGAAGCACAGGTCCGAGGCGCAGACGTTGCGTTCCCGCGACACTCTCCGCTCGCGCACGCCGACGTTGGCGACGAACGCGACGAGCCCCTGCGGATCGTTTTCAAAAACGGAAAGCGTTTCGTTGCGTTCGATCTCCCTCGGGACGGCGGCGGCCGTTCCGGAAACGCGGACATTGCGGGTGCTCAAAAACGCCACGGCGGGAAGATCAGTTTTTTCTCGAGACGATTATCCCGAAAATGTCTCCGAGCGTTTCGGATTTTTTGAAGTCTTCGCTGCGCAGAAGCACGTCGAATTCCTCTTCGATCATCGAGAGCGTCAGAAGCGCCTGAAGAGAAGACCATCCGGGAAGCGCGCGAAAACGCGTCTCCGCGGAGAGCTCCGCTCTTTCGCATCCGAGCTCTTCCGAGAATTTGTCCAAGAAAACGTCGATGTTCATTTTTTTCAGAAATTGAATTTCACGGCGGGATTGCCGATGTAGGTGGAGGCGCTTTTCGCGGGGCGGAAAAGCACGGAGTTCGCGCCGAGCGTCACGTCGTCGCCGACGGGAACGCCCTGCAGCACGACGGAGGCGACGCCGAAGAAATTGCGGTCGCCGACGCGCACGTTTCCGGAAACGCGCACGCAGGGATTGAACATGTTGAAGCTGCCGATCCGGGAATCGTGCCCGACGTAGATCTGCGTGTTGAAGAGGTTGAAGTCGCCGAGCTCGACGTCGCACGAAATCGAGGAATGGTGCGAAATCAGGTTGCCGCGTCCGAGCTTCAGCGTCTCGGGATCGAGAACGCGCGCGGTCGGCGCGACGACGTTCGGGAACGCGACGTTCGGGTTCGTGATTTTTTTGAAGAGCGATTCGACGACGCGCGGCGCGGCGACGGCGAAGACGACGGAAAGCTCGCCGCCGCGCGCGTTGAGCGCGTCCATGCCGCCGAGCACTTCGCCCGCGCGCAGACGCGTTCCCGCGGGAACGGCGTCGTCGAAAAAACCGACGAAGTCCCACGTCGGCGAGACTTCGTTGATTTCGCGGAGCAGGCAGGCGGTCTCGCGACCGAAGCCGCCGGCGCCGTAAATGGCGATCGGTTTCATGGGGTTATTCTGCATCAGCGCGCGCGAAGCTTAAAGCGAAAAATCCGCACACGGAAGCGACGAGGTTCATTGCACCCGGCTGCGCCGAAAGGGCTTCAAAATTTTTTCGCGAAGCGACAGGCAATGAACTTCACAGCCTCATCACTTCGTCGCCTCATCACCGCCATTCATGGAACGCAGAAACGCTTCTTCCAACCCCTGCACGGTGATGAACGGCGCCCAGCGGACGCGGTCTTTCCACGCGCGCGGCAGAACGCCGGCGCAGCCGCCCGTCGCGAGAATCGTGGGCTCGGGAACGCCGTCCTTCTTCAGGCGTTCGAGCACGGTTTCGAGCAGCGCGCCGATCATGCCCGCGAAACCGACGGCACAGCCGAAGCGCATCGCCGCGAGCGTCGATTTGCCGACGGCGGAGGCGTCTTCCGCGAGCAGCAGGTCGCGCGGCTCCAGCGCGGGCAGCAGCGCCGTCTGCTCGTGCAGATAGCGCGTCATGACGCCGATTCCGGGCGCGATGATGCCGCCCTCGTAGCCGAGCTCGGAGAGGATGTCGAACGTGACCGCCGTGCCCATGTCGATGACGACGGCGGGAGCGCCGAAGCGCGCCTGCGCGCCGATGCAGTTGGCGAGACGGTCGGGACCGATCTCCTGCGGCGTCGGGTAGTGAATGCCCAGCCCGGGGCAGTTGCCGTGATAGACGCGGCAGACGGGCAGCGCCGTGCAGTTCTTCAGCGCGAGCTCCAGCCGCTCCGTCGCCGCGGGAACAACGCTGCAGAAGGAAATGCCCTCGGGCGCGAGCGTGCGGATCTTTTCGGACGCGAGCAGCGCGGGAACGCCGTCGGCGGCGCTGGAGAGGCGGCGCGTGTCCAGCTGCCCGCAGACGAGCGAGCGGCGATTTTCGAGCACGGCGTAGTGCGTGTGCGTGTTTCCGACGTCGAGACAAAGAATGCGCATGGGAGGAAGTTTCGGTTTTCGGCTTTTGGCTGCTGAGAGAAAGAATTTCGATGCGGGGAAAATCCGACGGTCACCGAGTCCCGTCCGCGGAACCGCCGTCCCAGCCGCGGTCGACGAAGATGCCGAGCGCGTCGAGCCGCTGCATGAACTCGGCGAAATCCGGATTCGCCAGCACCGCGTCCAGATCCTGATTCTCGAAGGAGACGCGGACGAAAATCTGTTCCGCGCGCTGGTTCAGCCCGAGGCGGCGCAGATCCTCGATGCGCTTCGGCAGGCGGAAAATCACTCCCGCGAAGCCTTCGCGCCAGCCCTGCCGATGGTCCTTGTAGGCGTGGACTTCGCCGTTGACGAGGTGCCAGAACATGACGGGCAGCTTCATGCCCTCGCGCTCGTAGCGGCCGAGCTCGTAGGGGCGCAGCTCGCGCCCGCCGAGGCGCGTTCCCGCGACGCCGAACTCGCGCCCGACGCGCGTCCAGCCGTTGTCCACCCAGCACGCGTCGGGGTTGTGGCCGCCGGCGTCGATGGGCGATTTTTTTCCGGGCTTCCAGTACGCCGCGTAGAACGTGATCGCGAGCGGGCCCTTTTCGTAGCGCCGCGAGACGCACTGGTCGAAGCGGAGCAGATTGCGCACGTAGTCGATCATGCCCTGCGTGGAGCCGATCGGCACTTCCGAGACCGTCCAGCCGTCGAGCTTCGCCGGCGCGATTTCGTCGAGGCTGCGCGTGAAGCGCGGCGTCGTCTCCGTGAAGAATTTGACGTAGCCGACCGTTCCCGCGACCGCGAGAACGAAGAGCGCGAGGAGCGCGAAGAGGATTTTTTTGAGTTTCATTTCAGCGAATCAGAATCACGACGGCCTCGGCGAACTCCGCCGTGTGCGTCAGGGAAACCAGCGCGTCCGCGGCGCCGGCGTTTTCGAGAGCGGCCTTCCCGCGCGCGGAAAAGACGGCGCGGGGCTCGCCGCGTCCGCCGGAAAGCACGGAGAAATCCGTCAGCCCGACTTCCGCGCCGACGCCCGTGCCGAGCGCCTTGGAAAACGCCTCCTTCGCGGCCCAGCGCGCGGCGAAGCTTTCCCACGCGTGCGCGCCGCGGGAACGGCACAGCGCGCGCTCCTCCGCCGAAAAGACTTTTTCGAGAAAGGCGTCTCCGTTGCGCTCAATCGCGGCGCGCACGCGCGCGACGGATTCCAGGTCGATCCCGACGCCGACGACGTTCGCGCCCGCGGGAACCTTCACCGCGGCGCCGACGCCGATCTTCTCCGGAAAGCCTTCCATGCGGGAACGCGCGCGTTCGGGGAAAAACTCACGGGCGCGGCGAAATCGTGACGCCGTCGCGCATGCGCGCCTTCATCTCGCGCACCGCTTCGCCGATGCCGGAGAGCAGCGCGCGGCACAGAATCGAGTGCCCGATGTTGAGCTCGTGCAGGTGCGGAATTTCGACGACCTCGCCGATGTTCACGTAATTGATGCCGTGCCCGGCGTTGACGGAAATCGCGACGTTCGCCGCCGATTCCGCCGCGAGGCAGAGCCGCCGGAACTCGCGGGCGCGCGCGGCGGTCTCGTAATACGCGTTCGCGTACGCGCCCGTGTGCAGCTCGACGCAGGGCGCGCCGATCTCGGCGGCGGCGGCGATCTGGCGCTCGTCCGGGTCGATGAAGAGACTCGTGATCACGCCCGCGGCGGTGAAGCGCGAGGCGACGTCGCGCAGCTCGGCGACGCGCGAGGCGACGTCGAGCCCGCCTTCGGTGGAGATTTCCTCGCGCCGCTCGGGGACGAGACAGACGGAATCCGGCCTGAGCGCGAGCGCGAAATCGACCATCGCGGGCGTCGGCGCCATCTCCAGATTCAGGCGCGTGCGGATCGCCTCGCGCAGGCGGCGCACGTCGCTTTCCTGAATGTGGCGGCGGTCTTCGCGCAGGTGCACGGTGATGCCGTCGGCTCCCGCCTGCTCCACCGCGAACGCGACGGCGACGGGATCGGGCTCGACCATTTTCCCGCAGCTCGACTCGTAGCCGCGATAGCGCGACTGGCGCAGCGTCGCGGCGTGGTCGATGTTCACGCCCAAAAGAATCGCTTTTTTCATGCTCCGCATTACAAGCCAGAATCCGCCCGCGCGCAAGCGGAAGGTGAAAGAAGGCGACGAGACGGCGGATTATGACTTCGCGCCCGGTTCCGCCGCCTTCCCGCCCCGCCCTACGCGTCGAGTTTGCGGAGGAGAAGGCGCGCGGCGGCGCGGAAGACCTGCGCGGGAACGCTGTCCGGACGCGCGACGACGATCGGTGCGCCCGAGTCGCCGCCTTCGCGGATCGCCGCGTCGAGCGGCAGCTCGCCCAGAAAATCCGTGCCGAGCGCGAACGCCGTCTTCACGCCCCCGCCCTGCCCGAAAATGTAGCTGCGCTCGCCGTTCGCGGGATTTTCGAAATAGCTCATGTTCTCGACGACGCCGAGCAGCGGCACCTTCACCTTCTCGAACATGCGCGCCCCGCGGCGGGCGACGGAGACGGCGAGATCCTGCGGCGTCGTGACGACGACCGCGCCGTCGAGCGCGAGCGTCTGCACGAGCGTGATCTGCGCGTCGCCCGTGCCCGGCGGCAGATCGACGACCATCGCCTCGAGCGCGCCCCAGTCGACGTCGTCCGCGAACTGCCGGATCGCCTTCTGCAGCATCGGTCCGCGCCACACGACGGGCGTGTCCGCGTCGAGAAAAAGCCCCATGGACATGACCTTGATTCCGTGCGCCTCGCGCGGCCGCATCTTGGATCCGGAGAGCTCGGGCGCGTCCTTCACGCCGAGCATCATCGGCACGGAAGGTCCGTAGATGTCGCAGTCGAAAATGCCGACGGAGCCCGCGGCGGGCGCGACGCCCTCCTCTTCGAGCACCTGCGCAATCGCGGCGGCGAGGTTCACGGAGACGGTGGACTTGCCGACGCCGCCCTTGCCGGAGGCGACGGCGATCACGCGCTTCACGCCGGGAATGCGCGCGGGCGGCGGCGTTCCCGCGCCGGGCGCAGCGGGCGTCTTCACGGCGACGTTCACGCGCACTTCGCCGCAGCCGATCTTCTGCAGCGCGGCGCGCACGGCGGTTTCGAGCCGCTCGGGAATTTCGGGTTTGGACGTCGTGACCGCCATTTCGACGGTCGCGTTCCCGCGTTCGTCGATCTCGACCTTCTTCACGAGGCCGAACGAAACGATGTCGCGCGAAAGCCCGGGATACGGGACCGAGCCGAGCGCCTTCAGAATGTCGTCTTTAGTCATGGGAAAAACGGAAAAAGGGAAACCGATGCCGCGGCGGCGTCAATCCGCGGCCCGCTTCGCCGCGAAGACGCGGGAGGAAACGATGAACGCGACGCCCGCGAGCGCGAGCAGCACGGAGAAGAACTGCCCGCGCGCCATGCCGCAGATGAAGGAGACGCCCGCGTCGGGCTCGCGGAAAACCTCGCACACGATGCGCCCCGCCGCGTAGAGCAGCGCCGTCTCGCCCGCGAGCTGCCCCGCCGGAAGCGGCTTCTTTTTCCAGAAGCGCAGCTGCGTCCACGCGAGCAGCAGCAGCCCCTCGATCGCGGCTTCGTAAAGCTGCGACGGGTGGCGCGGATTCAGGTAGCGGACGACTTCGTTCCCCATCACCGAAACGCGGTACGGGAAGACGACCGCCCACGCCACGTCCGTCTCCTTGCCCCAGAGCTCGCCGTTGATGAAGTTCGCGACGCGCCCGAAAAACAGCCCCGCGGGCGCGAGCGTCGCGACGATGTCCGCCAGCCGAAGAAAGCCGCAGCGCGTGCGCCGAGCCGTCCACCATGCCGCGACCGCGACGCCGATCATCCCGCCGTGGCTCGCCATGCCGCCGCGCCAGACCTGAAAGACCGAAAGCGGATTCTCGACGAGCATCTCCGGCGCGTAAAAAAGCATGTAGCCGAGCCGTCCGCCGACGAGCACGCCGACGATCAGCGCGAGCAGAAAATTCGTCTGCGCCTCCGGATCGAGCGGCGAACGCCCGCGCCGCCAGTAAAGATTCAGCAGCCACGCGCCGACGACGAAGCCCGCGAGATAGGCGACGCCGTACCAGCGGATGCCCTCAAGGAAAAATCCCTCGGGGAAACGGACGAGGAACGGGCTGAGGTCATGCAGCCAGAAATCGGGATTCGGAACGGAAGTCGTCGCGGGAACGGTGCTCATGAGGAAACGCTCGAAGAGGAAGATTCAATGAGGAGAGGTTTCGCGCCGACATAAATCCGCAGCACGGCGAAAGCGGCGACGAGCCCGTCGCGCGTGCGCTTCGCGATTTCGTAAACGCCGACCATCAGGAGCATCCACGTCAGAGTCGTCGCCGCGTCCAATCGCGGGAACGACTCGGGAAGTCCCGAGGACGGAGACGCGTCTCCGCGGCACGCGCGGGCGACGATTTCCGCCGGCGCCGCGACGAAATACGGGAGCGTCGTCAGAAAATATTTTTTCGTCACGAAAAATCCTCCCGGTTCCAGCCGAGAAGCGTGATGCCCTTGCGGTCGGCTTCGGCGAAGACTTTTTCCTTTTCGAGAATGACGACGTTGTCCGCCTCGAGCGCGGCGGCGGCGATCCCGCCGAGCTCCATGCTTTCGAGCGTGCGCATGCCGAAGCACGGCACGTCGAAACGGTAGTCGTGCCCGGGCTTCACGGTTTTGACGTAGAGCGGATTCTTCTTCGGAATGTCGGCGCAGCGGCGCAGCATGGCGTCCGTGCCCTCGTAGGCTTCGACGGCGGTGACCGTGCCGCCGGAGACGACGACGCCCTGTCCGATGTCGAGCCGCGCGCATTCCTTGGCGATGCGCACGCCGTATTCGAGCGCGAACGCGTCCACGCGCTTCGCCTTGCCGACGAGCGTTCCCGCGGAGGCGAGCTGGTCGTCCATGAACGCGCGCGCGTCGAGCTGCGCGACGCCGATCTTCGCGGCTTCGTCGGCGACGGCGCCGAAAATCGTGTGCGCGTTGCGTTCCTTGAGCCGCGCGAGAATCAGAGCCGCCTTCAGGTCGGGAACGAGCCCGCCGAAAAGCCGCTTCGGCGCGACCTGCCCCGCCATCACGAAATAGCGGGAACGCAGTTTTTCGAGCGAGGAAAGAAATTTGCCGAGCTGCCCGAGCTTGACGAAGATCACGCGGTCGCGCGGGAACGTCGCGACGAAATCCTCGTCCACGTCGCCCTCGATCGCAATGAGCGAGACGTCCGTTCCCGCGGCGCGCGCGCGTTCGGCGAGAATGCGCGGATAGGCGCCTCTGCCGGAAAGCAGAGTCAGCCCCGCGGCGGGATCGAAATCGTCGGGAAGAAATCGTGAAAGCGCGTGCATGGCGGAAATTTTCGGTTTTTACTCAAACACAGAGAACTCAGAGGGAAACGGAGAAATGAACGATGAACAGTGAAGCGCTTCGCGCAGGCGCTCTGAAAAATCCTTTCGGCGAAGCCGAACGCAATGCGTTGTTCATTGTTCTCCGTCCGTTACGCTGTTCAATTCTTCACTTGCTCCATTCGAGCATGCGCTTCAGCGGCACGTAGGCGCGCGCGCGCAGCTCCTCGTCCATGACGATTTCCGGCGACATGTTCCGGAGGCAGTCGCGCAGCGTCTCCGGCGTGTTCATCTTCATGAACATGCATTCGTTGCAGGCGCAGGTCGCCGTCGGCCCCGCGACGAACTTCTTGCCCGGAATCTCCGCGCGCAGACGCGAGATCATGTTCGTTTCCGTGACGATGATGAACGTGTCCGCCGACGATTCCCGGCAGAAATTCACCATCTTTTCCGTGCTGCAGACGACGTCCGCCGCGTCGCGGACGCTCTCGACGCACTCGGGGTGCACGAGCACGGGCGCGCCGGGGAACTGCTCGCGCGCGCGGCGGATTTCGTTCACGCTGAAAAGCACGTGCGCGTAGCACGAGCCCGGCCAGAGGCGCATCTTGCGGCCCGTCTGCGACGCGACCCACGCGCCGAGATTCTGGTCGGGAACGAAGAGAATTTCGCGGTCGGCGGGCACGTGCTCGACGATCTTCTTCGCGTTCCCGCTCGTGCAGATGACGTCCGCGAGCGCCTTCACCGCCGCGCTGCAGTTGATGTAGGCGACGACGTAGAGATTCGGGTTCGCGGCCTTGACGGCGGCGAGCTCCGCCGCGTCGCACGAATCCGCGAGCGAGCAGCCGGCCTCGACGACGGGCAGCAGCACCTTCTTGCCGGGATTGACGATCTTCGCCGTCTCCGCCATGAAATGCACGCCGCAGAAGACGATGACGTCGGCGCTCTTTTCCGCCTCCGCCTGATACGCGAGCCCGAGCGAATCGCCGACGTAGTCCGCGACGCGCTGAATCTCCGCGCTCTGGTAATTGTGCACGAGCAGAATCGCGTTGCGCTCTTTCTTCAGGCGCAGGATTTCTTCCTGAATCGGCGTGAGCGGCGGAAGCGCCCCGTTGAAGGAATCGTAAACTTTCAGGGAAAACGGCGTGTTCATCGTTCGTTGAGAATTTTCGTGCGCGTCATTAAACGCCCTTCCCGCGCGCGGAGCAAAAAGAAATTAAGGGAATCCGCGCACACGGACGTTTTCTCCGCCGCGGCGACTCACGGAAATCTCCGCGGGAAAACGGCGAAACGAAGACTGTCCCGAAACGTCGCGGCGAAAAAGCGCCGTCCCCCGAAACGGATTCCGGATTTTCTCTCCGCGTTCCCGCGGGCTTCCGTGAAGATTTCCGCAATGTTTCTGTGGTAAAAAACGCCCCCGCGGACTGCTCCGCGAGGGCGTTGCTTATTTAACACACTGAGAAAAATTCAGCTCACGCCTTCTTCGCACGGCGGCGACGCGTGCCCGCGAGCGCAAGCGCGCCCAGCCCCGCCAGCAGACCGAACGCCGACGGCTCGGGAATGAGCGCCCTCACTTCTTCCGCCGTCAAGACGCCATTATAAACGGAAAGCGAATGGACGGATTCGTTAAGCAGACCATTACCCGAAGATCCGGGCCAGCTTCCCAACGCCAGATTCGATATCGCGGATGAGTCATAAGTAGTGGTCGTATACGTTCCCGTCGCAATGGATTCGCCGTTCAGGTAGAAAACGAAGCCAGACGATGACAACGTGACGGTCACCAGTGAAACATTGTTATTTGCCAACGAAGAACAATTCTGAGACACAGTCGACGTCGTAATGTTATTTATACTTCCGTTGAAAGCGAATTTAGCGGACCATTCACTCTTATCCAAACCGATTCCAGCCAAAAAGTCGGTCTCGGTGCAACCGACCGCAAAGAGATTCTTCGGATTGCCCTTCCCCGTATCGAAATTTCCGACGTTGCTGAGTTCCAGCGAGATGGAAAATCCGCCGACCAAGGTCAAGTTCGCCGCCGACAAATCAACTTTGGCGCTCCCGCCGGAAGCCCCGACAACATTGAGTACGCCGTCCGAAACGGAAGTGGACCCGGAAATCGTCAGCGTGTAATCGCCCACAGACGAAGTCAGATTCGAGAAGTCGTCCCAATCCGCGATGAGCGTCGCGGCGTTCGCGAGAGCCGTTCCCGCGGCGAGGAGAGAGGTAATTGCGATGATGTTTTTCATAAGTGGAAAGGACTCTAATGCCCCCCCCCGTATGTCAAACGCCAAGATGCAGATTTTCGTGCCTTCGAAAATTTTATTTGACTTAATTATCATCTTGTCCGATTTCGTCCGCGACGCGGACGCCGCATTTCCGGAAAAATCCGTGTGCGTCCGTGTTTATCCGTGGTTGAAAAATGCGGAAACGAAGGCGAGCCGCCCCCTCCTTTTAAAGGGGAAACGCTTCTCCGAAATTTATTTGTCCGCGAGGATCTGCAGAAGGGAATTGAGATTGAAGAGACCGTGGACGAGGACGGGAACGGCGAGCCGCCCCGTGCGCTCGTAGGCGAAACAGAGCACGCAGCTCAGCGCCGCGAGCGGCAGCACGCCCGCCCACGAATCGTGCGCCAGCGCGAAGCAGAGCCCCGTCAGCAGCGCCGCGGGAACGCCGCCCGTCCGCGCCTTCAGGAAGCGGTAAAGCCCCGCGCGGAAGAAGACTTCCTCGATGAACGGCGTGAACGCGACGAGCGCGGGCACGAACAGCGCCAGCGCCCACGGATGCTCGAGCGCGCGCAGGTTTTCCACCAGAACCTGGTCGCGCGCCCACACGTCCTTCAGCTCCGGAAAAATCGCGGGAACGCACTGCGAGAGCGCCGAGGCGACGAAGACGACGAGCAGCGCGAGCCCGAAGAACGTCCACACGTTTTCGCGGGAACGCCACGCGAGGCGCGAGAGCGCGGATGGCGCGTCCGCCGCGTTCCAGCCGTCCGCGAGCCTCACGCGGAGCTTTTCGAGAAACGCGTCGCCGAACGGCGCCCTGCACGCGGAGAACGCCGCCCAGACGAACGCCGCGACGAGCGGCTGGTAAAAGCCGACCGCATAGACGGGATTCGCCGCGACGTCGATTTCCGGAAAGACCGCGCGCGCGGCGACGAAGCCGAGCTGCGGCAGCATCACGAACGCGAACACGAAGGCGACGAAGAAGGAAACGAGCTCCGCGCCCGTCGCGCGCCACGGCGCGAGCGTTCCCGCCGGCAGCGCGCGCGCGCGGAGGAGACGCGCCGCCCCCGCCGCGACGAACCACGCGCCGACGGCGAGGAAAATCAGGTTCGCGGCGAGCAGCGCGACGGCGGCCGGAGAATCGGGCATGGCGCTTCGCATTTCGGAAACGTTCCCGCGCTCAGACGCGCGCGAGAATCGCCGCCGCCATCGCCTTCGTGCCGACGGAGGCGCCCCCGAACGCGATGTCGCCCGTGCGCGTTCCCGCGTCGATCGTCTCGCGGACGGCGCGTTCGATGTCTTCGGCGACGTCGTTCAGCCCGAAGCTGTGGCGCAGCATGAGCGCGGCGGAAAGAATCTGCGCGCAGGGGTTCGCCTTGTCCTGCCCGGCGATGTCGGGCGCGCTCCCGCCGGACGGCTCGTAGAGCCCGAACGGGAAACCGTGGCGGTTTTTGCCCGCGCCGAGCGAGGCGGAGGAAAGCATGCCGAGCGAACCGCACACGACCGCCATTTCGTCGGAAAGAATGTCGCCGAACATGTTTTCCGTGAGCAGCACGTCGAACTGCCCCGGATTCGCGACGAGCTGCATCGCGGCGTTGTCCACGAGCAGATGCGTCAGCGTGACGTCGGGCGCGAGCGCGGCGACGCGTTCGGTGACGATTTTGTTCCAGAGCACGGAAGTTTCGAGCACGTTGGACTTGTCCACGAGGCAGATCGTCCTGCGCGGGCGGGAACGCGCGGTCGCGATCGCCACGTCGGTGATGCGTTCGATTTCGCTCGTGCGGTAGCGCATCGTGTCCACGGCCTCAAGCTCGCCGTTTTCGAGCGTCGTCGTCGCCTTGGGTCTGCCGAAATAAATGCCGCCAGTGAGCTCGCGGATGCACACCATGTCGATGCCGTCGGGAATGCGCGCGGGCGCGATCGGCGAAGACGCCTTCAGCGCGGGCAGGAGCAGCCCGGGGCGCACGTTCGCGAAGAGCTCGAACTGCTTGCGCAGCGGGAGCAGCGCGCCGCGCTCGGGCTGCTGTTCGCGCGGGACGTCCTTCCACTTCGGGCCGCCGACCGAGCCGAACAGAATCGCGTCCGCCGCCCTGCACGCCGCGAGCGTCTCGTCCGGGAGCGCCTTGCCGCACGCGTCGATGCCCGCGCCGCCGACGGGGTGCACGGAGTATTCGAGCCTGTGTCCGCGCTTCGCGAGCGCCTTTTCGAGAATCGGCAGAGCCGCGTCCATCACTTCCGGGCCGATGTAGTCGCCCGGCAAAACTGCGATTTTCAAATCCATAAGTGCGGAAACATTACGCGCCCGCGGGCGGGAACGCAAAGTAAAGATTCGGCGACGCGCGGCGGCGACGCTTCGGAATCCGGTTCTAATTTTTGGTCTCGATCTTCAGCAGCTTTTCCGTCGGCATTCCCGCCGCCGCCGAAAGCCCGCGCAGCAGCAGCCACAGCGCCGCCGCGATGAAGAGCATGCACGGCAGCACGATCACCGGCCACGACAGCGAAAGCATCTTGCCGATCTCCGCGTTGAACGCGTCGAGATTCTCCGCCGGGTCCGTCGTGACTATCCACCGCGCGAGCGCGAAATTCAGCGCCGCGCTCAGCACGAACGACGCCGCCAGCACGCGCGACGCCCGGCGCAGCGTTCCCGCGAGCGCCGCCTCCGTCCCGCGCGCCGCGCACGCCGCCTCGATCGCGGGAACGTCGAAGATCTTTTCGTTGAAGAGCAGCGTGCGGCACAGCTTCCGCGAGCACAGCAGCACGGCCGCGATCAGCGCGGGAATCGCCGCCTCCTTCACCGCCACCCAGAACGGCGAAAGCCGCATCAGCCCGACGCCGCCCGTCAGCAGCGTTCCCGCGAAGCCGAGCACGGAAATCCAGTTCGCCTCGCGCCGCCGCGCGTAGTCATAAAAAAAATACGCGCACGGGAACGCGAGCGCGACGACGAGCCGCACGGAAGCCGGCACCTGCGGCGCCCAGTCGCCGCCTTTCGAGAGAATCAGCGCGGGAACGGCGATGTTCGCCGCCAGGCTCAGCAGCACGTTCTCGCGCTTTTCGTTTTTCTTCGTCTCAGTCATAAATTTTCAAGGTGCAGAAAAAAGCGCGAACGCGCGCGGAATCTCCGAAAAAAATCGCGGCGGTTCAGGAAAGCGCGGCGAACATGACGGGGAAGGCGTCGGCGGCGGGAACGCCGTTCCAGAGCTCGAAGGCGAGGGCGCCCTGCCAGGCGAGCATGGCGCGGCCGTCGGCGGCGGGAACGCCGCGTCCGCGCGCGGCGGCGACGAGAGCGGGAACGTGCGCGCCGTAGGTGGTGTCGTAGGCGGCGAAGCCGTCGCGGAAAAGCTCCGGCGGGAACGGCGACGGGTCGCCGGGTCTGAGCCCGAGCGGAGTGGCGTTCACGACGAGCGTTTTTCCCCCGGCGCGGAAATCGCGGATTTCGTCCGGGGACAGAACGGAAATTTTCGGGGAAGCGACATTCCTGTCGCTTGGCGGAATCCGGTTTAAGGAAATTTCTTTGGAAGAAGTTCCATAAAGCGACTGGAAAGTCGCTTCCCCGGAAGACGTTTCTCCGGAAGGAATTTCTTGCATATTTCTGAAAAGCTCCGGACTGTTGCAGCACATATATTTCATGACCCGCGCGAAATGCGTTCCGTCGCGAATCAGTGTGTCCCAGGATTCTTTCTGCCAAAGCGTTCCCGAGCTTCCGAGACGTCTGTTGATTTCCCGCGCGCAAAATCCTTTCCACGAACGCAGAATCTCCGGAATTTTGTTTTCTCCGAGCGGAGCAAACAACACATGAACGTGATTCGGCATCACGACGAACGCGTAAAGCCGATAGCGGTCGCCGTCGAAATGCAGCAGCGCGTTTTCGACGATTTCGCGGTTTTCGCGTTCCCCAAGAACACAGGATCCGTGGTTCGCGTCGAGCCATTTTTGGACTCTGACGACGAAATTCTCTCTGTAAGCGTCGAATTCCGCGTCGCCCCAAGGCTTCGGATGCGCGTTCATCCAAGCGGAACGTTCAAGCGCGAGCGCGTCGAGTTTTTCCTGCGGGAGGGAGTCCGCAAGGCGGAACGTCGCGAAACATGCGGTTTCGCCCTGCGCCCAATGCGGAAGATTCGCGCGGGAGCGAACAGTTCCCTTGAGCGGGTTGTAAAAAACAGGAGCGTTTTTCGGGGAAGCGACATTCCTGTCGCTTGGCGGAATCCGGTTTAAGGAAATTTCTTTGGAAGAATTTTCATAAAGCGACTGGAAAGTCGCTTCTCCGGAAAGGGCGCGGGCGAGGGCTTCGGCGCGGTCGCGGGAACGGTTGACGACGACGAGCTCGACGCAGCCCCGCGCGAGCGCGGTCGCGGCGATCGCCCGCGCGGCGCCGCCCGCGCCGAGCAGCACGACGCGCGTTCCCGCGAGCTTCACGCCGAGGCTCATTTCCGCCGCGAGCGCGAAGCCGCGTCCGTCCGTGTTTTCGCCGCGCCAGCCGCCGAGCGCGTCGTCGCGCGCGAGCGTGTTCGCCGCGCCGATTCCCGCCGCCTCGGGCGAGATTTTCTTCAGCAACGGGAGCGCCTCGACCTTGTGCGGAATCGTGAGGTTGAGCCCGAGAAAATTCTTTTCGAAAAAAAGCGGGAGCGCCTCGCCGAGCTCCTCGGGCGCGATTTCGAAACGGAAATAGCGGCGCGCGGCGAGCTCGGGCGCGGAGCGTTCCCGCGCCGCGGCGGCGAGCGCGGCGTTGTGCATCTTCGGCGAGAGCGAATGCGCAATCGGCCTGCCGAGCACGGCGAAGCTCGGCTCCCGGCGCGTCCATGCGCGCAGGTCGGCAAGCGTGAAGACTTTTTCTGCGTCGGCCATCGTGAAGCGGTTCACTTCTTCAGGATTTCGAAGACGCGGGCGGGGGCGTCCGGCGAGGCGGGAACGGTGATTTCGTTCGGCGCGGTCTGCCGGAAACCGACGTCCGTGATGACGTGGAGCGTCTCGTCTTCGTCGGCGGTGAAGGTTTCCGTCTCGGTCAGCGTGTAGAAGGAGAACAGGTCTCCGTCCGTCATCGCTTCGCGCGTGTTCGCCTTCGAGTCCGCGGGAACGTCGAATTTGAGCTGGTTGATGCGGAATTCGACGGGCTTGGGCGACCTGTTCGCGAGGCGGAAGAAGCGCACGCCCGCCTTCGGATCGACGGGGTTCTGCAGCTCGCCGCCGCTCACGCGCGCGTCGAAGTTTTCCCACGTCTCGCCGTCGGTCGAGATTTCGATGCGGCATTTTTCCGCCGCCTCGGCGTCGTCGAGCTTCACGTGAATGTAGGTCGCGGGAACGCCCTCGGGCAGTTCGAGCCCGATGAACTGCGCGGGCGTGAGGCGCACGACTTCGAGAATGCGCTTCAGATTCACGTAAATTCCGGAGCGCTCCGCCTGCACGTCGCCAAGCGCTTCGACGTTCGTGAACGCTTTGTAGGCGCCGCGCGGGGCGGCGTCCGCGTTCCCGCCGAAGCTCGCGTAAAACTTTTTCCACTCGCCGGCGACGAGCTCGTCCGCGAGCGGCGTGAGCACCTTGGTCGCGACGCGGCAGCCGGTCGCCCACTGCCTGTCGCTCGGGAACGTCTCCTCGCGGTGGCGTTTTTTCTGCGCTTCGAAATAATCCTGCTGTCTGGTTTTGAAGACGGCGATCTTGCGGAAATCCGACGACTTGAAGCCGTCGTTCCGGTTCGGCTTTTGGATGAGCGTCTTCACGCACAGTCCGATTTCGCCGAGCTGCCTGAACGACTTCACCCAGTATTCGATTTCATGCCACAGCGCGGGATCGGCCTGCGGGAGGGCGTTCTCCAGCTTGTCCGCGGCGATCGCGACTTTCGCGAACTCGCATTCAAGCGGAAGGTGGCGTCCGCGCGCGCCGTCCAGCGTTCCCGTCTCGCGGTATTCCTTGAGAATTTTTTCCGCGACGGGCGCGAACGCCGCGGATTCCTCGCGGCGGTAGCCGTGCCCGTTTTTGCCCTGGTCGGAATTGTGCGTCGCGAAAATCTTTATCGCGTCGGCGATTTCTTTCTGCGGATAAAGCCGCGGGAACGCCGCGTTCCAGTTCTCCTCGGAGTCGAACGCGTCGATGTTCCACGTCCAGTCGGCGACGCCGAAGAGCGCGATTTTCGACGCCTCGGGCTTGTCCATCGGATTCGACGCGAATCCGGCGAGCTTGCCCTTGTTTCCCTTGTCGAGTCCGTAGGTGCGGCCGAGCAGCAGGTTGGTGCGGCAGTAGTCGTCCACCGGCCAGTTCCACCAGATGAACGGCGCGCGGCGGAAGTGCGCGGAAACGGCTTCGACGGCGGGCGCGGGAATGTCGGCGCAGATGGACGGTCCCGTCCACATGATGTTCACGTCGGCGTCGAGTTTTTCGCCGAGCGTCTTTTTGTAGTCGCTTCCGTGCGTTCCCGCGTAGTCCGTCGGGCACATGAGCAGGGGCGCGACGTCGGGCTTTTTCTTGATGAACTCGCGGTTGAGGAAGTTCAGCATTTCGGCCTGCTTTTCCGCCTTCGCGCCCTCGCCGCCGATGTCGTCGAAGAACACCGCGAACGCGCGGACGCCGAGCGCGTACATCGCCTCGAATTTTTTGAGCGCGGCGATCACGTCGTCGGGCACGCCGTCTCCGTCGGAATCGTTCCAGCGGATTGTGGCGCCCGGGTGGAGCGCCCAGATGAAATCGACGTGATTTTCGCGCGCGGCGGCGACGAGCTCGGCGATCTGCTTCGCCTGTTCGGCGGGATATTCCTCGCGCCAGCTGTTCGAGTTGAAGCCGGAATACGGGTCGTCCTTCGGCCCGTAAATGTAGGCGTTCATTTTGTATTTCCCGTAAAAACGGATCTGGCTGAGGCGGCGCTCATGCTCCCAGGGCTTGCCGTAAAATCCTTCGATGGAGCCGCGGAAGGGCACGTCGGGAAAATCGCGCACGACGCAGGGCTGCAGCTCGCCGTCCTTCTCGATCATCTGCGCGAGCGTCTGCGTCGCGTAGAAAATCCCGTCGTCGTCGCGCGCGCGGATTTCGATTTTTTCCGGCGAGACGGCGAGCGCATAGGCGCCGCGGACGCGCGGGAGATCGTCGATTTCGTCCGCGAGGCTCGCGTCGATTTCAAGCGTTCCTGCCGGCGCGATTCCGCGGGAACGCAGCGCCGCGGCGAGCGCAGGGAGTTTTTCGGCGGACGCGGGCGCGAGCGCTTTCGCGGGAACGGGCGCGAGACGGAGTTCCTTCGCGCGCTGCACGCGCGGATAAACGTCGGAAGGCGCGCCGGCGAACGCGGGCGCGACGACGAACGCGCCGAGCGCGATCGCGGAAACGAGGGAGAACGGAATGGAGGTATGCATGGCGGATAATGGAAAATGAAAAACGGAAGACGGGAAAGAGGAAAACGGCGATGAGCTCTAACGGCGCCGCGCGACGAGATCGCGGTGCGCGTCGGGAAGAATGGACTGGAAATACGTCTCGCGCTCGAACGGCCACGGCGCGTCGGGAACGATTTCCCACGCCGGATGCGCGGCGACGTGCTCCCGCGCCCACTCGAAAAATTCCGCGTGTTCGGTGCGAAAAAAGATCTTCGCGCCGGGGCGGGAACGCGCGGCCCAGAGGTCGAGCGTCGCCGTCTGCACGATGCGGTTCTTGTGGTGGCGCTTTTTCGGCCACGGATCGAGGAAGAGCAGAAACAGCTTGTCGAGCATGACCTTCGGCGGGAGCGCCTCGAAGAACTCTTCGGCGTCCGCCTTGAAGAAATCGAGGTTCGCGAGCCCGGCGAGGTCGCGCTTGCGCAGCGCGCGCTCGACGCGCTTCGTGATCAGGTCGATGCCGATGCAGCTTTCCTGCGGGAACGCGGCGGCATAGGCGGCGAGAAAGTGCCCGTGCCCGCAGCCGATTTCGAGCGTGAGCCCGTCGAGCGAGAATCCGCCGATGAGCTCTTCCGGAAGCGCGCCCGCGATTTTCTTGCGCAGCGCGTCGATGCGCGCGGCGCGTTCCGCCATGGCTTTTTCGTAGTCGGACATGGCGGCTTTCTCAGCGCGCTTCGGGCGCGCGCGGCTTGAAGAACGCGGCGGTCTTGCCGATCTGCGAGACGCAGAGCGCGCCCGCGGCGGTCTCGATTTCGCCGCAGAGCTTCATGATCGCCCTGCGGTCGGGCGTGTGGAAACGCGCCTTGACGAGATCGTCGTGCTTGAAGACGAGCTCGAGCTGGCGGACGATTTCCGCGAGCGCGGTGTCGCGTCCGATCTGGACTTTCGCCTCGATCGTCTGCGCGCGTCCCCGGAGTTTTTTCTTTTCCGCCCCGGAGAGAGCGGCGAAGGGATTTTCGGAATCGGTCATGGAAATGGAAAAACGGAAAGTGAAAAATGGAGATTTAGGTTCTGAAATTCGGGAAGCGGTCTGGAGATCAACGACTTTAAGCTTTTTCCGCGACACCGAGCTCGGCGAGCTTCGCGCGCATGTCGGCGTCCTGGAGCGCGTCGAGAAGTTCACCGATTTCGCCGTCGATGATCTGCGGAAGCCCGTGCAGCGTGAGCCCGATGCGGTGGTCGGTGAGGCGGTTCTGCGGGAAGTTGTAAGTGCGGATGCGCTCGGAGCGGTCGCCGCTGCCGATCTGATTTTTGCGGCGTTCGGCGTATTTCGAGCGTTCCTCCTCCTGCTTCTTTTCGTAGATGCGCGAGAGGAGAATCTTCATCGCCTTCGCGCGGTTGCGCAGCTGCGAGCGCTCGTCCGCGCAATAGACCATGATGCCCGTCGGCTTGTGGATGATCTGCACGGCGGATTCGGTCTTGTTCACGTGCTGCCCGCCCGCGCCGGACGCGCGGCAGACGGTCAGCTCGATGTCCTCGGGCGCGATCTGCACGTCCACCTCCTCGGCTTCGGGGAGCACGGCGACGGTCGCGGCGGAGGTATGGACGCGCCCGGCGGCCTCGGTCGCGGGGACGCGCTGCACGCGGTGCACGCCGCTCTCGAACTTGAGCATCTTATAGACGTCCGTTCCCGTGATGAGCACGGAGACTTCCTTGAAGCCGCCGATTTCGGACGGCGCCGAGCCGAGAATCTCCCACTTCCAGCCGCACGATTCGGCGTAGCGCGTGTACATGCGGAAGAGGTCGCCCGCGAAGAGCGACGCCTCGTCGCCGCCCGTTCCCGCGCGGATTTCGACGATGGTGTTGCGCGAGTCCGTCGGCTCGGGCGGAATCATCGCGAGCATGAGCTTTTCGTGAAGTTTTTCGGCGTCGGCTTCGAGCTGGGGGATCTCCTCCTCGGCGAGCGCGCGGAGCTCGGCGTCCGTGGCGGCGTCGGCGACGAGCTCGCGGTTTTCCTCGAGCGCGCGGAGCGTTCCCGCGCATTTTTCGTGCAGGGCGACGGTCTCGGCGAGGCGCGACTGCTCGGCGGAGATTTCGGCGGCGCGGCGGCGGTCGTCGTAAAAATCGGGCGCGTTCATCAGCGCTTCGATTTCGGAGAGCCGCGCGCGCGCGGGAGCGATGTCGGGAAGGGAAAACATGATAAGCGCGGACGCTGTGTAAGGTGTAAGGTGAGTTCAGGAGTCGAGGAGTAATCAGCTTTTCACTCCTCGACCTCGTTCAGGCGCGAAGCGCTATTCTTCCACCACGACGCGGAAGCCGCGCAGACGGCTCTTTTCCTTGCGCAGCGATTTCTGGACGTGCTCGGCGGCGAGCAGTTTTTCCGGGAACTGACAGTCGCCGCCGACCGCGGTCGCGGAAACGCCGTCGTCGTCCTTTTCGACGACCCATTCGGAGACGTTCCCGTAGAGGTCGCAGAAGCCCGCGGCGTTCGGCGCCTTCGTGCCGCAGCGGTGGATGCGCGCGTCGGAATTTTCGAGCGTCCACGCGTGCTCCTCGATCGTCGCTTCGTCGAACACGCCCGCGGCGGCGCGGAATTCCTCGATCGTAGGCAGACGCACGGCGCGCCCGAGCAGCACGGCGAGCCGCGCGCAGAAGGCCTCCGCGTCCTCGAACGAAACGGACTCGACGGGAGCGAGCGGCTCGGCGGCGTCCGCGCTCGGATTTTCGTCCATCACGAAGGTGTAGAGCGCCTGCGGAACTTCCGTCCTGAGCATGCGCCGCGTTTCCGCGGGAACGCCGGGAATCGGCAGCAGTGCGTCGAAGACCGCCTTCTGAATCTGCGGCAGGTCGCGGCTCTTCACGTTGAGAAAAGCGAGGCGCGTGCGCATCTCCGGCGTGATGAGCGTGCTCTGCGGGAATTTTTCGGCGATGCGGGCGGCGATGACGGCGTTGCTGCGCGCGAGCAGCGGCACGCGGTCCGTCCGTTGCGCGCGGATCGCCTCGCTGAGCGCCGCTTCGTTTTCCTGAAATTCGGCGAAGTCCGGACGCGCTTCGGTGTTCGCGCGCGCCTCCTCGATTTCGCGGCGGCGCTCGGCGGAGGCGAAACGGGAACGCGGGAAATTCTTTTCGAGCAGCTGCTGCGTGCGCCACGCCTTTTCCCAGGCCTCGGCGGCGGCCTTCCAGTCCTTGGCGGCCTCGGCGGCGAGCGCCTCTTTCCGGAAGTTTTCCGTCTTCTCGAAATCGGCGGAGGAATCGACGGTCTCGACGAGCTGGTTGAGACGCGCGATGCTCTGCGAGTCCGACGCGGAAACGGCGCGGTAGTCGCTCCAGAGGCGGTTGCGCAGCTTCAGCGCCTCGCGCAGGTCGCGGTTGGCGGCGCGCCAGTCCTGCTTTTCGAGGGCGTCGGTTCCGCTCTTTTCGAGCTCGGCGGCGCGCGCCTCCATCGGGATCGCCTGCATCGCGAGCATGCGGTTGTGCAGCCCGACGGTGCGCGCGTGGCTGCGCTTTTCGGCGAGCGCGTACTGCGTCTCGATGCGGCGTTCCTGCTCGGCGGCTTCGCGGAAGAGCTTTTCCGCCGCGGCGTAGCTCTTCTTGTCGGCGAGGCGCTCCGCCTCGGCTTCGAGCTTCAGCGTGCGTTCCCGGATCTTGTCGCCGCGCAGCGTGTGCAACTTGCGGCGCATCTTGTCGAGACGCAGATTCGAGCGCACGTCGATTCCCGAATACGCAAGGTATTTTTCGTAGGCGGCGACCGCCTGTTCGTAGACGTCGATGTCCTCGGAGGCGATCTTTTCGCGCCTGATTTCGTGCACGGAATTGAACTTCGCCTCCAGCGCGACGAACTCGCGGTGCGCCTCCTGCGCCTTGTCGCCGTCCACCTGAAGCGCGAACGAATCGTCCGTGCGCTCCTTGGAGCCTTTGAGCGAACTCGCGTACCAGCAGGCGGCGACGACGACCGCGCCCGCGAGAATCATCAGCAGAAAGGCGACGACCCCGCCGCGTCTTTTTTGCGAAAACGTCTGATTTCGAAAATGCATGATTGGCTTGCTTTCGTGAAGAGCGCACGCGGAAGCCGGGCGGGAGCCTTCCCGCGAATCCGCTTTCCTGCGCGTTCTTTGAATACTTGTAAAAATCCGCGATAAAGGCAAAATCAAAGAAAATCTTTTCCTCATCCGCGTGAAAATCCGAAAGCTTTCCATCCTCGGCGCCGGTCTTCTCGGCGCATCCGTCATGCAGGCCGCCAAGGCACGCGGCGTCGCCGCCGAATGCGTCGCCTGGTCGCGCAGCGCAGGAACGCGCGACGCCTGCCGCGCCGCCGCCTACGTCGACGCCGTGTTCGACACGCCGCGCGAAGCCGTCGTCGGCGCGGACGTCGTCGTCGCCTGCGTTCCCGTGGACCGCATCGCGCCGCTGTTCGCCGAATGCGTTCCCGCGCTCGCGCCCGACGCGCTGCTCACGGACGTCGGCAGCGTCAAGGCGGCAATCTGCGCCGAGACGGACCGTCTGCTCCCGCCGGACGTCGCCTTCGCAGGCGCGCACCCGATGGCGGGCTCCGAGCTCAGCGGAATCGCCGCCGCGCGCGCCGACCTGCTCGACGGACATCTCTGCTTCATCGCCGACGACGAGCGTTCCCGCCGCACGGGCGCGCGCGAACGCGCCGAAGCCTTCTGGGCCGCGCTCGGCATGCGCACGCGCCGCGTCGATCCCGCCGAGCACGACGCGATCGTCGCCCACGTCAGCCACCTGCCGCACGCCGTCGCCGCCGCGCTCTCCGCCGCGCTCGCGGAAAAGCCGCTCGCCTGGCGCGAATGCGGCGCGGGCGGACTGCGCGACACGACGCGCGTCGCCGCCGGCGAGCCGCACGTCTGGCGCGCCATTCTCGAAGAGAACCGCACCGAAATCCTCCCCGCGCTCGAACTTTTCCGCGCGCGGCTCGACGCGCTCCACGCGGCGCTGCGCGGGAACGATTCCGCCGCGCTGCTCGAAATCCTCTCCGCCGCCTCCGCCTGGCGCCTCCCGCTCTCGCGGAAGTGAAGTTTGCGGTACCGCCGCTTCTCTTTCTTACAAAATGCGCAGATCTCCGCCGCCGGACGCGGCCTCGTCCGGTTCGGCGGAGGTTTCACGCGCCTCTGCGGCGAGCTTGCGCTTCAGCAGAAAATCGCCGACGCCGACCGCGCCGAGATAGAGCGCGAAAAGCGTTCCCGCGAGAGCGAGCACCGCGACGGGATCGCCCGTCGGGGAAACGAACGCCGTGAGCACGAGAATGCCCGCCGCCACCCAACGCCAGCCGCGCAGCAGCGCGCGCGTCGAGACGAGCTCCAGATACTGCAGCGCGACGACGACGAGCGGAAACTCGAAAAGCGCGCCGACGAAAAGCACGAGCAGGACGACGAAGCCGTAGTAGTCCGCCGCAAGCCAGTTGACGCGCAGCCCCATCTGCTCCGAGAAAAAATACATGAACCGGATCGAAAGCGGCGCGAGCACGAAGAACGCCAGCGCCGCGCCTGCCGCGAAAAGCCCGAGCGACGCCGCGCACAGCGGCACGAGCCGCCGCCGTTCCCGCGCCGTGAGCGCCGGCGCGACGAAATCCGCGATTTTCCAGAGCGCGAACGGTCCCGCGAGCACGACGCCGCCGAGAAGAGCGATGTTCAGCAGGATCGAAAACGGATCCGAAAAGCGCATCGCCGCGAGCGCAGTTTCCGCGTCGGCGGCGAACGCCGTTCCCGCCGCGGCGCGTTCGAGCGGCAGCCGCAGCAGCGCGAAAATTTCCTTGTAGAAAATCAGCGACGCGACCGCCGCGACCACGAACGCCGCGATGCACGCGAAGAGCGTCATGCGGAGCGCCTCCAGGTGCTCCCAAAACGACATTTCGTCGGACGGCTCGCGCGGCTCTTTCATCGGCGTTCAGAAGAGGGGAGACGCGGCGCTCCGGCTCGCGTCCGCATGGTTTCCGTCACGCGCCCGCGATGAAGTTTTCCTTCACCCAGGCGTAGCCGTGCTTCTCGAGCTCGAGCGCGAGCTCCTTGCCGCCCGTGTGCACGATGCGCCCTTCCGCCATGATGTGCACCTTGTCGGGAACGATGTAGTCCAGCAGCCGCTGATAGTGCGTGATCACCAGCGCGCCGAAGCCGTCCCCGCGCATCCGGTTCACGCCTTCGGAGACGATGCGCAGCGCGTCGATGTCCAGACCGGAATCCGTCTCGTCCAAAATCGCGTACGACGGCGCCGCCATCATCATCTGCAGAATGTCGCAGCGCTTCTTTTCGCCGCCGGAAAAGCCTTCGTTCACGGCGCGCGACGTGAATTTGCGGTCCATCTTCAGCGCGTCCATCTTCTCGTAAAGCTCCGCGTAAAAAGCCTTCGCGTTGAGCGTTTCGCCGGGCGCGAGCCGCGCAGTCCGCATCGCGCGGATGAAGTTCGCGATCGTCACGCCGGGAATTTCCGCCGGATACTGGAACGCCACGAAAAGCCCCATCCGCGCGATCTCGTCCGGCTTCTTTCCGAGAATCGGCACGCCGTCCAAAAACGCCTCGCCCGCCGTGACCGTGTAGTCCGGATGCCCCGCGAGCGCCTTCGCCAGCGTCGATTTGCCCGTGCCGTTCGGTCCCATGACGGCGTGAACTTCGCCCTTCGGGAGCGTCAGCGAAAAATTTTTCAGAATTTCGCGCTCGCCGATCGAGACGCACAAATCTCGGATTTCCAAGGAATGACTGTTCATCATGACAAAATTTTCAAAAACGGAATTCTCAGTGTGAGGTTTTCCCGTGCAAAAAGAAAGCCTTAAAGCACCGCAGCGCGGAATTTACGGTGACGAATCGTAACGGGACCATCGTACATCGAGGCGAAACACCGGAAACTGTCGTGCTTCCGGCAGATGCGGGCTTTTCCCAATCTCGGCGCTACACAATTGAATTGGACCGCAAGGGCTGCAGGACGCACACTGCGGTTTTGGACACGTCTTTGGACGGTTGGTATGTCGGCAATATCCTTTTCGGCGGGCTCATCGGCTGGCTGATTGTCGATCCTGCAACGGGCGCAATGTGGAAGCTCCCCGAAAGCGTCAAATACGAGCTCAAGTCGGAAGAGAAAACCGAGAACGCCAACGCGGTGACACAGTTATACGCGCCTTCATTTTGATTAGTTTCGAAACGAAGGAAGCCCTCGTTCCCGTGGAAGGAA
>JBJEVQ010000009.1:0-174689 GCA_051884495.1 Candidatus Spyradosoma sp.
AAAACTCCCGAAAAGCCCCCTAACCCACCCCGAACCGAACACCCGCCATCAAAAAGGGCCAAAGGGCAAAAACGACAGAAGCCCCTCAAAAAAAACGTATACGGATTCAAATGACAAATTATTCGTATGCCAGGATCAAAAAAATCCGCCGCAGAACCGCGACGGATTTTCAGAAGCGGACGCTGACGTGCGAATCAGCCTTCCAGCCCGAGAACGGCGTCCATGCCGTAAATCGCCGGAGCCTTGCCGACGACCCAGCCCGCCGCGTGAACCGCGCCGTTCGCGAAAATCGCGCGCGATTCCGCCTTGTGCGTCAGCTCCACGCGCTCGCCCTCGCCCGCAAAAATCACCGTGTGATCGCCGACGACGCTCCCGCCGCGCAGCGCGTGCACGCCGATTTCCTCGCGGGAACGCTCGCCGACCAGCCCCGCGCGACCATGGCGCTCCGCGGACTTGTCCAGCCCGCGCGCCGCCTCGATGACCGCAAGCAGCTTTTCCGCCGTGCCCGAAGGCGCGTCCTTCTTGTGCCGATGGTGCATTTCGACGACTTCGATCTCGAACGACGGATCAAGCAGCTTCGCCGCCTTACCGACGAGCCAGTTCAGCACGTTCACGCCGACAGAATAATTTCCCGCCCAGACGACCGGAATCTTTTTCGCAGCAGCTTCGATGCGGGAACGCTCTTCCGCCGTGTGCCCCGTCGTGCCGATGACGAGCGGCTTGCCCGCCGCCGCGCACGCTTCCGCGAGCGCCGGCGTCACTTCGTGAAAAGAAAAATCGATCGCGACGTCGCACGCCGCGACCGCCGCCGCGGTAAACGTCTCGCCGACGTCGCATTTCGCGACGACTTCCGCGCCCGCGTTCTGCGCCGCGGCGAGAATCGCCTGCCCCATTCGTCCCTTGTATCCGTTGACCAAGATTTTCATAAGTAATTCTCTTCTATCGCGTCCGCGCGCGTTTTTCAACCGGCGAAAGTTCCGTGCGCCGGCGTGAACTCCTTCAGGCGCTCCCACATGGCGTCCATGGATTCGACGAGCGTGCGCGTGTCGGCGATGACCGGCATGAAGTTGCTGTCCCCATCCCAGCGTGGAACAATGTGGCAGTGCAGATGCTGCGGAATGCCCGCGCCCGCCGCCGCGCCGAAATTGAAGCCGACGTTGAAGCCGTCCGGCTTGAGCGCGTCGCTAAGAATCTTTTCGCCGAGCACGACGAGATCCATCAGCTCCGCGCGTTCTTCGGCGGAAAGATCCGCAAGCGCGGGAACGGCGCGGTAAGGCGTGACGAGCAGATGCCCGGCGTTGTACGGAAACGCGTTCATGACGATGTAGCAGGTCTTTCCGCGGTAAATCAGGTGGACTTCCTTTTCGTCCGCCTGCTTGGGAATTTCAGCGAACGGATCCGCCCACTTCGGGCCGGACTTGTTCGCCTGGATGTACGCCATGCGCCAGTAAGGATGTAAGTGATTCATGATTACAAAAAATAAAGTTTCGTCCGCGCGGCGGGAACGCCTCAGCGCGCGATTTCGAGCAGGTCGCGCAGATCGACGCGCTTTTCGTAGATCGCCTTGCCGACGATCGCGCCGTTCAGATTCGCGTGCGTTTCCGCGAGCCCGCGAAGGCGGACGACGTCCTCGCGCCGCGAAACGCCTCCGGAGGCGATGACGTCCGCGGACGTGCTCCGCAGCATCTCCTCCAGCGCCGGAAAATTCGGTCCCTTGAGCATGCCGTCGGTCGCGATGTCCGTGTAGATGATCGTCCTCACGCCGAGCCGCGCGGCCGTTCCCGCGAGCTCCGTCGCGCGGCGCGTCGTCACGTCCACCCAGCCCTTGACGGCGACGAAGCCGTTTTTCGCGTCGATGCCGACGGCGATTTTCTCGCCGCCGAAACGCGCGACGAGCTCGGCGACGAACGCGTCGTCGTGCGCAGCCTTGGTGCCGACGATGGCGCGCGCCGCTCCCGCGTCGAGCACGGCGCGGACGCTTTCCGCGGTGCGCAGCCCGCCGCCGAACTCGACCTTGAGCCCGGTCGCGGCGATGCGCTCGAGCGCGACGAGATTCTTCGGCGCGCCCTCGAAAGCGCCGTCCAGATCGACGACGTGAATCCAGGCGCTCCCGGCGTCCGCGAACGCCTTCGCCGGCTCCGCGGGATCTTCGAAATAGCGCGTGGATTCATTCGCCAGCCCTTGGCGCAGACGGACGCAATGTCCGCCCTGAATGTCGATTGCGGGATAAATGGTCATGCAGCCATTATTAGTCCGCGCGGCGGAATTATCCAACCTTTAAAAAGACGCACGCGCTCAGACTTCCACGCGCAGACCGTCGTAGGCGAGCGCGACGCCCGCAGGCAGTTTCGCGCTCCATTCGGCGTGATCGACCTGCCACGTCATGTGGATGAGAAACGTGCGCGCCGCGCCGATTCTGCGGGAAGCCTCCACAGCCTCCTGCACGGAAAGATGCGTCGGATGCGGCTTCGGGCGCAGACCGTCGATCACGAGAACGTCCGCGCCGCGCGCGAGCTCGACCGCGGCGTCGGGCACTTCGCGGCAGTCCGTGTAATACGCGAGTTTTTTGCCGCTCGATTTTTCGGTGAAGACGAGCCCGAGCGTCGAAATCCGTTTCCCGTGCGGCAGCGGCGTCGTCTCGACGCGCGTCCCTGCGGGCAGTTCGAAGCGTTCCGGCGCGACGCGCGGCGCGAGCGCGACGTACCCGTCCTTCGCGCGTTCGCGGATCGCGTAGTCGAAAAGCGTCTCCACGCGCGCGACGCCGCTCGGCGTCGAAAACACCGGAATCGCCGCGCCGTCGCGCAGCGCACAGTAGCGGCGCAGATCCTCCATGCCGAGAATGTGGTCGGAATGCTCGTGCGTCAGAAAAAAGAAATCCACGGCAGGCACGCGTTCGCGGATGCACGCGACGCGAAATTCCGGTCCTGCGTCGATCTGCACGTGCGCACCGTCCGCGACGAGATGCGCGCACGTGCGCCCGCGAAAATTCTTCGGGTTCGACGCGTCGAAGCCCGCGCAGTCGCGTTCCCATTCGATCATCGGAACGCCCTGCGACGTTCCCGTGCCCAAAAACAAAAGCTCCATGATTCGCGCGAATCTACCACCGCGCACGCGAGCCCGCGAAGCAAAAAGAATGTTTCCAAGCGACGCGCGAGCCCGTAGAATCCGTGT
The DNA here is from genome assembly GCA_051884495.1 of Candidatus Spyradosoma sp. GTDB lineage: Bacteria > Verrucomicrobiota > Verrucomicrobiia > Opitutales > UBA953 > Spyradosoma. The sequence goes on from JBJEVQ010000009.1 coordinate 3,172, forward strand.
ACGTTTTAACAGAAAATTCACGATTCCCTTATGAAATCAAAACAGAAATTCCTCATCTCGTGCGCCGCGCTTCTCGCGGCCGGAACGGCTCTCGCTCAGGAGCAGACGAACGTCGCGGCTCCCGCGCCCGCGCCTGAAAAGAGCGGCGGCACGAAAATCGTACTCGAACTCCCCGAGCTCCCCGCCGCCGACAAAATCAAGGTCAAGGTCTCGGGGCTCGTCCAGGCGCAGTACGTCTACGCGAACGCGAGCGGCGGGAACGCGTCCGACCAGAACGGCTTTTCAATCCGCCGTTCCAGCATCGGAATCTCTGCCGACGTCGGCGACGACTGGAGCGCGAAAGTCGTCTATGAGTTCGACAGCAAGTCCAACGGCGGCACGGAAGACAACGGCTACATCGACAACGCAACCATTTCCCGAAAATTCGCCGACGTCGGAACGCTGACCGTCGGCCACAAGAAGACGCACTTCATGCACGAAGAATATTCGCCGTCGTCGAAGTTCCTCTGCCTCGAGCGCTCGATCAATTCCAATTTCGTCAGCGGAAACAAATACGCGAAAGGGCTCGCCGGCTACCACATCGGCGTGTTCTGGGACGGGAAGGTCTCCGACGCGTTCGACTACGGCTTCTCGCTCACGAACGCGGTCGCCAAAGACTATGACAAAAGATCCAATGATCTCGCGGTCACGGGAAACATCGGTTACACGCTGAAGCTTTCGGGCGATTCCAAGCTCTATTTCGGTCTGAACGGCACCGTGAACTACGGGAACGACGGGAACGACGACGAAAACAGCGCACTTACGAACAAGGGCACGGTTTACGGCATCGAGCCTTACGTGCAGTTCACGAGCGGCGGGCTGACGCTGCTCGCCGACGCGTATTGCATCGACGGCGCGGATTCCGCTGACATTCATTCGTTCTACGGCGTGAACCTCACCGCCGCCTACCGCCTCGAATGCGGCCTCGAACCCGCCGTGCGCTTCACCTACCTGAACACGGATTCCGGCCTCGTGAACGCGAACATTCAAAATCGCGTTCCCGCGAGCGGAGACCACGACAACGCGACGACCTACTACGCGGGCGCGAACTATTACTTCAACAAGTACGTGAAGCTCGCCGCCGGCTTCGAATACGGCCACTACTTCGTCGGCGGCACCCACGCGGACGACTCCTTCTCCTTCCGCACGATGCTTCAGGTCTCCTTCTGAGCACACTCCCCATCACGAAAAGAGGACGGGCACCCGCCCGTCCTCTTTTCGTGTCCTTGCAGCCTAAAAAATGAAGCGACTCTCCTGCGGCGCGTCCGCGAAAATCCCTGTTGAAGATTTTTCGTGAAGCGGCACAATGTCGGGAACTCACTTTTTCCATGTTCACCCGCCGTTCGATTTTCGTCATCATCTCGCTGATCGCGGGAGCCGTCATGCTGCGCAAACTCGCGGAAAATCTGGACACGCTCCTGCCCGCGCTCTACGCGAGCTTCGCCTCGGACACGCTCGTGCTCCCGCTGTGGATCGACTACGCCGCCGTGTTCGTCTTCGGCATCACGGGAACGATGACGGCGCGCATGAAGGGCTACGACTTCGTCGGCGCGTTCGTGCTCGCGGGAATCACGGCGATGGGCGGCGCGCTCGTCCGCGACGGTCTCTGCATTCAGGCACCCGCGATTTCGCCGCTCTTCTCGGACAGCGGCTACATCATGTCGCTGACGGCGGCGTGGATCTTCGGCATGTATCTGGGCGAATACTTCATGCGCTTCGACCATTTCATCGTCGTCTGCGACGCCGCGGGGCTGGGTCTTTACGCCGTCTTCGGCACGAACAAGGCGCTCGCCAACGAGCTGAGCGTTCCCGTCGCGATCGGCATCGGCATGATCAACGCGGTCGGCGGCGGGCTGCTGCGCGACATCATCGCGCGCGACGAACCGATGGTCTTCAAGCCCGGGCAGTTCTACACGGCGATCGCCGTGCTCGGCAGCATTCTCTTCGTCGTGCTCTGCAGGGCGCTCCCGCCGACGACCGCGGCGCTGATCGTCGTCATTTTCTGCGTCGTCGCGCGCATCGCCTCGATCCGCTACGACCTGCATTCGCGTTCCGTCGCCGAGACGCAGGAGCGCGTCAAACGCCTCCTGCGCGCCATCCGCGAAGCCCATCGCGCCGACGCCTTCACCAAGGAACGCGAGGCGGAGCGCGCCGCGGAGGAAGCCGAGAAGACCGCGGAGTTCGGCGACGACGCGGCCGTTTACGAAGACGACCCCGAGCCGCTTCCCGATCCCGACGACGGGAACGCTGTTGACCGGAATGAAAAACTTTAGGAAAATGACCCGCATGGCACGCAAACCGTCTTCATCCAAAAAATCCGCGCCGAAATACAAGCGCATCGTTCTCAAAATTTCCGGCGAGGCGCTGAAGAATTTTCAGACCGGTGATCCGTTCGATCCCGCGATTCTCAAAAACCTCGCCGATCAGCTCAAGCTGCTCCATGAAATGGGCGTGCAGGTCTGCCTCGTCGTCGGCGGCGGCAACATTTTCCGCGGGCTCGCAGGCGCGCGCAACAACGGCACCGACCGCACCACGGGCGACAACATGGGCATGCTCGCGACGACGATCAACGCGCTCGCGATCATGGACTGCCTCGAAAAGAACGGCATCGAAGTCCGCGTCCAGACCGCGATTCCGATGGACAAGGTCGCCGAGCCCTTCATTCTCCGCCGCGCCCTGCGCCACCTCGAAAAAGGCCGCATCGTCATCTTCGCCGCGGGAACGGGAAATCCCTTCTGCACGACGGACTACGCCGCCGCGCTCCGTGCCAACGAAGTCCACGCCGACATCATCTTCAAGGCGACCAAGGTGGACGGCATCTACACCGCCGACCCGATGAAGGACAAGAACGCCGTCCGTTACGAAAAGATCTCCTACGACGAAGCCCTGATGAAGCGCCTCGGCGTGATGGACTCGACGGCGTTCGCGCTCTGCCAGGAAAACCACATGCCGATTCTCGTCTTCTCGATGGCGGAAAAAGGCTCCATCCGCAAGGCAATCTGCGGCGAATCCATCGGCACGCTCGTCTGCTGAACTGCGTCCGCGCGCTCACGAATTTTTCCAAAAAACATCCGTAAAAAATACCATGCTCAAAAAAATCACCGATTCGACGAACGACGCGATGAAGAAAGCCGTCGCGCACACCGAACACGAATTTTCCACGATCAACACCGGGAAAGCCCAGCCTTCGATGGTCGAGGGCGTCCAGGTCGAAGCCTACGGCAGCATGATGCCGCTGAAGAACTGCGCGACGGTCACGACGCCCGACGCGCGTTCCATCGTCATCACGCCGTTCGACAAGGGCCTGCTCAAGGCGATCGAGAAGGCGATTCTCGGCGCGAACATCGGGCTCACGCCTTCCGTGCAGGGCACGATCGTGCGCTGCCCCGTTCCCGAACTGACGGGCGAACGCCGCGCCGAGCTCGTCAAGGTCGCCAACCGCTACGCCGAAGAAGGCCGCGTGCGCGTCCGCAACTGCCGCCGCGACGGTCTCGAGCTCGTCAAGAAGATCAACAAGGACAAGGCGGCGTCCGAAGACGACTGCAAGCGCGCCGAAAAGGACATTCAGACGATCACCGACAAGTGGATCGCCGCGATCGATTCCGCGCTCAAGGCGAAGGAAGCCGACCTGAAGAAAGTCTGAGCGGAACGTTTCCGCGCAACGCGATGAGATGACGGAGCATGAGGCGGTGAAAGCAGTCCGCGAAATGCGGGCGTCGGCTTCGCCTCATGACTCCGTCGCTTCATAAACTCATTTCTCATTCATGAAATTTTCCCGCGTCGTCATCGAAGCCATGGCGGTCGAGCTCCCGCCGGAAGTGTGGACCTCCGCCGCGCTCGAAGAAAAACTCGCGCCGCTTTACGAGCGTCTCAAGCTCCCCTACGGCCGTCTCGAACTGATGACCGGCATCCGGGAACGCCGCTTCTGGCCGCGCCCGATCCGCCCCTCCGAGGCGTCCGCGCTCGCGGGGAAAAAAGTCATGGCGGCCGCGGGAACGCGTCCCGAGGACGTCGATCTGCTCATCCATTCCTCCGTCTGCCGCGACCGCCTCGAACCCGCCACCGCCGCCTATGTGCACGGGCTGCTCGGGCTCGGCGCGCGCACGCAGATTTTCGACGTCTCCGACGCGTGTCTCGGTTTTCTCAACGCGATGATCGTCGCCGCCGGGCTGCTCGAATCCGGACAGATCCGCCGCGCGCTCGTCTGCTCCGGCGAGAACGGCCGTCCGCTCGTCGAAAACACGATCGCGAAGCTCAACGCCGACGCGACGCTTTCGCGCAACGACGTTAAGCCCTATTTCGCGAATCTCACCATCGGCGCGGGCGCGGTCGCCGCGATTCTCTCGCGCGAGGACGTCGCCGGCGCGGACAGACCGCACCTGCTCGGCGGCGCCGTCGCGACCGATTCCTCCGCCAACCGCCTCTGCGAAGGCGACTCGAGCGGGGACGCGCTCGCCATGCGCACGGATTCGGAAAAACTCCTCGCCGCGGGCGTCGCGCTCGCCGCGCGCGCGTGGGACGATTTTTGCGCCGAGACCGGCTGGAACGCCGCCGTGCCCGCGCACGTCGTCACGCACCAGGTCGGCGCGCGCCACACCTCCGCGCTTTTCGAGCGTCTCGGACTCGACCGCGCGAAGGACCGCCGCAGCTTCGATTTTCTCGGCAACGTCGGCTCCGTCTCGCTTCCCGCGACGCTCGCGCTCGCGCGTGAATCCGGCGCGATCGGCGCGCGCGACAAAGTCGCGCTGCTCGGCATCGGCAGCGGTCTGAGCTCGCTCATGCTCGCCGTCGAATGACACTCGTTCCCGCATGGAAGCGCCGCTGCTCGAAGTCGAAAATCTCTCCGTGGAATTCCGTTCCCGCGGGGCGGTCTCGCGCGTCGTCCGCGGCGTCTCCTTCGCGCTGAAGCGCGGCGAAATCCTCGCCGTCGTCGGCGAGAGCGGCAGCGGAAAATCCGTCACTTCGCAGGCGCTTACGGGTCTGCTTCCAGAGCCGCCCGCGTGCGTCGTGAGCGGGAGCGTCCGCCTCGCGGGGCGCGAAATTCTCGGGCTTCCGGAACGCGCGCTGCGCGAAATCCGCGGCAAGGAAATCGCCTACGTCTTTCAGGATCCTCTCAGCTCGCTCAATCCGAGCTACACCGTCGGCGCGCAGATCGAGGAGACGCTGAAGATCCACGTCCCCGCGCTGAAGAGCCGGCGGGAACGCCGCGCACGCGTCGCCGAAACGCTCGCCGCCGTCGGCATTGATCCCGCGCTCGCGGGTTCGTATCCGCACGAATTTTCCGGAGGCATGCAGCAGCGCGTCATGATCGCGATGGCGCTCGCCGCCGAGCCCGCGGTGCTCGTCGCCGACGAGCCGACGACCGCGCTCGACGTCACGATTCAGAAGCAGATCATGGACCTGCTGCTCGCGCTGCGCGGACGCTACGGCATGAGCGTCCTGCTCATCACGCACAATTTCGGGCTCGTCGCCCAAATCGCCGACCGCGTCTGCGTCCTTTTCCGCGGCGAAAAAATCGAGGAAGGGACCGCGCGCGAAGTCATCGTTTCCCCGCGGGCGTCCTACACGCGCGCGCTCCTCGCCTGCGTTCCCCGCCTCCCCGAGTGAGATTCCGAATCATCCGTCAGCGTTCTTCGCGCCCGAGAGACGGCGCGCGGAGTACGACGGGAAGGCGGGAGGCGAAGAGGCGGTTCGCCGTCTTCACGACGAGGAAGCACGCGCCGAGCGGCAGAAAGAGCACCTGCACGATGAAGAGCGCGACGTAGAGCCCCGCGATTTCCAGAGAGACCGCGACGATTTCGCCCGCGTTTTCGACGAGCGTCGCGAGCGCGTCTCCGGTCGAGACGGCGATTTCCTTCGTCTTCGCGCTCGTCTTTTTGATGCGCTTCCAGATGTCGTCCTCCTCGGAAAATTCAAATTCCCAGTTCGGCGTTTCGACGCGCCAGACCTGCAGGCGTTCCCGGCATTCGGCGAGGCGCGGCGCGAAGAAGCGCGTCTCGACCGCGTCGGAAATCAGCGCCGTGCACGGCAGCGCGACGCGGACGAGCATCAGCACGAGCGCCGCCTTGCGCAGCCACGCGGCGAAGTCGCGCGCACGTTCCCGCCGCGAGAAAAACGCCGCGACGAACGCGCCGACGAGCAGAACAGCGACCGCTCCGAGCGCGACCGCGCCGACGAGTTCGTAGACGATTTTCTGAATGCTCAGCGCGACGATCGTCGTGAAGAGCACGTCGGAAAGACGCTCCACGACGTCGTCGAGCGGATCAAGCACCTGCCCGAGCGCAAGATTCACGCCGACGCCCATGGGTTCCGCGGAAACGCTCGATTCCTTGACCACGGAGATTGCGCCGTTGAGCGCGCGCGCCGTGCCGAACGCGACCGCAGCCTCCGTCATCGTTTCGGAAAAATACGCGTCCGTCTTTTCGTCGATCTGCGGGAACGCCTTTTCGGCGACGAGGAGGGTGCAAAAAAACGCGAAAAGCGCGACGAAGGCCGCGTTTTTCGCGAAGATGCGGAAAAGCTTCTGCTTCACGGATTTCCTCCGGGGCTTTCCGCCTCAGGTTTTTAGGCGCCTCAGCGGTCGCATTCGCCCTGGACGAAGTCGAGCGAGCCGAGAATCGCGGGAATGTCCGTGACGAAGTTGCCGGGAATGAGCTTCGGCAGAATCGACAGCGACACGAACGACGGCCCGCGCACGTGCAGGCGGTAGGGGTGGCCTTCGCCCTTCGAGTGAATGAAGAAGCCGAGCGCGCCCTTCGGGTTTTCCGCCTCGAAATAGGCTTCGCCCGCGGGAATCTGCGGCCCGTGCGTCGTGATCATGAAGTTCTGAATCAGATCCTCCATGCCGGTGAGCACGCGGTTCTTCGGCGGGAGGCAGATGTTCTTCGCGTCCTGCGCGAAAATCGGACCGTCCGGAAGATTTTTGCAGACCTGACGCACGATGCGCACGGACTGGCGGACTTCCTCCGTCTTGAGCAGGTAGCGGTCGTAGCAGTCGCCGACGGTGCCGACGGGGATGTCGAAGTCGTACTGTTCGTAGCCGCTGTAGGGACGGTCCTTGCGGATGTCGGCGGGAACGCCCGCGCAGCGCAGATTCACGCCGGTGAGCCCCTGCTGCAGCGCGGCCTCCTTGGTGATGACGGCGATGTCCTTCGTGCGGTCGAGGAAGATCTTGTTGCGGGAGAGAAGGCCTTCCATCTCGTCCACGCCTTTGAGAATGCAGTCGCACGCCTTTTCGACCTTTTCGAGCCAGCCTTCGGGAACGTCGCGCGTGACGCCGCCGATTCGCGTGTAGCTGTTCGTGAGACGCGCGCCCGTGAGTTCCTCGAAAAGCGAGTAGATGCGTTCGCGCTCGGTGTAGGTCGTGAGGAAGACGGTCATCGCGCCGGTGTCCATCGCGTACACGCCGAGACCGAGCAGGTGCGAGGAAATGCGGGAAAGCTCGCAGGTGAGCACGCGGAGCGCGGCGCAGCGCGCGGGCACTTCGAGCCCGGCGAGCTTTTCGACCGTGAGCGCGTAGGCGACGTTGTTGCAGATCGGCGCGAGGTAGTCGAGGCGGTCAGTGAACGGCACGAACTGGTTGTAGGTCATGTTTTCCGCCAGCTTGTCGTCGCCGCGGTGCAGGTAGCCGACGACGGGCGTGCACTTGGTGACGATTTCGCCGTCCACTTCGAGCTGCAGGCGGAGCACGCCGTGCGTCGCCGGATGGGACGGTCCCATCGAGAGGTGCATCTTTTCGCAGGGCACGAGTTCGTCCTCGCGCGCGGCGGCGTCGGAATAATTGAAATCAAGGGTTTCAGCCATTTTGAAAAATCTCCGTGTTTGCGGTGTTTCGCGTTCCCGCGGGGCTCATTCGGCGGCGGGCTTGCGGGCGCCTTCGCGCCATTCCTGGTCGAGCGCGCACGGCTCGGTCTCGCGCATGGTCGTTCCCGCGGCGGCGATGAACGGACCGCCGTTCTGCGGCGCGGGCATGATCTTGACGCCGGTCTGCGCGACGGTGTCCGCGTCCGGGAACGGCACTTCGATGCCCGAGAGCGGGAAGTCCTTGCGCAGCGGGTGGTACGGATATTCGTCCCACATCATGATGCGGCGCATGTCGGGGTGCCCCGTGAAGTCGATGCCGAGCAGGTCGAACGCCTCGCGCTCGAGCCAGTTGCATCCGGCCCAGACGGAGCAGAGCGAGGGCACGGCGGGCTTGGCGTCGTCCGGCGCATAGACGTTCATGCGCACGTAAAGATGCTTGTCGTAGTTGTAGGCGTGCCAGATCGCGGAAAAGCGCGGGGACGCGTCCGTGCCCCAGTCGCAGCCTTCGCAGTCGCTGATCGCGGCGAAGCCTTCCTTGTCGCGGAGCGCGAGGGCGAACTCGACCGCCTTGTCCGCGGGAACGTCGAACGACGCGTGGTCGGCGGAACCCGGACGGAGCGCGACGTAGGGATAGGTTTCGAGCAGGTGTTTCTGCAGTTCTAAGTCTTTTTCGGAAAGCATGAGCGAAACTTTTTTTGAAAAATTTTTGACGGCGTTCCCGCGCGCGGGTTCAGGAAAAATAGAGCGGCTTCACGGGGCGGTCGCGCTTGAGGAGCTTGAGCCCCGGCTCCCTGGCGATCATTTCCTGCAGAGCCATGAGCCCGTCGAAGAGCGCCTCGGGGCGCGTCGGGCAGCCGGAGACGTACACGTCCACGGGCAGAATGCGGTCCACGCCCTGCAGCGTCGAATACGAGCGGAACATGCCGCCGGAGCTGGCGCAGGCGCCCATCGCGACGACCCACTTCGGTTCCGCCATCTGGTCGTAGATGCGGCGCACGGCCTGCGCCATTTTGTAGGTGACCGTTCCCGCGACGATCATGCAGTCCGCCTGGCGCGGCGAAAAGCGCGTGACTTCCATGCCGAAGCGCGAAATGTCGAAGCGCGAACAGCTCGCGGACATGAACTCAATCGCGCAGCACGCGAGCCCCATCGGCATCGGCCACACGGAGTGGGCGCGGATCCAGTCGATCGCGGCGTCGAGTTTTGTGACGACGACCCCGCCTTCGATTTTGCTGTTGTAGGCGACTTCGGTATTTGCGGAACTCATTGGAAAATCAGAAAAAATTTGTATGGGGAAAGTCTAAAACATCCCCGCGTTCCCGCAAGGAAATTCACAGCCGCGAAGCCGCGCACTCGCGCGCGCATTCTTCTTTAAGCTTTGAGCCCTAATCTCTAAGCTTTCCCGCAAATGGCATTGCTTTCGGTCAGAAATCTTTCGCTCCGGTTCGGCGGGCCGTCGCTGTTCGACGACGTGTCGTTTCAGGTCGAGCCCGGCGAGCGCGTCTGTCTCATCGGGCGCAACGGCGCGGGGAAAAGCTCCCTGCTCAAAATCGTCGCGGGTCTGCTCGAGCCGGACGCCGGCGAAGTCGCGCTCGCGCGCGGGTCGCACGTCGCCTATCTCGCGCAGGAAGTGCCCGCCGAAATCGCGGGAACGGTGCGCGACGTCGTGCTGAGCGGGCTCGGCGAGGCGGGCGAGAAGATCCGCGCCTACGAGACGCACGACACGGAGAAGTATTCCGAGGCGGAGCTCGACGCGATTTTCCGCTGGCTCGAGGAAAACGCCGCCTGGAATCTCGCGAGCGCGGCGGACGCTATGATTTCCAAGGTCGGAGCCGAGCCCGCGCTGCCGTTCGCCTCGCTTTCCGCGGGAATGAAGCGCCGCGTGCTGCTCGCGCGAGAGCTCGTCTCCGCGCCCGACGTGCTCGTGCTCGACGAGCCGACGAACCATCTCGACATCGCCGCCGTCGAGTGGCTCGAGGAATTTCTCCTCGCGTGGCGCGGCGCGATTCTTTTCGTCACGCACGACCGCCGTTTTCTGCGGAAGATCTCCACGCGCATTCTCGATCTCGTGGGCGGCGTCGTCACGTCCTGGGACTGCGATTACGACACCTATCTCGCGCGGCGCGAGGAGCTCGACGCGTCCGTCGCCGCGAACAACGCGGAGTTCGACAAGCTGCTCGCGCGCGAGGAGGCGTGGCTGCGCCAGGGCGTGAAGGCGCGCCGCTGCCGCAACGAAGGGCGCGTGCGCGAGCTCAAACGGCTCCGCGAAATCCGCGCCGCGCGGCGGGGCGCCGTCGGGAACGTCCGCGCGACGATTTCCGAAGGGGAAAAATCCGGAGCGAAGGTCATCGTCGCCGAACACGTTTCGCACAGCTGGAACGGCGTTCCCGTGATCCGCGATTTTTCGACGACGATCATGCGCGGCGACCGCGTCGGCGTCATCGGGCCGAACGGCGTCGGCAAGACCACGCTGCTGAAGATACTGCTCGGCGAGCTCGCGCCCGACGCGGGAACGGTCGCGCACGGCACGAATCTGCAGATCGCGTATTTCGACCAGCTCCGCTCGCAGCTGCGCGAGGACAGGACGCTCGCGGAAAACCTCGCGGGCGAGGGCGCGGACACGGTTTCCGTCAGCGGAAAGACGCGCCACGTCATCAGCTATCTCGGCGATTTCCTGTTCACGCCCGACCGCGCGCGCTCGACCGTCTCGATGCTCAGCGGCGGCGAGCGCAACCGCCTGCTGCTCGCGAAAATTTTTCTTAAGCCCGCCAATGTGCTCGTGCTCGACGAACCCACGAACGACCTCGACCTCGAAACGCTCGATCTGCTCGAAGAGCTCCTCGGCGACTTCGACGGCACCGTGATTCTCGTCTCGCACGACCGCGAATTTCTCGACGACGTGACGACGAGCCTCGTCGTCTTCGAGGGCGACGGTTTTCTGCGCGAGTTCGTCGGCGACTACGACGCGTGGCGGAAGACGCATCTCGCCGAAACCGCCGCGAAGAGCGTTCCCGCCGCCGCGCCCGCCAACCCGGAAAAACGCGGTGCGGACGCGCCCGACGCTCCCGCGCCGAAAAATCCGCCGTCGAAGAAAAAACTTTCCTACAAGGAGACGCGCGAGCTCGAGGCGCTCCCGCAGAAGATCGACGCGCTCGAGACCGAGCAGAAAGCGCTCGCGGAAAAGCTCAACGATCCGGAATTCTACCGCGATCCCGCCGCCGTGCGCGATGTGAACGCCCGCCTCGCCGCCATCGACGAAGAGCTCCTGTCCGCCCTCGAGCGCTGGGAGGAACTCGAATCCCGCAAGGCGTGAATTTGAGGCGCCCGCAGATTTTTTCCGCCGCAGAATCCGCGCTCTCCCGTTCGCCCGCGCCGCGCGCGAAACGCTTTAATCTTTAACCTTCAGGCGTTAGACTCTAAGCTTTTCCCTCATGGCAGACATTCCCGCAACAGCAGAAAACGACGAAATCCGCAAGGCGTTCCCGCAGAGCCGACGCATCTACGTTCAGGGCTCGCGCCCGGACATCCGCGTGCCCATGCGCGAAATCGCTCTCTCGCCGACGCGTTCCCGCTCGGGAAAGATTCTGCGCGAAAACGCGCCCGTGCGCGTGTACGACACCTCCGGACCATGGGGCGACGAAGCGTTTCACAAGGACATACGCAAGGGGCTGCCCGCGCTGCGCACGCCGTGGATTCTCGAACGCGGCGACGTCGAGGCCGTGGCGCCGAGCTACACCGTTCCCGCGGTGAAGACCGCCTGCCACGTCGAACAGTTCGACCGCGGCGACCGCAAAATCTACCGCGCCAAGCCCGGCGCGCGCATCACGCAGATGGACTACGCGCGCCGAGGCATCGTCACGCCGGAGATGGAGTTCGTCGCGATCCGCGAAAACATGAAGCTGCAGGAAATGCGCGAGGAGGCGGGAACGCCGGAACGCCGCCGGCTCGACTTCATGCATCCGGGCGAGGCGTTCGGCGCGGCGATTCCGCAGGAAATCACGCCGGAGTTCGTGCGCTCGGAAATCGCGCGCGGCCGCGCCATTCTCCCCGCGAACGTCAATCACCCGGAAGCCGAGCCTATGATCATCGGGCGGAATTTTCTCGTGAAGATCAACACCAACATCGGCAACTCCGCAATCGCGTCCGGCATCGAGGAGGAAGTCGACAAAATGCGCTGGTCGTGCCGCTGGGGCGGCGACACGCTGATGGATCTTTCCACCGGAAAAAACATCCACGCCACGCGCGAGTGGATTCTGCGCAACTGCCCCGTGCCCGTCGGCACCGTGCCGATTTACCAGGCGCTCGAAAAAGTCGGCGGCAAAAGCGACGAAATCACCTGGGATATTTTCCGCGAGACGCTCATCGAACAGGCCGAACAGGGCGTGGACTACTTCACGATTCACGCCTGCGTGAAAAAGGATTTCGTGCCGCTCGTCGCCTCGCGCGTCACGGGCATCGTCTCGCGCGGCGGCTCCATCATGGCGAAATGGTGCAGGCGTCACAACGCGGAGAATTTTCTCTGGGAACACTGGGACGAAATCTGCGAAATCATGGCGGCGTACGACATCGGCGTCTCCATCGGCGACGGGCTGCGTCCGGGCTCCATCGCGGACGCGAACGACGAGGCGCAGTTCGCCGAGCTCAAGGCGCAGGGCGAGCTCACGAAACGCGCCTGGGAACACGGCGTGCAGGTGATGAACGAGGGGCCCGGGCACGTTCCCGCGCAGCTCATTCGAGCGAACATGCTCAACCAGCTCGACTGGTGCCATGAGGCGCCGTTCTACACGCTCGGACCGCTCACGACCGACATCGCGCCCGGCTACGACCACATCACGAGCGCGATCGGCGCGGCGCTCATCGGCTGGTACGGCTGCGCGATGCTCTGCTACGTGACGCCCAAGGAACACCTCGGGCTGCCCAACCGCGAGGACGTGCGCGCGGGCGTCGTCGCCTACAAGATCGCGGCGCACGCGGCGGATCTCGCGAAGGGCCATCCCGCCGCGCAATACCGCGACAACGCGCTCTCGCGCGCCCGCTTCGAGTTCCGCTGGGAAGACCAGTTCGCGCTCTCGCTCGATCCCGAGCACGCACGCCGTCTGCACGACGAGGCGCTCCCGCAGGACGCCGCGAAGAAGGCCGCCTTCTGCTCGATGTGCGGCCCGGACTTCTGCTCCATGCGCATCTCCTCCGAACTGGAATGAGCGCTGCGCAATGGCGCTGCGCGCCGTGCAGGGGTGTAAGGTGTAGGGTGTAAGGTGTAGGGTGTAGGGTGTAAGGTGTATCCTGCGGGAACGCGCGGCGCCGTTTTCTGCGCGAAAAAAGCGCTCGCGGGGAGGCGGGGAAGAGCGTATCGTTTTCGCTTTCATTTTTTCAAAAAACGATGACGCACGACATTCCGAAAAATTACGAATCCGCACAGGTCGAAGCCCGCTGGTATCAGAACTGGGTCGAGGGCGGCTGCTTCACCGCCGATCCCGCGCGCGTGAGCGAAGAACGCCCCGCGTATTCCATCGTCATCCCGCCGCCGAACGTCACCGGCGTGCTGCACATGGGCCACGTGCTCAACAACACGATTCAGGACATTCTCGCGCGCAAGGCGCGGCTCGACGGCAAGGAGGTGCTCTGGCTGCCGGGAACGGACCACGCGGGCATCGCCACGCAGGTCATGGTCGAAAAGCAGCTCCGCAAGACGGAGGGCAAGACGCGCCGCGACCTCGGCCGCGAAGCGTTTCTCGAGCGCGTCTGGGCGTGGAAGCGCGAAAAGGGCGGCATCATCATCAACCAGCTCAAGAAGCTCGGCTGCTCGTGCGACTGGTCGCGGGAACGCTTCACGATGGACGAGAAGTATTCCGCGTGCATTCAGAAGATCTTCGTCGATCTCTACAAAAAGGGCTACATCTACCGCGGCAAGCGCATGGTGAACTGGTGCCCGGCGTCGCTCACGGCGCTCTCGGACGAGGAAGTCATCATGGAGCCGCACAAGGGCTTCCTGTATTATTTCAAAATCGAAATCGCCGAGGAGCCGGGAACGTTCCTCACGATCGCGACGACGCGCCCCGAGACGATTCCGGGCGACTCCGCGATCGCCGTCAACCCGAAGGACGAGCGCTACGCGAAATACATCGGCAAGCACGCGATCCGGCCGCTCCCGCTCGAAAATCAGGAGCCGATCCCGATCGTCGGCGACGAGTCCGTCGAGTTCGAGTTCGGCACCGGCGTGCTCAAGGTCACGCCCGCGCACGACAAGACGGACTTTGAAATCGGGAAACGCCACGGGCTGAAGGTGACGGACATCATGAACCCCGACGGCACGATGAACGCGCTCGCGGGCGCGGATCTCGCGGGCATGGAGCGCTTCGCCGCGCGCGACAAGTCCGTCGAGCTGCTGCGCGGGCTCGGTCTGCTCGTCAAGGAAGAGCCTTACGAAAACAAGGTCGGCATCAGCGAGCGCGCGAAGGTGCCGATCGAGCCGCGCCTTTCCGAGCAGTGGTTCCTGCGCTATCCGAGCGTTCCCGCCGCGCGTGCGTGCGTCGCGACCGGCGCGATGAAGTTCCACCCCGAACGCTGGAGCAAGGTTTACGAGCACTGGATGGGCAACCTGCAGGACTGGTGCATTTCCCGCCAGCTCTGGTGGGGCCACCGTATTCCCGTGTGGTATTCCAAGAGCGATCCCGCGAAGATTCACTGCGACGTCGTGCCGCCCGCCGATCCGGAAAACTGGACGCAGGATCCCGACGTGCTCGACACGTGGTTCTCCTCCTGGCTGTGGCCCTTCGCGACGATGGGCTGGGACATGGACGCGCCCGAGAGCGAAATGCCCGAGCTGCTCAGGAAATTCTACCCGACGAGCGACCTCGTCACCGGCCCGGACATCATCTTCTTCTGGGTCGCGCGCATGATCATGGCGGGCTTCGAATGGCGCGGCGAAATGCCGTTCCGCAACGTCTATTTCACCGGAATCGTGCGCGACAAGCTCGGACGCAAAATGTCCAAGACGCTCGGCAATTCGCCCGACCCGCTCGACCTCATCGCGCGCTACGGCGCGGACGCGCTCCGCTTCGGCACGATGCGCTCGGCGCCGCTCGGCCAGGACGTGCTCTTCGACGAAAAGAACGTCGAGCTCGGACGCAATTTCTGCAACAAGCTCTGGAACGCGTCGCGCTTCCGCCAGATGAGCGGCCCGATGCTCGACAACTCCTCGCTCGAGGCGATCGTCGCGCGCATCGATCCCGCGCTCTGCGACGCGGACGACCACGCGATTCTCGACGGGCTCGTGCGCCTCGTGCGCGGCTGCGCGGACGCGCTCGCGAACTACGAGTTCAACGCCTACACGCAGGCGCTCTACGCGTTTTTCTGGAACGACTTCTGCGACTGGTATGTGGAGGTGGCGAAGACGCGCCTCGCCGACGACGCGCTGCGCGGGAACGTGCTCGCGATTCAGGACCTGTGCCTGCGCCAGTTCCTGCTCTGCCTCGCGCCGCTCACGCCCTTCATCGCCGAAGAGCTGTATCACCTGCTCGGATACATTCCCGAGGGCGAGTTCCTGCAGTCGCAGCGGCTCGTCTCCGCGGACGAGCTCGCGGGCGCGCTCGCGAAGCGCGGGCTGACGATCGACGCGAACGCGGTGAACGACATCGCGCAGATCCGCGAGTTCGTCACGCAGGCGCGCGCGCTCAAGTCGCACAACAACGCGGGAACGAAGAAGGACTGCCTCTTCCGCCTCGCGCTGAAGGACGCGGCGGCGGGCGCGCTGCTCGAACGCAACGCGGCGAAGCTGAAGACGCTCGTCGGCGCGCGCGCGATCGAGACCGTTCCCGCGGGAACGGCGGCGGACGGTCCCTCGGCGGTCACGCCGCTGGGCACGCTCTCGCTCGACGTGACGGGGCTGATCGACGTCGCCGCCGAACGCAAGCGCCTGACGAAGGAGCTGGAAAAGCTCGACAAGGCGGTCGCGGCGGGAACGGCGAAGATCAACAACCCGGCGTTCGCCTCGAAGGCGCCCGCGCACATCCTCGAAGGCGCGAAGAAGCAGCTCGCGGAAACGCTCGCCAAGCGCGACGAAACCGCCAAGCTCCTCGCCGCCCTCGGCTGAGGCGCGCGCGCTTGCTCGGGAAAGCGGAACAGGCTCCGTCGCCCGTTCCGCTTTTTATTGTTTGCCCGGGCGCGTCCGCGAAAATAGAATTTCCCGAGTTTTCCGCTTCACGGGAACGTCTGTTCTGATGTCGAATAAATCATGGCGAAGACCAAAAACACAGCGAAAATCTCCATCCGTTTCTTCAACGACCGCGAAGTGCGGGCCGCGTGGGACGATGCGCGCGCGCAGTGGCTTTTTTCCGTCCTCGACGTTCTCGGCATCCTGAATCGGCAGGACGACTTCGCGAAGACGCGGAACTATTGGAAATACCTTAAAGCGAAGCTGAAAAAAAGCGCTCCCGAGTTGGTTAGTGCCACTAACCAACTGAAATTGACCGCCGCCGACGGCAAGCGTTATTTGACCGACGTCATGGACAGCGCCGGAATCGTCGCTCTCGCCAAGCACTTGCCCAACAACAAGGCGACGGACTTTCTTGATTGGTTTTTGTACAGCGACGAGACGATCGACGGGAAGAGCAAGCGGAAAGCGTACGCGCTTTTTGAAAGTTCCTTCATCGACGGCGTCGAGATCGGCACCGTCAAAGGGCTTCAGCAGATTCACGCCTACCTCTTCGGCGGGCTCTATGATTTCGCCGGGCAGATTCGGGACAAGAACATCAGCAAAGGCGGTTTTCCGTTCGCGAACGCGCTTTATCTTCCCTCGACCTTGGCGCGCATCGAGGCCATGCCGGAAACGACGTTCGACGAAATCGTGAAAAAATACGTCGAAATGAACGTCGCTCACCCCTTCATGGAGGGAAACGGTCGGAGCACGCGTATCTGGCTCGATCTGATTTTTAAGCGAAGCTTGGGAAAGTGCGTCGACTGGAGCCGAATCAACAAAAACGATTATCTGAACGCGATGGTCGAAAGCCACGCCGACGGCGAAAAAATTCGGGAACTGCTGCGTGGCGCGTTGACCGACAAGACCGACGACCGCGAAATCTTCATGAAGGGCATCGACTATTCGTATTACTATGAGGAATCCGGCCCTGCGATTGAAGATGCAGGCTCCGGCGCCGAGTGAGGCGCTCCCCGCTCCTGCGCACATCCTCGAAGGCGCGAAGAAGCAGCTCGCGGAAACGCTCGCCAAGCGCGACGAAACCGCCAAGCTCCTCGCCGCCCTCGGCTGAGATTCGGTTTTGTTCGGAAAAGCGGAACAGGCTCCGTCGCCCGTTCCGCTTTTTTATTGTTTGCCCGGGCGCGTCCGCGGAACTGTCGGAAACACCTTAAAGCGAAGCCGAAAAAAGCGCTCCCGAATCGGTCAGCGCCGCTGACCGACTGAAATTGAACGCCGCCGACGCCGAGTGGGCGTTCCACGGGCGCGCCGCGCGTTCTGTCGGCTGCATTTTGCGGCCGACTGAACTGCGGTCGGCTTTCGATTTCCGGGCGTGCGTCGTGCGTCCTTGCAGTTGCAAGCGGAGGCGATTTTTTGATAGAGTCCGAAATCATCCCCATGAAGCAGCTCGAACTCGAAAAACGCACCTCCGTAAACGTCCAGGAAAAGGCGAACCTCATCTGGGCGATAGCCGACAAACTCGTCGGCGTTTACAAACCGCACGAATATGGGAACGTCATTCTGCCGATGTGCGTCATCAAGCGATTCAGCGACACGCTCGCGCCGACCAAGGCCGCCGTTCTCGCGAAAAACGCCGAGCTCGCGCGCCGCAAGATCGTCGTCAGGTCCAGCCAGCTCTGCGCCGCTTCCGGATACGATTTCTACAACGTCAGCCCGTTTTCGTTCGAGAGTCTTCGCTCCACGCCGGAGCAGATCGCGGAAAACTTCCGCTTCTACCTGCAGGGTTTTTCGGAAAACGTCATCGACATCATCCAAAAATTCAATTTCGACAACGAAATCACCAAGCTCGCCGACAACGGCATCCTCTTCAGCGTCATCGACGAATTCTGCACGAAAAAAGCCTACCTCGGCGCCGACGCCGTTTCCGCCGTGGACATGGGCTACGTCTTCGAAGAGCTCGTCCGCAAATTCTCCGAGAGCTACGACGAACACGCGGGAGCGCATTTCACCGCCCGCGACATCATCTACATGATGGCGGAACTCCTCGTCGCGCCGAACAAAGCCGAGCTCCGGAAAAACGGAATCACCGCCATGCTCTACGACATGGCGATGGGCACGAGCCAGATGCTCGACTGCCTCGCCGAAAAGCTCCTCGAAATCGACCCCGAAGCCGACCTGCACTTCTTCGGGCAGGAGCTCAACGAACAGACCTTCGCCATCGCCAAGGCCAACATGCTCATCCGCGGCGAACACGCCGACAACATGAAGCACGGCAACACGCTTTCCGACGACAAGTTCGGCGGCTACCTCTTCGACTACGTCATCTCCAATCCGCCTTTCGGCATCGAATGGAAAAACGAGAAAAAAGCCGTGGAGGCGGAAGCGCGCCAAGGCGACGCCGGACGTTTCGGCGCCGGGCTTCCCTCCGTCGGCGACAGTCAGCAGCTTTTCCTGCTCAACGGCGTCGCCAAGCTCAAAGACTCCGGGCGCATGGCGATCATTCAGAACGGCTCTCCGCTCTTCAAGGGCGACGCCGGATCCGGCGAAAGCGAAATCCGCGGCTTTCTCCTCGAAAACGACTGGCTCGAGGCCGTCGTTCAGCTTCCGAACGACATGTTTTACAACACCGGAATCTCCACGTACATTTGGCTGGTCTCCAAGAACAAGGCGCGGGAACGCCGAGGCAAAGTCCAACTCATCGACGCGAGCCGATGCTTCGAGAAACGCCGCAAGAGCCTCGGCAACAAGCGCAACGAGTTCACGGAACGCTGCATCGCGCTCGTCGCGAAGGCCTACCTCGAATTCGCCGACGCCGCTTATTCCGAAGCCGGAAAGATCGTCGAAAGCAAAATCCGCGACAACGACGACTTCAAGTTCACCAAGATCACCGTCGAACGTCCGCTCCGCGACGAAAACGGCGCGCCCGTCTTCAAAAAAGGCAAACCTCAGATCGAGTCCGACACCGAGTCCGTGCCGTTCAAGGAGGACGTCGGCGCCTACATGCGGAAAAACGTCCTTCCCTACGCGCCCGACGCAAGGATCAATCCCAAGAAGACCAAAATCGGCTACGAAATCCCCTTTACCCGCGAATTCTACAAATACGTGCCGCCGCGCCCGAGCGCCGAAATCTTCGAGGAGCTCAGACGTCTCGGGGCGCAGGAAGCGGAGCTCATGAAAAAAATCCTCGGGAAATGACGCCCGCCGCCCCTTTATTTCGGTTTACAAATTCGATAGTTTTTGATTTTTTGTAAACATGCAACCCGCCACCGACATCTTCCCCGTCCGTTTCCGACAGGCGCGCGAAATCGCCCGACGTTCCCTGCGCGAACTCGCCTCGGAGCTCCACGTCTCTCACACGCTCCTCAACCGCTACGAGACCGGCGCCGCGAAGCCGGTCGCGTCCATGCTGCTGAAAATCGCTGACGCGCTCGGAGTCGCCCCGGACTTCTTCTTCCGAAGAGAACAGCCGGCGCTGCAGGAAATCCGCTTCCGCAAAAAATCCGCCCTCGGCGCGCGCGAGAAGCGCTCCATCGAAGAACGCGCCAAGGATTTCTTTTCCCGTTATCTCGAAATCGAGCAGATCGCCGCGCACGAAACGCCGCCGTTCCCGCGCTTCGAGGCTTCGCGGGAACGCTCGCCCGAAGCTTGGGCTCAGCGCCTGCGCGAGGACTGGCAGCTCGGAGACGATCCGATTCCCAACCTGCAGCAGCTTCTCGAAAACAAGGGCGTCAAAATTTTTGAAATCGACACCGACAACGAAAAATTCGACGGCTTTTCCGCCGTCTGCGGCGACGCCGCCTTTCTCGTGATCGCCTCCTGGCTCAAAAAAGACCTCCCGCGAAAACGCATGACGCTCGCCCACGAGCTTGGTCACCTGCTCGTCGCCCAGGACGCGTCTTTCTCCGAGGAGGAGCACGAAGCCTTCGCGGATGCCTTCGCCTCGGCCTTCCTCATGCCTCGGGACACTTTCTCCAAAATGTTCGGCTGGCGACGTTCCCGCGTTTCGCTCTCGGAGCTGCTTCCCGTCAAAGCCTATTTCGGCGTTTCGATCGCGGCGCTCATGTACCGCGCACGCGTGCTCGAGCTCATTTCCGAGTCGTCTTTCCGGCATTTCTGCATTGTCCGCAACAAATGGGGCTGGCGCAAAAAAGAACCGGACTGCTATCGCGGCGAAGAAAGCTCTTCCCGCTTCGAACGGCTCGTGAAAAAAAGCGTCCAGGAAGCCGAAATCTCCGAGTCCAAGGGAGCCGCGCTTCTTGGCGTTCCCCTCGCGAAACTGAGAAAGGATCTCGCGAATGCCGTCTGACGAAGACAGCACGTTCTTCATCCACGACGCCTGTCTGCTGATCGATCTCTGCGCGGGCGGTCTGCTCCCCGCATGGTTCGAGTCCGGGCGCCGCTTCGCCACGACGACGCTCGTCGTCGCCGAAGTGAAGGCGTCCGCGCAAAAAAAGGCGCTCGCCTCCTTCATCCGCGCGGGAACGCTCGTCGCCGAAGATCCGGAATTCGAAAAATTGCTGCTCGCCGACGGATGGGCGAAAACCCGCCGAGTCAGCCTCGCCGACGCCTCCGTCGCGCTGCTCGCGCGGGAACGCGGAGGAATTCTGCTTTCCGGAGACGACCGGCTGCGGAAACGCGCAAAGGAAGACGGCGTCGAAGTGCGCGGTCTCTTTTGGATTCTGGACACGCTCGTCGGAGAAGCCCGAATCTCGGAAAACGCCGCAGTCGGCGCGTTGGACGCGATTCTCGCCGCGGGAGCCCGGCTTCCGAAGAACGAATGCGAAACCCGCCTCAAGAAATGGAGGACGCAGAAATGACGCGGCCCGCACGAAAAATGAAGCCTTCCGGAATCCCGTGGATCGGAGACGTTCCCGCGGACTGGGAAAGTCGGCGCTTCAGACGCGCGGGACGATTCGTCAAAGGGAAATTGCCTTCGAACGACAACTCGAACGCGGAAGGCCTGCCGATCATCGGAGCTTCCGAAATGAACGGAAAGCCGCCGAGAACGTTCACGACGGACAGCTCTTGCCCGCAGTGCGAAAAGGACGACGTTCTGATCTTGTGGGACGGCGCGAATGCCGGATTCGTCGCGCAGGGATTCGCGGGAACGCTTTCGTCCACGGTCGTGAAATACCGCTGTGAGATTCCGGAAACATGCCCGCGCTACGTTTTCTACCTTCTGAAATATTTTGAAACTTATTTCAGAAACAAGGTGAACGGAACGACGATTCCGCACATGAATCCGGCGTTCATCGACGATTGCGCGCTTCTGCTTCCCCCGACGGAAACGCAAAAGAAAATCGCGGAATTTCTGGACGAAAAGTGCGCGGAAATCGATGCCCTGATCGCGGTGGAGGAAAAGATGATTGCGGAGCTGAAAAGCTACAAACAGTCCGTCATTACGGAAGCCGTCACGCGCGGCGTCCCTGCCGCCGCGAACGCCTCACGCCCCCTCAAAGACTCCGGCATTCCCTGGCTCGGCTTCGTTCCCGCCCATTGGGAAATCCTCCCATTAAAACGCTTGTGTAAAATGAATGCAGGAGAGAATTTAACCTCGCTTGAGATTGAGAAAGAGGGAGAATTTCCTGTATATGGAGGAAACGGACTTCGTGGTTTTTATAAGAAATATAATTGTTCGGGCGAGTATATCCTTGTAGGCCGTCAAGGCGCGCTAGCTGGAAATATTCACAGGGTTTGCGGATCTTTTTGGGCAACAGATCACGCTCTCATAACACGTTGCTCGGGGCTGACTAATATTCCATACCTTTCATATTTGCTGGAGGCAATGAATCTGAATCAGTATGCATTGCAAACAGCCGCGCAACCAGGATTGTCTGTAGGCTTGGTTCAGTCGTTGTTCACAACTGTCCCACCTCTTTCGGAGCAACAAGAAATCGTCGTCTTTCTCGATTCAAAAACCAAAAAAGTCGATTCTATGATTTCTCTCAAACAAGAGAAAATCACCTCTTTGCGAAATTACAAAAAATCCATTATTTTTGAGCATGTCTCCGGAAAGAAAGAAGTTTAATTTATGACAGAGGATACCAAAAATAAGATTTTAAGCACTATTGAAAAAATCAGAAATCTTGATATTCAGAAGTGCCTTTCTCGAAATCTGCCTCCCAGTCAATCATTGGAAGACAGGAAAATCTGGGTTTTCAGCGGTGTCACGATTATTCCCGTAATCGAACGGGCGATGAAACAAATGGAGGCGTTTTTAAATGGAGACGAATATCCTGTTCATCTTAATACGAGTTTGGATTTTAGCCAAACTCCCATTGAAGCTTCGTTTTCCGCTTTATTATCTGCACTTGAAGCCGGAAATCATACTCGCCTCGGTCCATATCTACAGGCGATAATTAACTATGAAATCTTTCACGGAATTTGGGATCGAGGACGTGTAAATCTATTTTCTGTTGATGAGATAAACCTTGCGAACAAGAAATCTGAGTTAGAATCTTTGTTCTCCAAATTAAGTGAGGCTAAGGGTGCCTTTGAAAATCGCCTTAAACAACTTGACAATGAGCTTTTAGAAAAAAAGAATGCTCTTGATACAATTTCCGCTAACAAGACAAATTCGTCTAACGAGTTATCCCAAATCCGAGGGATAATTGCTGACGCGAACAAGGAAATTCAAAAGCAAAAGAATGATTTTACATATCTTTACGCGCAAGTAGAACAAAAAGAAAAGGATTTGACTAATTTTTTAATAGCGTCAAAAACGGCGCAAGAAATGGTTGAAAACCAAATTAAATCCGCTCAAGAATCCATTGGGATATTAAAGGCGAATATTGATGAAGTTGAAAAACATAAATCGGAATTTGAAGGGTATAAAAAAGAAGCTGCGGAACAGGTTGCCTTAATCGCGAGCGCTGGATTGTCTGGATCATTTAAGCGTCGAGCTAACCGAATAGGGATTAACGTCATCGTTTGGTTCGTAGCAATTATTGCGGGTCTGATTGCTTCGGGCTATTGGTTGTGGTTTGCATTTACGCTTCTTCCCAATTTCATCGGAAATGGAATCGCAATAGATCTGACCTCCACATTGCTTTTCGTCGCGACATCCTTTGCGAAAATCTTTCCTGTCTATCTTGGAATGTCATTCATTTTTAATCAGTATACAAGGGAGCGTAAAACACAAGAGGCATACGAGTTCAAGGCTGCTGTCTCCGCGACCATCAAATCGTATTCAGATCAATTAGTCGCTCAAAGATATGCTCTTACAATCAACGACTTCTCAAATAATGGGAAACCTGATACTGCCGCATGGGAAAAATATGTCGTTGAGCGCGACAAATATCGACGAGAGCTTATTCAAACCACTGTTTTAGGTCTCTACAAAGACATTGATATAGAGGAAAAGCAATCTATGCCGTCTAATGGGAAAAACCTGAATATGAACGCGCTGAAGCAGGTCGCGGAAATCATAAAAAATCTGAAGTCGTGACGTACATGGATACTACGGAAAAGCGGTTTGAGAGCGACATTGAGGCGTTTCTGCTGAGCGAGGCGGGCGGCTACGCCAAGGGCTGCCGGGAAACTTACGACAAGGCGCGCGCGATCGACATGTCGGTGATGCAGGCGTTCATCGGGAAGACGCAGCCGAAGGCGTGGGCGCGTTTCTGCCGGGTTTACGGGAACGACGCGGAGGCGCAGCTCTACAAGACGTTTCAGCGCAACGTGGACGAGCACGGCCTGATTCACGTGCTGCGCAACGGCGTGAAGGACCGCGGGATCGCGCTGCGTTTCTGCTATTTCGCGCCCGCGTCGGATCTGAACGCGGAGCTGGTCGAAAAATACGAGGCGAACATTCTGACGGAGCGTCGGCAGTTCCATTATTCGACGAGCAACGAAAATTCGATCGATATGGTGCTTTCACTGAACGGTGTTCCCGTGGTCGCGCTCGAACTGAAGAATCAGCTCAAGGGGCAATCGACGGCGGATTCGATGCGGCAATACCGGGAAGACCGCGACCCGCGGGAGCTGATCTTCAATTTCAACAAGCGCGTTCTCGTCTGCTTCGGGGCGGACTTGCGCGACGTGGTGATGACGACCCGGCTCGACGGGGCGCGGACGCGCTTTCTGCCGTTCAACCAGGGGAGCAACGGAGCCGGGAACGTGGGCGACGGCGGGAATCCGGAAAATCCGGACGGCTATCCGACGGCGTATCTGTGGGAACGCGTGCTGCGGCGCGAAAATCTGCTGGCGCTGCTGCAGCATTACGTTTCGCTGCAGACGACGGAGACGCTCGCGCTCGAGAACGGACGGCAGGTCAAGAAGGCTTCGACGAAGCTGATCTTCCCGCGCTATCATCAGCTGGACGTCGTGGAAAAGCTGGTCGCGGACACGCGGGAACGCGGCGCGGGCAGGAACTATCTGATCCAGCATTCGGCGGGGAGCGGAAAATCGAACTCGATCGCGTGGCTGACGTATCGGCTCGCGTCGCTGCACGACGCGTCGCGGGAGAGCGTTTTCCGGACGGTGTTCGTCGTGACGGACAGGCGCGTTCTGAACGCGCAGCTGCGGGAGACGATTCTGAGCTTCGAGCACAGCGCCGGTCAGATCGAGACGGTGACGGACAAGGACAATTCCTCCAAGCTCCGTGACGCGATCAACGACGGGAAGCGGATCGTCATCACGACGCTTCACCGCTTTCCGCTCGTCTATAGGGAAATCGACGCGCACGCGGGGAAGAACTTCGCGGTCATCGTCGACGAGGCGCACAGCTCCCAGACGGGCAAGAGCGCGCAGAAGCTGAAGACGGCGCTCGCGGACACGGAAAGCGCGCTGAAGGAATGGGCGGAGCTCGAGGGCAAGGAGGAAGCGGCGCTCAAGGACGAAATGGACGTGCTCTCGGAAACGCTGCTTTCGCAGGGGCAGCACGCGAATCTTTCGTTCTACGCGTTCACGGCGACGCCGAAGCCGAAGACGCTGGAGATTTTCGGCGAGAAGCGCGGGGACGGCTCTTTCGACGCGTTCCACCATTACTCGATGCGGCAGGCGATCGACGAAGGCTTCATCGAGGACGTGCTGAGGTTTTACACGACTTACGAGACGTCCTACGAAATCGGCAAAATCAGCGAAGACAATCCCGAATACGAGGAGCCGCCGGCGACGAAGGCGATCAGGGCCTATCACGACGGGCACGGTTTCGTGATCGATCAGAAGGCGGCGATCATGACGGAGAAGTTCCGCGAGATCACGCTGAACAGGATCGGCGGCAGGGCGAAGGCGATGATCGTGTCCCCGTCGCGCGCGCACGCGGTCCGGTATTTTTTCGCGATAAAGAAATACTGCGCCGAGCGCGGTTATGTGGACGTGAGGCCGCTCGTCGCGTTTTCGGGAAAAGTGAAATACGACGGCAGGGAATGGACGGAGCCGGAGCTGAACTCCGCGGGAACGCTGAGGATTTCCGAAGCGCAGCTGCCGCTGTATTTCGGAAGCGAGATGTTCAACCTGCTGATCGTCGCGGAAAAATACCAGACGGGCTTCGACGAGCCGTTGCTGCACACGATGTTCGTGGACAAGAAGCTGTCCGGCGTGAAGGCTGTTCAGACGCTCTCCCGGCTGAATCGGCAGTGCCCGGGCAAAATCGACACTTACGTCTTCGATTTCGCGAACTCGAACGAGGACATCGCCCGCGCGTTCAAGCCGTTTTACGAGGACACGTTTTTGGAAAAGGCGATCGACGTGAACGACGTGTACACGTTTTGGGCGGAGCTGGAAAAAATGCGTCTCTGGTCGCGGGAGGACGAAGACAAAGTCTATGCCGTCTATTCCGCCGCCGAACAGAGTCGGACCGCTCTGGGAAAAATCTCGAGCGCGCTCGTTCCCGCGACTTCCGCCTATAATCGGCTCTCGGAGGAAAACAGGTTCAAGGCGCGCGCGCTGATCAAGAATTTCTGCCGCTTTTATGCCTACGTCACGCAGATCGTGCGCACGTTCGACGCGGAGCTCCACAAGAGCTACATTTTCGCGGAAATCTTTTATCGCTTTCTGCCGAAAAGCGCTCACGAGAAGGTCGTTCTCGGCGACAAGATCGCGCTCGTCAGCAACAAGCTGACGGAAACGTTCAGCGGCGCGATCGCGCTCGCGCCGGAAAAGGCGGACAAGACGTTCCCGCCGGAGGCTCCGCGGAGAAAGCCCGCGAAGCCGACGCGGACTTTCGACACGCTCAAGAACATCATCGACAAGATCAATCTGATGTATCAGGGCGATTTTTCGGAGGCGGACCGCGTCATCGTCGAAGAGATATTCGATCGGCTGCAGGCGCGCCAGAAGCAGCTTTCGAAGCTCGCGAAGGCTTCGACTCCGGAGATGTTCGCGAAGAATCTTTTCCCGGCGGAATTCAACAAGGTGGCGAACGAGTGCTACAATCGACGAATGGACGCTTTCGCCAAGCTTTTTGAAAACGCGGATTTTTACAGGCACGTGATGGCGGAGATGGGCGCGGCGCTCTACGCCGACCTGCGCAACCGGCGAGAAGACGCGAAGCGGAAGGAGTGACGCGGCACCGGGTTTCACGTTCCCGGGAACGGCGTGCCTTCGCGTTCCCGCGCGCCTTTGCGCTTGCGCCCGCGGGCGCGGCGGCGGAAACTTGGAGACTTTCCACGGCGAACAACATCATTCACGACAACGTAATTAAAATCACATGACGGCGGTGACATCGTTCTGCGGGCTGTGCCTGCTTCTGATAATCGGCAAATTTCTGCGGATGCGCTTTTCGCTTTTTCAGCGGCTGTATCTGCCCTCGTCGGTCATCGCCGGCGTCGTGGGGCTGTGCGTCGTGTTCTTCGGCGGCGAGCGCGTTCCCGCGGGCTGGTACGCGGGCTGGAGCGGCATTCCCTCGTTCCTGATCAACATCGTGTTCGCGGCGCTTTTTCTCGGCGTCTCCACGCCGGGGCTCAAAAAGATCTGGCGCGTCTCCGCCCCGCAGCTCTGCTACGGGCAGATCGTCGCGTGGGGGCAATACGTGGTCGGCGCGCTCGTGGTGATGCTGATTCTGAACCCGCTGTTCGACGTCGGGTCCGCGTTCGCGGCGCTGATCGAAGTCGGCTTCGAGGGCGGGCACGGCACCGTCGCGGGGCTTTCGGACACGTTCGCGGAGCTCGGCTGGGCGCAGGGCAAGGACCTCGGCTTCACCGTGGCGACCGTCGGCATGATCGCGGGCGTCGTGCTCGGCATGTGGCTCATCAATCTCGGCGTGCGCTTCGGCTGGGTGAAGAACATCCGCTCGTTTTCCGAGCAGACGGAGAGCGAGCGCCGCGGCGTCTATCCGAAGGACGAATCGCCCTCCGCGGGCAGGCAGACCGTGTGCGCGGATTCGATCGACTCGCTCGCGCTGCACGTCGCGATCGTCGGGATCGCCGTGCTCGTCGGCTACGGGATCAAGGAATTTCTCGGGCTGCTCGACGGCTTCGCGCCCGAGGCGGTGCGCGACCTGAAGGTGCTGAAAAGCTTTCCGCTGTTCCCGCTGTGCATGATCGGCGGGCTCGTCGTGCAGAACGCGCTGCGGTTTTTCCGGCTGGATCACCTGGTCGACCACGGGCTGATGCAGCGGCTCGCGGGAACGGCGCTGGACTTTCTGGTGGTCGCCGCGGTGGCGTCGATCCGCATCGAGTTCGTCGCGGAAAACTGGATGCCGCTCGCGGTCATCTGCCTCGCGGGCGTCGCGTGGAACGTGAGCGGCGTGCTCTTCCTGGCGCCGCGCCTTTTCAAGAACGCGTGGTTCGAGCGCGCGATCGCCGAGTACGGGCAGTCTTCCGGCGTCACGGCGACGGGGCTGCTCCTGCTGCGCACCGTCGATCCGGAGACGAAGACCGTCGCCGCCGAGGCGTTCGGCTACAAGCAGCTGCTGCACGAGCCCTTCATGGGCGGCGGCATCTGGACTTCGCTCGCCGTGCCGCTGCTGCTGACGCAGGGCTTTCCCGTCGTCGTGACGGTGAGCGGCTGCATGATCGTGCTCTGGCTGCTCTTCTGGCGCTTCGTCCTGCGCCCCTCGAAGAAATACATCTGAAGAAAGGCGGCGCGCCGTGCCTGAAAAAGCGAAGGAATTTCTGGATACGATCCTGCCCGCGGGAATCGCCGCGGAGCTCGTTCTCGCCGACGGGAACGCCGAAATCGAAAAAGGCGGCGGCACGCGGCGCTTCTTTCGCGCGCGCTTCCGCGGCGAGCCCGCCGTCGTCTGCGTGTACGACGACTCCAAGGCGGAAAATGCGCTCTACGCCGGAATCGCCGGCTTCCTCGCGCGCTTCGGCGTTCCCGCGCCGAAGATTTTTCTGCACGACGCGGCGGCGCGCGTGCTCGTCATGGAAGACCTCGGCGACGTCGATCTGTGGACGCTCCGCCGCGGGAACGATCCCGCCTGGCGCGACGCCTACCGCTCGGCGCTCGCGGGCGCGGCGCGGCTCCACCGCGAAGGGCTCGCCGCGCTCGGCGAAACCCCGATCATGCGCGACGGCTTCGACGCCGCCTACTACAAGTGGGAGCGCGATTACTTCCTGACCAACGCCGCCAAGGAGGCGCACCGGCTCTGCATCACCGGCATGGCGCGCGTCGAGCTCGAGCACGAGCTCGCGGGGCTCGCCGCGCGCCTGCTCGCGCTCCCGCCGCAGCTCGTCCACCGCGATTTCCAGTCGCAGAACGTCCTCTGGCGCGACGGCCGCGCGCGCTTCATCGACTTTCAGGGCATGCGCGTCGGCACCGGCTGGTACGACGCCGCGTCGCTGATCTTCGATCCCTACGTCGAGTTCTCCGACGCGGAGCGCGACGCGCTCTTCGACGACTACTGCGGCTTCGTCGGCGTTCCCGCCGCGGAAAAGGCGGAGGCGCGGCGCATGTTCTTCTGCGCCGCCGCGCAGCGGCTCATGCAGGCCTGCGGCGCGTATTTTTTCCTGTCGATGAAGATGGGAAAGCCGCGTTACCGCGCGTTCGCGCTCCCGGCGCTGGATCGCCTGAAACGCGTCGCCGACGCCGCGGGAACGCTCCCGAACCTGGCGATGCTCGCCGGGGAGCTCCGCTCCCGCGAACGCCGCCGCGCCGCCCTCGGCCTCGCCTGAAGCGGATCCCGCGCGCGTTCTCCGTGTCCCGACGGGGCCTCACAGGCGCTTCATCAGGGCGCGGAGCTCGCGGAGGCGCTTCAGCGGATCGAGCGATTCCAGGCGCGGGAAATTCACGCCGACGCGCAGGTATTCGCCGTTGCGGCGGCGCGCCTTGACGACGCCCGCCTCCGTCGTCAGATCGACGACGCCGCGCTCCTCGGCGAGGCAGCGCAGCTCCGCGATTTCGCAGAACGCGCGCGCCGGCGGCGGCAGTTTCCCGAAGCGGTCCTCCATCGCCTCGGCGACCTCGCGGACTTCCTCCGGCGTTCCCGCGAGGGCGAGGCGGCGGAAAACGTCGATGCGCACGCGCGCGTCCGCCACGTAGTCGGCGGGAACGGTGGCGACGATTTCCGCGCCCCTGTATTTTTCGTTCTGCGCGTCCTTGAGGATCTGGTAATCGGTGCGCGCGTCCTTGGCTCCGGATTCCGGCACCTGCGCGTAGTGCACGAAGTCGAGATTGATCTCCGCGCGGAAGATGCGCACCGGCTTTTCGCCCTTGAGGGCGGCGACGCTCTGCCGCAGCAGCCGGCAGTAGAGCTCGAAGCCCACGCCGGCGACGTGTCCGCTCTGCCGCAGCCCGAGAATGTTGCCCGCGCCGCGCAGCTCGAGGTCGCGCATCGCGATGCGGAAGCCCGCGCCGAGCTGGTTGAACTGGCGCATCGCCGCGAGCCGCTTCCGCGCGGCGTCCACGACGGAGCGGTGGCGGTGCAGCAGCAGATACGCGTACGCCTGGCGGTTGAAGCGCCCGACGCGCCCGCGCAGCTGGTAGAGCTGGCCGAGCCCGAAGCGGTCCGCCGCCTCGATGATGATCGTGTTGCAGTTCGGGATGTCCAGCCCGGTCTCGATGATCGTCGTGCACACGAGCACGTCGAACGTTCCCGCGACGAAATCCGTCATCACGCGCTCGAGATCGCGTTCGTCCATCTGCCCGTGCCCGACGGCGATCTTCGCCTCGGGGACGAGCCGCGCCAGCAGCTCCGCGACCTGGCATATCGTGTCCACGCGGTTGTGCAGATAGAACACCTGTCCGCCGCGCCCGAGCTCGTGCAGAATCGCGTCCTTGACGAGCTTCGCGTCGTAGGTGCGCACGACGGTGCGGATCGGCAGGCGTTCGCGCGGCGCGGTCTCGATGACGCTCAGGTCGCGCGCGCCCATCAGCGCGAGGTAGAGCGTGCGCGGAATCGGCGTCGCGCTCATCGCGAGCACGTCCACGTCCGTGCGCAGGCGCTTGATCTTCTCCTTCTGCTTCACGCCGAAGCGGTGCTCCTCGTCGATGACGAGCAGGCCGAGTTTCTTGAACTTCACGGACGAGGCGAGCAGCGCGTGCGTGCCGACGACGACGTCGAGCTCGCCGCGTTCGAGCTGGCCGCGGATCTCGCGCTGCTGCTTCGGCGAACGGAAGCGCGAAAGCATCTCGACGGAGACGGGATAGTGCGCGAAGCGGTCGCGGAACGTATTGAAATGCTGCTGCGCGAGCACGGTCGTCGGCGCGAGCACGGCGACCTGGCGCCCGCTCAGCACCGCCTTGAACGCGGCGCGGATCGCGACTTCCGTCTTGCCGAAACCGACGTCGCCGCAGATGAGGCGGTCCATCGGCGAGGGGCGCTCCATGTCCTTCTTCGTCTCGGCGATGGCGCGCGCCTGGTCGGGCGTCTCCGCGAACGGGAACGCCTTTTCGAACTCGCGCATCCACGGCAGCTCGTCGTCGGGCAGCGCGGCGAAGCCGGGACGCGTCGTGCGCGTCGCCTGCACGTCGAGCAGCTCGGCGGCGAAATCGAGCGTCGCCTTCTCCGCGGCGCGGCGCGTCTTTTCCCAGGCGTTCCCGCCGATTTTTCCGAGCTTCGGCAGCGCCTTGCGCAGCCCGACGTAACGCGAGATCAGATGCGCCTCGCGGAACGGCACGCAGAGCGTCACCTTGTTCTCGAACTCGAGCGCGAGCATCTCCTCCTTCGCGCCGCCCGCGCGCTCGAACGCGCGTATGCCGCGGAAAACGCACACGCCGTGCTGCAGGTGGACGAGATAGTCGCCGTCCGCGAGCTCGTTGAAGTCGAGCAGCTGTTCGACCTGCGCCTTGTTCGGCAGCAGGCGGCGGCGCACCTGCGCGACGCGGCGGCGATGCCGGCCGAAGATCTCGCGCTCCGTCGCGACGACGAGCGTCTCCCGCGGCGAAGCGTCGGGAACGCCGCCGCTCCCCTGCCCGCGCGCGAGCCGGAAGCCCGCGCTCACGTTCCCGCGGAAGATCTCCGGCGAAAATCTCTTCGAGACGGTTCCCGCGCCGCGCTCTTCGTCGAGGATCTCGCGCAGGCGCTCCTCCGCGCCCTCGCTCTCGCAGACGAGGCAGACGCGCTCGCCCGCCTTCGCCCAGCCGTCGAGAAAAAGCAGCACGCGCCGACGCAGCTCCTCCGCCTCGGCGAGCCGCTCGACGCCGAGCGCCGACGCGGAGAATTCGCCGTACGCGAGCTCCTCCAGATCCTGCGTTTCGAGCGTCTCCGCCGCCGCGCGCGGGAACGCGTCCGCGAGCCACGCCGGAACCTCGTCGAACGCGGAAAAGCCGGCGACGCCGAAGCCGCGTTCCCGCGCCGCGCGCAGCAACTCCTCCGGCGGAGAGCCCGCGAAGGCTTCCGCCTCGGCGAAGATCAGCCGCGTTCCCGCGGGGAAATAGTCCGCCGGCGTTCCCGCGCGCGGCGACTCGTCCGCGGACGCGAGCGCGCCGGAAGCGACGGCGACGGATTCGAGCCGGCGCAGCGTGCGCTGCGTCGTCGGGTCGAACTCGCGGATCGCCTCGACTTCGTCGCCGAAGAAATCCACGCGCACGGGCGCGGAGGCGTTCAGCGGATAGACGTCGATGAGG
This sequence comes from Candidatus Spyradosoma sp., assembly GCA_051884495.1. Lineage (GTDB taxonomy): Bacteria > Verrucomicrobiota > Verrucomicrobiia > Opitutales > UBA953 > Spyradosoma. Next base: position 35,117 of record JBJEVQ010000009.1, read on the forward strand.
CCGCCGCGCACGGAAAACTGCCCCGGCGCCTCGCACAGCGCCTCGTTGTCGTAATTGAATTCCGACGACAATTTTTCGCGCAGCGCGTCCATGGAGAATTTTTCGCCGACGCGCAGCGTGAGCTCGCGCGCGGCGAACGCGTCGGGCGCGGGAACGGGGCGGCGGAACGCTTCCGGCGTGCACGCGAGCAGCACGCGCTCGCCCGGGCGCGCGTTCTTCAGCGTCGCGAGCGCCGCGAGCAGGTCGCACTCGTTCTCGAAGCTCGCCTCGCCGACGGATTCGTCCGTCATGCGCGGCAGCCCGCAGACCGTGAAGCCGCCGCCGGAAAAATTCGCGGCGAAGAACGCGGCGTCCTCGGCGAGCACTTCCGCGCGCCCGAGATTCGCGGCGACGACGACGGAAAGCGGCGCGTCCCCGCGCGCGAGCTCGGAGACGACGAAGCCCGCCGACGCCGCGTTGACGCCGGAGAGAAAACGGAAAGGCTCCGCCGCGTCGCTCATCGCGAGACCTCGGCGCGCGGGCGAAATTTTCGCCGCCGGATTTTCCGCGGGAACGGCGCGCTCACGCGGCGGGCGTTTCCGCGGAAGCCGTTTCCGCCGACGCGGGCTCCGGAGCGGGAGCGGACGCGGGCGGGAGGGTTTCCTGCGCGGGCTCCGGCGCGGGTTTTTCCGGCGCGGCGGCGGGAGCTTCGGCGGCGGGAACGGGCACGCCCGCCGTCGCGAAGACGAGCTTGAACGATTCCGCGAGCTTCAGCGGAACGCCCTTCTCGAAGTCGAACGGGAAATTGCGCGCCTCGTCCGTCGTCCCCGCGAGCCCGCGGCGGGAACGCCCGATTTCCGCGCCCGTGCGGTCGAACGCCTGCAGCATGACGGTGCCCGAAAACGGCCGCGCGAAACGCACGTAGAGCGTCGCGCCCGAATCGTTCTTCGCGACGAGCACGCGGTCCACGAACGCGCCCGCGTTGCGGATCTCGTCCGCGACGTAGATCGGCCGCACGAGGGAATCTTCGATGGAGGCCGTCGCCCGCAGCATCGGCGCGGAAAAATACCAGGCGCCGGCGGCGAAGCCGGCTCCGACGAGAATCACGACGGCGAGAACGGAGAGAAGGGTCTTTTTCATGGTGCGCGCATTCTCCCCCGCCCGTCCGCGAAAGTAAACGGAAAAAACGCGCGCGGCGGCGGGAACGGCGGGCGGAATCTTCCGGCGCGGAGCTTTTCCGGAGGGCGCCGCGCGCGGTCAGATTTTTTCGCCTCGGGCCCAGAGCGCGCGGAGCGAGAGCGCGTCGGAACGCTTGGCGAGGCGGCGGCCGTGTTCGTCGAGCACGAGCGGCGCGTGCGCCCACGCGGGAACGGCGGCGCCGAGCGCGCGGTAGATCAGAATCTGCCGCGCCGTCGATCTGAGCAGATCCGCGCCGCGCACGACTTCCGTGATGCCCATGCGGACGTCGTCGGCGACGACGGCGAGCTCGTACGCGGGAACGCCGTCGCGCCGCCACACGACGAAATCGCCGAAATCCTCGCCCGCGACGAAGCGCTGCGGCCCCCGGAGCTCGTCGAAAAATTCGATCGCCTCGCCGTCGGGCACGCGGAAGCGCCAGTTGAAGTCGCCCGGCGTGTCGAGCTCCGTCCCCGTTCCCGCGGGCGGGCGCCACTCGGGCGGGAAAATCGGTTCGGCGGTCTCGTCCTCGGCGTGCGGCGCGCGCGCGGCTGCGGCGACGTCCCTGCGGGAACGCCGGCAGGGATAAATCGCTCCGGCGTTCTTCAGGCGTTCCCAGATCTTCAGAAAATACGGAAAATTTTCGGACTGCACGTAGGGCGCGCACGGGCCGCCGACGTCGGGGCCTTCGTCCCACTCGATTCCGAGGCGGCGCAGATCCTCGACCGCGGCGTCGGCGAACTCCTTTCTGCAGCGCTGCGCATCCAGATCCTCGATGCGCAGGACGAGCGTTCCCGCGGCTTCGCGGCAGCGACGCGCGGCGAGCGCGAACGTCCGCGCGTGTCCGAGATGGAGCAGCCCGGTCGGCGTCGGTGCGATTCTGCCGCGGTAGGAGGCCATGGCGTCAGCCGCGCGGCGGCGGCTCGCGGAAGGTGTAGGCGTGGCAGAGCGCGGCGGCGGCGGCGTCGGACTCGTCGAACGGGAGCGACTCGGCGAGGCGGAGGATCTGCTTCGTCATGCCCGCGACCTGCGCCTTGCCCGCGCGCCCGAAGCCGACGACCGCCTGCTTGATGCGCAGCGGCGGGTATTCGAAGACCGGGATGCCGATCACGTTCGCGGCGGCGATCGCCGCGCCGCGCGCCGCGCCCAGCACCTGCGCGACCTTGAAGTTGTTGACGTAGATCGTCTCTTCGAGCGAGACGTGGCGCACGGGATATTCGTAGCAGCAGTCCGAGCAGAGCTTGTAGATTTCGCCGAGGCAGTCCGCGAACGGCAGCTCGCGGGCGAGCCGGAGCGTGCGCGAAAAATGCAGTCTGGGCTCGCTCCCGCGCGCGAACTCGACGACGGCGAAGCCGCTCCCGCGCAGGCTCGGATCGACGCCGAGCACGAAGCCCTCGAAGGGCGTCCGCGCGCCGGGAAGCGCCGGGGCGGAACGCGCGCGCGTTTTGCCTTCGGGGAGGCGATCGACGAGATTCGTGCGCGGCGAAGCGGCGTTCCCGCCGGGCTTGCCGCCGCCGAGGAGCTTCTGCGTCCAGAGACTGCGCGAGGTCGCCATGTCTTTCTTCCCTTCGTGTAATTGAATTTCGGATGCGTTTCGCGCGCCGCGTTCCCGCCGCGCTCAGCGGACGCGCTCCGCCATCGCGCGGATGATGCCGACGAGGAATTCCGTGTTCCCGCCGAGCTTTTCGCAGGCGGCGACGGCGCGCGCGGAAAGCTCCCGCGCGCGTTCACGCGATTTCTCCATGCCGTGGAAGCGCGGGTACGTCAGCTTGCGGTTGCCGACGTCGGCGCGCACGGGCTTGCCCATCGTCTCGGCGTCGCTCGTCTCGTCGAGCACGTCGTCGATGATCTGAAAGGCGACGCCGACGTCGCGGCCGATTCCGCGCGCGGCGGCGACGGCTTCGGCGGGCGCGTTCCCGAGGCGGAATCCCATTTCCACGGCGGCGGAAATCAGCGCGGCGGTCTTGTTTTCGTGGATGAAGTCGAGGCGCTCGGCGGAGGCTTCGCCGCGCTCGCCGAGCATGTCCTCCACCTGGCCGCCGATGAGCCGGCGCGAGCCCGCGGCGTCGCCGAGCGCGCGGACGAGCGCGACGGCGAGCTCCGGCTTCGAGGCGTAGGCGTCGGCGAGCAGCGTCAGCGCGTGCGTGAGCAGCGCGTCTCCGGCGAGGAGCGCGAGCGGCTCGTCGAACTGCCTGTGGCAGGTGGGCTTGCCGCGGCGCAGGTCGGAATCGTCCATGCACGGCAGGTCGTCGTGAATCAGCGAATACGTGTGCAGGCACTCGATCGCGACGGCGGCGGGCAGCGGGTCGTTGTCGGACGGGAACGCCTCGAACGCGGCGAGCAGCAGCACCGGGCGGACGCGCTTGCCGCCGGCGCGCAGGCTGTAGAGCATCGCGCGGTGAATCGGCGCGGGGCGCGCGTCCTCCGCGGGAACGTGAATCGCGAACGCGGCTTCGACGCGCGCGGCGCATTGTCTGATTTTTTCCGAAATCGTCATGTCCATTATGGAAGCACGAAACGCGCGGCTTGTGAACGGCAAAGCGCGCGAAAGCGGAAGCGGCGGGGCCGCGAGGCGGCGGCGCTTCGCCTCCTTCAGGAAAAAAATTTTGCCGTTCCCGCGAAAAAAGGTTGTGATGGCGCGACCATGGCAAAAGTAGATTTGGACATTTTACAGCTCGTGCTCACGCGCAACAAGGTGGACGCGCGCATGACGGCGAAGATCATTTCCGAGATCCAGGAGGAGATCAAGCTCGAGCAGCTCGAGAACAAGGAGAACAAGGTTCCCGCCGCGAAGAAGAAGTTCGTCTTCGTCGCGTGCGATCCCGAAGGCGCGCTCGACGGCGTCGAGCTCACGGGCTACGTCGTGCAGATTCCCGAAGAGGACAGCGAGTTCACCGCGACCGAAAAGATCATCGTCGCCGCCTACGAATACAACCGCACGCGCAAAGGCCGCCGCAATCCCGTGAAGAGCATTTCCGAGGCGTGCGAGTTCGTGCCCGCCAAGTTCTTCAAGGACCAGAACGTCTGGGTGAAGAACAAGGAGGCGGCGTTCCTGCTGCCGACGGACAACGTGATCCCGACCGAAACCAAAGAAAAGTCCTTCGAGTGAGCGCGCCGCGCGCTCCCGCGCGCCGAGACGCCGCGAATGCCCGTATTTTAAAGGGATTCGCGGCGTCTTCGTCTTTCCGGGCGGCGCGGATGCGGCGGAAACGGCGCCGCGGCGGGAACGCGCGCTTCAAGCACGAAGCGGCGCGGAGGACAAGCGTTTTTTTCGCCTCCGGAGCATTATTTTTTTGCGTTCCCGCAGAGGAAAACTGTTGACGCAATCGCCGTTCAAGCCTGTATTTATCTGCGTTAACAAAACGTTAACGACCTAAAACAATACTTACCATCATAATTATGAACAAAGGTGAACTCATCGAAAAAGTAAAAGCGAACCTCGGCGGAGATACCTCCAAAGCCGCCGCGGAACGCGCCGTCGAAGCCGTTCTTGACGCGATCAAGGCCGGCATCAAGGCGGACAAGGCCGTCCAGATCATCGGCTTCGGCACGTTCTCGGTCGCCGCGCGCGCGGCGCGTCAGGGCGTCAATCCGAAGACGAAGGAAAAGATCAAGATCAAGGCGTCGAAGTCGGTCAAATTCAAGGCCGGTTCCGCGCTGAAGGCGATCGCCGCCAAGACGAAATAAGCTTTACCGCTTGTTTTTTCCCCGAAAGGTCTGCCCGCTCGCCGGGCAGACCTTTTTCGCGTCCCCGCGGGAACGCCGTTCAGAGCGTGAAGCCGAAGAGGTCGCGGCCGAGCGCGTAGAGGTTCGGGAAGACGGCTTCCTGGTCGCCGACCGCCTCGATCAGCGCCTCCGGCATGTGCGTGCCCGTGGCGACGCAGACGACCGGCATTCCCGCCGCGCGCGCGGCGCCGACGTCGAAGGGCGAATCGCCGACGAGCAGCGCGTTCTCGGGCGCGACGCCCGTCTTCGCGAGCACGTATTCGGAATACTCGCGGTCGGGCTTGCGCCAGGGCATGTCCGGCAGATTCGTGCCGAAGACGGCGTCGAGCAGCGGCGTCAGTTCGAGAAAGTCCAGAATCCGCGTCGTCGCCGAGAAATCCTTGTTCGTGAAGACGGCGGTCTTCAGCCCGCGCGCGCGCAGCTTCTTCAGGATCCACGCGGCGCCGTCGAGCGCGTACACGTCGTCGAGCATCACGTCGGGAAAATGTTCGCGGAAGAGCTTCACGCCCTCCGCCGCGAGCTCCTCGCCGATGAGCCGCGAGAGCGTGAGCGTGATCGAGCCGCCGACCGTCGCGCGCAGCGTCTCGTAGCTTTTCGGTTCGAGCCCGAGCCGCCGCGCGACGTCCGCGTAGCAGCGGTAAATCGCGCTGAAATTGTCGATGAGAGTGCCGTCCAGGTCGAAGAAGACGGTCGAGGTCGCGGAAACGTCGAAGCTGCTCATGGGAATCAGTAAATCACAATGAGACGCGCGCGTAAAGCGGACAGGCGAGCGCGAGCGAAAGCGCGTCGAGAAGATCGCGTTCCCGCGGCGAGACGACGCCGTCGCGCTCGGCGACGCGGGCGCAGACGCGCATCAGGCTTTCGCGGAAGAGGATGGGCGCGGGGCGGAGCGCGTCGAGCGCGGCGTCGAGTTCGCCCATGTCCGGCGCGCGCGCGGGAAGGCCGGCGTCCGCGAGCGCGGCGAACGTCTTTTCCTCGGCGAGAATCTCGCGGAGATGGCGCGCCGCCTCGTCCGCCGGGAACGCGTTTTCGCGCATCATCGCGGCGAAGACGACGCCCGCCGCGCGCAGGGCGCGTTCCCGCGAGAACGTCTCGCGCTCCGGCGGGAAGAGCACGCCTTCGACGGCGCGCAGAATCAGAAATTCGAAGAGCGAGACTTCGCCGTCGATTTCGGCGAGGCGGCGCAGCGTCGCGCAGAATTCGCGGCGCTGCCCGAGGGTGAAGGCGCGCAGGCTCGGCGCGGCGAGCACGACGAGCGAAATCCGTTTTTCCGGCGGGAGCGCGGCGACGTCGTCCCAGTGCTTTTCCGCGAGCGCGAAGACCTTTTTGCTTTCGCTGCGCAGGAGCAGTTCCGCCTGTTCGCGGTTGTGCCCGGGCGAATCCGTCATCAGCGCCATGAAGACCGCCGCGCGCGCGCCGTCCGCGCTCTTCACGAGCTCGCGCAGGCGCCATGCGGGCTCGGAGAAAAGCGCGCCCGAAGCGATTCCCGAAACGCGCGCGTCGCGCGGAGCGGCTTCCGTTTCCGCGGCCGCGCTCCCGCGCAGCGGCGGGAGAAATTTCCCGTCCCACGCGGGATCGAGCGCGCGGATGCGTTCCTCGAGCGGCGGGTGCGTCGCGAAGAGCGCGCCGACGCCGTCCGCGAAAAAGAAATGCGCGTATTCGCCCGCGCGCGGCGAGACGAGACGGCTCGTGTCGCCGCCGATGCGCGAAAGCGCGCGGGCGAGCGCGAGCGGGTTGCGCGTGAACTGCGTCGCCGAAGCGTCCGCGAGGCGTTCCCGATGCCGCGAGATCGCCGCCTGAATGAGGCTCGCGAAAAACTGCCCGATCGCGCCCGCGAGCATGACCGCCAGCCCGATCAGCATGATCGGAAGGCCGTCGTTCTTGCGGGAACGCCCGCCGCCGGCGAAGAAGGCGCCGCGCGTCAGCACGCGCCCGAGAATCGAGAGCGCGACCAGCCCGAAGATCCAGCCGCAGAGCTTCACGTTCAGCCGCATGTCGCCGTTCAGAACGTGCGAAAATTCGTGCCCGACGACCGCCTGCAGCTCGTCGCGCGAAAGCTTTTCGAGCGCGCCGCGCGAGACCGCGATCGCCGCGTCGTCCACGCGCGTTCCCGCCGCGAACGCGTTGATGCCGCTCTCGCGCTCGAGCACGAAGACGCGCGGCATCGGCACGCCCGAGGCGACGGACATCTCCTGCACGACGTTGACGAGACGGCGGTCGCGCGGCGCGTCCGCCGTCGGCGGGACGGGAACGCCGCCGAGCGCCTTCGCGATTTCCGCGCCGCCGGCGCCGCCCATTTCCAGCGACTTGAACAGGCTCGCGCCGCCGACGAAGACCAGCGTGCCGCCGAAGATCCACGCGAAGAGCTCCGGCTCCCAGAAAGGCGCGCCCGCCTGCGCGCGCACGAAAGCCGCGATCGCGTAGATCGTTCCCGCCGTGCCGAGCACCGCGAGCGCGAACCACACGACGAGCCGTCGCGTCGCGCGGCGCGCGCGGTCCTGGCGTTCGAAGAAGTTCGTTCCGGATTCGGGCACGAGAAAATCAAAAGCTCAGAGAAAGTTATGAAGCGAGGAGGTCATGAGGCGATGAAGGTTGATCGCTTTCCGCTTCGCGAAGAAGATTTCGAAATTCCTTCGGCGAAGCCGAACGCAATGAACTTCATCACCTCATAGCCTCATCACCTTCCCGATCACCAGCCGACGGCGTTCTTCTCGCCCTGCTTCGTGATCTCCTTCGAGTTCATCCACACGACGTTCCCGCTCGCCGCCTCGACGAGGCGCATCTGGAAGACGTAGGTGACCTGCTTCACGCCGCCGGCGTTCGTCGCGACTTCGGAGATCTTGCCGACCAGCGTCAGGTCGGGAACGACGGTCTTCGTGCCGCCGATCGCGGCGACGTCCTGCCGCACGACGTCGTCGTTGCGGTCGGCGCTCATCGACATCGAGATCGTCGCCTTGCGCGACTTCAGAATCGCCTCCTGCACCTGGTTGGTGAGCAGCGCCGTGTCGAAGTTCGCGCTCGTGTCGTTCACGACGCGGCTGAGCGCGACGACGGGCTTCTTCTCGCCCGCGAACGCGTCCCACTGCAGCATGTCGGCGACGAGCGCGTTCGTCGCGGCGCGGAAGTCCTGAATGTCCACCTTGTTGAGGGAGACGACGGTTTCCGTTCCCGCGGAATCGACGTAGCGCGCCTTCTGCGAAGAGCAGGCGCTCAGCGCGAGCGCTGCCGCGCAGATCGAGACCGGGAAGAGGATTTTTTTCGTTTTCGTCATGATTTTGTCCTTACGTTTTTTCGGTTAAAGAGCTTCATTCTGCGCGCTCCAGCGAAATGCGGAAGTCCTTCGCGTCGGCGTTCGGCGCGACGGCGACGATCGACTCGATCTTCGCGGGCGCGATCGCGAGCGGGATCCACGACGCGGGAACGGCGATCTTCATGCCCTGCGCGTCGTACCATTCGACGCACCAGGCGAGGCGGCCGACGTCGCGCGTGCGGTTCATCACTTCGAGCTGGATCTTCAGCAGGCTTCCGTCGGGCGTCGTGCCCGTGCGGATCTCGATCAGCGACGCCATGTCGCGCGTTCCCGCGTCGGTGACGACGCGACGGTCGTTCTCGAGCGTCGGACGCGCTTCGGGATTCGCCTTTTCGATCGTGTTGACGGACGCCGAGCACGCGCCCAGCGCAAGCGCGGAGACGAGCGCCGCCGCGACGGAGAGGATTCGGAATTTCATGCGTTTTGTGGTCATAAATTGTTCAAAAAGTCATTGAAGCGGCGGACTCATGAAGGTCATGGAGGCCGATCGCCCTTCGGCGGAGCCGAACGCGATGAACTTCATCTGCGCCGCAACTCAGTAACCTCATCACTTTCCGTGCCATCTCGCTTTCTTTTCATTTTCTGAGCACGAACTGCGAAACGCGCGGCTTCGCCTCGGCGCCGACGGAACGCACGCAGACGACGTTCACGCGGCCCGGCTCGAGCTCGGTCTCAAAGCGGCGCGCGCCGACGAAAATCTCCACGCGGCGCGACTCGGGCGTCGGGAACGACGCGACGTAGAACGCGTCCGGCAGCGTCTGCCACAGGCGCAGGTCCGCCTCCGCCGTGGCGATCGTCGCGACGCTCGTGCCGACCATCGTGCCGATCGCGACCAGCGCCGCGCCCGCGCCGCCGTTGCGGCGCGCGTATTCCGCCGTCGCGAAATTCGCCGCGACGCTCGCCGCCGTCTTCACGAACGCCGTCGTCAGCGTGCGCGCGAGCACGCTCGGATAGGCGTTTTCGAAGTCGGTCTTGACGACGCGCTTCATGTCGCAGAGGCGCTGCGCGGGCACGCCGTCGGCGGTCAGCGCGGGCGTCGCGGGGCTCTGCGTTCCCGCGAGCTTGGGCAGCGCGATGCCGACCGGCGCGACGGTGAAGCCGCGCCCCGTCGGGAACGGAAGCAGCAGATCCGCGCGCTCTTCGACGAGCGTCGGCGCCGTGCCGTATTCGAAAATCACGTACGTCCGCGGCGGCTCGGCGGGATCGGCGGCGTCCGCCGCGCGCGCGGCGTCCTCGGCGACGAAGGAATTGCCCGGCTCCATGCTTTCGACGCGCGAGAGCGACTTGCGCGCGCGCTCGCGGGCGGCGCCGTCCGTTCCCGCGTAAAGAAAATAGATGCCGTGCAGCCACGTCGTGAACGGGTTGACGTAGTCGGCGTAAACGGCGACGTCGGGCAGCGAATTTTCCGCGGCGCGCAGCTTGGACGCGACCTCGGGATCGCTGCGCAGCTTCTCCAGATCGACCTTGTTCTTCTTCGCGTTCTCGCGGGCCGCCTCGATGGCTTCGGCGTTCGCCTCGACCGCCTCGCTCTGCGCGCGGTAGGCGGCGTTGAGCGCGACGCGCGCGTCGTCGTTCCGCCCCGTCTCCAGAAAATTCAGCGCGCGGTAGGTGTGGAGCATGATGCGGTCGGAGCCGCGGCCGCGGTACGGCAGCGCCGTAAGGTTGTAGAGCGTCGCCGAAGCCTCCTTGGAAAGCAACGTCTCCGCCTTCTCGTCCCACTCGCCGACGGTCTCCGCCGCCTTTTCGAGCGCGGCGCGCGCGTCGGCGTCCTTGCCGTTGGCGCGCAGCAGCGTCGCGGCGTCGAGCTCCCAGACGAGACGGTCGTTCTCGCCGGCGTCCGCGGCCTCGGCGACGGCGATCTTCTCCGCGCCCGCCCAATCGCCGCGCAGCCACGCGCCGCGCATTTCCCGGGATTTCCCGCCGTAGGACGAGCAGCCCGCGAGACCCAGCGCCGCCGCGGAAAAAGCGAAAAGAAAGACTGTGAACGGTCGTCGACGCATTTCAGAAAGCAGGAATTTTCCTTCCCCGCCGACACCCTTGCAAGCGCAATCTCGCCGCCCCATTTTTCAGACGCGGAAAACACGGAAACCGTTCACGCAATTTTTTCAAAACCACGGATGAACACGGACGCACACGGATTTTTCTTTTAACGGAGGACAGACTTCCGGTCCGTCGCCGCGGTGTCCGCGTGTTCGCTGCGTCCGCCTCTCGGCGGAGACGTGGACGTCCCCGCTCCCATGAGGCGTTCCCCGAACGCGAAGTTTCAAATTCGTGAAAATTCGTGTTCATTCGTGGTTTCCCTTTTCCCGCAAAAAAAACGTCCCCGAGGATTTCTCCCCGGGGACGCACACACTAACTAACACACACTATGAAAAAATGGATGAGAAAAAGTCGAGGAGTAGAGAAGGTTTAAAAGCTTGAAAAGTAATTACCTTTTAAACTCCTAAACTCCTCCACTCCTAAACTTTTTAAGCTTTCTTCCTCCGACGGCGCGTTCCCGCGAGCGCGAGCGCCCCGAGCCCCGCCAACAGCCCGAACATGCTCGGCTCCGGAATCGTCATCGTCAACGAAAGCGTCGAACCGTCGTAAGCGAGCGATTCCGCCCAGCCCGTCTGCGTCCAGCCTTTCAACTCGACGGCGTTTCCGAGGAGGCTCGTGCAGTCTGACGCGAAATCGACGCCGTTGTAGCTCAACGCGGACGCCGTGATGATGTCCAACGCGAACGTCTCCGTCGCCGACGCGTAATTCGACAAGTCGATGATGAGCTTGCCGCCTTCGCTGATGGAGACGGAAGTCAACGAAACGGAGACACTGTCGGAAACGGAAACTTCCAACGCCGCGCCGGAGGCGACCGTCGTCGCGCCCGCAATCGTCATCGCGCTTTCGCTCGTAGCGATGCGCAACGTTCCGCTTTCCGCGGAGATCGTCTGATAAGTGGTGGTCCAACTACCGCCATCGTACGTCGACGAATACAACATATTCGTTCCCGAAAGTTCCAACGTTTCCGCCCCCTGCTTGACCAAAGAAACGTTCGTCAGCGTTCCCGTGAACTCGCCGCCGCCGTTCACCGTCAGCGTCGCGCTGTCCGTGCCGGAGGCGAGCCCGACCGAGCCCGCGCCGGAAAGTCCGGCGACCGTCACGGCGGATGCGCCGAGATTCAGCGTCGCGCCGCTCTTCACTTCGACGCCCTTCGTCGTGCCGAGCGCGTTCGCGTGCCCCGCGACGACCGTTCCCGCCTCGATCACGGTTCCGCCCGTGTAGGCGTTGTTCCCGCTCAGCGTCAGCGTTCCCGCGCCCGTCTTGATGAGCTTTCCGGAACCCTCAAAGATGCTCGCGAAAGCCGCATCCGTCGCGGCGCCGTCCGCTTTCTGCAGCTCGAAAGTCGTTCCTTCGGAAGAATTCAGCGTAAACTTCAGGTTCGACGAAACCGCGCTTGACCAGCTCTCCGACGCGACAATCGTCGTTTTGTCGAGATACGTCGTTTTCCCAGTTCCTCGGTTATTGCTGATCGTGATTCCGCCGCTTCCGATTTCAAGGCGATTCACGTCGATTGTATAAGTCCCGACATTGCCGATGTTCAATGTTCCTACCTTTATCGTACCGTCGCCGGTAATGACATTGGTCGTCTGGTTACCGTTGCCGCCGGTCGCGAAAGACAAAGCCCCTGAGACGTTCAGTTCGCCGTCCACGCGCAGAGTGCCCATCCCCCAAGAGTTCGTGAAACTCGTCGCGTTGACCGTCGCGCCGCTTTCGATCGTCACGTTACGTGCGTAGTTGTCGCTGCTCGTGGTCTTAATTTCCCCTACCGAGTAGCTCGTTCCCGCCGGCTCCGTCGTGCCCTTGAACACGACCGTGCCGCCCGTACCGTTGAAGTCGATGTTCCCGGCGGAAGTCGTCGAAACGATGTTGACCGTCGCGCCAGCGACACAGAGGTTGCCTTCCGCAAAAGCCACATTGACCGATGTTCCCGCATTCGTCAGAGCGAGCGTTCCCGCGCCGGTTTTCGTCAGCGTTTCCGAGCCCGAGAGCACGCCGGAGAGCGTCAGCGTGTACGTCTGCGTGTCGATTGTTGAATCCGCCGCGACGTTCACCGCGTTCGCGAGCGTGAGCGTCGCGCCCGCCTGCAGCGTGCCGCCGGAAAGAGAAATGACATTCGTTCCGAGGGGAGCTGCCGCTGCAACCGCGAGTGTGCCGCCCGTGACGGAGACGCCGCCCGTAGCCGTGATCGTTCCGCCCGTGAACGAAACCGTTCCCGCGGAAATCGTCACCGTATTCGCATTCACGCCGGAATCCGCCACCGTGACGGTCGTCGTTTCGTCTTTGCTGAACACCACGGAGTCGCCCGCGTAAAACGCGTCGTCCGCATCGCGTTCATCTTTCCACGGCTTGCTCGACGGCTCAGTCCCGACGACCGCTTCCGACCACGTGTCCGAGGCGGAACCGTTCCACGTGAGCGTCTTCGCCTCGACATAAGAGATATTCACACTCCCTGCGGTGGAAACGTCCACCGTCGAGCGCCCGAGCATGACGCCGTTGTAAGTAAAGTTTTTGTTCGTAAGCGTATTCCACTCCACGCCGAAAATCGTTCCCGTGCCGCTGATGAGAGAAACCGAAGAGCTGATGACAGAAACATCGAACACCGTCCCCGTCGAGAGCGTCACCTGACCCGAGTTCTGAATCGCGTTCGCGAGCGAGACCGTCGCGCCGGAAAGGTCAAGCACGCCGTTTTCCAGAACCTTCACGACGCCGCTGTCCGAGGTCGTCAGCGTGCCGGCGACGCTCGCCGTGCCCTTGCTGGTATCGGACGTGCCGGAGAAAATCAGCTCACCGCCGGAAACCGTGACGTCGCCAAAATAGCTCGTTCCCGAGAACGTCTGCGTTCCCGTGCCGGATTTCGTCAGGTTCAGCGAAGTCTGATTCGTCGCACTGCCGACCGACCCCGCAAAGGAATACGTGCCGCTGCCGGCAATGTTCAGCGTGCGTGCCGTGGTATCGTTGGTGGACGCGGGCCCATTCGTGTAAGTAGTATTAGACAATGCCGCATGAGAGACGAACTTCGCGCCCGAGGCGCCGTCAAGTCCCGCTATGGACACATTGCTCGCGGAAACATAGCCGACGACATTATTGTTCGCCAGATTCAGCGTGGCGCTCGACGCGGACGCGGAAAGGCAAATCGCCTGATTGTTGGACCCGTCACTCGAAATTTTTATCGTTCCCGCGAAAGCCGTATCCGCATCGAGGAACGTCACCAAAGACCACGCGCCTGTTCCAGTCCGATTGACTTCCAACGTCCCCGTGCCGGTCAGCGCGGAAGAGGAACCGATGGTGAAGAATCCCCATGCGCCGCTCGAAGCCTTGACGGTGTAGTCGCCCTCAATTGAGAGCGTGCCGACCGTCGTGTAGGCGGCTGAAGTCGTATAAGTGTTTCCGCTTTTTGTTACGTTGGTGGTGTCCAACGTGACCGTTCCGTCGGCGCTCGCCGTTCCGGAAAGCGTCGCGCCGAACGCGGGAACGCTCAGCGCCGCGGCGGCGAGGAGGGAGGTGATAAGCAATTTTGATGTTTTCATTGTGTGAATATGTTTTGGTTTTCGTTGAATTTTTACGGGGATTCTACCCCGGTTGCGAATACCGAGGGGGAACGCCTTCCAGCCCTTTATTCATCACGTTTTGTCAAACAATCAAATATAAGTTTAATCTTCAACGCAAAGAACGCGAAGACTTTGACCACAAAGTCAAAGGAAGTTACAGAAAGTTTTTTGACCACGAATCGACACGAATTTTCACGAATTTCGAGCGGCGTTCCCGTGAAAACCGCGTCATTCACCCAAAAATCTCTTCCACTTGAAGCTCTGGCGAGAAAAACTTTGCGCGGCGCTCCCGACAAGCGACTGGAAAGTCGCTTCCCCGAAAAGGTTTCCGTGCCTTTCCGTGTTTTCCGTGGTCAAAAATTGTGCTTGCACCGGTATTCGCAACCGGGGGAAGCGGGGCGGAAGCCGGTTCCCTTTAAAAAATCCGCGCGGGAAGGATTCCGAGGACGCGCCGTCCCCTGCTCTCCCGCGGGATCAGAAGCGGGAGCGCCAGGCGACGGGAACGCCCGCGGCGAGCGAGGCGGGAACGTCGATCAGGCGCTGATTCGACGAGCCGCGGAAACGGAAGTTCGTCACGTCGCGCCGGGCAAGCACGAACGGGCCGTCCACGAGCACGTCGATTTTTTCGAGCAGGACGCGCAGGCGGGCGTCGGCGAGAATTTCCTCGAACGTGAATCCGGTGTAGCACCAGATCGTTTTTTTCGGATCGTGCGCCTTGACGAGTTGCGCGAGTTCGGCGAAGGCTTCCGCCTGATAGAAGGGATCGCCGCCCGTGAACGTGAGGTTGGAGTCCGGCGATTCGGCGAGCACCGCGTCGAGAATCTCCCGCGGCGTCATCGGCGTTCCCGCGGAGAAATCCCAGCTCTGCGGATTGTGGCAGCCCTCGCAATGGTGCGCGCAGCCCGCGCAGTAGATGCTCGTGCGGAACCCGGGACCGTCGACGACGGTGTCGGGAACGATGCGCAGGACTCGAATCGCGTGCGACATGGGAAAACAAAAAGCGGGAAATGAAAAGCGGGAAACGGAAAATCGTCTGCCGGCGGCGAAGATTTCCCGTTTCCCGCTTTCGGTCTTCATTCGTGGACGACGCGGTCGCGGAGCTCGGCGAGCTTGCCCGAGTTCCAGCGCGAAGTCGTGCCGACGAGGTAGCCGGTGATGCGCTGAATCTGGTCGATGTGCGTGCTCCCGCAGACGCGGCACTTGTGGTAGTCCTTTTCCGCGTTTTCGTCGCCGCAGTCCATGCAGCGGTTGCGGGAATGGTTCACGGACGCGTAGCCGATGTCGTATTTGTCCATCAGATCGACGACGTTGGCGACCGCCTCGGGATTGTGCGTCGCGTCTCCGTCGATCTCGACGTAGAAGATGTGGCCGCCGCGCGTGAGGTCGTGATACGGCGCCTCGATCTTCGCCTTGTGCGTCGCGGAGCACTTGTAATACACGGGAACGTGGTTGGAGTTCGTGTAGTAGTCGCGGTCGGTGACGCCGGGAATGGAGCCGAACGCCTTGCGGTCCCCGCGCGTGAACTTTCCGGCGAGCCCTTCCGCGGGCGTCGCGAGCACGGAATAGTTGTGCTTGTAGAAATCCGCGTAGCCGTTCGCCTTGTCGCGCATCCACGTGACGATGCGCAGCCCGAGTTCCTGCGACGCGGGATCTTCGCCGTGATGCTTGCCCGTGAGCGCGACGAGGCATTCCGCGAGCCCGATGAAGCCGATGCCCAGCGTGCCCTGGTTGATGACGGGCTCGATCGTGTCGTCGGGCTTCAGCGCGTTGCAGCCGACCCAGAGCGACGACATCAGCAGCGGGAACTGCTTCGCGAGCGCGGTCTTCTGGAACTCGAAGCGCTCGTGCAGCTGCTTCGCGGCGACGTCCAGCGTGCTCGAAAGTTTTTCGAAAAACCGCGTGATGCGCTCGTCCTTGTTCGCGATCTCGCGGCATTCGAGCGCGAGGCGCACGAGGTTGACCGTCGTGAACGAAAGGTTCCCGCGGCCGACGGACGTCTTTTCGCCGAAGCGGTTTTCGAAGACGCGCGTGCGGCAGCCCATCGTCGCCGTCTCGTAGATGTAGCGCTGCGGATCGTCCGCGCGCCACTTTTCGTGCTGATTGAACGGCGCGTCGAGATTGAGGAAGTTCGGGAAGAAGCGGTGCGAGGAGACCTTGCACGCGAGCGTGTACAGGTCGTAGTTGCGGTCGGTCGGGAGGTAGCTGACGCCGCGCTTCTTCTTCCAGATCTGAATCGGGAAGATCGCGGTCGCGCCGTTGCCGACGCCGCGGTCCGTCGTCAGCAGCAGCTCGCGGATGATGCAGCGGCCTTCCGCCGACGTGTCCGTGCCGTAGTTGATCGAGCTGAAGACGACCTGGTTGCCGCCGCGGGAGTGAATCGTGTTCATGTTGTGCACGAACGCCTCCATCGCCTGGTGCACGCGCTCGACCGTGCGGTTGACCGCCTGCTGGACGATGCGCGCCTCGCCCTCGAACGCGTTGAGCGGCTTCGTCAGATAATCCTGAATCTCGACGTCGTAGAGGCGCGAGAAGTCCTTGCCCTCATAGGCCTCGAGCACCTTGATTTCCTCGATGTAGGACTTGCGCACGAACGGCGCGAGATAGAAGTCGAACGCCGGAATCGCCTGGCCGCCGTGCATTTCGTTCTGCGCGGTCTCCATGGAGATGCAGGCGAGAATGCTCGCCGTCTCGATGCGCTTCGCCGGGCGGGACTCGCCGTGGCCGGCGTTGAAGCCGCCGTTCAGAATCCTGTCGAGCGGATGCTGCACGCACGTGAGCGACTTCGTCGGGTAGTAGTCCTTGTCGTGAATGTGGATGTAGCCCTTGCGGACGGCCTCCTTGACCTCGGGCGAGAGCAGGTAGTCGTCCACGAACGGCTTGGTCGTCTCGCTCGCGAACTTCATCATCATGCCCGCGGGCGTGTCGGCGTTCATGTTCGCGTTCTCGCGCGTGACGTCGTTCGCCTTCGCCTCGATGATTTCGAGGAAGATGTCGCGCGTCTTCGCCTTGCGGGCGACGTTGCGCATGTCGCGGTAGGCGATGTATTTGCGGGCGACGTCCTTGCGCTCCGACTTCATCAGCTCGTTTTCCACGAGGTCCTGAATCGCCTCGACGGACATCGCCTCGTCGCCCTGATAGGCGATGCGCTGCGCGATCTGCTGCGCCAGCGAAATGTCTTCGCCGAGGTCGGTCGCGAGCATCGCCTTCTGAATGGCGGCGATGATCTTGTCCGTGTGAAAACCGACCTTGCGGCCGTCGCGTTTGATGACTGTGAGAATCATGGAATGACTGAATGAATGGATTTTGAAGGTAAGGGTGAACTCCGCGGAATTTTGCGAAGTAAGGCGAAATCCTGCCCAGAAAACGCGTTCCCGCAAGCACGATTTCGCCGAAAAATTTTCTTCCCGATGAAATGCGGGCTCGGCGGCGAAAAAAAATTTTTCGCTTGACGGATTTTCGCCTTAAAAATATCCGTTCAAGATATATTTAAATATCTCAATAATATAGAAATAAGGCTATGATTTCGAAAGACGAACTCCGCTACGCCGATCTCGCCGAGGAAATGGCGGAAGACCTGCGCGCCCTCGGCCACCCGCAGCGGCTCCGCATCATCGACGAGCTCAAGCTGCAGGGCGAGCTGACGGTCTCCGAGCTCGTGCGCCGCACCAGGCTTCCGCAGTCGGTCGTGTCGCTGCACCTCTCCAAAATGAAGGCGACGCGCCTCGTGCTTTCCCGCCGCGAAGCCCGTCAGGTCGTCTATTGGCTTTCGACCGAAATCGCCTTCGTCGTCGCCGACTGTTTCCGCCGCAAATACGAAGCCGCGAACGCCGCCGCCAAATGACGCGGGAACGCCCGCGCTTCCCGAAAAAAACGCGCCCGCGCTTCAAAAAAAACTTGCGGGAACGACGTCGTTCAAAGATTGTTGCGCGCAGTCCCGCGGAACGGAAAACTTCCGTTCCCGCGGCGACTTCCGACAAACAACAAACAAGCAAATCCACCAAAATGAAAAAATCCGTCCTCATCGTCCTCGCGTCCGCCGCCGCGCTCTTCGCCGGCTGCGCGCAGACTCAGCCCTACGGGGTTCTTTACACGAAGGTCGCTCTTCCCGTGACCGCCACCGACAACAGCGGCGACATTTCCCGCCTCAAAGTCGGAACGGCCAAGTGCAAGAGCATCCTGAACCTCGTCACGGAAGGCGACGCCTCCGTCGCCGCCGCCATGAAGAACGGCAACATCAAGAAAGTCCACTCCGTCGACTGGAAGGCCGAAAGCATTCTCGGCATCATCAGCGAATACGAGTGCGTCGTTTACGGCGAATAATCGTTCGCAGTTCAACCGATCGGGACGGAGGCTTCGGCGTCCGTCCCTTTTTTGCGCTCGTGAAAAGCGCGTAAAGAGCGCTGACACGACGCGGCGCGAAGCACAAAAAACGCCGCGGTCTCCGGAGAGACTGCGGCGAAAGGAAGCGCGGGGCTGCGCTCAGTCGCGTTTCTTGGGCTTTCGGCCGCGGCGCTTTTTCTCGGGCTTGGCGGACGGCTCGTCTTCCTCTTCGTCGTCGAAGTCGTCGGAGCCTGAATCGTCGTCGTCCCAGTTCGCGCTTTCGCCGCCTTCGAGGTCCTTGTCGTCAATCTCGGCGATGTCCTTGACGGCGGAGAAATCCTCTTCGCTCTTGGCCTTGAGCTTTTCGTCGCTGTCGTCGGAGCCGCTGATTTCGAATCCGTCGGGCACGAACTCGAGGATGTCGATGATTTCGCGGAAGAGGTGCGTGGCGCGGCCTTCCATGAACGCCTGCGTCTGCGCGTCGCGGATCTGCTCTTCGAGCTCGGTCGTGGTGAATTTCTGTTCGAACTCGATCTTGTCGTTCAGGTAATTCACGCGCAGCTTGGTGATGTGCGCGAGGAAGTCGGCGTAGACGGAGCTGTTTTCGTCGAGCGTGTCGGGCAGCGCGAAAAGCTCTTCGTCGGTGTCGAAGAACGTCTCGTTGACGCGGACGAGGCGCGCGGTCTTGTCCGGATTGATCCTCTGGAGCTGGAAGGGAATGAAGGCGTTTTCGACGATGTCGGGCGAGAGGCCGTAGTCGCGCATGCCGTCGAGGAGGTCGAGGATGTAGCTCATCTGGCGCGGATCGATGATGGAGAGCGAATCGATGTCCCACTGCACGGGAATGCTGAGCTCCTTCACCCACCAGTTCATGTCGTCGCCGAAGCGGATTTCGCACCAGGTCAGTTGAGGCGTGTCGTTTTTCATAGGAAATTTTTTCATGTCAAAAAAACTCCGGAACGCGAGCGTGCCGGAGTTCGTTTCCCGAAACGGATTCAGTTCGCGGCGTTCGCGTCCACGACGATGACTTTGCGGTCCTTGGCGACTTCGTCGCGCGTGCCGGACTGCACCGCGAACTGCTCGCCCATCGCCTGGATCTGCGCGGACTGCGCGCCGCCGAGCTTGTTCAGATAGGCTTTGACGGCGTTCGCGCGCTTGTCGGAAAGCGCGAGGTTGTAGTCCGTCGTGCCGAAGTAGTCGGAATAGCCGACGACGTAGATGCCGTTCCCGCGGGTCTTGTCCACGATCGCGTCGAGCTGCGCGCGCGCTTCGGCGTCCACGGAGAACTTGTCGAAGCCGAAATAAATCGTGCACAGCTTCGCTTCTTCGGGAATGCAGTTGCCGGAAATCCACGCGGCCGCCTTTTCGTCGACGGAACGGACGTCCGCGTCGGTGAGCTGGTCGCCGGAAGCGACGTCGTCGGAGGGGACGGCGGCGATTTCGTTCTGGCCGCCGAGCGGAGCGGCTTTGCGGGCGTTCGCGCCGTCGGTCGGACCGCGGCTGGGCGTGCAGCCGACCGCGAGGGCGGCGAGGAGAATCAGTGCGAAATTGACGTTTTTCATGATGCGGAAATGAAATGTTAAAGGCGGAATCCCCGCAAGCGAAAAAGGGGGCGAGGCGCAGGGAGCGAACCTGCGCCTCGCACTCTTTTACGCTTTTCTGCGGAAGATGACAGTCGCGAGCGGCGGGAGCGCGATTTCGATGGAGTTCGGGCGGTCGTTCCACGGCTTCGCCTCGGATTCGACGCCGCCGAAATTGCCCTGCCCCGAACCGCCGTAGCATTCGGCGTCGGAATTGAACACCTCTTCCCAGCGGCCTTCCGCGGGAACGCCGACGCGGTAGGTGCGCGCGACCGGAGTGAAGTTGCAGAGCACGACCCACTGCGTCCTGCCGTCGAGGCTCTTGCGCACGTAGGACAGCACGGAATTGTCGCCGTCGTTCGCGTTGATCCACTCGAAGCCGCGGTAGTCCTGGTCGAGCTCGGCGATTTCCGGCGATTCGCTGTAAAGCTTGTTCAGGTCGCGCACGGCGTTCTGCACGCCCTTGTGGTCCATGTACTGGAGCAGGTGCCAGTCGAGCGAGCCGTCGTATTTCCATTCGTGCGACTGACCGAATTCGCCGCCCATGAAGAGCGTCTTCTTTCCGGGCCAGGTCCACATGTAGCCGAGCAGCGCGCGCAGGTTCGCGGACTTGCCGGACATGTCGGGCTGCGGCATCTTGTTGATCAGCGAGCATTTACCGTGGACGACTTCGTCGTGCGAAAGCGCGAGCATGAACTTTTCGGAATACTGGTAGAGCATCGCGAACGTCAGCTTGTTGTGGTGATACTTGCGGTTCAGCGGATCTTCCTTCATGTAGGCGAGCGTGTCGTGCATCCAGCCCATCGCCCATTTGAAGTCGAAGCCGAGCCCGAAATCCTTGGTCGGACGCGTGACGCCCGCGAACGAGGTCGATTCTTCCGCGATCGTGATCGCGCCCGGATGATATTGGTGCACGATGTCGTTCACGGAGCGCAGGAACTCAATCGCCTCGATGTTCTCCTTGCCTCCGTAGCGGTTCGGAATCCATTCCCCGTCCTTGCGGGAGTAGTCCAGATAAAGCATCGCGGCGACGGCGTCCACGCGCAGACCGTCCACGTGGAAGCGGTTGATCCACGAAAGCGCGGAACCGATCAGGAAGCCGCGCACTTCGCAGCGGCCGAAATTGAAGAGCAGCGTGCCCCAGTCCGGCTGCGCGCCCTGGCGCGGGTCGGCGTGGTCGTAGAGATGCGTGCCGTCGTAGCCGGCGAGCGCCCAGTCGTCGCGCGGGAAGTGCGCGGGCACCCAGTCGATGATGACGCCGATGCCGTTCGCGTGGAGCGTGTCCACCATCGCCATGAAGTCCTCGGGCGTGCCGTAGCGGCAGGTCGGCGCGTAGAAGCCCGTGACCTGGTAGCCCCACGACGGCGGGAACGGATATTCCGTCGGCGGGAGCATCTCGACGTGCGTGAAGCCCATGTCCTTGCAGTATTTCGCCAGCTCGTCGCCGAGCTCGCGGTAATTGAGCGGGCGGTTGTCCTCTTCGGGAACGCGCTTCCACGAATCGAGGTGCATTTCATAGACGGAGACGGGCTTTTCCTGCCAGTTCGTCTTGTCGCGCGCGGCGATCCACGCGGCATCCCGCCAGGAGAATCCGGAGACGTCGCGGACGATGCACGCGTTGTTCGGCGGCGGCTCGAACGAAATCGCGTAGGGGTCGATCTTGCAGTACGGAGTCGGGTCGTACTGGTTCAGCAGCTCGAACTTGTATTTCGCGCCCGCGGCGACGCCGGGAATGAAGATTTCCCAGATGCCGGACGCGCCGAGCATGCGCATCGGGTGGTAGCGCCCGTCCCAGCCGTTGAAGTCGCCGACCACGGAAACGCGGCGCGCCGACGGCGCCCACACCGCGAACGAAACGCCCTTCACGCCGCCGATCTCGCGCACGTGCGAGCCGAGCTTTTCATAGACGAGGTGATCCGTGCCCTGATTGATCAGATAAAGGTCGCTGTCCGTGATCGTCGGCAGAAAGCAGTACGGATCCGCGATTTCCGAGCGCGTCCCCGCGTAGCTCTCGACGAGCAGACGATAGCCGAAGAGCTCCTTCGTGCGCGGATACCACGCCTCGAAGAATCCGTCCTCGGAAAGGCGCGTCATCGCCGTCGCCTTGCCGGTCTTGAGATTTTTTACGGAAACGCCCTTCGCGTCGCGCAGATACGCGCGGACGACGACGCCCTGCTTGCCGTCCACGGTCGCCTGGTGCATGCCCAGGAAATCATGCGGATGCGACTGAACGACGCCGGTGAAGGACTGAAGTTCTGCTTCGGAGATAATCATATTTTTGAAAACAGTGGGGTTGACGAATGAGGGGATTGTCGGTTGACGCGCTTCCCGCGCGAACCCGGGCGCGGCGCCCGAATCGTCGCGTATTCTGCGCGGGAACGTCCGCGCTTTCAACGAAAAAACGCGCTCCCGCGCGAAAACGGCGCCAGAGCGCAAAGAATCTTAAACCCGCGAAATGCGGAATTTCACGGATTTTCAGACTGCGCTCATTTCGCGCTTGCACGGGAACGCCGCCGCTCTATGTTTCGTTCCATGCTGAAAACCGCCGTTCCCGTCGTCGCGTTCGCGCTCGCCGCGTGCGCGTTCCCGTCGCCTGAAGCCCGCGCCGAAAACCTCGTCCAGTACTGGGCGGACGGCGTCGGAATCGACCACGGATGGACGGACGGGCAGCAGTATCCGAATCACTGCTGGGCTTCGACCTGTTCGAACATGCTCGCATGGTGGCAGGACCGCGTCGCCGAAAAATACGTGCTGCCGGACGGCGTCCTGCGCACGGCGTCCGAACTGCAGGCGCTTTACGCGACGGAGCAAGGCTACATCCAGTCCGGACAGCTTCCCGCCTATGGACTCATGTGGTATTTCGGGCAATACTATCCGAACCTGAAGACGGATCGGCTCGATCCGGCGGCGTCGCCCTATTACCAGAACTACGCCCTCTACGACGCGGACGAAATCACGACGAGCCTCGTTGCCAATTTCAGCACCGGAAAAACGCTCGCGGCGCTCAGCTCCACCTCTCACGCCGTGACGCTCTGGGGCATCGAATACGATTTGGATTCCGGAAAGATTACGCGCGGCTGGATTACGGATTCCGACCCGGCTCAAGGCGATACCGCCGCGCTCGAAGTCGCGACGGGAGTCTATGATTCGAACGGGTATTTTTCGTTTCAATGCAGGGTTTATAATCCCGAAACGGGCGCGACCAACGTCACTGGGGCATACGACATTTACGAAATCTGCTACATCAATTACGACGATGGGCATCTGCTCGACGTGTACGGCAATCCCGCGTTCACGGCGATTCCCGAGCCCTCGGTGTTCGGACTGCTCGCGGGAGCGCTCGCGCTCGCTTTCGCGGGAACGCGCCGGCGGCGCCGAAAATGACGCGCAATAAACCGCCGGCAAGACGAAATAAGATTTACCGCTCGTTTTTCCCCGAAAAGGTCTGTCCGCACGTCGGGCAGACCTTTTTTTCGCGCCGCCGAAACCAGCGCCGAAGCAGAATCGAACCCGCGAGAATCACGCCGTAGGAAAGCAGTTCCGCGCCTTCCTCCGCGACGACCTTGACTTCCCGCACGTAGCTCTCGCCCATCAGCGCGCGCCAGAAGCCGCCTATCCCGAAAAGCCGCGACCACACGAGCAGCAGCACGACGCCCGCGACGACGAGCAGCATCGGCGAAGCGAGCAGCGCCAGCCCTTCCCGCAGGCAGGCGCGCCGGTCACGCAGACCGAAAAACAACGCTACCGCCGTCGCGCACAGCGCGGGAACGACCCAGAAGCCGTGCACGACGGCGTCCAGATAGCCGTCGCATTCGCGGATGAAGATCACGCAGAAAAAGCCTACGACGAGCGCGCACGCGTGCCGGAACTCCGGCCGCTCCCGCATGAAGCGGACGAACGTGAAGATCGTGAGCGCGACGAAAAGCAGCTGCGTGTTCTCGGTGAACGACATTTCGCTGCGGATGATGCCGAGGCGCAGATCAGCCCAGAGCGTCAGATTCGCGACAAGCGCCGTCCCCATGACGCAACCGATGAAGAGGGCGGCGTCCGCAATCGCGCTCCGATGCTTTTGAATCAGATTCATGAAAGACGATTTTATACTTACCGAACGTTCGTTCAAACTTTTTTCGCGCCTTTCGCCCGCTGCAGCGACTGCCCGCGCGAACGCGCCGCGCGCGCTCAGGTGTTGGTCTTGAGCTGGCGCGCGGTCGGTTTCTTCACGGTGACGTCGAGCGTCTGCGTGCCGATTTTCTCGCCGGAAATCTTCAGTGTCGCCTTGCCCGACGAATCGCGCTTCGAGCGCAGAATCACCTGCACGAGTCCGTTGAACGCCTTCAGCTCCGTGCCCTTCATCGAATCGTGGTCAGTCTGCGAACCGTTGCACACGCCGACGATTTCCGCCGGACCCGTCACCGAGAACTTGAACTTGTTCGACGCCGTCGGCACGACGCGCCCTTTCGCGTCCGTGACCGCGATCTTCACGTAGGAAAGATCGCGCCCGTCGCCGAGAATTTCCGTACGGTCCGCCTCGGCGGTGAACTTCGCGGGCGCGTCCGTGGTCTCGACGACGTCCTCCGCCCACTTTTTGCCGTTTTTGTAGGCGACGACCTTGAGCGTGCCCGGCTCGTACTTCACGTTCATCCACGTGAGACGGAAGCGTTCCCGCTGGTCGCCGTTCATGTCTTTTCCGGAGAGCGGCGCGCCGGGCTTTTTCTCGCGCTTGCCGAGAGATTTTCCGTTCAGAAAAAGCTCCGCCTTGTCGCCGTTCGTGTACACGAAGACGGGCGTCGTCTTGCCCTCGCGCAGGCCTTTCCAGTTCCAGTGCGGCAGGATGTGCGCCATCGGCTTGTCGGGAATCCAGTGCGCGCGGTAGATGTACGTGCGGTCCTTCCAGAAGCCGCACAGATCGACGATGCCGAAATACGACGAGCGCGCGGGCGAGCCCTGCCGCTTGAGCGCCTCCATCTCCGCCTTCATCTTTTCGAGATCCTTCGCGGGCGCGTCGCGGAAATCGTTTTCCGGCTTGCGGCCGAGGTTCCACGGCGTGGGTTCGCCGAGGTAATCGAAGCCCGTCCACACGTATTCGCCCGCGCAGCGCGGCTCGTCCTCAAGCGCGCCGAACTCGACGTCGGGCGCATACGACCAGCCGGGCGCGTAGAGCCCGTAGTCGCTCACCTGGCACGTCGCGATGTTGTCGCAGAAATTGCGTTTCCAGAACGGTTCGAAATTGTCGTCCGCTGGAAACGAGTAGAAGCCGCGCGTGCTCACGCACGAGGCCGTTTCCGAAGCGACGAAAGGCTGCTTGTTCTTGTTCGCGAAATCCTTGTAGTTGTTCGGCTTGTAGTTGAAGCCGTACACGTCGAACTCCTTGCCGAAGCCGTTCCACGACGCGCTGAGGTCGTTGCAGCCGACGGTGACGGGGCGCGTCGCGTCGTATTTCTTGAAGAGCGCGACGAGTTCCCGCGCGATCTCCCTGCCGTCGCGCGCGCCCTGCTCTTCGATTTCGTTGCCGGCGGACCACGCGATCACGCTCGGGTGGTTGCGGTCGCGCAGCACGAAATTGCGCACGTCGCGCTCGCGCCATTCGTTCCAAAAGAGATTGTAGCCGTTCGCCTTGCCTTCCTTCGTGTATTTCCAGCAGTCGAAAAGCTCCGCGTCCACGAGAATGCCCATGCGGTCGCAGAGGTCGAGCAGCTCGGGCGCGGGCGGGTTGTGCGAGGTACGGATGGAATTCGTGCCGAAGCTCTTCAGCACCTCGATCTGACGTTCGATCGCGCGCTTGTGCACGGCGCCGCCGAGCGGCCCGAGGTCATGGTGCTGGCACACGCCGCGGATCTGCACGCGGCGGCCGTTCAGAAAGAATCCGTCGGTCTTCCATTCCGCCTTGCGCACGCCGAAGACGGTGTCCTTGCGGTCGGTCATCTGCCCGTCGAGCAGAATCGTCGTGCGCAACACGTAGAGCGACGGCGCGACCACGTCCCAGAGCTTCGGCGACGAAAGCGTCGTCTCGACGTCGATCGTCGCGGACTCGCCCGCGGGAACGGTTTTCGCCGAAGACTGACGCGACGCGAGCGGCGCCTTCGCGCCCCCGAGCGGATAGATCTCCTGCAGCACTTCGACCTTCGCCGGCGCCGAGGATTTGTTGACGACGGTCGTCGCGGTCGCGATCTTCGCGCTGCTCGCCTTGAGCTCCTTCGGCGGCTTCTTGTCGTTGATCTTCGGCAGCCCGTCGATCTTCGGCGTCGTCACGAAGACTCCCCAATTCTCGATGTGCACGGGATTCGACTCCGTGATCCACGTGTGGCGGTAAATGCCCGCGCCGGGATACCAGCGCGTGGAGTTCGGCAGGTTTTCCGCGCGCACGGCGACGACGTTCGTGCCGCCGAATTTGAGGAAGTCCGTGATGTCCACGCGGAACGAGTTGTAGCCGTATTTCCACTCGCCCGCGAGCTTGCCGTTGACGTACACCTGCGGCGTCATCATCACGCCGTCGAAATCGAGATAAAAACGGTTGCCCTTGGATTTGGCGGGAACGCTGAACTCCTTGCGGTACCAGCCGACGGCGTTCCACGGGAGCGAAGCGGTCTGGTTCGGCAGCTGCGGCAGAAAGCGGCTCTCCACGCCCCAGTCGTGCGGCAGGTCGAGCTTGCGCCATTTGCCGTCGGAATAACCGGGCTTGGCGGCGTCGGCGCCGGGATCGTTCGGTGCGAGGCAGTCGGCGTGCCCGCCGAACTTGGCGAACTTCCAGCCGAAGTCGAACGTCTCGCGCTGCGAATACTTCACGGGTTCCGCCGCGAGCGTTCCCGCGAACACGCAGGCGGCGAACAGCGAAAAGGAAAGGGGCTTGAACGATTTCATGCTCCAAAATCTACCGAAGCCCTCCCGCAGCGTCAAAGAGGAAAACGCCCTTACGGACGGAAACGCGTCTCACAGGCGCAAGAGGCGCGACCATTCGGCGGTGAGCGCCCTGTCGTGCGCGGCGGTCTGCGGATCCCAGGCGTAAAGCTGGTCCCAGAAATCGTCGGAATGATCCATGTGCCGCCGATGCGCGAGCTCGTGGAGCAGCACGTGGTCGCGGATTTCCGGCGGGAGCAGGACGAGGCGCCAGTTCAGCGACAGATCGCCGCGCGTCGTGCACGAGCCCCAGCGGGAACGCTGGTCGCGCACGGAAATCGCGCCGACGGAGACGCCGCGGCTTTCCGCGAGCGCGCGCACGCGCGGCGGCAGCAGCGCCTTCGCCATGCCCGCGAGCGCCGCGCGCAGATCCGCGTCCGCGCTCGCCGCGCGCACGTAGACGGGAACGACGTCCTCCCACGGGCGCAGCACGAAGAACGGCCGCGCCGTCGTGAAGGAGATTTCGACCGTCAGCGGCTTCGCGTCCGCGAAGATTGTCGGGCGTTCCCGCAGGTATTCGGAAAGCGTCCGCGGAAAATCCGCGTCGCGGGCTTCGGCGGACGCGAGCCGGCGGTCGATCCAGTCGAGATTCTTCAGCGCGAAGAGGCGCGCCTTTTCGAGGACGTCGCCGCGCGTTCCTGCGGGAATCGTTACGGAGACGGCGCCGTCGGGCTGCACGCGCAGCGTCATGCGCCGTGCGCGCGAGGAACGCGCGAGGCGGACGCGCACGACGCGCGTGCTCGCCGGAAGGCGCAGATCGAAGCCGTCTTCAGCGTCCATCGCCCTTCCCGAAAAAATCTTTCAGCACCGCGACGAACGACGGCGCGAAACGCTCCGGCCCGGCGGCGACGGCGGCGTCGAGGCGCGCACGCGAAAAAATCTCAAGCGCGTCGATCTCGGCGGGATTCGGACGCAGCGTTCCCGTGAAGCCTCGCAGCGCATAGACGCGGACGAACTCGAAGCCGTTCGCCTCGCTCGGCGTCTGCGTGCCGACGAACGCAAGCCGACCCGCGGGAACGCGCACGCCGAGCTCCTCCGTCAGCTCGCGCTCGACGGCTGCGTCGTAGGATTCGCCGGCGTCCACGTGCCCCGCGCACGACGACGAAAGCAGCCCCGGGCAGGTGTCTTTCGCGAGCGAGCGTTTCTGCAGAATCAGCGAGCCGCCGGGCGTGAACACGAAGACGTGCACGGCGCGGTGGAAGAGCTTCCGCGCATGCACCTCGGCGCGCGTCGCACGCCCGATCACGCGGTCGGCGGCGTCGACGACGTCGAAAATCTCGTTCGGATTCTGAGCCTCCATGCGGGAGAGCTTAGAACGGAAAAAGAAAAATGGAAAACGGAAAAAAAGACCGGACGCTGTCTCGAAAAAAACGTGAAAAAGGAACCGGGCATCCCCTCACGGGGATGCCCGGCCTTTCTCTTATCTCTACTGACTAACTCTAACTTCTCTATCTACTCTATTCGCTAATTGCTTAGCAAAGCTTTTAATGCTCGGCATTCTTGCCGCAAAGAAATCAGCTGGCAAGCATTTTTTTCATTTCATCGCGGCGCGGAGCGCGTCGACGCAGTCCGTCTTTTCCCACGGCAGATTCGCCTTCGTGAAGTGTCCGTAGTTCGTCGTCTTCGCGTAGATCGGACGCAGCAGATCGAGGCGGGCGATGATGTCCGCGGGCTTGAACGAAAAGACTTCGCGGACGGCGGCGGCGATGCGCGCGTCCTCCGCCGCGCCCGTGCCGAACGTGTTCACGTAGACGCTCGTCGGATTCGGCTCGCCGATGGCGTAGGAGACCTGGAGCTCGACGCGGCGCGCGAGCTTCGCGGCGACGACGTTCTTGGCGACCCAGCGGCACATGTAGGCGGCGGAACGGTCCACCTTGGACGGATCCTTGCCCGAAAACGCGCCTCCGCCGTGGCGCCCGGCGCCTCCGTAGGTGTCCACGATGATCTTGCGGCCCGTCAGTCCGGCGTCGCCGTGCGGCCCGCCGACGACGAACTTGCCCGTCGGGTTGATGAAGAAGCGCGTTTCCGCGTCGATCAGCTCCGCCGGAAGCGTTTCGCGGATCAGCGCCTCGCCGAAGGCACGGATCGCAGCGCAGTCCACGTCTTCCGTGTGCTGCGTGGAAAGCACGACGTTCTCGATGCGCGCGGGAACGCCGTTCTCGTAGCGCACGGCGACCTGCGACTTGCAGTCCGGGCGAAGCCACGCCGACTCCGCGCGCGCGGCGTTCTTGCGGACAGCCTCCAGCGCGCGCAGAATCCTGTGCGCGAACATGACGGGCGCGGGCATGAGCTCCGGCGTCTCGTCCGTCGCGAAGCCGAACATGATTCCCTGGTCTCCGGCGCCCTGCTCCGCGGAGCTTTTGCCTTCCGCGGCGGCGGCGTCCACGCCCTGCGCGATGTCGGGCGACTGCGTGCCGATGAGATTGAGCACCTTCGCCGTTCCCGCCTGAAACACGTCATCGGCGCGGCTGTCCACGTAGCCGATTTCGCGGATCGCGGCGCGCGCGACGGCCTCGTAATCCACCTTCGCGCGCGTCGTGATTTCGCCCGCGAGCACGACGCGGTCGTCCTTCACCAGCGTCTCGCAGGCGACGCGGGAACGCGGATCCTGCGCGAGGCACGCGTCCAGAATCGAATCGGAAATCAGGTCGGCAACTTTGTCCGGATGCCCGGCGCCGACGGATTCGGATGTGAAAGTGTAGGATTTCATGATGCCGCGAAGTCTGCCCGAGGAAGCCCGGGAACGCAAGATTGTATTTTCATATCAAGATTCATTGATATAAAAAAAGAAGGCAAGAAACAAGACGCTCGAGCCTGCGGATTCCGACGGCGGGCAAGGCGGGCTCCCTGCTCCGCGTTCCCGTAAAAAATTTCCTTGGCCTCCCGTCGGATCGAATCGCCTTCCGGACACAAAAAAATCCTTCCGCGGAAGCGGAAGGATTTTCTTCGGAAGCCGAACGCGCTCAGCGGTCCTGCGGCGTCATGCCGCCCATGCCCGGCATGGAATTTTCCCACGCCTGAGGCGCGCCGCTCGCCGGCAGATTGGAATCTTCCGGCGGAGGCGTCTCCGTGCACGCGGCGAGTCCGAAAAGACCCGCGAGAGTGAAAAGCGAAAGAAAAATTCTCATCGCTGCAGGCGCGTCAGCGTTTCGTGACGAACGGAATCAGACGGACGTTCGTCCCGGCGGAAATCGCGGACATGTCGGATTTCGGCAGGATGCGCGCGATGACGTTGGACGGCTGCGCGTCCGCAATCTGAATCTGCCCGACGTTCACGCCGTTGACTTCGACGTTGTAGTATCTGCCGACGGAGATGTAGGATTCGCTCGTGCCGACGGAAAGCACCATCAGACCGCGGCGGACGTCGATCGAATAGACGGTCGTCGCGACGTAGGGTTCCGCGAACTCGATGACCGGGCCCGTGAGACCGGACGCGGCGTAAAGGGCGGACGGATATTCCTCGTCCGAGAACGAAACGCCTTTCGCCTTCGCGAAGTGGCGGAACTTCGTGTAGCGGTTCTGCCCGTTCTCCATCTTCTTCTGGAGGTCGGCGATCTCGTCGAGGCGCGCGTTGTATTCCTCCATCGTCTTCATGTTCGCGATGCGCTGATTGAGGCGCGCCGTGTTTTCCTTTTCGGCGCGGAGCGTCGCCTCGGCGGAAGCGAGCTGAGATTCAAGCTGCGACTTCTTGCCTTCGAGCTCGTCGCGGGCGCGCGTCAGCTCGGCGATCTCGGTGTTCTTCGCGTCGATGTCGGCGTTCAGACCGTCGATCGTGGCGTCGCGCGCGGCGATCGTCGCCTTCTGTCCGGCGATGGTCGCATCGTCCGCACGTTTCTGTTCGCGGCGCTTTTCGATTTCCTTGCAGGCAGGAGAGACGATCTCCATCGCCGCCTTCAGATCGACGGGCTTGGCGAGGTTCTTGTAGTCGAAAGGCTCTTCGGAGGTCTTGGCGACCTGAACGAGCGGCTTGGTCTTTTCGACCGCATTCTGCATCTCGCCTCGGATGAGGACGAACAGCGCGACGGCGGCGGCCGAAAGAACAATCGCGAGTGCGCGGAGAATAATAGAAACTTTGTTGTTCATGGGGGTTTATTGATTGTAATTGAAAGTTGAGCAATGGGCGGGGGTCGCGACCTGACGGGAAACCGCGCAGGACGGGCTCGCCGCCAAGTGTTGACAGATTTTGAACACTAATTCCGTGCGGTTTTCAAGCTCTAATTTTTCGGAGAGCTCTTCCGCCGTGAATTTTTCCGACGCGTGCGCCTTCAGAAATTCGACGATGCGCACCTGCAGCTTCAGAATGCCCGCCGCAGCCTTCTTGCCGGCCTCGACGCCGGGCTGGTGGTAGGCGTTGATGCCGATGAACGTCGCGTAGAAGCCGACCGCGCGCTCGAACAGCGCGATGAGCGCGCCGACGCTGCGCGGCGTCACGTCCTCTACGGTCAGCGTGACCGAGGCGCGTCCCTTTTCCGTGAGCGCCTCGCGCGTTCCGAGCAGGAAGCCTTCGAGATAGTCGCCCGCGCGCACGCCGGGATCGACTTCGACGCTCGTTCCCGCGCGGTCGCGGAGCACCTCGATGAACGTCGCGAAAAAGTTCGGCACGCCCTCGCGCAGCTGCTGAATGTAGGCGTGCTGGTCGGTCGAACCCTTGTTCCCGTACACGGAAATGCCCTGGTTGACGACGTTCCCGGCGAGATCCTTTTCCTTGCCGAGCGACTCCATGATGAGCTGCTGCAGGTAGCGCGCGAAGAGCAGGAGGCGGTCCTTGTAAGGCAGAATCACCATGTCCTTGGCGCCCTTGCCGTCGGTGAGGAAATACCAGGCGAGCGCGAGCAGCGCGGAGGGATTCGAGCGCGCGTCGCGGGAACGCGTCTGCGCGTCCATCGCGGCCGCTCCCGCGAGCAGTTCGCGGATGTCCAGCCCCTGCAGCGCGGCGGGCAGGAGCCCGACCGCCGCCGTTTCGCTCGTGCGTCCGCCGACCCAGTCCCACATCGGGAAACGTTCGATGAAGCCCTGCGCCTGCGCCGTCCTGTCGAGCTGCGAGCCCGAGCCCGTCACGGCGACGGCGTGCTTCGCGAAATCCAGTCCCGCCGCCTTGTAGCGGGCTTCGGTCTCTATCATCGCGTTGCGCGGTTCCGGCGTGCTGCCGGATTTCGACGTCACGACGCAGAGTGTCTCGCCGAGCTTGCCTTCAAGCTCCGCGAAGACGATGTCGAAGCCGTCCGCGTCCGTGTTGTCGAGAAAATACACTTTCATCTTGTCCTTGCCGGGCATGCCGAGCGCGGAGGCGACGAACTGCGGCCCGAGCGCGCTCCCGCCGATGCCGACGCAGAGCAGATTTCTGAACGCGCCGGCGCTCCCGCGGATTTCGCCCGAATGAATCTTCTTCGCGAAGGCTTCGATGCGGTCGGTCGTTCCCGCGATTTCGACGGCGAGCTCCGCCGTCGGCGCGAGCTGCGGCGCGCGCAGCCAGTAGTGCCCGACCATGCGGTTTTCGTCCGGATTGGCGATCACGCCCTTTTCGAGCTCCGCCATCGCGTCGAACGCCTTGGCGAGCATCGGCGCGGCTTCCTCGACGTAATCCTTCGGGAAACCGACGCGGCTGAGGTCGATCGCGAATTTCAGCGCGTCGAACTCGATGTAGTTCTGTTTGAAAATTTCCCAGCTCATGACGATTTACAGAAAAAATTTATTGCTGCGCGGGAACATCCCCGACCGGCTGCGCGTCCTGCTGCACGGGAGCGCTTTCCTGCACGGGAACGCTTTCCTGCACGGGCGCGGGCTGCGCCGCAGGTTCCGCGACGGGTTCCGCATCGGTCGTCACGAGCGCCGCGGGCGCGGCGGGAACGGCCGTCTCCATCTTCAGCGATTCGGCGACGTCGCCGCGGGACGCCTTCGCGATGAAGCCGAAATAAAGGCCCGCGCAGAGCAGGAAGAAAAGCGTGATGAAGATCACCGTCGCCTTGGAAAGCACGCCGGCGGCTTCCCCGCCGAAGACGCTTTCGGAAGTCGCGCCGCCGAGCGCGGAGCCCATGCCCGCGTTCGCGCTCGGGCGCTGCATCAGCACGAAAAGCACGACGAGCGCGCACACGAAGAACAGCACCAACGCCGCTGTGAAAAGGAGAATGTTGAACATAGCGAAAGTCCGTATTAAACGGAAAGCAGTCCGCAATCTCAAACAAATTTTTGCGCCGCGAACGCGCACGCCCGAAGACGCGGCGGGGACGCCGCGTTCTCCCCCGGAAGCCTCACGAGGCGCGGGGGCGGAGCAGTTCCGGACAGTGCAGATAGATTTCGCCGAGCGCCGCCGTCATGATGGCGTGGTGCATGGCGCCGGAGCGCGCGAGCTCCGGAAGCGCCTCGGGCTCGATTTCGCGCACGAGAATCTCCTCGTTCGCGTCCGGCGAGATTTCCGCCACCTTGCGACAGTTGCGGATGAGCACGATGCTGCAGTAATTGTTGAAAATCGCCGGATTCGCCGAAAGCCGCCCCAGCAGCACGGGCGCGTCGCCCGCGTAGCCGGTCTCCTCCAGCACTTCCCGCGGTCCCGCCGTGAGCGGGTCTTCGCCCGGCTCGACGACGCCGCCGGGAAACTCCCACGACAGGTCGCGCACGCCGTAGCGGTACTGCTGTTCGACGAGGAAGCGCCCCTCCGCCGTCACGCAGACGCACGTCACCCACGCGGGCGCGTGCGCGACGAAGAAATCGCCCTCGCGCCCGTCGATCGGATGGCGGTCGTGCTCGCGGAAGACCCTGAAGACCTTGCAGTCCGACCAGAGCTCCTCTCTGTCGACGATCCAGCGGGAAGGCGTTTTCATGGCGCGCGGCGGGAACGCGAAATCACTTCGCGGGAACCTTGATCTTCTGGCCGACGCGGAGACGCGAGGAATCGACGTCCGGATTCAGCGCCTCGAGGTCCGCGACCTTGCAGCCGAACTTCTTCGCGATCTTCCAGAAATTGTCGCCGGGCTCGATCTTGTATTCGCCGGTCGCGGCGGCGGCGGGCGTCTCCGTCGAAGCGCGCTGCTGCGGCTGCTGGGCGGCGGCGTTTCCGCGCGGCGCGTTCCCGTCGGCGGCGGGCGCGGCTCCGCGGCGGCGGCTCAGCGATTCCACCGTCTGCGCGAGCGTCTCGTGGTTGGCGTTGACGGATTCGAAGCTCGCGGCGACCTGCGCGCGGAGCGCCTCGAGCTCGCGGCGCAGCTCGGCGACTTCCTTCGCGTTTCCGCCGGCGTCCTGCCCGGCGGCGGTCTTGTTCACGGTCGCGCGCACGTCCTCGATGTCCGCGTCCACCTTTTCGGTGAAGCGGGAGACCTTGCCGCGATCGACGAAGGCGATGATCAGCGCCAGCCCGCCGACGATGATGCCGAGAATCCCGAGTCCGATCGGGATTTTGAGATCCGCCGGAGCGTCGAAGCCCGTGTCCATTGAAGAATCTTCCATAGTCGATAATCCTTTTTCTGAAATGATTTTCGGTAAACCCCGAATGGAATATGTTGTTGACACGCGGGGCAATAAAAAACGATGCTTTCGCGACAGTTTCGGGCAATAGCGCAGTCTGGTAGCGCATCTGCTTTGGGAGCAGAGGGTCGTGGGTTCGAATCCCTCTTGCCCGACTCCTTTCCGCCGAAAAATTCCGTTCCCGCCCATGAAGAAATCCATGCCCGACCTGCCCGCCGCGTTCCCGCCGCCGGAAAAACCCGGACGCCCCGACGTCCTTTTCGTCGCGGGCGAACATTCCGGCGACGAGCTCGCCGCCCTCGCCATACG
The DNA here is from genome assembly GCA_051884495.1 of Candidatus Spyradosoma sp. Taxonomy (GTDB): domain Bacteria; phylum Verrucomicrobiota; class Verrucomicrobiia; order Opitutales; family UBA953; genus Spyradosoma. Next base: position 69,457 of record JBJEVQ010000009.1, read on the forward strand.
CCGCCTGCTCGCGGCGCGCCCCGGGCTCAAGATCGAGGCGTTCGGCGGGCACGACATGCGCCGCGCGGGCGCGCGTCTGCTCTTCGACATGACGACGTTTTCCGCCGTCGGCCTCGTCGAGGTGCTCTCCAATTTTTCGTTCTATTCCGCGCTGTTCAAAAAAATCCTCGCGTGGATCCGGGAACACCGCCCGCGCGTCGTCTGCTTCGTCGATTTTCCCGGCATGAATCTGCGCCTCGCCGACGCGATGAAGAAGGAAGGCATTTCGCGCAAGGGCGGCGGCGACGTCGTCGTGCTCCACTACGTCTCGCCGCAGATTTGGGCGTGGAAGGCGAAGCGGCGCTTCAAGCTGGAGCGGCTCGTCGATTCGCTCGGCGCGCTCTTCCCCTTCGAGCTGAAATGCTACGCGGACACGAGCCTCGACGTCCGCTTCGTCGGCGATCCCTTCGCCGAGCCGGACTACCGGCTGCCCGTGAAATACGCCGCGGACGCGCCCGTGCTCCTGCTCCCGGGCAGCCGCCCGAAGCCCGTCGCGCGCATCTTTCCGGTGCTCCTCGCCGCGTGGGAAAAATTCCACGCCTCGCACCCGGACAGACGCGCCGTCGTGCTCCACCCCGGCGAGCCCGTGCTGAGCATTCTCCGCGAGCTCCGCGGGAAAAGCCCCGCCGCGCGCAGCGTCGAGCTCGTTCCCGTGGACGACGTCGCCGAAACGCAGCAGCCCGCAAGCGCCGTGCTCATGAGCTCGGGCACGATGTCGCGCACCTGCTCGCTCGCGGGCGTTCCCGGCGCGATTCTCTACAAGGCCAACCCGCTCACGTGGGCGGTCGGCCGCGCGCTCGTCGGCGACAAGGTGAAGTATCTCGGCATGGCGAACATTCTGCTCGACCGCGTCGTCTATCCCGAATTTCTGCAGGGCGAGGCGACGCCGGACGCGCTCGCGGCGCGCCTTTCGGCGTGCTTCGACAATCCCGCCGTGCTCGCGCGCATGCGCGCCGACTGCGACGAGCTGCACGCCCTGCTCCGCCCCCGCCCCGGCGACCTCGACGCCGCCCGCTGGATCGCGCAGTTCCTGTAAGGGAAAGCCGCGGGAGCCTCCTTCAGCGCACGAAGCGCGCGAGGAAGGGCGCGGTGGGAGAGAGCTCGGGCGGGAGCGCGGCGAGGCCGGGAACGTCGCCCTGGTACACGACGCGGCCGCCCGCGTTCCCGCCGTCGGGACCGATTTCGACGATGCGGTCCGCCTCCGCGAGCACGTCGAGATGGTGTTCGACGACGATCACCGTGTGCCCTTCGTCCGCGAGGCGGTGCAGCAGCAGGAGGAGTTTCTCGCAGTCCGCCTGGTGCAGCCCGATCGTCGGTTCTTCGAGAATGTAGCAGTTTTTGCGCGGCGTTCCCGCGGGCGTCCTGCCCATGCGTTCCCGCCACGACGGAAGCGCGCCGACGAGCTCGCTCACGAGCTTGAGCCGCTGCGATTCGCCGCCGGAAAGCGTCGGCGAGCTCTGCCCGAGCGTGAGGTAGCCCAGCCCGCACTCGACCATGAGCGCGCAGATTTCCTGCAGCTTTTTGTGAAACGCGAAAAATTCCGCCGCCTCGGCGAACGTCATCGCGAGCACGTCGGCGATGTTTTTTCCGTTCCAGCGCACGTCGGCGACGGCGGAGGAGTAGCGCGTTCCCGCGCAGTCCTCGCAGAGGACGCTGGCGTCGGGCATGAAGTTCATTTCGAGCTTCACGCGCCCCGCGCCCGCGCAGGTCTCGCAGCGCCCGCCCTTCGTGTTGAAGGAGAAAAAACCTGCGGAGAAGCCGCGCATGCGCGACTCGGGCAGCTCCGCGAAGACCTGCCGGATGATGTCGAACGCGCCGATGTAGGTCGCGGGCGTGGAGCGCGAAGTCTTGCCTATCGGCTCCTGATCGACGACGACGAGCCGGCGGAAGAACTTCCCGCCGCGCAGTTCGCGGAACGCGGGCGCGCCGGAATCGTCGTCGATCACGTGTTCCCGCAGGGCGCGCGCGCCGTCGAGCACGTCGAGCTTCTTCGCGACGGCGAACGCGAGCGCGGGCGCGAGCAGGTCGGACACGAGCGTGGACTTGCCCGCGCCGGAAACGCCGCACACGACGTTGAGCCGCGCGACGGCGAACTTCACGTTCACGTTCTTCAGGTTGCGCAGGCGCGCGCCGCGCAGCTCGACGAACTCGCCGCCGCGCGCGGGAACGGGACGCCGCGAGCCGCGCATCGGGTGCGCGATGCCTTCGCGCAGGAATTTCGCCGTGAGCGAATTTTTCCCCGCGAGCGCGCGCTCAAGTCTTTTCGGCGGACCGGAAAAAAGGATTTCGCCGCCCTGCGCGCCCGAGCCCGGACCGAGATCGACGACGTTGTCCGCCGCGCGCATCGTGTCTTCGTCGTGCTCGACGACGAGGACGGTGTTTCCGCGGTCGCGCAGATTCTTCAGCGATTCGATGAGGCGCGCATTGTCGCGCGGATGCAGGCCGATGCTCGGCTCGTCGAGCACGTAGAGCGCGCCGGAAAGATTCGAGCCGAGCTGCGCCGCGAGGCGGATGCGCTGCGCCTCGCCGCCGGAGAGCGTGTCGCTCGCGCGTTCGAGCGTGAGGTAGCCCAGCCCGACGCCGTCGAGAAAACGCAGGCGGGAACGCACCTCGGGCACGATGCGCGCGGCGATCGCCTTTTCGCGCGCGTTCAGCCGGAGATGCTCCAGCACGTCGAGCAGCTTCGCGGGCGGGAGCGCGAGCAGCTCCGGCAGCGAGAAGGACGTTCCCGCGCCGCATTCCGCGTCCGCGAAAATCCGCACCGCGCGCGCGAGCGGATTGAGCCGCGCGCCGCCGCACGCGGGGCAGATTTTTTTCGACACCTTGTCGGCGAGCGCGTCGTCGTTCAGCGCGCCCTCCTCCGCGCCCCAGCTCTCGACGACGCGCCCGTGCCCGCGGCACTCCGGACACCAGCCGCGCGGCGAATTCCACGAAAAATTCTTCGGATCCAGCTCCGGGAACGATTCGCCCGTCCGCGGATCGACGCGTTCCCGCGAAAGCCATTCGAGCGCGCGCCCGCGCGAATCCAGCAGCACGCACACGCCCTTGCCGACGCGCAGGGCTTCGGCGACGGATTTTTTCGCGTCGAAATCCGGCGACGGGAACGCCGCGACGACGACCTCGACGTCGTGCTCGCGGTAGCGGTCGAGCGGCTTGAAATTCGCGGTCGGGACGAGCTCGCCGTCCGCGCGCAGGCGCGTGTAGCCGTGCTCGAACGCCCATTCCGCGAGCGGGCGGTGGTGCCCCTTGCGGTTGCGCACGAGCGGCGCCGCGAGCAGCAGCGAACCCGTGCGCTTCGCCTTTTTCGCGGCGGCGAGCACGCGCTCGAGCACGCGTTCCTGCGTGCCCGCGACGAGCGGCGAGCCCGTCGCCGGATTGTGCATGACGCCGATGCGCGCGAACAGCAGGCGCAGATACTGCGCGACTTCGGTGACGGTCGCGACGGTGGACTTCGCGCTCCCGCGCGTGAGGCGCTGCTCGATGGCGACGGTCGGCGGAAGGCCGTCGAGCGCGTCGGCGTCGGGGCGCGGCATCTGCTCGACGAACTGGCGCGCGTAGGCGCTCATGCACTCCATGAAGCGGCGCTGGCCTTCGGCGAAGATCACGTCGAACGCGAGCGAGGATTTTCCCGAGCCGGAAACGCCGGTGAACACGGTGAGCGCGCCGTGCGGCAAGTCGAGCGAGACGTTCTTGAGATTGTGCTCGCGCACGCCGCGCAGAGAAATCTTCCCCGCGGAACCGGCGGCGGAATCATTCGAAGCGTTCGAGGAACTCACGGCGGATCTTCTCCGAAATCGCGTCGGCGTCCGCGTCGGCGGGAACGACGGAAATGCGGCGCGGAAACTGCGCGGCGAGCGCGAGATAGGCTTCGCGGACGCGGCGGTAAAAATCGAGGCGCATCGTCTCCATGCGGTCGGTCTTCCCGCCCGCGTCCTCGGAGGCGCGGGAACGCACGCGGGCGAACCCGGCCTCGGGCTCCAGATCGAGCAGCACCGTCCAGTCCGGCTCGAGCCCGCCCGTCGCGAACGCGTTGACGGAGACGATTTCGGGCACGCCGAGCGCGCGCCCCGCGCCCTGATACGCGACGGACGAATCCGTGAAGCGGTCGGAGATCACGCACGCGCCGCGCTCGAGCGCGGGAACGACGACCTCGCGGACGAGCTGCGCGCGCGCGGCGGAAAAAAGCAGCGCCTCGGTCTCGGGCGCGAGCGCGTCGCCGTAGTCCGCGAACTTCAGGATTCTGCGCACGTCCTCGCCGAGCGCGGTGCCGCCCGGCTCGCGCGTGAGCAGCGTCTCGCGGCCGCGCGCGCGCAGAAACGCCGCAAGGCGCTCGATCTGCGTCGTCTTGCCGGCGCCCTCGCCGCCCTCGAAGGAAATGAAGAGTCCTCGTCGTCGCATCGTCATTGGACGCATATTTGACCACGGAAACCGCAAAATGAAAAGCGGAGAATGGCGGGAACGCCCCGCCGATTCTCCGTCGTTCCGAAGCTCTTCCGTGAAGATTTCCGCGGCTGAAAACGCGTTCTTACTGCTCGCCGAAGTTAGCGATGTTGTCCGCGCGCGCGTCGGAGAAATAGTAGTCCGAACCGTCGGAATTGAGCTCCGGCATGCCCGTCTTTTCCATGTCGCCGACGAAATAATCCTCGTCCTCGACAGGATCGTTGTATTCCGGACCGGCGGAAATCAGCAGGAACGTCGTGCCGTTCCACTCCTTACCGGGCTTGCCGCCGGAAATATAGTTGTAACGGTAGCACCACGGATTGTCCCACGGATCGAGAATCTGCGTCGCGTTCTCGACGTTCTCGTCGTCGAGCGTGAAATCCACCAAGCTCAGGAACGGGCGTTTCTCCGCTCCGGAGCGCCCGTCCGTATAGTCGACCACCAGCATCTGCCCTTTGCGGCGGACGAGAATCTTGTCGCCGCGCAGAGAATCGACGAGCAGCTGCTGCCATTCGCTGTCGGAGCCTTCGCCCTCCGCCATCGGGAATTCGCCGTACGTGTCCTTGAACTGACTCAGCGCGAGCGTGAGCTTGTCGCGCTGCGTCTTCGCGTTCGCCGTCAGAATCGCGGTCTGCACGGGGCCGAGCAGCCCGACCGTGACGGACGCGAGCACGGCGATGACGGCGACGACGACGAGCACTTCGACGAGCGTGAAGGCGGAACGTTTTCCTGGGGCGAAGAATGAAGTTTTCATGTCCGCGAGACTAATCCGTTTTTTCGCGCGGGAAAAGCAGAAACTCGACGCGCGGGAGAATCAGGGATTTCGCCCGGAATCTCCGTGTGCGGCGCTGGGTATTCGATGAATTTTCACGAAAAGCGCGTCATTCTCAACTTCTCCGGCGCGCAGTTCGTCCGCGACCGCCTTCCCGAGGACGCCGAGCTTCTGAAATCCTTGGAAAAATCCTCTCCCGAAACAAATCTGACGCTTCATTCGCGTCATTGATCCGGCAAAACGGAAGCCGCTCCGAAAAATTTGCTTTTCGCGGCGGGCGCGGGAGCGTTGAATAGCGCCATGAAAATTTCTTTGCCCGTGCTCGCGCTCGCGTTTTCGATTTTCTGCGGATCCGCAGGTCCGCTTCCCGCGGCGGAAGAGCACGTCGGCGCCCTCCCCGTGGACTGGCCGGGAACGGAAATCTTTCCCGGAAAAACGGAATTTTCGGCGGACGGCGACGTCGCGGCGCTCGGGAACGGCGTCGTCTCGCTGAGCGTCGCCGGCGGAAACGCGGTCTTCGATCTCGCGGGAACGAAAACCGCGCTCGCGGACGTCTGCTCGCTCGAAATCACCGACGCCGCCGGCAAAAAGACGACGGCGGAATTTTCGCGCGTCACGCCCTTTTCCGCCGTGAAATACGCGCCTCCGAGCCGCCCCGTGCGCCGCGCGGACATGCTCGACGAAGACGGCGCGGCGCTCGAGGCCCGCTTCGAAAACGCGGAGACAGGACTGGAGCTCCGCTGGCGGGTCGAGCTCCGCGGGAACGCGCCCTACTTCACGCAGCGCTTCGTGATTTCCCGCAGCGAGGCCGCGCGCGCGTCCGCCGACGCCGCGGAAACGCGCGTCCGCGTCACGGGCGTCCGTCTCGGCGAGTTCCGCGTTCCCGACGCGGGCGCGGTCGCATCGGTCGGCAAGGTGACAGGCTCGCCGGTCGCGCTCGCGAACGACGTGCTCTGCGGCGCGGAGCTTCCGAATTTCCGCTTCGAGAAAACGGACGCGGGAACGGTCGCGATCGTCGTTCCCTGCGACTTCGACGCGGCGACGGAAGCGCCGACGCGGCTCTCGTCCGTGCTCGGATACTTCCCGAAGCATCAGCGCCGGCGCGCGTTCAATTTTTATCTCGAACGGGAACGCGCCGCGCCCTCGCGCCCGTTCCTGATCTACGACGGCTGGTACGACCTGGAGCTTTCGCCCAGCGCGGAAAAAATCGGCGAGACCATCGACGCCTACGGCGAGGCGCTCGTGACGCGCCGCGAGATTGCGATCGACGCGTTCGTGCTCGACGACGGCTGGGACGATCCCGAGCGCGAGCTCTGGGCGCCCGCGGCGGACAAGTTTCCGGAAGGGCTGAGCAGCCTCGCGAAAAAGGCGGCGAAATTCGGCGCGGGATTCGGCATCTGGATTTCGCCGACGGGCGGCTGCTTCGGCGTTCCCGAGCGGCTGAAGTCCTGCAAGAAACTCGGCGGCATCGCCGAAGACGCCTACGCGTTCGACCTCGCCGACCCGCTCTACGAAAAATGGTTCTTCGAAAAATGCCGCTCGCTCGTGCTCGACGACGGCGTGACCTACTTCAAGTGGGACCGCATCGGCGAAGACGCGCCGCAGCACTTCCTGCGCCTGCTCGACGTCGCCGACAGGCTCCGCGAAATCCGCCCCGGCATCTTCATCAACGCGACGGTCGGCACCTGGCCCTCGCCGTTCTGGCTGAATCACGTGGATTCGACGTGGCGCGGCGGCGCGGACATCGCCTTCCAGAACTCCGGCATCGGCGACGCGCGCGACCGCTGGATCTCCTTCCGCGACTTCGAGCTGATTGAAAACGTCTGCTCCCGCGCCCCGCTCTACCCGATCAGCTCCGTCATGCACCACGGCATCGTGCTCGGCACGCACTACCAGGGCGCCACCTGCGCCGAAGCCGGCAACGACCTGCGCCGCGAGATCTTTTCCTACTTCGCGCTCGGTCCCAATCTGCGGGAGCTCTACCTCGACTTCCACATGCTCGACGACAATCCCGAGAAATCGCGCGAATGGGCGCTCGAGCACGTCCAGAGCCCGCGCAACGACGCGAAGAAGAACGCGCGGGCGCGCGAGGCGGTCTCGCTGGCGACGTGGATTTCCGGCTCCTCCGTGTGGAACGCGGTCGCGCGCGCGTCCGTCTGGGCGCGGGAAAACGCCGCCGCGCTCGCGGACATGCACTGGGTCGCCGGCAAGCCGTGCTACCCGCCCGCGCCCTACGCCTTCGCCGGCTGGCACCGCGGGAACGGCGTCGTCTATCTGCGCAACGCGTCCGACAAGCCGGCGAAAATCTCCTTCTCGCTCGAGGACGCGTTCGAGCTGCCGCCGACCGAGCCCGCCGACGCGCGCTATCTGATTTTGGACGTCTACGTTTACGGCGCGGCGGGCTCGACGGCTCCGGCCTACTCCGTTCCCGCGGCCGCCAAGATGACGTTCCGCATGAACCCGCTCGAAATCCGCATCCTTCAGGCGGTCCGCCGCTGAACGCCGCACCTTCCCGCCATGACGAAAAAAGAACGCGCGCGATTCGTCGCCGAAACGCTGGAACGCCTTTACCCGGAAACGCCCATTCCGCTGCGGCACAGGGACGCGTTCACGCTGCTCGTCGCCGTCGTGCTTTCCGCGCAGTGCACGGACAAGCGCGTGAACGAAGTGACGCCCGCGCTCTTCGCGCTCGCGGACACGCCGCAGGCGATGGCGCGCCTCGCGCCCGAGACGGTCGAGGCGATCATCCGCCCCTGCGGACTCTCGCCGCGCAAGTCGCGCGCGCTCGTGTCGCTCTCGCGCGACCTCGTCGAAAAATTCGGCGGCCGCGTTCCCGCGAACTTCGAGGATCTGGAATCGCTCGACGGCGTCGGGCACAAGACGGCGTCGGTCGTGATGTCGCAGGCGTTCGGCGTTCCCGCGTTTCCCGTGGACACGCACATCCACCGCCTCGCCGCGCGCTGGCGCCTTTCTTCCGGAAAAAACGTCGAGCAGACCGAGCGCGACCTCAAGGCGCTTTTTCCGCGGGAACGCTGGAACAAACTTCACCTGCAGATTATCTTCTACGGGCGCGAGCACTGCACGGCGCGCGGCTGCGACGGGCACGTCTGCGAAATCTGCCGCGCGCTCAACGGGCAGAAAAAGGTTAAAGGTTAAAAGGTTAAAGGTTAAAGGGTTAAAGGTTAAAGGGTTAAGGGGTTGGGGAAAACGCGCCCCGACGGGGCGAAACAAAGATAACCCCATGCGCGACGCGAAGCGCGCGCTTGGGGGAACGCCCCGCTCATCGCCCGCGCCTGAAAGGCGCAACCGCCCAAGGCGTCCGGCGTCTCCGTCGCGACGTTCCCGCGGAGCAGTTGCGCCTTTCAGGCGCGTGTTCTTTTTGCGTCCCATCCCCAAGCGGCGTCGCCGCATGGGGTTATGTTTGTTCCGCATTCCATGCGGATTCGACGCGGGAAACGGGCGACGGGAACGTCTCCGCCGTCAAAAAAAACTTGAGCGGGGGAAATCCTGTTTTAGAATTTTAAGGAAAACATCAACGCGCGGTCGGAAGCGGTCCGACGTAAGCCCAGTTGACGGGCGGCGCGTTTCCCGTTTTCCGGCGCGAGGTCCCGAAAAAACGATTCGGAAGACGCAGAAAATCAATTCATGTCCGAAAACAAAGATCTCGCGCCGACGGCCGTCGTGCCGATGCTCGCCGTGCTCTACGGGAGCGCGTTCGTCGCCGCGTTCAACGAAAACCTCATCAACGTCGCGCTCGTCAGGATCATGGGCGAATTTTCCGTCGGCGCGGGAACGGCGCAGTGGCTCGTGACGGGCTACATGCTGGTGACGGCGGTCATCGTTCCCGTGATGGCGTTCTTCTCGCGGCGGTTCACGCTGCGGCAGGTGTTCTTCGAGGGCTGCGCGTTTCTCGGCGTCGGCTCGATCGCGGCGATCTTCGCGCCGAACTTCGGGATGCTGCTCGCGGCGCGGCTCGTGCAGTCCGTGGGCACGGGCATCTTCATTCCGCTGATGATGACGACGATTCTCGCCGTCGTGCCGCATTCGCGCGTGGGCACGTTCATCTCGATCGGCGGCTGCGCGATCACGCTCGGCCCGGCGCTCGCGCCGGCGGCGGCGGGCGCGTTCGTCACGGCGTTCGGCTGGCGGAGCATTTTTCTGATGCCGTCGGCGGCGATCTTCGCGCTGTGCGTCGCGGGAATTTTTCTGATCCGCGACACGAGCGCGCCGGTGAAGATCCGGCTCGACCTGCTCTCGGTCGCGTTTTCCGCGTGCGGGCTCTCGCTCGTCGTGTACGGGCTGTCGAAGATCGCGTCCGAGCCCGTTCCCGCGCTCGGGCTCATCGCGGCGGGCGCGGCGCTGCTCGCGCTGTTCGTCGCGCGTCAGGGCAAGCTGAAAAACCCCGTGCTCGACCTCGCGCCGATGCGCAACCCGCGCTTTTCCGTGGCGTGTCTGCTCTCCGTCGTCGCGATGATGACGACGTTTTCGATGAGCGTGCTGCTGCCGCTCTACTACGAGGCGGGGCTGGGCACGACGTCGCTCGCGTCGGGACTGCTGCTGCTCGCGCCGATCGCGGTGAACGCGGGAACGTCGATCGTGGGCGGGCGCGTCATGGACCGCGTCGGCGAATGGCCGCTGCTCCCGGCGGGCTTTCTGCTGATCGCCGTCGGCCAGGCGGCGACCTGCGCGCTGGGCGGGCTCGCGACGCTCGTTCCCGTGCTGATCGGCTCGATCGCGGTCTATGCGGGCGTGGGTCTGATTTTTTCGCCGTCGCAGGCGGCGGGGCTGCGCAGCCTCGCGCGGGAACAGCACCCGCACGGCGTGGCGATTCTGAGCACGTTCATCCAGGTCGCGGCGTGCATCGGCCCGGCGCTGTTCATCGGCGTGCTCTCGGCGGTCTCGGAAAAGAGCGTCGCCTCGGGCGCGACGTTCCCGCGGAGCCAGGCGCACGGCTTCGCCGCCGCCGTCGCGCTCGCCGCGCTCATCGCCGCCGCGGGAACGCTGATCGCCTTCTTCTACGCGAAGAAAAAATGACGGGAACGCCGCGGGACGGGCGCGAAAAAAGGGACGGGCCGCTTCGCCCGTCCCTTTCGCGTTTTCGCCGCCGAAGCGCTCAGAACGAAAGCTTCGCGCCCGCGAAGGCTCCGAATCCGGGAGCTTCGTAGCCGATGTTGTAATCGTCGTATTCGCGGTCGAGCGCGTTTTCGAGACGCCCGAAAACCGAGAACTTTTCGCGTCCGTCCGCGTAGCGCGCGACGACCCAGCTGCCGTACACGCGCGCGACGAAGTAGTCGCCCATATCCGCCTGCGCGTAGGGCCACGTCGGCTGACCGCCTTCGCGTCCCTTGACGAACGTTCCCGAAGCGCCGACCGTGAAGTCTTCCGCGAACGTCCATTCCGCGCCGAGCGTTCCCATGAACTGCGGCACGAGCTTCAGGCGCTCGTCCGTCTTGCGGTCCCACGCGTCCTGGAACGTGGCGTTCCCGTAAACGCGCAGCCCGGCGACCGACTCGGGCGTCCATTCCGCCGTCAGCTCGACGCCGTTCGAACGCGCCTCGTCGATGTTGCGGAGAGCCGCCGGATAGACGGAATAGTCCGCGACGAATTTGTCCTTCGTGTCGATGAGGAAGAGCGTCGCGCCGACGTTCACCTGCTTGTCGAAAAGCTCCTGCTTGACGCCGATTTCGTAGGAAGTCGATTTCTCCGCTTCGAGGTCATCTCCGGCGGTATAACCCCAGTTCGGAGAAAGATCCGTGTAGCTCGGCGTACGGAAGCCCGTCGAGATTTTCGCGAAGACGCTCGTTCCCGTCGCGTCGAAACGATACTGCGCCGCGAGCTCGTACGTCGTCCTGTCGCCGTACTTGTTCGTGTCCGTGTAGCGCACGCCGGCGGAAAGCTTCAGATCCTTGACGAGTTCCCACTGCGCGTTCGCCCAGACGGAATTGCTGTACTGCAGCAGGCTCGCGGAGCGCGCGCCCCAAGCCGCCATGTCCGGATCGCCGCGCGCGAACGCGTCGTCCTGAATGAAATCATAGCCCGCGGAAACGAGCAGATTTTCGAACGCCTGCCAATCCCACTGCATGGAGACCTGCTGCGCCTTGTTCTCGTTGTCCACGAGCCCGCCGACGTAGCCTTCAGACTTGTATTCGGAATACGAATACAGAATCTTCCCCTGCAGATTTTCAAGCGGCTTGACGACGAGTTCCGGAGAAATCATCCACGACGTGTCCTTTTCGCGGTCGGTGTAGCTCTTGTAAGGCTCCGCATTCGGGCAGCCGTAGTCCTTTTGGAAAACGCGCCCGACGAGATTGAGCGAGAGCTTGTCGGAAATCTCCCAGTCGAGACGCGGCAGAAACGCCGTCTGCTCGTAGTCGTTGTTCCAGTTGTAGCCGTCGGAGGCGGAATAGGAAAGCCCCGCGGAAAAGCCGAGTCCGGAGGGCAGGTCGGTTTCGACGCCGTCGGTGTTTCCGGCGATTTCCGCGCCGAAGGTGCGCGTGCCCCAGCTGCCGCCTTCGCCCCAGATCGAGCCGGTCGGCTTGTCGTAGTCGAGCCCGTTGCGCGTGCGCAGATCGATCGCGCCGCCGATCGCCGCCGAACCGTAGAGCGTGGACGCGCTCCCGCGCAGAATCTGGACGCTCGCGAGATTGTCCGTCGTGAGCGTGTTCAGCCCGTACTGTCCGTAGATGCCGCTGTTCATGCGGCGCCCGTCGAGCATGACGACGGTCTGCTGCGAACTCGTGCCGCGTATCGAAAGCGAGGTCGGCGTTCCCGTGCTCACGCCGCCGAAGATCGTGATTCCCGCTTCGCGGCCGAGGGCGTCGGCGACGCTGCGGACCTGCTGCGAGGCGAGTTCTTCTCCGGAGACGACGGAGACGGAGGGCGAGACCTTGTCGAGCTCGACTTCCGTGCGGGAAGCGACGACGACGGTCGTCGGGAGTTTGGCGACTTTTTCCGGCGTCTTTTCGGCGCTCGGCGCGGCCTTTTCGGCGGCGGGAGCGGCGGGCTCGGAGACGTCGTCCGCGAACGCGCGGGGCGCGGCGGCGACGCCGACGACGACCGCCGGCAGCAAGACTCCGCAGGCGCGGAGGAATTTCAGAGAAATGCCCGCGGAAAACGAGGCTCCCGCAAGCGGTTTGGATTTTTGTGACTTCATTGTTTCGCGTGAAGAACGGCGCGTCGTCCGGCGGCGCGCCGCGTTTTTTGAATCCGCGCGGCAAGATATTCGGACTTCGAACTGTGCGGCGTTCCCGCCGCGCCCCGCGCTCCGCCTTCGCAAAGATTCCGGGAAGCGTTCCCGCAAGATCTTCACTGGCGTTCCCGCGCGGTCCGCCCTTGTGGACCGCGCGTGGAGCTCGAGTCGTTCGTCACCGCAGCGCGTCTGTCGCCGATTTTCACGGCATTCCCTTCGCGCCGCGCGGAGTGGTTTCGGGCTGAGAAAGAACGAGAGCTTCAAGAGAAATCCCCGTGCCTCGGATTAGCAAGGTTTTTCTCTCGGCGCGGCGCCCGCGGCGGGCGCGAAAAAATCCCGTTCCGCGCGGAGCGGGAACGGGATTTTCGGAAAACCGGAGCGGCGGATTATTCTTCCGGGCGGGTTTTCGGGAGGTTCGTCAGGCGCGTGCGCTTGTCGGACCACTGACCGCGTTTCTTGAGCAGATCGACGCGTTCGAAACGTTTGAGCACGGTGCGGTTCGAGGAACCGGCGGCGGCGCTTTTGAAGCTGGCGTGTTGCGACATGGTGTTGTGTCTCCTTGCGTTGTCGGTGAATTACATGTTTTCGTAGCGCTGGCGGAGCATGTTGCTGAACGCCTGGGCTTTCTTCTTGCGGCGGCGTTCTTCGCACGGCTTTTCGAAGTAGCGCTTGGCGCGGACGTCACGGATGATGTTTTCGCGGTCGAGCTTCTTCTTCATGCGGCGAAGCGCTTTGTCCATGCTTTCGCCTTTACGAATCTTGATTTCTACGGGCATTGGTTTGACTTGTTTCTGTTTGAAATGGTTCGAATTGGAAAATGTGAATGGAGAGCATGGCTTTTTCGTCCGCGCGCGTCAAACATTTTTTCCGTAACCGGCGACGCACGGCGCGGGCGGACCCGCGCGACGGCGAACCGGACGTTACCTTGCGCCTCACGCGCCGCGCCCGGCGCCGCGGGCGGCGCGATTTTTTCGGCGCCGCGAAAAAAGAGCTTGCCAAGCCGACGATTTCTCGCGATAGTTGAATCTCATTTTTCAAAAGTACAACCTTTCAAACCAGAAAACATCATGTCACGAGTTTGCGCAATCACAGGCAAGCGTCCGACCAAGGGACGCAGCATCGTTCACAAAGGTCAGAGCAAGAAGAGCGGCGGCATCGGGCTTCAGCTCGTCAAGCAGACGAAGCGCACGTTCAAGCCGAATCTTCAACGCATCCGCGTGAAGCTTCCGAACGGCAGCATCAAGCGTCTCTGGGTTTCCGTCAAGGCGCTCAAGGCCGGTCTCGTCGAAAAAGCGTAATCGCCTTTTCACGTCTTCCCGCGAAAAATCCGTCGACGCGAAAGCGCGGCGGATTTTTTCTTTTGCGCGTTCCCGCGAAAACGATAGATTCTCCCGCAACGATCATGAACAACAAAGTTCTCAAACTCATCATGGAGGGCGAACAGCTCACGACCGAGCAGATGGCGCGGATTCTCGAGCTCTCGCCCGCCGAAGTCGAAGCCCAGCTCGCCCAGCTCAAGGACGAAAAGATCCTGCTCGGGTGGCGCCCCGTCCTCAATCCGTCGTTCGACGAAGAGACGCGCGTCCGCGCCGTCATCGAGCTGAAGGTGTCGCCGGACGTGAGCGGCGGGTTCGACCGCGTCGCCGAGCGCATCAGCCAGTTCGACCAGGTCGAAAGCTGCTACCTGATGTCGGGCGCCTACGACCTGCTCGTCATCGTGAACGCGGACAACCTCTACAAGGTCGCGAACTTCGTCCACAACCGCCTCGCGCGCATCGCGGGCGTGCTCTCCACGGGAACGCACTTCATGCTCCGCGCCTACAAGGAATCGGGCTTTGCGATCGCCGCGCCGGAAAAACCGGAACGCCCGGCGGTTTCCCAATAAGCGTGCACGCGGTCGGCAAAATATCATTTCCGCGCGCAGGGAACGGCCGGAAACTCGTGACTTGTAACTGGTAACCGGAGCATTGCGGGTTTTGCCCCGGCAAAACCTTTCGAAAACGTTTCCGCCAAGTAATCGCCAGTCACCAGTTTCCGGCGTCCAGTCATTCGGTTGTCCGTTCTCAGTCCTCAACTATCCGTCATCAATTTTCAACCATCCGTTATCCGTCATGAGAGATTTTCTCGCTTCACACGTGCGCACGATGCCCAAGTCGGGCATCCGCGACTTCTTCGCCATCGTTTCACAGATGAAGGACGCCGTTTCGCTCGGCATCGGCGAGCCCGACTTCGTCACGCCCTTCCACATCCGCGACGTCGCCATTTCCGCGCTCGAACGCGGACACACGAGCTACACGGACAACCGCGGGCTCATCGCGCTGCGCAGGGAAATCTCCAAATACGTCGCCGCCAACTACGGCGCGGAATACGACCCGGAGACGGAGGTCATCACGACCGTCGGCGTCTCCGAAGCGCTCGACGCCGTGCTGCGCGCGATTCTCAACCCCGGCGACAAGGTCATTTATCACGAGCCCTGCTACGTCTCCTACTGCCCGTCGATCAAGCTCTGCCACGCGGAGGCGATCGCCGTCGAAACGAAGGCGGAGGACAAATTCGCGATCACGATCGACGCCCTGCGCAAGGCGTGGCAGCCCGGCGTGAAGGCGCTGCTCATCAACTTCCCGACGAACCCGACCGGCGGCACCGCCTCGCGCGAGCTCCTCGAGGAAATCGCCAAGTTCGCCGTCGAAAAGGACATGCTCGTCATCTCCGACGAAATTTATTCCGAGCTCACGTTCGACGGCAACCACACCTCGATCGCGTCGATTCCGGGCATGCGGGAACGCACCGTATTCCTGCACGGCTTTTCGAAGGCGTACGCCATGACGGGCTTCCGCGTCGGCTACGCGTGCGGTCCGGCGGACATCATCGACGGAATTCTCAAAATCCATCAGTACGGAATCCTCTGCGCGCCGATCGTCTCGCAGGAGGCGGCGATCGAGGCGCTGCGCAACGGCCGCCCGGCAATGCTCGAAATGCGCGAAAAATACCGCGAACGCCGCGACTTCATCGTGCGCCGCTTCAACGAGCTCGGACTCAAGTGCCACTCGCCGCGCGGCTCGTTCTACGCGTTCCCGGACATCACCTCGACGGGACTTTCCTCGATGGATTTCGCCAAGGGACTGCTCGCGGCGGAACGCGTCGCGATGGTGCCCGGCACGGCGTTCGGCAAATGCGGTGAAGGCTTCTGCCGCGCGAGCTTCTCGACCTCCTACGCGAACATCGACGAAGCCTGCACGCGCATCGAACGCTACCTGAAAACGCTGAAGCACTGAACGCGTTCCGCGAACCATGAAAAAAGACGCAGACGTCCCTCCGTTCTTCCGCCGCGCGGTTCTGCGCCCGTGGCGTCTGTCCGCCGCGGCACTCCTGCTCTGCGCCCTGGTCGGACTCGCGGCGGCCGTCGTTTTCCGCACGAGTCTCGGACTTATCTGCGCCGCGAGCGCATACGGCGTCTTCATCACTTCGAAAGGTCTTCTGAAATCCGTCAAAAAACGGGGATGCCTCGAAGGAACGCTCGAAGAGCTCGACGCCGAAACGTATCTCCTGCGCGGTAAAGACGGCACCGAAATCCGCATCTCTAAAAACCATACTCAGCTGTTCCTCGAACGCGAGAACGGGAACGCCGCGCGGATTCTTTTCGCGCCCGTCTTCGAATTTTCGTCCGAAGGCGGCGTCTCCGTTCCCGCGCCCGAGCTCAAAGAGCAGCGTGTTCCGGGGAGCCGCGCCCGCATGCTCTGCACCGTCGTCGCCTTCTCCGCCCTCACGGTGATCTTATCCTGGTGGCTGGGAGAGCGTTTCCCGCTCGGGAGTTCTTCTTCGCGCGGCTGCTGCTGCGAAGCGAACGAATGTTTCGACGACGCTCCGGACGAAGAATACGAAATCGAAGCGCCCGACGGCGTAGCGGCTCCGGGCGCCTCGCGGGAAACCGCGATTCCGATTCTCGTTCCCGCCGCCGGAGCCGTGCGGAACGAATACCGCTACATCAGGCACGAACGTCCGAATGCGCGGATCGTGCGGCAGGAGCTTCGAACGCACGGCGACCGCAAGTTCGACGTGTTCATCCTCGCGGAGGAAGAAAACGGGAAAGAGACCGAGCGCGAATTCTGGTTCGACGTCACGGAAATTTTCGGAAAAGGCCTCGACGAAAACTGAGAGCCGCCGAACGAAAACACGCGGCGGATGATTTTTCGTTTTACGCGGGAGCGCTTTGAGAATAGAGTTCCCGCACAATTTTCAACCATTCGATTCACTTATGTCCGGACACAGCAAATGGGCTACGACGAAGCGCCACAAAGGTTTGGTGGACGCTAAACGCGGCAAGATTTTCAGCAATCTCGCCAAAGAAATCACGCTCGCGGCGCGCGAAAGCGGCGGCGACCCGAACTCCAACATGCGCCTGCGCTCGATTCTGACGCGCGCGCGCGCGGCGAACATGCCGAACGACAACATCGACCGCGCCATCAAAAAAGGCACGGGCGAAATCCCCGGCGTCGTTTACGAAGAGATGGTCTATGAAGGCTACGCTCCCGCGGGCGTCAGCCTCATCGTCGAAGTCACGACGGACAACAAGAACCGCGCCGTCGGCGAAGTGCGCTCCACGTTCACGAAGAACGGCGGCAACATGGGCAGCTCCGGCTCCGTCGCGTTCAACTTCAACCGCAAGGGGCAGATTCTCGTTCCCGCGGAAGGCATCGGCGAAGACGAGCTGATGGAGCTCGCGCTCGAAGCCGGCGCCGAAGACTTCAAGAACAACGGCGACCACTACGAGATCATCACCGCGATCGCCGACTACGACAACGTCGCCAAGGCGCTCGAGGACAAGGGCATCAAGCCCGCGGAATCCGACATCGTCTATCTGCCGAACGTCACCGTGCCGATTTCCGACGCGGAAACCGCGAAGAAAGTCCAGAAGCTCATCGACGCACTCGAAGACCTCGACGACGTCAAGGCCGTCTATTCCAACGACGACTTCGACGAATCGCTGCTGGACTGAGCCCGCGCGCGCTCCTTCGCACTGCGGACGGCGCGCGGCGCTCCCGAGCGTTCCCGCCGTCCGCGTTCAAACTCCCGAAACCATGAAACCGCCTCCGCAAAACAACAAACGTCCGCAACGCCCGAAACCGTTCGTGCCGAACAATCCCATCCGCGTCGCGGCGCGCGCCGTCGTCGTGCGGGACGACAAGCTGCTCGCCGTCATTCTCCGCGACCAGAGCGGCCCGTTCTACGTGCTCCCGGGCGGCGGTCAGAAGCACGGCGAAGAGCTCTACAACACCGTCCGCCGCGAGTGCGCGGAAGAGCTCGGCATCTCCGTCGAGCCCTACAAGATGCTCTACGTCCGCGAATACATCGGCAAAAATCACGATTTCGCCGCGCGCCACAAGCATTTCCACCAGGTCGAAGTCGTCTTCGCGTGCGACCTGGTCGAAGAAGGCAACATCGGGCACGGTTCCGAAGAGGATTCCCGCCAGGTCGGCTACAAGTGGATTCCGCTCTCCGAGCTCCGCGAAACGCGCTTCTTCCCCTCGCTCTTCAAGACGTTCCTCAACGACAAGAACGAGCTGGAGATTCCGACCGACTACCTCGGCGACATCAACTGACCTTCTCCGCGTTCCCGCGCGCCGTCGAAGCCGCGGGCGCGTCCGCGCCATGCCGAACAGCTCCCACGCCGAAACCTTCGCCGCTCTGCAGGCGCGCAACCTCGCGATCGCCAAAAGCGAAGGCGTCGTCGCCATCTGCGGGAACGCCCTGCTCGGCGCCTTCAAGCTCTGGGTCGGCGTCGTGACGGGCTCGCTCGCCGTCCTCGCCGACTCCTGGGAAACGCTCTCGGACTGCCTTTCCTCCGCCGTCCTCATCGTCGGGCTGAAGATTTCCGAAAAGCCCGCCGACGCCGAGCATCCGTTCGGGCACGGCCGCGCCGAGCTCATCAGCTCCGTCGTCATCGCCATGATGCTCGCCGGCATCGGCGTCTCCTTCGGCAAGGGCGGCGTCGAAAAAATCCTCGCCCGCGAATCCGTCGAGTTCGGCTGGCTCGCCCTCTCCGCCATGATCGCGACCATCGTCGTGAAGGAATCCATGGCGCAGTACGCGTTTTGGGCGGCGCGCAGAACGCGCCTCAATTCCCTGCGCGCAGACGCCTACCACCACCGCAGCGACACGCTCAGCTCCGCGATTCTGCTCGTCGGCATGATCGCCGCGAAGCTTTCCGGCGGCGCGCTCTGGTGGATGGACGGCGCGCTCTCCTGCGTCGTCGGCGTCCTTCTCCTGCGCCTCGCGTGGATCGTCCTCCGCGACGCCTCCAACCGCCTGCTCGGCGGACGCGTTCCCGCCGACGTCGAAGCGAAGATACGCAGGCTCTGCGCGCGCGTCGGCGGCCGCGACGACTTCGACCTGCATCACATGCATTTTCACGAATACGGCGCCCACACGGAAGTGACGTTTCACATCCGCTTCGACGGCGACACGCCCCTGCGCGTCGCCCACGCCTGCGCCGACAAAATCGAAAAGGCGATTCTCGCCGAACTCGGCGTCGACGCCACCATTCACCTCGAAGTGAAGAAGTGACCGAACCCGCGCCCGCCGCCGAAAACGTCGGCGCGGGCGGGGATTATTTTTTGCCTTTGGCGAGCTTTTGGGCGATGGCGAAGCGCGCGATCGCTTCGAGCTTTTCGAGTTCGGCGGGATCGATTTCCTTCTGGCGGCGCGCCGCCTCGATCGCGGCTTCGGCGCGCTTCTGCGCGTCCTCGACGGCGGAGAGGTCGATCGCCTTCACGTCGATCGCGGCTTCGGCGAGCACGCTCACGCGGTCGGCGATGACGCGCCCGTAGCCCTTGTCCACGGCGAGGCGCGTCGTTCCCGCGGCGCTCTCGACGACGATTTCGCCGGGCTCGATTTCCGCCGTCAGCGGAATGTGCCCGGGCAGAATTCCGAGTTCGCCCGCGGTCGTCGGCAGCGTCACGGACGCGACGTTTTCCGCTTCGTAAACTACGCCGGTCGGCGTCACGATTTCAAATGATAAAGCCATTTTCGTTCAAATCTCCAAACCACGAATGAACACGAATCCGCACGAATTTTTCGGGGAACGCGATTTCCGTTCGTGTTTTTTCGTGTCCGTTCGTGGTTTCTTTTTATTGTTTCTTCGCGGAAGCGATGACTTCGTCGATGGAGCCTTTCATGTAGAAGTGCTGCTCGGCGATGTCGTCCACTTCGCCCTTGAGGATGGTGTCGAGCGAGCGCACGGTGTCCGCGACGGAGCAGTACGCG
The DNA here is from genome assembly GCA_051884495.1 of Candidatus Spyradosoma sp. GTDB lineage: Bacteria > Verrucomicrobiota > Verrucomicrobiia > Opitutales > UBA953 > Spyradosoma. The sequence goes on from JBJEVQ010000009.1 coordinate 89,160, forward strand.
CCGTCCATGCCCGTGAACTGCGAGGCGACGTGGAACGGCTGCGAGAGGAACTTCTGGATTTTGCGCGCGCGCGCGACGGTGAGCTTGTCCTCGTCGGAAAGCTCGTCCATGCCGAGAATCGCGATGATGTCCTGCAGGTCCTTGTATTTCTGCAGCACCGCCTGTACCGCGCGGGCGACGCGGAAGTGGTCTTCGCCGACGATCTGCGGCGTGAGCGCCTGCGAGGTCGAGGCGAGCGGATCGACGGCGGGATAAATCGCGAGCTCGGCGATTTTGCGGTCGAGCACGATCGTCGAGTCGAGGTGCGCGAACGTGTTCGCGGGCGCGGGGTCGGTCAGGTCGTCCGCGGGAACGTAAACGGCCTGGAACGACGTGATGGAGCCTTTTTTCGTCGAGGTGATGCGTTCCTGCAGGTTGCCCATTTCCGTCGCGAGCGTCGGCTGATAACCGACGGCGGACGACGAGCGGCCGAGCAGCGCGGAAACTTCCGAGCCCGCCTGCGAGAAGCGGAAGATGTTGTCGATGAACAGCAGAACGTCCTGCCCCTTTTCGTCGCGGAAGTATTCCGTCATGGCGAGCGCGGTCAGGGCGACGCGCATACGCGCTCCCGGCGGCTCGTTCATCTGCCCGTACACGAGCGCGACCTTCGACTTGGAGATGTCGTTCGTGTCGATGACGCCGGACTCGCACATTTCGCGGTAGAGATCGTTGCCCTCGCGGGAACGCTCGCCGACGCCCGCGAACACGGAGTAGCCGCCGTGCGCCTTCGCGATGTTGTTGATGAGCTCCATGATGAGCACCGTCTTGCCGACGCCCGCGCCGCCGAACGCGCCGACCTTGCCGCCCTTCACGAACGGGCAGATGAGGTCGATGACCTTGATGCCCGTTTCGAGCAGTTCCGCGCCCGTGCTCTGTTCGACGAGCGGCGGCGGGTTGCGGTGGATCGGGTATTTCTTCGTGCACGCGACCGCGCCCTTGCCGTCCACGGGATCGCCCGTGACGTTGAAGATGCGCCCGAGCACGCCTTCGCCGACGGGCGCCTGAATCGGCGCTCCCGTGTCGACGATGGGCATGCCGCGCACGAGCCCGTCCGTCGTGCTCATCGCGACCGCGCGGACGACGCCCGCGCCGAGGTGCTGCTGCACTTCGAGCACGAGCCGCGTCGGCGCGCCGTTGAGCGTGTAGTTCACTTCCAGCGCGTTGTAGATCGCGGGAATCGTTTTTTCGTCGAACTGCGCGTCCACGACCGCGCCGATGATCTGGGTAATTGTTCCTGTTGTAGTCATAAATTATTTACTTTCCCTTTCTGCTCTTTTCTTCTCAGCCGGCGTTGGAGGCGGCGAGCTCGTTGATTTCGTTGGTGATGGCGGCCTGGCGCGCCTTGTTGTATTCGAGCGAAAGCGATTCGACGAGCGACTTCGCGTTGTCCGTCGCCGCCTTCATCGCGACCATGCGCGCGGACTGCTCGGACGCCTTCGCCTCGAGAATCGCCTGGTGCAGGCTCTGCTTGAAGAACAGCGCGGGCAGCCCTTCGAGAATCGTCTTCGCGTCGGGCGCGAACGCCATTTCGCGGTCGTCCTCGACGAGGCGGAATTCCTCCTTCGCGCCGTGCGCGGCGAACTGCCCGTTCATGCGCTCCTCCAGGTTCCCGAGCGGCACGAGCGTCGAAATCATCGGCATCTGCACGATCGTGTTCTTGAACTGCGAGAGCACGATTTCGATCGTGTCGATCGTTCCCGCGAGGTATTCGCGGATGAGGTATTCGCCAATCGGGCGCACCTCGGAAAAGTTCACGTGGTCGCTCACGGAAAAATCCGCGACGAGCTCGCGCTTCGTGCGCGCAACGAACTGCGTCGCCTTTTTCCCGACGGTGAAGAACTTCGCCGGCGTTCCCGCGGGAACGCTTTTGTTCAGGAAGCGGAACAGGTTGGAATTGAGCCCGCCGCACAGCCCTTTGTCGGTCGCGATGACGACGATGCCGCGCGTCTTCACGGGGCGCTCCTGAATGAGCGGGTGCGTGAAGTCGCCCGAAAGGTCGAGCCCGCGCAGCGCCGTCGCGAGAATGCGCGAAAGCAGCACGGCGTAAGGCCTGCCCGACGTCGCCGCGTCCTGCGCGCGCCGCATCTTCGACGACGCGACGAGCTGCATCGCGCGCGTGATCTGCCCGGTGTTCGTCACCGAGCGAATGCGATTTCTGATTTCTCTGAGCCCCTTAGCCATTGTTTCGGAAAAAAAAGATTAAAGCTTAATGCTTAAAGCTTAAAGGAAGGTTGAAGTTTTTGTTTTTCGGAACACATTTTCGAAAGCCTGAAAGTCAATGCTTAAAGAAAGACGGCGAATCCGATTTTTCCCGCTTGCTGGCGCGGAGCCCGCTGAGCATTCGCGCGATTTCCTGCACGCGCCGCGCGAGCGCCTCGAAATCCTCCCGGAAAATGTAGCCCAGATCTTCCGCCAACTGCAGCTGGCAAAAAGATTCCATCAGCGAGCCGTAGGCGATTTCGATGAAGCGCACCTGGTCACGCGGCGATTCTTTCGCGCTGCCCTCGGCGATGTTCGACGGCACCGAAATCGCGGCGCGCCGTAGCTGATCGGCGAGCACGAAACGCTCGGAAGCGGGAAGACGATTCAGCACGGAGTAGACACATTTCACGAACTCGCGCGCCTTCTGCCACACGAGCAATTTCTGAAACGAGAAAAACGTGCTGAAATCTTCCTGCATTCTCCGAGCCTTTCCGGATTCCAAGCTTCTTTAAGCTTTAAGCCTTAACCTTTAAGCTTTATACGCCGCTTTCCACTGGTCGCAGGCGGCCTTGAGCTTCGCTTCGAGCGCGTCGTCAAGCTTCGCCTTGGACTTGATCTCCGCGAGCGTGTCTTTCGCCGAGGTTTCGAGAAAATCCTGCAGCGCGAGCGAAGCCGCGAGCGTCTTTTCCTTCGGGATGTCCGCGAAAAAGTCGTGCTGCGCCGCCCAGATGAGCGCGATCTGCGAGGCGACGGGCTTCGGCTCGCCGGGGCCCTGCTTGAAGAGCTCGACGAAACGGTCGCCCTTGTCGAGAATCGTCTTCGTCGCCGCGTCGAGGTCGCTGCCGAACTGCGCGAACGCCGCCATTTCGCGGTACTGCGCGAGCTCGCCCTTCACCTTTCCGGCGACCTGCTTGAACGCCTTGATCTGCGCCGACGAACCGACGCGCGAGACCGACAGGCCGACCGAAATCGCCGGGCGCACGCCCTGGTTGAACAGGTCTGTCTGCAGGAAGATCTGCCCGTCCGTGATCGAGATCACGTTCGTCGGAATGTAGGCGGAAACGTCGCCCGCCTGCGTCTCGATGATCGGGAGCGCCGTCAGCGAGCCCTTGCCCGTGAGGCGCGCCGCGCGTTCGAGCAGGCGGGAATGCAGGTAGAACACGTCGCCCGGATACGCTTCGCGGCCGGACGGGCGTTTCAGAATCAGCGAAATCTGGCGATACGCCGCCGCGTGCTTCGACAGGTCGTCGTAAACGACGAGCGCGTCCATGCCGTTTTCCATGAACCATTCGCCGATCGCCGCGCCCGCGAACGGCGCGTACATCTGATTCGCGGCGTTTTCCGACGCTCCCGCGACGACGACCACGCAGTACTCGAGCGCGCCCGCCTTTTCCAGCGTCGCGATCAGACGCGCCACGCTCGAATTCTTCTGCCCCACGGCGACGTAGATCGAATACACGGGGCGGAAATTCGGATCGCCCGACGCGAGCCCCTCGCGGTTGATGCGCGCCTGGTTGATGATGGCGTCCGTCGCGATCGTCGTCTTGCCCGTCGAGCGGTCGCCGATGATGAGCTCGCGCTGGCCGCGCCCGATCGGGATCATCGCGTCGATCGGCATGATGCCCGTCTGCAGCGCCTGGTTGACGGGCTCGCGCGGCATGATGCCCGGCGCGATCTTCTCGATCGGCGCGCGCTCCGTCGCCCCGATCGGACCCTTGCCGTCCACGGGATTGCCGAGCGTGTCGACGACGCGCCCGAGCAGTTCCTTGCCCACGGGAACGCTCAGCAGGCGTCCCGTCGTCTTGCACGTCATGCCTTCCTTGAGCGACGAGGTGTCGCCCATGACGACGACGCCGACGATGTCCTGCTCCAGGTTGAACGCGATGCCTTCGAGCCCGTTTTCGAACGCGAGCATTTCGTTCATCATCGTTCGGGAAAGCCCGTCGACTTTCGCCACGCCGTCGGCGAGCTCGACGATCGTGCCGACGTTCGCCTTCTCCGGTTTTGCGTCGAGCGAAGCGATCGCCGACCGAATATCTTCAAGAATCTGACTCATGGTTTTTGTTTCGTTTTGTTGTTAAATGCGTGAAAAAAATTCTTATGCCGCGGCGAGGGAGGCGCGGAGCCGCGCGAGCGCGCCCGCGAGCGAGGCGTCGTACACGTCGTCGCCGACCTGCACGCGGACGCCGCCGAGCAGGGCGGGATTTTCCGTCGCGACGGGCGCGACCGTGCGTCTGTAGAGCGCGGAAAAATGCGCCGCGAGCGCGTCCGCCGTTCCCGCAGGAAGCGTTCCCGCGAACTCGATGCGCGCCTCGGAGAAACGCAGTTCCCGCGCGACCGCCGCGTAAAACGCTTCGAGCAGCGGGCGCAGCGCCGTCGGCGGAAACGTTTTTCTCAGCTCGTCGAGCACGGTCTTCACGCGCGCCGCGTCGATGCGCCCGTCGCTCCCGCGCGCGAGCTCCACGAGCCGCGCCGTCGTCTTCTGCAAATTTTTGTCTTTCTTGGCCATTGAAACGTTTTTTCTTTTTTTGACCGCGAATCCACGCGAATTTTCCGCAAATTCTTTTCGTTAAAGAAATTCGTGAGAATTCGTGTTCATTCGCGGTTTCTTCAAGCTTTAAGTTCTTCCGCGGCGGCGGCGGCGAGGCGCGTCTTTTCCGCGGCGGGAAGGTCGCGCGCGAGCAGTTTCGCCGTCGTCTCGACGACGAGCGCGGCGACTTCGCCGCGGAGCTCCGCGAGCATCTTTTCGCGTTCCCGCGCGACGTTTTCGGCGGCGCGGCGCTCCGTCTCCTCGGCGCGCGCGATCGCATCCTGCGCGGCTTTTTCGACGGTCTCCTTGGCGGACTTGCGCGCGGCGTCGAGCACGGCAGCGGCGTCCTGCGCGGCCTGCGCCATCTTCGCCTTGTAGTCGGCTTCGGACTGCGCGAGCTTCGCCTTCATTTCGTCGGAGAACTTCAGCCCGTCCTCGATTTTTTTCTGCCGTTCGGCGACGGTCTTCATCAGCAGGCGAAAACCGAAATACCACACGACGAGCGCGAGCACGCCGAAGCTGACGATCTGCACGGCGAGCGCGCCCGGCTCGATGCCGAACTTCGTCGTGATCTCCGTGAATTTGTTTCCGCCTTCGGTCGCCGCGGGAACGGCCGCGGCGGCGGCGTTTGCCAGAATTTGAGAAAACATGGTGTCTGCGAATGTCTGAAGAAAAAAGGTTTACGGGAACGGCGCGCGCCCGAAAAAAGCGGCGCCGTTCCCGCGCGGATCACGCGAGGAAGAGCACGTAGAACGCGATGGCTTCGGCGAGCGCCATGCCCAGAATCGCGAGAACGAGAATCTTCCCGAACGCGCCCGGGTTGCGTCCGACCGCTTCGACAGCCTTGCTGCCGACCCAGCCCACGCCGATCGCCGCCGCCGCGCAACCGAGCGCCACGTGCAGGCTTCCGCTGATTTCCGCGAGGAGTGCCGTAATCATTGTCTTATGCCTTTTCTTTGATTTGGTTTGGTTTTTTATGGGTGAATCCCGGCGTGGACGCTCTCGGCATCCTCCCGCCGGAAAAATTCTTTTTCAGTTTTCCGTCGCTTCCGCGTGCTCTCCGCTGTCGTGATTCGTGATCAGCCCGATGTACACCGCCGAAAGCAGCGTGAACACCAGCGCCTGCACGACGCCGACGAGCAGTTCCAGAAAGTAAAACGCCGTGAAGTAGCCCGTCGAGTGCATCAGCGTTTCGCCGCCGAACACGTTTCCGAAAAGTCGGAACGAGAGCGACACCGGGCGGAAGATCACCGAGATGATTTCGATGAAGCCCACCGCGAAGAAGATCAGCGACAGGAAATAATACACCGCCGCGGGAACGTCGCGCTTGTCCGCCTTGTTCCCGAACCAGTCGAAAAGCACCGCCTTCGCGCCCGCGTATTTGAGCACGATGATCGCCCACGCGCCGAACGACACGAGCGCGAGCCCGAGCGTGCCGTTCATGTCCGCGCCGAGCGGGCGGAACCACGGCAGGAAGCCGACCTCCGCGCCGTCCGCGCCGATTTCGTGCCAGCCGATCGTGCCGACGCCCGGAATCAGTCCCGCCCAGTTCTGCGCGAGAATGAAGAAGAACAGGCAGATCAGCACCGGGAACGCCGCCGGGAACGCCTTCTTGCCCAGAATCGGCTCCAGGATTTCCTTGAACATGCCCAGCACGGTCTCGACCGCGTATTGCCCTTTCGTCGGCACGAGCTTCGGCCGCCCGCACGCGAGCCGGATCAGCGCGATCAGCACGAGCGCCACGATCCACGTCGTGACGATGCTGTTCGTGATCGGCAGCGAAAATCCGTCCCAAAGCGGAATTTCGAAAAGCGGCTCGGCTTTTTCCGCCGCCGAAGCCACGGGCGCCGCCGCAAACGGCGCCGCGATGATGGGGATAATTTTCTTCAGGGGAAACATATCAAAAACGCACTTGCATTCTGCACCTCGCCGCGGCGTTTGTAAAACGCTTTCCGCGCCCGCCGCCGCGACCGGAACTTCACGCACTCTGCCACGAATAGAACGTTCGTTCAAGAAAATTCTCCGCAGCCCCGTCCGCAAAAGGAAAAACGCTCGTTCGGGGACGAAGACATTCCAGCCTTCGTTCCCGCGAAATCCGATTTCACGGGTGCGAGGTTTCGCCGCGCGCGTACGCCGAGGCCCCGACGAGACCTCGCGAAAATCCGCGCATGAAAAAAGCCCCCGTCGGGGCTCTGTAATTTTTATCCGGATACACAGGGCATTGTTCGCCACGCTCGCCTGCCCTGCTCCAGACAATTTCGCTCCGTCGGGCGATCGGGAGCGAAGGCGTTCCCGCCTTTCATTCCCGCGGCGTCCGATTTCCCTGCGGCGTCACGCGGCGCAGGAAGCGCCCTGCCCGCCCGCGGCTTCTCCGCGGCGGCAATTCTTGCCGAGCGCCTTGGCGTAGAACGCGTCCGCCGCCGTCCAATCGACGATCGACCAGAACGCCCGCACGTAATCCGCCCTGCGGTTCTGATACTGCAGGTAATACGCGTGCTCCCACAGGTCCAGCGTCAGCACCGGCCGCCCGTGCTCGATGCCGGGCGCGACGCACTCGGGCATCATCGGCGAATCCTGGTTCGGCGTCGTGCACACGGCGAGCGCGCCGTCCGGCTTCACGATGAGCCACGCCCAGCCCGAGCCGAAATGCGACGTCGCCGCCGCCTCGAATTTTTCCTTGAACGCGGCGAACGAGCCGAACGTCTTTTCGATCGCGCCCGCGAGTTCGCCGACGGGTTCGCCGCCGCCGTTCGGCGAGAGGCATTTCCAGAAAAACGTGTGATTGAAATGCCCTCCGCCGTTGTTGCGCACCGCCTCGCGGATGCTTTCGGGCACGCGGTCCATGTGCGCCGTCAGGTGCCCGATGCACGCGGGCGCGGAGAACTCGGGAGCCTTTTCGAGCGCGGCGTTGAGCTTCTCGACGTACGCGGCGTGGTGCTTGCCGTAGTGCAGCTCGAGCGTGCGTTTTTCCATCGCGGGCTCAAGCGCGTCCGCGGCGTAAGGGAGGGGTCTTTGTTCCAATTTTTTCATGATTCGGATTCCTTTCGTATTCCATAACGCGCCGCGGGAACGCGAATTTGTTTTCCCGCGGCGGAAACACGGGCGGCGCAAGTTCAAAAAAATCCGCCGCGGGAACGGGCCGGCGGCGGATTTTTTCGGAATGAGCGCGCGAAGAACGGCGCTCAGTGCGCGGACGCGCGCGCGCGGGCTTCGGCTTTCCGGTCCCACTTGCGGATCTTGTCCGGAAGCGTGCCGCCGAGCTCGTAGAGCTTCGCCTTGTCGTGAATCATCGCCGCGCGGGAGAAGCCGTTGAGCGAGTATTCGTTCTGCAGCCAGATCGCCTCTTCGGGGCAGACTTCCTGGCACATGCCGCAGTAGATGCAGCGGAGCATGTTGATCTCGAAAGCCTTGGGCGCCTTTTCGACGACGTCGGCATGCGGCGCGGCGGGATCGATTTCGCCGGGTGTCACGCGGATCGCCTTCGCCGGGCAGACGAATTCGCAGAGCTGGCAGGAGACGCATTTTTCGCGCCCGGAAGGATCTTTGACGAGCGTCGGCACGCCGCGGTAGCCCTTCGGAATCTTCGGACGCTCTTCGGGATACTTGAGCGTGACCGGCTTGCGGAGCATGATGCCGAGCGTGATCTTCATTCCCGCGAGCACCTGCGGAATGTAAAGTTTTTCCCACCAGCGGAGCGGCTTGCGGGTGACGACCTTGATGTTTTGCGTAGCCATTGCGTTAAATCTTTCAGTTTCGTGAACGTTATTTCAGCAGACCGTCCCAGACGCCGAAGCCGACGAGATAGGCGACGAGATTGACGATCGCGAACGGCAGGAGCAGCTTCCAGCCGACGCGCATCACCTGGTCGAAACGGAAACGCGGCACCGTCCAGCGGATCCAGACGATGATGAAGAGCAGCGCGACGATCTTCACGAGCAGGCAGACGACGCCGAGGATCGCCGCGGGAACGCCGTCGAGCCCGAGCGTCGGCAGGAACGGCAGCGCGTGCCAGCCGCCGAGGAAGAACAGCGAGAACATCGTCGAGCCGAGAATCATGTGCAGATACTCGCCCGTGAAGAAGAGGCCGAACTTGAACGTGCCGTATTCCGTGTGGAAGCCGCCGACGGTGTCCGTCTCGGATTCGGGCATGTCGAAGGGCTGGCGGTTCATTTCCGCGAGCATCGCGACGAAGAAGAGCACGGCGGAAAGCGGCGCGAGAATGACGTTCCACAGACCTCCCTGCCCGCGGACGATGTCGAAGAGCGAAAGCGGATTCGCGTCGGGATCGCCGCTCGTGAGCAGCACGACGGGCAGAATGGAGAGCACCATCGAAAGCTCGTAGGAGACGAGCTGCGCGCTGCCGCGGATGGAGCCGAGGAACGGATATTTCGAGTTCGACGACCAGCCGGCGAGCACGACGCCGTAGACGCCGAGCGAGCTCACCGCCATCACGAAGACGAAGCCGGGATTCATGTTGCAGAGCATGAGCGCTGTCTCCTTGCCCGTTTCCGGATCGACGTAGCTCGTGAACGGCATCATCACGATCGTCAGCAGCGCGGGCGCGAGCGCGAGGCACGGCGCCAGGCAGTAATAGAATTTGTTCACGTGCTCGGGCATCGGCTCCTGCCGCATGAAGAGCTTGCCGCCGTCCGCGAGCGGCTGAATGAAGCCGCCGTAGGTCAGCGCCTTGCCGAGGACGGGAATCGCCGCGATGAAGGGCATCGTCGTGCGGCAGGGACCGACGCGGCCCTGCGCCCACGCGGCGCCCTTGCGCTCGAGCAGAACCGTGTAGAGGCACCCGCCCATGATCACGAGAACGAGCACGACGGCGAAAATCGCCTTGAAAATCGCGCCCGTGACGGCGACGGCGTCGTCGCCCGCGGGAATGTCCGGAATGCCGAGCCAGGCCTGCACGCACGTGTCCGTGCCGTTGAACCACTCGATGAAGGCTTTTGCGAATTCGTTCATGGTGAATTTCTCCGAAAAAAATTATTTCGTCGCCGGCTTGTAGAGCAGCGAGCCCGTTTCCGGGAACGAAAGCTTCGCCCACGGCGCGGCGTCGAGCAGCACGCCCTCGTCGGGAATCTTCGCGAACTCGACCGCGGCGAGCGCGGGGCATTCGCGACGGAGCCCGATCCAGATCGTCTCGACGGACGCGTCCGCGGCGGCGTTCCCGTCCGCGGCGAGCGCGGCGAATACGTCGAGCTCGTCGCGCGTTCCCGCGATTCCGGGAATCGCGGCGTCGAACTTCTGCAGGCGGAACTGCTGGTTGACGAAGGTGCCGGTCTTTTCGAACACCGTACGGCCGGAGAAGACGACCGTCGCCGCCGCCTCCGTCGCGTTCCTGTGCGTGCCGAGATAGACGACGTTCGCCTTCTTCAGCTGCTTCGGCGTGAAGCCCTGCGCGAGAAGATTTTCGCCGCAGACGAAGACCGTTTTGACTTCGCCCGCCTCGACGGCGGCGGCGAGCGCGGAGACGTCCGCCGACTCGAAATCCTTCACGAGCCCGGAGACGAGCGCCCCGCGGCGGTTCGGCGTGCGGTCTTCGGAAATGAGGAAACCGTCGTTCGCGTCGAGCGTCTTCGCCAGATAGACTTTGCCGCCGAAGGTCGCGGCGAGCTTCTTGAGCGCCCACTGCTCTTCGAGGCTCATGTTGCCGGAAGCGACGAACGCGGGCGTTCCCTCGGCGAGCAGCGCGCGCGCGGCGTCCACCGCCTCTTCGAACTCGACGGCGCTCTCGCCGCGGCGCGTTCCCGTGATGCGGTTCGCGTCGTCCACGGTCTTATAGATCATGCGGCCGGAGTCGGACATCCACGCGTCGTTCACGCAGTCGTTGCGGCGCGGCGTGATGCGGTAAATCTTGCCCTCGCGCGACCAGACGGTCGTGTTCACGCCGACGCTGGATTCCGTGCACACGCTCTTCGTGCGCTTCAGGAACCACACGCGCATCTTGAAGCGGAAATCCTTGCTGGTGAGCGCGCCGACCGGGCAGAGATCGACGACGTTCATCGAATAATTTCCGTCGAGCTCCTGTCCCGGATAGCAGTCGATCTGCGTCATCGAGCCGCGCTGAACGGGGCCGAGCACCGGGCGCTTCAGAATGTCGCGGCAGAAGCGGACGCAGCGGCGGCAGAGCACGCAGCGCTCGTTGTTGAGCGAGACGCGCGGGCCGATGCTCTTCGCGCGCGGCTTCACGTTCTTGTCGTCGCGGTAGCGGGAAGTCCCCTTGCCGTAGGCGAAGGAAAACGCCTGCAGCGTGCATTCGCCCGCCTGGTCGCAGATCGGGCAGTCCAGCGGGTGATTGGCGAGAAGAAATTCCGTCACGCCCTCGCGGCTGGCCGTCACCATCGGCGATTTCGTCTTGACGTGCAGATTCGGCGAGACCGTCGTGCCGCACGCGATGGCGGGCTTGGGCATCCAGCCGATCTTCGGCGAGCCGTCCTCGTTCAGCACGGGAGCGCCCGTCGCGCGGTCGCGCATCGGCATGCCGATTTCGACGAGGCACATGCGGCACGTTCCCGCCATCGGCAATTTCGGGTGATAGCAATAGTGCGGGATTTCGATTCCGACGCTTTTCGCCGCCTCGATGAGATTCTGCTTGGCGGCGACGCTGTAGTCCTTGCCGTCAATGTTGATGATGACTGAGTTCGACTGTTCTTCTGCCATGGGAGAAAATTCAAAAATGCTTCGCGGAGCATATTCCGCCGCACCCGCAAGTGCAAGGAATATCGCGGCGCGCGACCAGGCGCGGATTTTCCGGAAAACGCCGCCTTCCCCCGCGCGGATTTCCGGAAAGCCGCGGAGGCCGCGGCGGCGAAGTTTTCGTTCGCGTTCGCGGGGAAAGGGGCGTAAGTTTTTCCGCAATATGAAATTCGCGATACTCGGATCGGGAACTGGAAGCAACGCGGAAGCGATTCTCAAGGCTTACCGCGCGGGAACGCTCGGCGCCGCCGAGCCCGTCGCCGTTTTCTGCGACATTCCCGGCGCGAAGATTCTGGAGCACGGGAAGACCTACGGCGTTCCCGCGTTCCGGCTCGATCCGGGCCCGTTCAAAACGAAGTTTTCTCCCGAGCGCGAGACTGCGTGGGCGCAGGCGATCCGCGACGCGGGCGCGGAGTGGATCGTGCTCGCGGGCTTCATGCGCGTGCTGAAGGCGCCGCTGCTCGACGCGTTTCCGAACCGCATCATCAATCTGCATCCGTCGCTGCTGCCTTCGTTTCAGGGACTGGACGGCATCGGGCAGGCATGGCGCTACGGCGTCGCCGTGAGCGGGTGCACGGTGCATTTCGTCAATTCGGAGCTGGACCGCGGCGCGATCATCGACCAGGCGGTCGTGCGGCGCGAGCCGGGCGACACGCTCGAGAGCTTCGCGCAGAAGATTCACGCGGCGGAACACCGGATTCTGCCGGACGTCATCCGGCGTCTTTCGCTCGGCGAAGCGAAGACGTTCAACGCTTAGCCGTCACTCTTGATTTTAACTGGCAAGGGCGATCAGAACAAAGCAAGGCTCCGGGCACGAGCTCCCCGATCGTTTTTTTCGGAAAACACCTGACCGCCGGCCGTCAACAATTCTGACTTATTTTACGATGATCGAAACACGTTGCGAAATCGACAGCTCACTGGCGCAGCCGCTCGAAGATTTTTTCTGCGAGCTCGTGCGTTCGCCGTGGCTGATTTTTCATGAAAAAGTCGGCTCGCCGCATTGGCTGATGGGCTATTTCGACAGCGAGGCCGAGGCGCTCGACGCATGGGCGGACCTGCGCAAGGCGTTCCGCATGCTGCCGGAGCGCCCGAGCGTCGGCACGCTCGAAGACCGCGACTGGAAAGAGGCCTACAAGGCGAACCTGCATCCGTGGAGCTACGGGCGCCTGCACTGGGTGCCCGAGTGGCGGCGCGCGGAATACGCCGTTCCCGAGGGCGCGGCGGTCGTGTATTTCGACGCGGGGCTCGCGTTCGGCACGGGCGACCATCCGACGACGCGTCTGTGCGGGCAGCGGCTCGTCGATTTCCTCGAAACGCGCGGCGGCGCAGGCTCGGCGGCGGTCGCGGGAACGTCCGTCATCGACGCGGGCTGCGGCTCGGGGATTCTCGCGATTTCGGCGGCGCAGCTCGGCTGCAGGAAAGTCTTCGGTTTCGACCGCGATCCCGAGGCGGTCGAGGTCTCGATTGAAAACCGCGCGAAGAACGCGCTCCCGCCGGAGGCCGTCGCGTTCACGCACGACGGGCTGGAGACGGGACTGGAAAAGGCGGGCGCGTCGGACGTCGTTCTGGCGAACATCATCAGCGACGTGCTCTGCATCTACGCGGACAATCTGCTCGCGGCGGTGAATCCGGGCGGCGTGCTCGCGTTGAGCGGAATTCTCGCGAGCGAACAGGCGACGGTGATGCGCGTGTTCGAGAACAAGGCGCGTGCGGCATGGGGCGGGAACGTCCGCGTCGAAGGGCGCGTCCTGGGCGAGTGGTCCGACGTCGCGCTGTTCCGAGAGTGAACCGTGCGCGGACGCGCGCTTCAAAAAAAAAGACGTCCCCGCGCATCGCCGCGCGGGAACGTCTCACTAAGAAAACGAAAATCTTACGCCTTCCGATGACGGCGGCTCGGGAGCGACCTGGGAATTTTTCTTTGACCTCATTGTCATCCAGTCCGATTTCGTCCGCGGCGGGAGCGCCGCGTCAGTTGCCGATGCGCTGGGGGGCGGGATCGGAAGCGACGAGGTAGGCGATCGCGGCGACGGCTTCGCGGTAGTCGTATTCCGCGGAGACGGTCGCGGCGCGCGCCTCCGTCAGCGAGACCTGCGCGTCCGTGCGGTCCAGAGACGAGGCTTTGCCGACGTTGAACTGCTCGGTCACGATTTCGAAATTCTCCTGCGCGGCGCGTTCGGAGATGAGCGCGACCTCGTGCTGTTTTTTCGCGCGCGTGAGCGTGAGCACGGCGGTCGTGATCTTCGAATACAGATCCTGCTCGTAAGCGGCGACCTTGCTGCGCGCGACGCGGAGCTGCGCGACGGCGTTCTCGATCGCGCGGACGTTGCGACCGCCGTTGAAAACGTTCTGCGTGATCGTTCCCGCGCCGATGAGGTTCCAGACCTTGGGCATGTCGAGATCGTCGCCCGTGAACGCCGCGGAAACGCTCAGCCCGAGCGACGGGTAGAGGTCGGCGACGGTCTTGTCCACGTAGGCGGAGGCGGCCTTTTCCTGCGCGACGAGCGCGGCGAGGCCGGGTTCGCGCTCACGCGCGAGCGCGAGCAGCGTCTCCGCGTCCTCGTCGAACGTGCCCATGTCGTTCCCGCCGAGCCCGTAGGCGGGCGATTCGGCGAAACCGAGCGCGAGGTTGAGGTTCGCGCGGCAGGTCTTCACGTCGTTCGCCTTGCTGATCTGGTCGAGCACGGCGTTGTTGTAGTCCACTTCCGCCTTGGTGCACGCGTATTTCGTTCCCGTGCCCTCGGCGCGGCGCACGCGCATCTGGTCGAGGTGTTCGCGATACTGTTCGACCGCCTGTTCGGCGACGACGTTCAGCTCGATGCTGCGGCGCAGCTCGAAATACGCCTTGCGCACGTTGTAGCGCACGAGATTTTCCGCCGAGAGCAGATTTTTTTCGGCGGCGAGCAGCTGCGCGACCGCCTGCGCGAGCTTCGCCTCGGTCTTGCCGAAATCCCACAGCAGCAGATCCATCGAGAGCGCGACCTTGTCGCTGCCGGAGGAATGGAAGCTCCCCGAAGACGTCGTGTTCTGCGTCTGGCGCGTGTAGGAGGCCGAGCCTTCCACGGTCGGCAGATAGTCGGCGCGGATGTCCTGCACGGCGAGACGCGCGGAAATCACCTGCTGGCGCGCCTGGAAGATCTGCGGGTTCGCGACGAGCGCGATGTTTTCGAGATCCGCGAGCGAAAGCGCCATGCCGTCGGCGTAGCCGAACTCGGCGAAGGAGACGGTGCGCTCGCCCTGCAGTCGGTTTTCGGGCTTCTGCGCCTCGCGCGCCTCTTCGACCGTGGAGCACGACGCGAACGCGAGCAGCGCGGGAACGGAAAGCGTAAGGAATGTTCTGGAAAGTTTCATGGTTGAAAAATATCTCTGGTGAGTGATGATTGGCGAGAGCTTAGAGGCATTTGCGCTCCGCCGCGCGAATTTTCCTCTAAGCTCTGAGCGCTCAGCTCTCATCTTGTTTGTGCTTCACTCCGTTGTCGGGGAGGTGGACGGTCTTGCGGCAGCTTTCGCGCATGCGCTGGAAGAGCGAATACAGTGCAGGAGCGAACGCGATGCCGACGAGCGTCGCGACGAGCATTCCCGAGAACGTCGTCACTCCGATCGCGCGGCGGGAACCCGCGCCCGCGCCCGTCGCGACGACGAGCGGGAACACGCCGAAGAGGAACGACCACGCCGTCATCAGCACCGCGCGGAAACGCAGCGACGCGCCGAGCAGCGCGGCTTCCTGAATCGCGTAGCCGGCCTCGCGCGACTGCTTCGAGAACTCGATCATCAGAATCGCGTTCTTCGCCGAAAGCCCGATGAGCATCACGAGCCCGAGCTGCGCGTACACGCTCAGCGACATGCCGCAGAGCATCAGCCCGGCGAGCGCGCCCAGCGTCGGAATCGCGACCGTGAGCATGACGGGCACGGGAATCGTCCAGCTCTCGTACTGCGCCACGAGGAAGAAATACGCGAAGAGCATCGCGAGCGCCATGATGAGCACGATCTGCCCCTGGTTCTGCCGCTCCTGGTAGCTCTGCCCCTTCCACTCGAAATGGTAGCCCGAGGGCAGCTTCATCTTTTCGAGAAGCCCCATCACCTCGCCGCTCGTGTAGCCGTCCGCGACCTGCACGGAAACGTCCGCGGACGTGAGCTTGTTGAAGCGCTGAATCTCCGTCGGTCCGACCGTGTAGCGCAGCGTGGCGACGGTCGTCAGCGGCACCATTTCGCCGGCGGAGTTCTGCACGAGCAGCCCGCGGATGTCGTCCTGCGTGACGCGGAAGCCTTTGTCCGCCTGCATTTTGACGTAGAAGACGTCGCCCGCGTAGTTGAAGTCGTTGATGTAATACGACGCGATCTGGCTCTGCAGCGTGGAGAAGATCGAGCTGACGGAGACGCCGAGCGACTCCGCCTTTTCGCGGTCGATGTCCATGAAGAGCTGCGCCGTGTCCGCGTTGTAGGACGAACTCGCGCGGCGCACCTGCGGGAGCGCGTTCAGCTCCGCGACGATGTTCTTCACGACGGAGGAAAGCTCGGCAGGATCGACGTCGCCTTCGCCGCAGAGCACCGCCTGCACGCCGCCGACGGCGCCGAGGCCCATGATCGCGGGCGGCGTGAAGAAGATGATGCGCGCCTCGGGAATGTCCGCCGTCACCTTCTGCAGATTGGCGACGATCGCGCCGAGCTGCGTCTCGGGCGTCGTGCGCTCCGACCAGTCGTCGAGGCTCACGAAGCCCATGGCGACGTGCTCGCCGTCGGAGCTCATCATGCTGTGTCCGGGGATGGTCATCACGGCGCTCACGCCGGGCACTTTCCCGATGCGTTCGCGCACCTTTTCGAGCGTCGCCTCCGTGCGCGCGATCGTGGCGCCGGGCGCGAGCTCGACGCTCATCATCACGGAGCCCTTATCCTCTTCAGGCAGGAAGGAGCCGGGAATTTTTCCCGACAGAACCCAGATCGCGGCGAACACCGCGAGCATGAGCCCGACCGTCAGCGCCGCGCGCCGCACGAGGCGCACGACGACGCCGAGATAAATCTTCTTCGCTCCGTCGAGCAGCAGGTTGAACGGCTTGAAAATCGGCGCGACGCGTTCCCGCGGCGGGCGCATGATCAGCGAGCACAGCGCCGGGCTGAGCGTCAGCGCGACCACCGTCGAGAGCACGAGCGCGATGCACATCGTCACCGAAAACTGCATGTAGATGCGCCCGACCATGCCGCCGTAGAACGCCAGCGGCACGTAGCACGCGATCGTGACGAGCGTCGTCGCGACGATCGCGCCCGTGATCTGCCCCATGCTCTTGATCGCCGCCTCCTTCGCGGAAAGCCGTTCCCGCGCCATCAGCGCCTGGCAGTTCTCGACGACGACGATCGCGTCGTCCACCAGAGAGCCGATGACGAGAATCAGCCCGAACATCGTCAGCACGTTCATGCTGTAGTCCATCAGATACATGAACGTGAACGTGCCCACGAGCGACACCGGAATCGCGATCGCGGGAACGATCGTCGCGCGCCAGTCCTGCAGAAACAGATACGTGACGAGCACGACGAGAATCAGCGCGATCACGATCGTCTCGATGATCTCACGAAGCGAAACGGTGATGAAGCGCGTCGGGTCGTAAGAAACCTCGTAGCTCACGCCCTCGGGCAGACGCGTGCCGATGTCCGCGAGCACTTCGCGCACGCGCGTCACCGTCGCGAGCGCGTTCGCGTCGTTGTTGCGGTAAACCGCCAGACCGACGGACTCCTTGCCGTTGAAGCTCGCGTGCCCGGAATACGTCTTCGCGCCGAGCTCGACGCGCGCGACGTCCTTCAGCCGGAGCACGCTCCCCTCGTCGCCCGTGCGGATGATGATGTCCTCGAACTCCTCCGCCGTCTTCAGGCGGCCGTGCACGTTGATCTTGAACTGGAGAAAATCGTTGCCCTGCTCGGAGCCGAGCGTTCCCGCGGCGGCCTGAATGTTCTGCGACTGCACGGCGGCGGAAATGTCCGACGTCGAGAGCCCGAGCCCAGAAAGCCGCACGGGATCGAGCCAGATGCGCATCGAATACACGTCGCCGCCCATCACGTCCGCGGACGAAACGCCGTCCACGCGCTGCACGGCGTCCGCGACCGTCGTCGAAATGTAGTTGTTCAGCTCCATCGGCGACATCGTCGTGCCGTCCGTCATGAACGCGAACATCGTGAGAATGTCGGAGCTGCGCTTGCGCACCTGCACGCCCGTGCGCTGCACGTCGGACGGGAGCTTCGCCTCCGCGCGCTTGACGGCGTTCTGCACGTTGACCATCGCGATGTCGTCGTTCACGCCCGTCTTGAACGAAATGCTGCAGGAATAACTGCCGTCGTTCGAGCACGTCGAGGAAAAGTAGAGCATGTCCTCGAGACCGTTGATCTCGGCGTCGAGCTGCGTGGCGATGACGTCGCGCACCGTCTCCGCGCTCGCGCCCGTGTAGTTCGCGGAAACGCGGATGCTCGGCGGCGCGATGTCGGGATATTCCTCGACGGGAAGACGCATCAGACTGATCAGCCCCGAGATGAAGATCACCAGGCTGACGACCGCCGCCAGGCGCGGCCTTTCAATGAAAATTTTGGAAAACATCTGTTTTTCTAAGTAAGAACGTTTAGATTTTGAAGCGGACGGCGGCCTGCGACTCGCGACCGGCGACAGGGAAACTGCTTCTTCGCATTTCTCCAGTCGCCGCCCACCGGCTCCGAGCCCCTCTCATGCTTCGCGCCATGACACCCGAAAGCTGCGCCCATTCGTCATTCCGCCACGTTCACCTTCCGCCCGGGAAGCGCCTTGTGCGTGCCGTCCGTCACGATGCGCTCGCCGACGGAAAGCCCGCTCGAGACGAACTGCAGATCCTTCGTGGACTGCGCGAGCTCGACGTCGCGCCGCGTGACCGTGTTGTCCGCGTCGAGCACGTACACGTACGCGCTCTTCGAGTCGTACATCACGGCGGAGGGCGTGACGGCCGCCATGCGCGTTCCCGTCGTGCGCCCCAGAATCACCGCGACCGTGCTCCCGGGAACGAGCGTGCCGTACGTGTTCGGGAACAGCGCATAGACCTGCACCGTGTCCGTGCGCTCGTTCGCCGTGTTGTCCACGAAGTCGATTTTTCCCGCGGGCTCGTATTCCTTGCCGTCGGCGAGCAGCAGCGAAATCCGGCTCTGCTCGCGCAGCGTCCGCACGTCGCCGAACATCTGAAGAAATTCGCGGTTGCTCAGCGAAAAACGCACGCGCACGGGATCGACCTGGACGACCGTCGTCAGCGTGCCCGACGAGGGCGTGACGTAGCTGCCGAGCGGCACCGCGTTCACGCCGATGCGCCCGTCCGCGGGAGCGAGAATGCGCGTGTTCTTCAGGTCGTCCTGCGCGACGATGAGGTCCGCCTCCGCCGCGGCCAGCAGCGCCTTGTTCGCCTCGTATTCGCTGCGCGAGCTCTCGAGCTCGTCCTGCGTCGAGACGTCCTTTTCGAAAAGCTTCTGCGTGCGCTCGAAGTTCGCCTTCGAATACGCGACGCGCGCGCGGTACTGCGCGATCTTCGCCTCCGCGCTCTTCACCGCGGCGACGTAGCGGATGTCGTCCAGCCGATACAGCGGCTGTCCCTTGCGGACGAAGTCGCCTTCCTTGAACGCGACCTCCGTCAGGTCGCCCGAGACGCGCGACGTCACGGCGATCGTCGCCGGCGAAACGACGCGCCCGGGATAACGGCGCATCACGACGTTCTCCGCCTCCGTCACCGTTCCCGCGGCGACGAGCTCGAGGCGCTCCGGACCGCCCGGCGGCTGCTGCGCGAAAAGCGGCGTTCCCGCGCACGCGAGAGCGAACGCTCCGACGGCGGCGGCGGGGATGATTCTCACAAGGGATAATTTGCTCATTTTCCTGATTCTTTGGCGGTTAAAACGAATTTTTTCAAAAAAGTTTCAGCGCTCCTCGAGGCGCTCGTTCATAAGCGTCAGCACGCGGAAAAACGTCTTCAGATCCTTCTCCGGAATCTCCGCGACGACGGGACCGAGCACCTCGCGCGTGATGCCGTCCATGCGGTCGCGGAACGCGAGCGACTTCTTCGTCGGGACGAGCCGCACGGCGCGCCGGTCGGCGGCGTCTGCGGTCCGCGAGACGAAGCCCGTCCGCACGAGCGCATCGACCGTCTGCGAGACCGCCCCGGGCGTGAGCCCGAGCTCGCGCGCGACGTCCTTGAGCTTCGCGCCCTCCTCCGAGCGCTCGAACAGCACCTGCATCACCTTCACCTGCGGGAGCGTGTGCGCGCGCACGCGGAACTTGTCGCGCGCGGCGGCGACGTTCCGCACCCGATTGACGACGCGGAACAGCAGCCCGCGGCACATCTCGCAATTGTTTTCGGTCATCAAATAATTTATTTCCTAAAATAAAATCCCCCGCCCCGCTCCCGCGCAAGCGTTTTTTCTCTGCCGCGGAAAAACGCCGAAACGGACGCGCGTTCCGGAAAAAATCCGTGCGCGTCCGTGTTTATCCGTGGTCAAAATCGCTTCCGCGGATTTCCAGAACGTTCCCTGACGTCCCTTGACCTCGCGTCACGTGAGGACGATGGTGTCTTCGGGGAAGCGCGCGCCCGTCTGGCGGCGGCGCCGCCAGAACGACGCGAGGAAGACGAGCACGCCGATTCGCCCGACGAACATCGCGAACGTCAGCAGCAGCTTCGCTTCCGTGCACAGCTTCGGCGTCACGTCGCAGGAAAGCCCGACGGTCGCGACCGCGGAGACCGCCTCGAAGATCAGAAACTCCGCGTCGAGCTCCGGATGCAGCATGCAGAGCGCGATGGCGACCGCCGCGAAAAGCAGTCCGGAAAGGAGCACGACGACGAGCGCCTGGTTGGCGACGTCGCTGTTGAGACGGCGGCCGAAAATCTCCAGATCGCGGTTGCCGGAAAGGAACTGTCGCAGCGCGAGCACGGCGACCGCGAAGGTCGTCACCTTGATCCCGCCTGCGGTGGAGAACGGCGCGCCGCCGATGAACATCAGCACCATCATGACGAGCAGCGTTCCCGTCGGCAGCAGCGCGGGATCGCCGATGTCGAAGCCGGCCGTGCGCGTCGTCGCCGAAAGGAAGAACGCGCGCATGAAGCCGATGCCGCCGCCCGCGCGGTGCGCCGTCAGCAGCAGCAGCACGACGCCCGCCGCCAGCAGCGCGGCGCTCGTGCAGATCACGATTTTCGTGTGCGTCGAAAGCTTCACGGGCGGCTCGTCGGGCAGCCTGCGGGAAAAGCGCCGGCGCAGCGAGTCGCAGCCGACCAGGAAGAAGTTTTTCCAGACGGGGAAGCCGATGCCGCCGATCACCGAAAGCGCGATGACGCCGCTCAGGAAGACCGTGCAGTCGGGCACGCCGGGCGTCGCCAGCCCGTTCGGCAGCGTCGAAAAGCCCGCGTTGCAGAACGCCATGACCGAGTGGAACACCGAAAAGAAGATCGGATCTTCGACCGCCCCCTGCGCGAACGAGAAGTAGATCCACGCCGCGCCGACGGCCTCGACGGAAAGCGTGAAACCGACGAGCACGCCGAGCACCAGCCCGATCTGCGTCATGTTCTCTTCGCTGAAAAGGTCCTGAAACGCGAAGCGGTTGCGGATGGAAAGCCCGCCCGCGAAGAAATACGCGAAGAAATACGTGATCGCCATCACGCCCAGGCCGCCCAGCTGCGCGAGCACGAGGACGATGCACTGCCCGAAGCCCGTCAGCGTTTCCGGCAGGCTCGCCACGGGAACGAGCCCCGTGACGCAGACCGCGCTCGTCGCGAAGAAAAGCGCGTCCGTGAAGGAGATTCCCGAAACCGTCGCGCGCGGCGTCAGCAGCAGCAGCGTTCCCGCGGCGATCAGCGCGGCGAAGCTGAGCATGAAGACGCGCCCGGGCGTCAGGTTCTGCGTCGGCACGAGTTTTCGGCGGAACCGCAGCGCGCGGATGCACGCCGTCAGCGCCGGCGGGAGCGCCGCCGCGCAGTGAAAGAGCGCCCAGGTCGCCGGCGGCCACTCCTGCGGTCCTCCCGGAGCCAGAAGCAGGATCGCCGGTCCCGCGCACGGAATCGCCAGCGTCAGCAGCGTCTCGGGAACGCAGCGGCGGACGTATTCGGAGACGGATTCCTCCAGCGCGAAGACGCGCCAGACCTCCGAGACGAAGAAGACGAGCGCGACGGCGGCGACGGCGCAGGCCGCAACCGCGAGCCGCGTCGCGTCCAGCTGCCAGCCCGCGACGAAAATCACGTCGGCGGCGCACAGCGCCGCGCAGACGATCGCCGTCGCGTTGAACCACATCGCCGCGCGCGCGCGTCGCCTGCGCACGATCTCCGGATACGCTTTCATAAAAAATCAGGTGTTTCGGACTTTACGCGAAGCCGCGAAAAAAGACAAACGCGCAAACGCGGCCGAAGCCCGAATCCGAAAAACCCGAAAGCGCACTTCCGGGAAGGAAATGCGCTTTCGGGAAAAGGAAGCGGAAAAGCCTCAGCGGCCGCGACGGCGCGCGAACTTGTTCTGGAACTTTTCGACGCGGCCCGCCGTGTCGACGAAGCGCTTTTCGCCCGTGTAGGCGGGGTGCGAGTCGGCCGTGACGTCGCGCGGAATCACGAAGTATTCTTCGCCGTCCACCGTGATCTTTTCCTTGGAGGAAAGCGTGGACTTCGTCAGAAACTGGCGTCCGGAGGAAACGTCGCGGAAGCAGACGTTGTTGACTGTGGGATGGATGTCTTTTTTCACGGTAAGATTTTTCCTGAATGAAACGGTTTGAGAAACGCGGCGGCTCAGCCCTGGCGCGCCTTGTAGCGCGGGTGGGTCTTGTTGATGACGTAAATGCGGCCCTTGCGTCGAACGACCTGGCAGTTCGGATGGCGCATTTTCAGATTTTTAAGCGAAGATGAAACTTTCATGGTTTGTCTGGAAAAAATTGTTGAAAGGCAAGGAAACCCTTATTCGGAGAAACTGTCAACAGTCTTTTTTCGGCTTGCGGGCAGGCGGCGGGAACGCGCTTAATGTGCGGACCGTGGAAACGCCTTCGCCCATTTCCCTTTTCGCGCCCGCGAAAATCAACCTCATGCTCGCCGTCACGGGAACGCGCCCGGACGGCTTTCACGCGCTCGTCTCGCTCGTCGCGCCGATTTCGCTCGGCGATTCGCTCGAAGCGGCGGACGCGGCGGCGGAAGATTCGCTCGCGTGCGACGCGCCCGGCGTGCCGACGGACGCGGGCAATCTCGTCATGCGCGCGACGGCGCTTTTCCGCGAGCGCGTTCCCGCGTGCGCGCCCATCGCGTGGCGGCTCGAAAAGCGCGTGCCGCACGGCGCGGGGCTCGGCGGCGGAAGCTCCGACGCGGCGGCGGCGCTGCGCCTGCTGAACGCGCGCTGCGGAAACGCGCTCGCGGAGGCGGAACTGCGCGGAATCGCCGCGCGGCTCGGCTCGGACGTGCCGCTTTTTCTGAGCGGCGTTCCCGTCGTCATGCGCGGGCGCGGCGAACGCGTCGAAGCGCTCCCGCCCGCCGCCGCGGCGAGCCTGCGCGGCCGCCGCTTCCTGCTCTTCAAGCCCGCGTTCGGCGTTTCGACGGCGGAAGCCTACGGCGCGATGAAGCGGAACGCGCCGCGCGACTACGTTCCCGAAGCCGAAGCCGAAGCGCGTCTGCGCGCCTGGACCGAAGCGCCGGAAACGACGCCGCTCCCGCTCTTCAACAACATGGAGCGCGCCGTCTTCCGCAAGCATCTCGCCCTGCCCGCCCTCTTCGAAATTCTGCGGGAACGCCACGGGCTCGACGCGCACATGAGCGGCAGCGGCAGCGCGTGCTTCGCGGAAATCTCCGACGCGACGGACGTCCCCGCCGCCGAGCGCACCGTGCGCGAATGCTGGGGCGAAACCGCCTTCGTGCGGAAAATCTCGCTGCGGACGCGGGCGGACTGAGCGCGCGCGGACGCCGCGCTCACGCGACGAGCTTGGCGCGGACCAGTTCGCGCACGGTGTCGGCGAGCGAGGCGTCTTCGATGCGCGCGACGATTTCCTCCATGAAGCCGTGGACGAGCAGCGTGCGCGCCTCCTCCGGCGGCAGGCCGCGCTGGAGCAGATAGAAGAGCTGCTCGGGATCGATCGTGCCCGTCGTCGCGCCGTGAGAACAGCGGACGTCGTTCGCGTCGATTTCGAGCCCCGGGAGCGAATGCGCCTCCGCGTTTTCGGAAAGAATCAGATTGCGGCAGGACTGCACGGCGTCCGTGCCCTGCGCGATTTTGTCGACGACGATGTTCCCGCCGAAGATCGTGCGCGCGCGGCCGAGCAGCGCGTTCTTGAAAAGCAGGTGCGACGTCGCGCCCGGCGCGAGGTGCCGCTGAATCGTGCGCTGGTCGATTTCCTGTTCGGCGTTCGCGACCGCGAGCGAGAAAATCTCCGCGTGCGCGCCGCGCCCTTCGAGGCGCAGCTCCGTCGTCGTGCGCGCGCGCGACGCGCCGAGGCTGATCGCGACGCCGCGGACGTTCGCGTTCTCGTGCGCGTGCGTCCATTCCATGTGGAGGAAGCGCGCCGACGCGTCGAGCGCCTGAACGTTCTTGCGCGCGACGTCCGCGCCCGCCTGCGCGAAGATCTCCATGCGCGAGACGACGAGCCCGCCGACGTCCGCGTCCGCCGACAGATAAAAATTCGCGAAGCGCGCCGACGCGTTCTCCTCCGCGACGACGAGCGCGTACGGGAATGTCGCGCCGCGTTTCGCGACCGACCAGTTGTAGACCGCGAAAGGCTTTTCGAATTTCGCGCCCGCGGGAACGCGCAGCAGATACGCGCCGCCGAGCGCGTAGGCGCGGTGCAGCGCGGCGATCTTTTCCGAGCACACGCCGCCGCCGGAAGCGAAGACGTAGCGCCGGACCTCCTCGAGCGCCTCCGGAGCGAGCCGCGAAAACGGCGCGAGCGTCACGCCCGCGCGCGCGGCCTCGTCGGACAGCGAGCACGCGACGAGGCGGTCGTCCGCGAAGACGAGCGTTCCCGCGGTCTCGGCGATCTTGTCCGAGCGCGCGACGAGCGCGGCGGCGGTCTCGGCGGAGACTTCGCCGGGGAGCGAAAATCCGTCAAACGACACGTCGGAAAGCCTCGCGAAACGCCATTCCTCCATCGTGCGGTTCGGCATGGGAAGCGCGCTGAAATCCGCCCACGAGCACTCGCGCGCGCCCGCGAAGACGTCGCGTTTCCCGCGCTCGGCGAGCGCCGCGCGGAACGTGTTTTCGTCCGAAATGCTGTTTGAGATATTCATGGTGTTCACGCGACGGAGCCTTCCATTTCCATTTCGATGAGGCGCTTGAGCTCGACGGAGTATTCCATCGGGAATTCCTTGACGAGGTCGTTCACGAAGCCGTTGACGGCGAGGCTCATCGCCTCCGCCTCCGTCAGCCCGCGCTGGCGCATGTAGAAGATCTGCTCGGCGGAAACCTTCGAGACGCTCGCCTCGTGCTGCGTCTGCGCCGCGTTCCCGCGCACGGAAATCGCCGGATACGTGCCCGTGGCGGAGTTCGCGTTGATGAGCAGCGTGTGGCATTCGCTGTTGTTCCGGCAGCCCTTGAGATGCTTCGGAATCGAAACGAGCCCGCGGTAGTTCGCGCGTCCTTCGCCCGTGGAGACGGATTTGGAGATGATGTTCGACGTCGTGCCGTCCGCGAGGTGGATCATCTTCGCGCCCGTGTCCTGCACCTGTCCCGTGTGCGCGAGCGCGATGGAGAGCACTTCGCCGCGCGCGCGCGCGCCCTTGAGAATCACGCCCGGATACTTCATCGTGAGGCGCGAGCCGATGTTGCAGTCCACCCAGCGGATCTCCGCGTCCTCCATCGCCATGCCGCGCTGCGTGACGAGATTGTAGATGTTCGACGCCCAGTTCTGCACGGTGACGTATTGGATCTTCGCGCCCTTGAGCGCGACGAGCTCGACGACGCCCGAGTGCAGCGTCGCCGTGTCGAAGCGCGGCGCCGTGCAGCCTTCCATGTAGACGAGCTCCGCGCCCTCGTCGGCGATGATCAGCGTGCGCTCGAACTGTCCGAAATTCTCCGCGTTGATGCGGAAATACGCCTGCAGCGGCTGCGCGACCTTCACGCCCTTGGGCACGTACACGAACGAGCCGCCGGAAAAGCACGCGCTGTTGAGCGCGGAAAACTTGCTGTCCGTCGTCGGGATCACCTTGCCGAACCACGGGCGGAAGACGTCCGCGTATTTCGTCAGCCCTTCGAGCGGCCCGACGAAGATGACGCCCTGCTTTTCGAGATCGCTCTTGAGGCGCGAATACGCGGACTCGGAGTCGAACTGCGCGTCCACGCCCGCGAGAAACTTGCGCTCCTGTTCGGGCACGCCGAGGCGCTCGAACGTGCTCTTCACGTCGTCGGGAACGTCGTCCCACGAGCTCGCGCCCGCCCTGCTCTTCGCGAGATAGTAGCGGATCTTGTCGAAATCGACGCCCGCGATCTCCTTCGGCGCCCAGTGCGTCGGCATCGGTTTTTCGCGGAAAATTTCGAGCGCTTTTTTGCGGAAGGCGCGGATCCAGTCGGGCTCGCCCTTGGCGTCGGAAATGTAGTCGATGACGCGCTCGCTCAGACCGAGCCCGGCGTCCAGCGCGTAATCCTGGGCGACGGAAAAATCTCCCGCCGAACGGTCGATGTTGATGGCGTCGGGCGCCTTTTTTCCGGAAGTCTCGCTCATAAAATTTAGCGGGAAACGCTATTGCGTTCCCGCCGCCTTCGCAAGCGCGAACGCGAACCCGCGCGCCTTTCCGGAAAAGCGACTTGGCTCCACGCTTCGCTTGCCGGTCGCCTGGCGAAAACCGTTCACGCAATTTTTTAAAACCACGGATGAACACGGACGCACACGGATTTTTTAAAGGAAGACAAGTCTCCGGCCTGTCACCCTTTGGGGAATTTTCGCGGAGCTTCCGTTTTCCTTTTTCGTGCCTATTCGTATCCATTCGTGGTTCCCCTTTTCCCGCAAAAAAAACGTCCCCGCGGATCGCTCCGCGAGGACGCCAACACACTATGATATGAAAAAAGTTTTAGGCCTTGCGGCGACGGCGACGCGTTCCCGCCAGCGCCAGCGCGCCCAGACCCGCCAGCAGACCGAACGCCGAAGGCTCGGGAACGGTCGAATATGAAACGTCTTTGATTTTTACGGTGTACGTATTCTCTGCAGGAGTAAACGCCGGACCTGCGACGGCGACCATGATTTTGTTGCCCGTGCTCCATGTCTGCAATTCATCAAAGCTCAAGACGACGTCGAATATCGTCGCTTCCGAAGAAGACAGCGTCTTTGTGGTGGTTTCCGTATCGATGGTTGTGGTTGCGCTTCCCAGACCGATTCCGAATCCCATCGACAGACCGTTGAGATTCGTATTCGCCGCGACTTCGATGCTCAAAGAAAGCGTATTGAATGTCGTGCCGGCGACGATTTCGCTTCCGAGCACGAGACCGAACGATTCGCCCTGTGTTCCGTTTCGTCCGGCCAAAGTGATGTAGCCGCTTCCGTCGCCGCAGTTCGTCCAATAGCCTTCCGTACCCTCGGTGTCACTCCACGTGCCTCCGCTGCCGCCGTTGTTTCCGGCGTATGCGCCGTAATTTTCCTTTTGGATCTTTTCGAAAACCTTATTTATGCCTTGGCTTCCGTAGAAATAGTCGCCGTGGGTTAGCAGACCGCTGTCCGGCAGTACGAGGGATTCCGCGTTCGCGAGCGCGGCGCCCGCGGCGAGGAGCGTGGTGATGGTGATGATTTTTTTCATAAGCGTTTGCGTATTGAATTTTGAAATGTGCACGCATTATCCCCGGTTACGAATACCGAGGGGGAAACGCAGTCCAAGCCGCATAAACAAAAGGATTTGCCCCTCAATTCAATTTCGCGGATTTCGCGCAAAAAAAAAAGCGGCGTTCCTGCCGCTTCCGTGAAAATCACTTCGGACAAACTCCAAAAAGCGGCAGGAATGCCGCTTCCCCTCTACGATTCCGCGAATTTTCGCCAAAGGAAGTTTCCGTGTCTTTCCGTGTTTTCCGTGGTCAAAAATTTCGGGCTTGCATCGGTATTCGTAACCGGGGAGAGAGGCGGAAAAACGGGCGCTCCCGCAGCTTTCCCGCGCGGGAAACGCGCTTACCAGACGCCGACGACGAGGTCGCGGATTTTGCGCGCCGCGTCGCGGGAAAGCTGCGGGAACGCCTGCGTTTCGAGCAGCCCCGTCTGTCCGCCCATGTAGGTTTCGGCGGAGACGCTCACCGCGCGGTCTCGGAAGTAGTATTTGCCCGTGCGCACGTCGAACAGGGAGCACGAAAGCTTCACCGTCAGCGTCTGCGTGCTCGCGACGCCGGTGTCGCGCGAGTTCGTCAGCGAGACGGAACGCTTCACGTCGGTGACGACGATTTCGAGGCGCGCGTTCCCGCCGTAGACGACGGTCTTCAGTCCGGGCTCGGCGTTGAGGGCGTCGGCGACGTCGGTCGCGAGCGTAGCCTGCGTCTGCGTGAGCTCGGTCATGTTCTTGATCGGCGCGACCATGACGGTCGAGAACGGCAGCTTGCCGTGCGCGCCGAGCGAATAGGAGCACGCCGCGCACAGCAGCGTCACCGCGAAAAGACAGAACAGCGAAATCGGACGTCGGAACATAAGAATCATTCTCCTGCGGGATCGGCGAAGACGCGGCGCGGCTCGGCGGCGTCTTCCGCGGCGGCTGCGGCGGAGTCCTCGTCCGCGCGTTCGAGCGAATCCGCGGAACGGAAGCCCATTTCCTCGAGCGATTTCTGCGAGGGCGCGTCCGCGAAGTCCGTCGTGCGCGGCGCCGGGTAGCGGCCGAAAAGCCAGTCGATGAAAGTGAGGTCGGCGCGTTTGCCCCGGCGGATCTGGGCGATGCGTTCGCGGGCTCGGTCGGCGGCCTCGGATTCGGGCGCGTGCGTGATCGCCTCGTTGTAGAACACGAGCGCGGCGCGCATGTTGTTGCGCCGCACGTAATAGAAATCGCCGACGGAGAGGCGGTTTTCCGCGAGGCGCATGCGCAGCGCCTCCGTGCGGGCGTAGGCGAATTCCGCCTGCGGGTGTTCGGGGAAGAGCGTGTAGAAATCCGTGTAGTAATTGAGCGCGCGGCGCGTCGAGACCTGATCCCATTCCGCGCCGGGGGAAAGCTTTTCGTAGATGCCCGCGAGGAGCAGATACGCCTCGGGCACGAGCGGCGATTCCGGATGCGAGCCGATCAGCGTCTCGAACGCGCCGATGGCGTCGCGGACGCGGTCGCCCTCGAAGATCTCCTCCGAAATTTCCGACGCGAAGACGCCTTTGCGGAAGAGCAGACGCGGCGCGAGCGCGGACTGCGGCGCGAGCGCGTAAAGCTCGTCGTAGAGACGCAGCACCGCCTTGCGGTTCTTCAGCCACGGCAGGCGGCCGCCGAACTTGCGCGGGCGCACGCCCTGGCGCTCCGTCTCCGCGATGACGTAGCCCTGCGCGAGCGCGTCCGCGATGCGGTCCGAGCCCGGGTAGGTGGAGACGAGCGTGCGGACGCGATCGAACGCGTCCTCGAAGCGTCGCTGCAGCGTGAGGATCACGCTCTGGCGGAAGAGCGCCTCCGCCGCGAAAAGCGTGGTCGGGAACGCGTCCACGACGGCCTCGCAGCGTTCCAGCGCCGCCGCGCAGTCCGGTCCCGCCGTGTAGAAGACGGCGTCGCCGCCGTCCTCGCCCGCGTGATTCGGGTCGCGCGAAAGATTGTAGGCGTCGGCGAGCATCGCGATCGCCTCCGTGCGCACGTCGTCCGCGACGCGCCACGCGCGGGAACGCTCCCAGAGCGCCTCGGCGTACGCCTTCACGAGCGGCTCGCGCTCGCCGAGCTCCTCGCCGCTTTCCTCGACGGCTGCGGCGATCGCCGCCCACGTTTCCGCCGGCATCGCTCCGCCGTCCGCGGGCGCGGCGACGGTCGTCGTCGGGGGCGGAGGCGTGCTTTCCGTCTCCGGCGCGCTCTCCGCAAAAGAAGCCGCGGGAACGCCGCAGAGCGCCGCCGCGGCGAAAAGTGCCGTCGTCGCGAACTTCATGCGCGCCTTATTTCCAGCGGATGAGCGTCGCGCCCCACGTGAAGCCGCCGCCGAACGCCGTCAGCAGCACGAGATCGCCCGCCTTGAAGCGTCCCGCGTCGTAGGCTTCCTTCATGCAGTTCGGAATCGTCGCCGAGGACGTGTTGCCGTAGTTCTGCAGGTTGACGCAGAAGCGTTCGAGCGGAATGCCGAGCTGACGCGCCACGGCGTCGATGATGCGCAGGTTCGCCTGGTGCGGAATCACGCATTTGATCTCGTCCGCCGAGACGTTGCATTTTTCGAGCAGGCGGCGGCAGCAGTCCGACATCGTGCGCACCGCGATCTTGAAGACTTCCTGTCCCGCCATGTGCAGATAATGGTCGCCGCCGCGCACGGTCTCGTAGCTCGCCGGGCACGCGCTCCCGCCCGCGGGCAGGCTGAGCAGGTCGCCGTTGGAGCCGTCCGCGCCGAGAATGTTGCCGAGAATGCCGACGTAGGGCTCGTTGCATTTCGTGAGCACGAACGCCGCCGACGCGTCGCCGAAGAGCACGCAGGTGTTGCGGTCTTCCCAGTTGACGATGGACGAAAGCTTTTCCGTCGAGATGATGAGCACGTTGCGGTAGTCGCCCGCGCGCAGCATGTGATTCGCGACCTGCATCATGTAGATGAAGCCCGAACACGCCGCCGACATGTCGAACGCGGGAACGTCCTTGATGCCGAGCTTCGCCTGCGTGCGGCACGCCGTGGACGGGAACGCGTGGTCCGGCGTCGCCGTCGCGACGATGATGAGGTCGATTTCGTCCTTGGAGATGCCCGCGTCGGCGATTGCCTTTTCGCCCGCCTTCGCGGCCATGTCCGAGGCGCTCTCGTCCGCGTCCGCGAGGCGGCGCTCGACGATGCCCGTCCGCGTACGGATCCATTCGTCCGACGTGTCGACGAGGCGCGTCAGATCGGCGTTGGTCAGGCGGCGCTCCGGCGTATAGACGCCCATGCCGCGAACATAAACGGACGGTGTAGGAGTTCTCATGATTGCCGATTATGAAACAGCTTTTCCCTCGAAATGGGAACAAAAAACTTTCCGCGCGGCGCGCGCGCGCGTAAGCTTGCCGCCATGACCCAAAGCCCCCGCCGAACGCTCGCCTTCGAGCGCGTCTCCCGTCCCTTCCGCGTTCCCGTGAAGACCGCGCGCGGAACGGCGACCGCGCGCGAAAGCGTCGTCGTCACGCTCCGCGACGAAGCGGGGCGCGTCGGCAGAGGCGAAATCGCGCCCTGGGACGGCTTCGGCTGCGAGACGCCCGACGCGGCGCTCGACGCCCTGCGCGCGCTCGACACGGACGCGGGAACGCCCGAAAGCCTCGCCGCCGCCGTTCCCGCGCGCCTCCCGTGCACGCGCCACGCGCTCGCCGCCGCCGCGTTCTTTCTCGAAAATCCCGACGCGCTCGACGCGCCCGAACCGCCGCCCGCCGCCGTCTGCCGGCTGATTCCGCGCGACGCCGCCGACGCGCCCGAAGCCCTCGCCGAAAAGATCCGCCGCGCGCGCGCCGAAGGCTTCCGCGTCTTCAAGATCAAGATCGGGCTCGGCGCGCTCGCGGACGAGCTCGCGTTCTGCGCCGCGCTGCTCCGCCTCGCCGCGGAAAATTTTCCGGACGCGCGCCTGCGCTTCGACGCCAACGGCGCCTGGCGCGACGCCGCCGCGCTCGACGCGCTCGCGCCGCTCGCCGCGTTCCCGCAGCTCGAATTCGTCGAACAGCCCCTCGCGCCTTCGCCCGCGAACGACGCCGCCGTTCTCGCGCTCCCGCGGGAACGCGCCGCGAAGATCGCGCTCGACGAATCTCTGCGCGAACCGTGGACGCTGCCTGCGGACGCGCCCGTCGTCGCCGTCGTGAAGCCGCTTCTCGTCGGAGACTTTCCGCGGCTGCGCGCCTGGCTGCTGCGCGAAGGCGCCGCGCCGCGCTTCGTGATCTCCTCGGTCTTCGAGACGGACGTCGGCCGCGCCGTCCTGCGCGATCTCTGCGCGCGCGCCGCCGACCGCCCGCGCGCCCTCGCCGCCGGAGTCGGCACCCTCGCCTTCTTCTGACGAAGAAAACGCGCTCAGTCCGCGGCTTCCAGATGGGGAGCGTGACCGCAGGCGGGAACGCGCACGACGCGGGAACGCGGCAGGCGCGCGCGCATCGCGTCCGCGAGGCGGGAGAATTTCGCGTCCTCCGCGCCGCAGACGAGCACGGTCTCGACGCCGATTTCGCCGAGCTGTTCCCAGAGCGGCGGGAGCGCGCCCGTGCCGATTTCCGCGAGCGAACGCGCCCAGAGCGTCTTGTCCGCCTCCGCTCGGGAACGCAGCAGCCGCGAACGCCACGGCTCGGGCATGCGGTCCTGCGTCGCGATGAGCGGCGTGCGCCGCCACGTCTCGTAGAACGCCGCCGCGCTCGGCGAAGCGAGAATCTTCGCCGCGAGCGCCGCGTCGCGTTCCCGCCGCGCCGCGCGTTCCGCCGCGTCCGCGATGCCGGGCGACGCGGAAATCAGGACGAGCCGGTCGCGCGCGCGCCAGAGCCTCCGCCGCGAAATCTCGAGCGCGACGTGCAGCGCGACGCGCCCGCCCATCGAATAGCCGAGCAGGACGCGCGGCGCGTCCGCCGGCGCGGGCAGAGCCCCGAAGCGCGCGACGAGCGCGGCGACGAGTCCGCGGAAATCCGCGGGAACGTCCGCCGAGTGCAGATCGGGCGCGTCGAAAAACGTATCCGGAAAACGGAGACGCAGCGCGTCGAAGTCGCCGCCGCTTCCGGTGAATCCGTGGAGCGCGAGCACGGCGGCGGGCGCGCCGAAAATCTCATCCGCGGGGAAGCGCATCGGGCAGCCTGTCCTGCAGGAAGGATTCGCACGCGGCGGGCGTTCCCGCGAGCGCGGCGAGCGTCTCGCCCGCCAGATAGCACGAGCCCGCGACGACGACCGATTCGCCCGGTTCCGTCGCGAGCGCGCAGCGGTTGCCGCCGGGGAAAACCGCCGCGACGGAGGATTCGACGATTTCGCCGTCGAAGTCCGCGGGGACGCAGGCGCGCAGCTCCGCGAGCGTGCAGGCGCGATCCTGCGCCGGGCGCACGAGCACGATGCGCCGCGCGTGGCGCGCGACCGCGCGCATGATCGGCAGCGCGCGCGCCGTGCCGAGCACGCCCGCGACGACCGTCGGGCGCGCGCCCGTCTCGCGGCGATGCGCGGCGAGCATCGCGTCGAGCGCCTCGGCGCATTCGGCGTTGTGCGCGACGTCGATCACGAGCGTCCGCCCGTCGTCCAGCGCGCGCCGGTCCCAGCGCGCCGCCCAGCGGACGCCGCCGAGCACCGTTTCCGCGGGAACGGCGGGAACGCGCCCGACGCACCGGAAGAAGATTTCCGCCGCGAGCGTCGCCGCCGCCGCGTTTTTGCGCTGGTGCGCGCCGAAAAGATTCGTGCGCGGATACGCCTCGACGTCGTCGCCGAAGCGTTCGCGCACGGAGACGAGCGGAGCGCCCTTCTCCGCGGCGACGGCGCGCACGACGCGCTCCGCCTCGGCGGGAACGCGCCCGAGCACGACGGGAACGCCGGGCTTGACGATGCCCGCCTTTTCCGCCGCGATCTTTTCGAGCGTGTCGCCGAGCATGTCGCAGTGGTCGAGCCCGACGGACGTGATCACGCAGACTTCGGGCGCGAGCACGTTCGTCGCGTCGAGACGCCCGCCCAGCCCGGTCTCGACGACGGCGGCGTCGCAGCGCGCCTCCGCGAAACGCAGAAACGCGGTCGCCGTCATCAGTTCGAAAAAGGAGGGAAAATCTTCGTCGCCTGGCCTGCCGAACCGCGCCGCCGCCGCGTAAAGCCGCTCGGCGTAGGCGCAGATCTCCGCGTCGGAAAGCGGCTCGCGGTTCACCTGCACGCGCTCGCCGAGCTTCACGAGATGCGGCGACGTGTAGAGCCCGACGCGCAGCCCGTTCGCGCGCAGAATCGCCTCGAGCATCGCCGCGGTCGAGCCCTTGCCGTTCGTTCCCGCGAGGTGGATCGACGGGAACGCGCGCTGCGGCTCGCCGAGCGCCGCCGCGAGCAGACGCATGCGGTCGATGCCGAACTTGCTGCCGTGATTGCGGAGCGAGCACAGCTCCGCGATGATTTCCGCGTGGGTCATGGCGGCGGGAACGGCGCGCGCGCGACGGACCCGCCGCGCGGACGCGCGCGTTCTCAGAGCGTCACCGCGAACGCGGCGATGGGCTTCACGAGCGTGACGACGGCGGCGAGCTGTTCCGGCGAAACCGGCTTGTTCGTCTTGATGACGGCGAGAGTCTCGCCCGCCTCGTGATCGATCGGCGCCGTGATGTTTTCGATGTTGATCTCCGCCTCGCCGAGCACGGACGTGATGCGCGCGAGCACGCCGGGACGGTCCGAATAGCGCACGAAAAGCAGATGCCCGCGCAGGTCGAAATAAAGCCCCTTGAAGCCGTTGACGGACGAGATGATCGGCGCGTTTTCCGCGACGATGCCGCGCACGGAAACGGTCTCGACCTTGCCGTCCGCTTCGAGCGTGAGGTCGAGCACGATGGAATCCTCCTCGACGTTGCCGGCGAGCGGCTCGCGCGCGCGGTAGGCGACGCCGTGCTCCTTGAGCGAGATTTCCGCCATCGGCGGCGGCAGACCTTTTTCCGCCTCGGGCAGCAGGCCTTCGAGAATCTTCGGCGTGAACCACTTGCGGAACGAACGCAGGCTGCCGGAGAACGTGCAGTCCGCGCGGCGCACCGCCTTGTTCCCGCCGCAGAGCCGCGCGAGCGTCGCGAGCATCTTGACGAGCCGCAGCTGCGTGGGATTCAGCCCGAGCGGCACTTCCGCGTTCACGACGCACGACGTGTCGCCGTTGTCGAAATAGGCGATAGCCTCCTCCGCGGCGCGCTTGGCGGCGTTGAAGTTCGCCTCCTTCGTGTTCGCGCCGAGGTGCGGCAGAATCAGGTCGGCGACGGCGGCGGAAGGCTTATCGCCCGCCGCGTCCTTCGGGTGGACGTCCGTCGCATAAAGGATTTTCTTGCCGGAGGCGCGCACGGCCGCGAGCGCCTCTTCGTCGACGACGCCGTAGCGCGAGCAGTTCACGAGCATCGCGCCGTCCTTCATCCTGGAAAGCAGGTCCGCGTTCACGAGCTTCTGCGTCGAAGCGCCGCCGGGAACGTGCAGCGAGATCACGTCCGCCTCCTCGAAAATGGTTTCGAGCGGCACGGGCGTGACGCCGATGTTGATCGCGCGCTGCTTGGCGAGGAAGTGGTCGTAGCCGATCAGCGTGGGCTCGAAGCCCTGCAGACGCTTCGCGAGCAGGCGGCCGATGTTGCCGAGCCCGACGATGCCGACGGTCTTCTTCGTCAGCTCGCGCCCCATGAATTTCTTCTTTTCCCAGAGGCCCGCACGCGTCGAATTGTCCGCGGGAACGACGTGGCGGAAGCACGCGAGAATCATCGCGACGACCTCCTCGGCGACGCCGTTCGCGTTCGCGCCGGGCGTGTTCATCACGTCCACGTTCCTCTTGCGCGCGTAGGCGATGTCGATGTTGTCGAAACCCGCTCCCGCGCGGATGACGAGCCTGAGCTTCGCGAGCGCATCGATGATTTCGGGCGTGACCTTTTCCGAACGGACGATGAGGACTTCCGTGTCGGCGTTGGCGGCGACCTGCGCCTCGATGGGCGCTTCCGCGTCCTGAACGACGGTGTAGCCCGCGGCGGCGAGCGTCTTGGCGGCGACGGTGTCGAGTTTCGTGGGAATCAGAACTTTCTTCATAAAAAATGCAGATACGATTCGGCTAAGGAAATACTCTTTTCCCGACGGACGCGAACGGATTTTTCGCGGGAACGCTTTTCGGGAACGCGGCACGGCTCCGAACTCCGCGAACGCAAAAAAACGGGCCTCCTTGCGGAGACCCGTTTTTCGTGCGGGAAAGGAACGCTTACTGCGCGCTCTTTTCCTCGTCGAGCGCGCTCATGTCGTACTCGCGGTAGATCGGACCGGAGGAGATGAACAGGCTCGGGTTCGAATACGTCGCGCCCGTCTGCACGCCCTTGAAGAGACCGTCTTCCGTTCCGCCGCCACGGGCCATGAGGTTCGCCGTGACGAAGATGAGAAGGTTCTTCTTCGTGATGGACTTGCCCGTGCTGCGGAACGCGGAGCCGATGAGCGGAAGGTCGCCGAGAATCGGCACCTTGTCGTTGACCGTGCGGATTTCTTCGCGGGTCAAACCGCCGATGACGACCGTGCCGCCGTCGTAGACTTCGACCGTCGTCGAAACCTGGCGCAGATTGAAGACCGGCTGGAAGAAGCCCGAGGGCGTCGTGACGACGATGCCGCCCGCGATCGCGACCGCCATGCCGCCGTATTCGATGAAGCCTTCGAATTCCTTGATTTCCGGCGCGAGTTCGAGCGTGACGGACTTTTCGGTGTTGTTCACGCGCGGAACGACGCGCATCTGGATACCGACTTCAGTCGCCTCTTCGTCGAACTGCGGCGTGCCCGGCGTGATGCCGACCGTCGCGGAGCCGTAGCTGCTGGTGTAATTGTCGTTGTTATTGTTGTTGTTGGAGTTGACCTTGATCTCCATGTCGTCGTAGGACTGCGGCCAACGGAGCAGCTGGACGATCTTGATCGTGGCTTCCAGTTCGGACTGAACGGTGAGGCTCGGAGCGGCCATGAGGTCGCAGCCGTCCTGCGCGCTCAGCGCGTTGAGAATGAGGCGCAGGTCGTAGTTGCCGACCGTGCCGATGACGCCCGTGAAGGTGTCGGGAGCGTCGAGACCGTAGTTCGGCTGGCGCGTGACCTGCGGCGGCGACTGGTTGAACTCGACCGTGCTCGCGGGCGTTCCCGGGTGGAAGTTGCCGTCTTCGTCCGTGTAGTCCGAGCGTTCCGGCGTATAGACGCGGGTCTTGGAGTCTTCGGAGACGGTGGCGTGCGCTCCCGCGACCGTGCGGTTGGCGGTCGAAGCGCGGACATACATGTTTTCGCCTTCGCCCTTGGTGAGCTGCCAGTTCGTGACGACCTGGTTGAGCACCGTGCTGTTGACTTCGATGAATTTCGCCTCGATGTTGACCTGCTTCGTCTCCGCCGTCGTCAGACTGCGGATGATGTTGCGGATGCGGTCAAGTCCCTTGCGGTCCTGCGTGACGATGAGGAGGTTGGACGTCGCGTCGTAGACGAGCGAGCGGTCGCCTTCCCAGGAGACGCCGGCGCGGGCGAAGAAGCCCTTGATGCCCTGCTCTTCGGAATTTTCGTCCGTGGCTTCGGAGCCGGAGGAACCGAACGTGCCTCCGCCTTCGCCGGCGCTCTTCTTGCCGGACATGCGGGCGACGACCTTCGGAGAAACCGTGAATTCCTCCTGGTCGAGACCGGCGGCGCCGACGTTCGGCGAGACCTGAACGATGTCGTCCTTGATGTCGTAGCGGTAGCCGACGGTGGCGAGCATGGTCTTGAGCACCTTGTCCATCGGCTGGCTCTTCATCTGCAGATTGACCGTCGGCGGATTCTTGTTTTCCGGGTCGAAGAGGACGATGTCCACGCCGCGGCCGACAGGGTCGTGCACGACGGAAAGTTCGCTCAAGGTCTCGAGCGCGCGCTGGAGCGGCACGTCGCGGAGCGCGACCGGAATGTTGATGCGCGCCATCTTCGCCTCGACCGGAGAAGTCTTCTCTTCGCCCGCGTCGGCGTTGGCGACCGCCGTGAAGGGCATGGCGAGCTTCCACTTGTCGCGGACGTCCGCCATCATGGTCTCGCGCGTGAGCTCATGATTGTATTCGCCGGAGTTGGCGAGAATGCGGCGGATGCGGATCTGCATGCTCTTGGCTTCCGCGTTGTCGGGCATGTAGAGGAGCGCCTTCTGGTAGCTGTCGAGCGCGCCCTGATAGTCGCCGTAAAGGTACTGCGCCTTGCCGCGGAGAAGCGCCTCGCGGCATTCCTTTTCGGCGCGCATGGCGGAAGGATTCAGCGTGACGGGATTCTGCGCCGCAGACGTGGCGCGCCATTCCTTGTAGAACGCCGCGAGCTGACGCGTGATCTTGTGGTCCTTGCCGAGGAGCTCCTCGACCATCTTGAGATAGGATTCCGCTTCGACGGAGGAGCGCTTTTCGACCATGTCGAAGAAGTAGGCGGAATAGACGAGCGCGCGCTCTTCGTCAATCTCCTTCGAGATGTCGCTCGTGGAGGAAATGTTCGGCAGCAGGAGCTTGGCTTCGTCGAGGGACTTGAGCGCCTCCGGCAACATGTGGCGCGCGCGTTCGTCGCGGGCGCGGGAGAGCGAGCGGCGAGCGGCGAGCGAGTTCTCGCGGATCGCGGCGCGCTGCGCTTCGGACATTTCTTCGGAAAGCTTGGCCTGATCGACGTTGTTGCGTTCGAGCAGCACTTCCTGGCGGACGACCGAAATCTTGTCGAGATAGTCGCGGGAAGCCGGCGTGTTCGGGAGCGCGGACTCGATCTCCTCGAGCAGACGGAGCGCGCGGTCCGGATCGGTCGGGATCAGGAAGCGGGCTTCCTCGATGGCGGACTCGGCTTCGCGGTAAATCGCGTTGCGGTGCTGGACGACGCGCTCGAACTCGTTCGCGGGCGCGCCTTCCTTGCCGGCGGTGCGGACGGAGTCGGAGGCGCGGAGCGCGGTCTCCGCCTCGGCGAGGCGCGACGCGGCTTCCGCGTTGTTCGGGTCGAGCTTCAGGAACGCGCGATACTTTTCGACGGCGACGTCGAACTTGCGCTCGGAAACCGCGCTTTCGGCTTCGAGGTAAAGCTTGGCTTTGAGTTGATCGTTGTCCTCGCTTTCAGCAGCAAACGCGTTCGGAGACGCGACGCCCGCGCCGAAGGCGGCGGTCGTGATGAGAACGGAGGGGATAATTTTCGGGATGCGCAATTGTTTTTTCATGCGGGGCCAATTCGAGTTAAGTGGTTATTCGGAGCTTTTGTTTCAGAGGGGTTCCGGGTGGGTTAAAATCTTTCTGTTTCTTGGTTACTTCACGAGGTCTAAAACAACCTGCCGAACTTTGGGGCGTTTGGGTTTGCCGTTAGACTCCGATTGTTTGGATATTGTCGTCTGTTGAGCGGAAATGTCAACAACTTTGACAAAATATGTCGCGTCGCCGAGGCGAAAAACGGGTTCTTTTCCGACGACGGTCCAGGGCTCGGACTCGGATTCGCGGACCGCGAGCTCGATTTCCGGCTTTTCCGCGTCGGCGGAGAAGGTTTCCGTGTAGCGCCAGCGGCGCGGGGAATTGTCGTCGCGGAAGACGGCGACGACGCGCGAGGCGTCGCGGACGAATTCCTCGAGCACGCGCAGCTCGCGGTCGCCGTTCTCGCGATCGAGGAAGGTCGCCATGTAGCGCGTGTAGTTCGAGCCGTCGCCCGTTTCGCTCTGTCCGCGGACGATCTTGAAGTCCTTGAGCGCGAGAGCGCGGCCGTCGATCTCGACGGGCTTCCTGGGCGTGAGGGTGAAGATCGTGCGGCCGTCGATTTCCTCTTTCGAGAGCTTCGCCGAGTTCTTGGAAAAGTCGAACGGCACTTTTTCGCCGTGCGCGTCGGCAAACGCCACGTAAACGGAATAGCCGGCCTTGCCCGCCTTGCGCGGCGGCACGTCGGTCGAGCACGTCGTGATGCGCAGACTCGAGACCGGATTTTCGATCGAGACGAGCGAAACGCCGAAAGGCTCTTCCGGCGGGACGGGAAGCTCCTTCGCGATGTAGCGTTTTTCGCCCGCGAGCCACGTGGTCTCGGGCACGGTGAAGAGGTCGTAGTTCCAGCCCGTCTCCTTGTCGAGCTTCGGATCCTCCCACTTCGCGGGCGCGGACGCGAACTTGCCTTCGTCGGTCCAGGCGGCGAACTCCTTGCCGTTCTCCGAGGCGCGGACGGTCTTGGCGCCCGCGGGCTTCAGACCGACGCAGACGCCCACGCTCGCGAGGCAGACGAGCACGCCCGCGGCGCACAGAATTTTATCGTAATGCTTCATGGTGCTTCAAAGCCTTTCTCATTCGGATTTTTCCTTGCCCTTCTTCTCCGGACGCGGGAGCACGGGAGAAACGTATTCGAGCGTGACCGTGAACGTCTCGGGAATGCTCTCCACGACGACGCGGCGCGCGGGAACACGCGGAGCCGCCTGCGCCGCCTGAACGGGAGCCGCCCCGCCGAAGAGGTCGAACGGATTGGCGGCGGGCGAGGACGTCTGCGGCGCCGCGGGCGCGTTTTTCGGCGGAAGCTGATCCGGCGTCGCGCGCTGCGCGGAGACGTCGCGGACGTAGATCGCGTAGTCCTCCATGCGGCGGACGAAATAGCGGAACACGCCGGAATCGGCGACGAACTTCACGCGGAACGCCGTCGCGCGCGCCGCGCCTTCGCGGCGGAGCGAAACGAAATTGACGTCGTTCTGCCCGTCCGAGAGGCGGCAGAATCCGGTGTCGCCCGCGCCGGCGACGGGATCGACGAAGAACTCTCCGCGCGCCATGGAGCGGCGCTGCGCCGGAGAAAGCTCGACGCCCTCGCGCTCGATGCCGAGAATCTTCATGTAAGTCTTTTCCGACGGCGGCATCACGTGTTCGGCGACGAGATTCTTGTCGTACACCTCGTGAGCGAGCACGAGCGCCCCGAGAATCTCGTTGACGCCGGCGATCTGCAGGTCGAGCGCCTTGAGGTGCTCGGCGGGCGCCGTCTCGTTGTTGTCGAGGTAGCGCGCGAAGCCGAACGAGCGCGCGGCGTCCGCGAGCTCGATGTTTTTGCCTTGACAGAGCGCGAGCCAGTCGCTCTTGCGCTGCATCAGGTTGGAGACGAGCTGCGTGGCGTCGCCGTTGAAGTCCGTGTCGAGACGCTTCGGCTGAACGAGCGCGGCGACGCGCTTTTCGGCCGCCTTCTTGAGCGCGGCGACCGTCTCGTCGCCGAGGCGGCGGTTCTCCTCCGAAAGCGCGAGCGTCTTCCGGTTGCGCAGCGACTTCAGCTTCTTCTCGTTCTTTTCGATGTCGGACGAAAGCGAGGCGTTGTTCACGGCGCTCACGACGACGGCCGCGACGCCGCCCGCCATGACGAGCCCGCACAACGCGAGAATCAGAATCAGGGGTAAATTTTTCTTCATGACTTAAAGTCCTTTGTCGGATTTGAGACGGAGCGTGACGGTGAGCATCGGCAGATTCGCGCGGCCGAAGTCCGGCTTGTCGAGAATCGGTGCTTCGGGATCGACGAATTCCGCCTGCTTGAGCGCCTCCAGGATGACCTTGCGGCGCGCGTCGAAGACGCCGGAATCGTGCACGGGATGGTCCGCGTCCACTTCGGGAATGAGCATCGCGAACGTGACGACTGCGTCGCTGACGACGCGCGCGGGCGCCTCC
Organism: Candidatus Spyradosoma sp.; assembly: GCA_051884495.1. GTDB lineage: Bacteria > Verrucomicrobiota > Verrucomicrobiia > Opitutales > UBA953 > Spyradosoma. Next base: position 129,930 of record JBJEVQ010000009.1, read on the forward strand.
TCCGTCGCGGGAACGAGCTTGCGGGTCACGCTCAGCGAATCGAGCCACAGGTGGCGGTCGTTGGAGACGACGGGCTCGCCGTCCTCGTCGGTCGTCTGAATCGAGTGGAGACCTTCGAGCGACTTCTGCGCGTCGGCGAGAAATCCGTTCCAGCGGTAACGCTCGTCGAGCACGCCGGTGAGCTTTTCGACGTACGCCTTGAGGCGAGCCGCGTCCTTCTCCTTTTCGGCGAGGAATTTTTCCGTCTCCTCAAGCTTCTGGACGGCGACCTTCTGCGCCTTCTTTTCGGCTTCGAGGCCTTTGCCGACGTCGGAGAAATGCGCGAAGATCGGCCACGGCGCGAGCGCGAAGCACGCGCCCGCGACGGCGAGGAACGGCAGCTTGCGCCTGAACTCGATCGCCGCGGCGATTTCCGGCGGGAAGAGGTCGAGCTCCTTGAGGTCCGGAATCACGAGCGTCGCCGCTTCGCCGACGGTCTCCTGCAGCTCGCAGGCGTCCAGCTGTTCGTCCTCGGAACCCGCGGGGACCGCGCCCGGCGCGACCGTGATGAAGGGGCGGACGTCGAGCGGCTCGATCGGCAGACGCATCAGCGAGGAGAGCTTTTCGACGAAACCCGGCGTGCGGGCGCCGCGCCCGGAAATGAGAATCTTCGCGGGACCGACGCCGTTGTTAGCCTTGCGGAAAGTGAGAAGGCGCAGATTGATTTCGCGCTGAATGCGGCGCACGAACGCGTCCGCCGCCGCGGAAATCGTCGCCGCCGTCGGGTCGTCCTGCGCGAACTGGAGCTCGCCGGAGAAATACGCGTTCTTCTTCTTTTCCGCGGCGGGGAAAGGAATGCCCGTCGCCTCGGCGAGCTTCAGCGAAATGAAGTTGCCGCCCACCGCGAAATTGCTGACGGAGAAGCCGCGCTCGTGGACGAAGGTGAGGTTCGTCGTGTACGCGCCGACGTTCACGAGCAGCGTCGGCGGCAGGTCGGACTGCCCCATCGTCACGTAGCGGTAGGCCTGATACTCGAGATTCGTCGCCGGCTGGTAGCGCTCGGGGCGAATCTTCGTGCTCTTCATGAGCTCCTCCGTGAACTTGACGAGCTGCTCGCGGAGCAGACCGAACACGACGACGTTCTCTTCGACGCCGTCGGAGGAGATCATCTGTTCGTCCCAAATGAGATTTTCGAGCGGCACCGGCATGTGCTGCGCGGCCTCGTCCACGATGTGGCGCGCGCGCATCTTCGGATCGGGCATCTGCGCCATCGTGAAATTGTGCGTCAGCAGCATGTGCCCCGGCACGATGAGGACGACCTCGCCCTGCGGCTTCAGCCCGGAATCGACGATCTGCGGCAACGCCTTGATGACCGCATCCGGCCATTCCTCCTTCACCTTCGAGTAATCGTAGTGAAGGTCCACGAGGATCTGCTTTTCGAGCACGAGCGTCGCGCCGTCCGCGGAGAACACGGCCGCGGAAATCTGGGTGGTCCCGCAGTTGATGATGGTTTTTATCGCTTTGCTTGCCATGGGAAAAACGGCTTGAGAGATTTGAAGACGGGCGGAACGCTCACTGCTGGACGTCCTCGCGGACGACGGACGGCGCGCCCGAAACGATGCCCGCGCCCGCCGGCGTCAAGTACGCGGGAATGAGCAGGCCCTTCGTGTCGGAAATCGTGGAGTCCGCCCAACCGCGCACCATTTCGAAATTCTGCGCGGCGTCCTTGGAATTGGGATTGATGACGAAATTCGCGCCCAGCGAGGCGGCGTTCGGGCAGTCCATGTACTTCGAACGGAACTTGCCCGCCGCGTCGAACGGAGAAATCACCATGTCGTTGTATTCGAACTCGATGTAGTAATACGCGGGCTTGGCGTTGCCGGCGGTGACTTCCTTGTCGCGTTCGATGATTTCGCCGGGAATGTAGAACGCGTACGTCTTCTTGCCGTCGCCGACCTTCAGCGCGGCGAAGCGCACGCTCGCGCGGTAGGACGTGAACTTCGCGGACGCGTCGCCGCCGGATTCCGCGACGGCCTTGTCCACGACCTCCTTGCCTTTCTGACCGCGGGCGCGCGAGCTCGTCATCTCGGAACCGGAAATCGACGCCGCCGTGCGCTTGTACATCAGCGTCAGCGTCATCTTCACGTTATTGAGGAACGAGCCGGACAGGTAGCCGTCGCTCGGCTGCACCTTGAATTCGATCAGCGTCTGCCCCCACTTGTACTTCTGGTCGGAGGCCGGCATGCCGACCTGCTTGAAATCGACCTTGTCGATCTGAATGCTAGGGACTTTCGCGGGCGCTTCCTGCGCGAACGCGGAAACGGCGCACGCGAAGAGCGCCGCGGACAATGCGAGAATTTGTTTGAGGGGATTTTTCATAAAGGGGAAAAGAAAGTTTGGTTTTAAGCTCTCGGGGAAAAGGAACTGCCGAGGATTAAAAAAGCTCGCGCCCGCCTTTTCAATCACAAAAAACGCCGCGGAGGCGCGCGGAAAGGCCGGCGCGGAAAAATTTCCGCTTCTTTTCGGCGGCGGCGGCGGGTAGAATCCGCGGCATGTTTTTCTCGATTTTGAAGGCGCTCGTTCCCGACGCGGAGTTCGCGCTGCAGCTCCTGGCGTTCACCTTCGGCGGATTTCTGCTCGGTCTCGCGCTGCGCAAGGTGCTCATGGCGCTTTCCCGCCGCACGCTGAGGGCCGCGCGAGCGGGGACGAATCCGCTGCGCCGCATCGTCGCGGGAACGCTCTTCGAAACGTTCGCGCGCACCTGCGTCTTCCTGTTCACGGGGCTCGGCGTCGTCGCCTTCCGCGAATTCACGGAAGCGAACGCGCCGCTGAGCCCGGAGGAGACGGGCGCGCTCGCGCGGCTGTTCTGGATCTTCGTGATCTGCGCGCAGACGATTTTTCTGTGGCACTTCGTGCGGCTGCCGCTCGCGCTGGTGCGCCATTACGCGTCGCCGAAGAACAAGTCCGCGGCGACGCTGCTGCCGCTGCTTTCCGCGCTGCTCAAGATCTTCGTCGTCGCGCTCGGCGCGCTGATCGTCATCCGCATCACGACGGACACGCAGCCGGCGGAGATTCTCGCCATGCTCGGCATCGGCGGTCTGGCGCTCGGTCTCGCCGCGCAGGATTCCGTGAAGAACTTCTTCGGCTCCGTGATGCTCATCGTCGATCGTCCGTTTCAGGTCGGAGACACCGTCGACGTCGGCGACGGCGTCGCGGGAACGGTGGAGGAAGTCGGCGTGCGCTCGACGCGCATCCGCGCGCGCGACGGCTCGCTGCAGTGCATTCCGAACGGCGATCTCGCCAACCGCACGATCCGCACGGTGACGGCGCGCGAGACGATCCGCGATGAATTCCGTCTTGGCCTGACCTACGACACGACGCCGGAAAAAATCGAGGAGGCGCTCTCGATTCTCGCCGCGCTGCTCGACGTTCCCGCGTGCGTCCGCGAAGGCTCGTGCGCGCCGCGCATCCACTTCGACGCGTTCGGCGAATCCTCGCTGGACGTCGCGGTCGTCTATTATTTCGCGTCGGCGGACACGGCGGCGTTTCTGCGTTTCAAGTCCGAGCTGAATCTGGAGATTCTGCGGCGCTTCGCCGCGGCGGGAATCGAGTTCGCGTTCCCGACGATTTCGGTGGAGACCAAGTGACGCTTCACGGGCAGAAGCTTACAGTTTCGAAAAATCCGGCGGCGGAATCGTCGAAAACACTTCGCGGAAGAGCGTCGCGCGCGCGCGGTCGAGCGCAGCGGCGTGCTCGCGGTCTTCCGGAATTTTTTCGCGGAAGGCGACGTGCGCGTCGAGCGCCTCTTCGAGCAGATCGTCGGCGCGGGCGCGGGCGTATTCCGGGAAGACGCCGAGATCGCAGGCGAGGCGCAGCAGCGAGAGCGCCGAAACCGCTTCGCCCTGCGAAAGCGTCACGCCGAAACGCGATTCGCCGTAAACGCGCCCGATCTGATCGGCGACGCCCGTGCGGTTTTTGCGCACGACGCGGCGGCGGGCGTTGCGTTCCTGCTCGACGAGACTGCGGCTCCATTCGAGCAGATTCGCGACGATTGCGTCGGCGGTACGGTCCAGCGTCCGCCGGTTGGAAATCTGGAAAAAGCTGCCCGTCGCGTCGGAACCTTCGCCGAGCCAGCCGCGCACCGTCATCCCGCACATGTCGAGCGCGCGGACGACCTTCTCCATCTGCCCGTCCATGACGAGCCCGGGCAGGTGCGCCATGACGGAGACGCGCATGCCCGTGCCGAGATTCGTCGGGCACGCCGTGAGAAAGCCGTAGCGCGGCGAACGCGCGTAGGGAAGCGCGGCGCCGATCGCGTCGGAGAGCGCCTCCGCCGTCCGCGCGAGGCGCGGGAGATCCGGCTCCGCGTCCGTCGTCTGAATGCGCAGGTGGTCTTCCTCGTTGAGCATGACGGCGCACTTGCGGTCGGCGGAAACGACGACGGCGGCGCCTTCGCGGCCGACGAGCTCGGCGGAGATGAAGCGGCGCTCGGCGAGCAGGCGCGCTTCCGTCGGCGCGAGTTCGCGCATGTCGAAGACGGTCGCGCCCTCGAATTCCGGCAGCCGCGTCAGCGCGCCGATCATGCGCGTCTTCAGCGCGTCGCGTTCCCGCGGCGCGAGCCGGTCGGGGAAAAACGCGTCGGCGAGATTGCGCGCCAGACGCACGCGCGAGCTCCGCAGAATCGGAAGCGACGGGCGCGTGACGAGCGCGGAATCCGCGAGAAAACGGGCGAGCGCGCTCATTGCGACTTTCCTTTCCGGCGCGAGCGCGGCGCGGTCCTGCCGCTTTTTTCGGAAGATTTTTCGGCGGCGGACGGCGATTTCCGGGCGCGCGCGCGCGGTTTTTTCGGCGTTCCCGCGGCGGCGGTCTTGCGGCGTTCCCGCAGCGCGTCGCGCAGCTTCGCGGCGAGCGCGTAGTCCTCCTTCTCCACGGCGGCGCGGAGGCGTTTTTCGAGCGCCTCCGTCGTTTCCGCTTCGGGCGCGGCGGCGGGCGTTTCCTCGGGCGCGCCTCCGGCGGACGCGGAAACGGCTTCGGCGGCGATTCCTTCCATCGAAACGGCATGCTGAAGCTTCGGCAGAATCATGCCGAGCGCGTCGGAAAAGACGTCGTAGCAGCGCGCGCAACCGAAGCGTTCGTTCTTCAGAAAATCCGTTTCGCTCAGACCGCAGTTCGGGCACTTCGTTTCGACGCCGTTCTGTTTCTTTTCGAAGATTTCGATCGCGCCCTTCAGGATTTCCGAACCGACCTTGTCGCCGAAAAGTTTTTTCGTCAGCATTTCGGCGAACTTGATGACGGAAAGTTCGGGGGCGTTCTGCTTCGCGGCGCATTTCTCGCAGAGATGCACCTTGCGCGTCTTGCCGTCGATGATCTGCGTCAGGTGGACGGTCGCGGGCGCGCCGCAGATGTCGCATTTGAAAGCTTCGCTCATGATGCGGGAGATTTTGCAGAACCCGTGCCGTTTGGCAAAAAGAAATCGGGCGCGCCGGACGCAGGACGCCGCCGCCGCGACGCGCGCGCGGCCGCGGCGCAAAAAAACGCCCCGGAAAACCGGGGCGTCTTTCGAGCGGCGTGCGCTTCCGAGATCAGCGTTTCGAGAACTGGAAGTGCTTGCGCGCGCCGGGCTGACCGCTTTTCTTGCGCTCCTTGGCGCGGCCGTCGCGCGTGAGCAGGCCCGCCTTCTTGAGGACGGAACGGAGCTCCGGATTGTATTTTTCGATCGCGCGGGCGATGCCGTGCGAAATCGCGCCGGCCTGGCTGTTGCAGCCTCCGCCGTTGACGCGGACGAAAATGTCGAGCGAACCGTCGAGACCCGCGACGCCGACCGGAAGCGTGGCCGCCTTCGCGAGCGCTTCCGTGAAGCAGTAGGTTTCAAGCGGCTTGTCGTTGATCACGACCTGGCCGGACCCGGACGCGAGGCGCACGCGGGCGGTGGAGGTTTTGCGGCGCCCGACGGCGACAAAAACAGGAACGTCTTTCTTCATTGTTCAAAATCTCCCGCAATTATTTCGCGTCGACAATGGCGACCGGATTCTGCGCCGCGTGCGGATGTTCCGCGCCCGCGTAGATCTTCAACTTCTTGAGCATCGCGGAGGCGAGGCGGTTCTTCGGCAGCATGCCCTTGACGGCGTGCATGATGAGGAATTCCGGACGGCGCGCGCGCATGTCGGCGACGCTGCGGCGGTAGGCGGTTCCCACCCAGCCGGTGTAGAACATGTAGCTCTTGTTTTCTTCCTTGGCGCCGGTGACGACGACCTTGTCCGCGTTGACGACGATGACGAAGTCGCCCGTGTCCACGTGCGGCGTGTAGGTGGGTTTATGGCGCCCGCGGAGGATCGCCGCGATCTGCACGGAAAGGCGACCGAGCGTCTTGCCCGTCGCGTCGACGATGTACCATTTCTTTTCGGTATCGTTCGGAGTCTTTGCTAAAGTTGTTTTCATTGAATCTTGAATGGCGGAAGCTTCGGGCCGCGGATCGGGAACCGCATTCCGTCGCTTTCGGGTTGGAATTTCAAAAAAGGAAAGGCGATTAAAGCGCGCCGGAAAAAATCTTGCAAGAAAAAATTTTCGTTTTCTCGAAAAAACTTCTCCCGCGCGCGCTCACGGCAGCTTTTTCGCGAGCTCGGCGACGGCGGAGGCGTTGTCGAGCAGATCCGCGATCGGGTCCCAGCGGCCTTCGAGCAGCGCGTCGCGCACGGCGTCGGGCAGTTCCGCGGGAACGCTCGCGTCGCCGAAACGGACGCGGCGCGCCTCGACGTCCACCTCCATCGGTTCGCCGGGATGCGCGGCGACCCACGTCTCTATCGCGGCGAGATCTTCGCGCGAGGCGCGGACGCAGGCGACGCCGAGCGTCGTCGCGTTGCCGAAGAAGATTTCGGCGAAGCTGCCGGCGACGATCGCGCGGATTCCGCGGCGCCAGAGCGCCTGCGGCGCGTGCTCGCGGGAGCTGCCGCAGCCGAAGTTCATACCGGAGACGAGAATGCCGGCGCCGCGCGCGGCGGGAGCGTTCATCGGGTGCGGCCGGTCGGAGCCGTCGGCGTTCTTGCGTTCGTCGTAGAAGGCGAACTCGCCCAGACCGTCGAAGGTGACGCTTTTCAGAAAGCGCGCGGGAATGATGCGGTCCGTGTCGATGTCGTCGCCGGGAACGACGACGGGAACGGCGCGGACGCGGGAAATTTTTTCGAGTGCCATTGCTGTTTTTCCGAAGGGCGGAGCGGATCGTTTACCGCGCGCCGCCGACGCGTTCCACGATCTGCTCGTGAACGCCGCCGTCGCGCAGCTTCTTGCAGAAGCACTCGAGCACGTCGTGCACTTCTTTGCGGAAATCCTCATGCATGCAGTAAAACGCGATGCAGCACAGGAGCGCCGCGGAAACGATGCCGGAAACGATTAACTTCACCATATGGATTTTCTTTTAGAACCGTTGTCGGAGCTTGCCAACAAAAAAGCGTTCCCGCGCGCATTCGGCGGGAACGCTCTTCGCGGCGAAAGCCTCAGGCGCCGATCTGGAAGCGCGAGAAACGGGAGATGACGATGTTTTCGCCCGTCTTCGTGATCTGTTCGGTGATGAGGTCGTTGATCGTCTTCTTGTCGTCCTTGACGAACGGCTGGTCGAGCAGGCAGATCTCGGAATAGAACTTCTCGAGCTTGCCGGCGACGATCTTTTCGATCGCCTGCGCGGGCTTGCCTTCGCACTGCGCCTTGACGATTTCGGTCTCCTTCGCGATTTCCTCCGCGGGAACCTCGTCGCGCTTCAGGAAGCGCGGAGCCGCCGCCGCGATGTGCATCGCGACGTCGCGCGCGAAGCCCTGGAAGAGCTCGTTCTTCGCGACGAAGTCGGACTCGCAGTTGATTTCGACGAGAACGCCGATCTTGCCGCCCATGTGAATGTAGGAAGCGACCGTGCCCTGCGAGGCGGTGCGGCCCGCCTTCTTGTCGCGCGTGGCGACGCCCTTCTTGCGGAGGATTTCCGCCGCGGCGTCCATGTCGCCGTTGGTTTCGACGAGCGCCTTCTTGCAGTCCATCAGACCGGCGCCCGTGCGGGAACGGAGTTCGTTAACGGTTTTTGCGTCAATGTTTGCCATAATGCTGTTTCCTTGTTCCGGAGATTATTCGGCGGTCTTCGGGGCGCGCGGCTTGCGCGTCGCGGGGCGCTTCGCGCCGGCGGAGCGGCGGGCGGGCTTCTTTTCCGCGAGCTGGTTGTCCTTCAGCAGTTCCGCGGAGATCGTCACGTCGCCTGCGGCGTCGCTGTCCGCGACGATTTCCTGCTTCGCGGGAACGACCGCCTTCTTCGCTTCGGCCTCCACGCTGCGGCGGGAAAGACCGAGCTGAATCGCGTCCGTGATGACGGAGACGATCAGGCGCACCGACTTCACCGCGTCGTCGTTGCCCGGAATCGGGAACGCGACCTGCGTCGGGTCGGAATTCGTGTCCACGAGACCGACGCACGGAATGTTGAGGCGCTTCGCTTCCGCGACCGCGATTTCCTCGTTCTTGATGTCGACGACGAACACGGCGCCCGGCAGCTTGTAGAAGTCGAGCAGACCTTCGAAGCCGCGGTCCATGCGCTTCATGTGGCGCTTGATGACGGCCGCTTCCTTCTTGTTCATCTTGTCGAGGGAGCCGTCGGCTTCCATGCGCAGATACTTGCGGTATTTCTCGAGCGAGCCCTTGACGGTCTCGAAATTCGTGAGGCAGCCGCCCATCCAGCGGTTCGTCGCGTAGGGCATGTTGCAGGACTTGGCCGCGTCGCGCATCAGATCCTGGGCCTGGCGCTTCGTGGCGACGAAAAGAACGTCTTTCCCGGCAGCCACCGTGTCTTCGATGAATTTCGAAGCTTTTTCGAGGCATTCGAACGTCTTCTCGAGGTCGATGATCGACACGCCGTTCTGGTGCTTGAAGACGAATTCGCGGGATTTCGGATTCCAGCGGCGGGTCTGGTGCCCGAAGTGAACGCCGGCGTCCAAGAGGTCTTTAATCGTGATGTTCATGATGATTTCGGCTCCGTATCTCGCCGCGCACCGGAATCGCGGGAAACATTGGATAGTATGGATTTTCTGATTTTTGATTGCTTGAGGAATTTCGTTCCGATAGTCCGAAATTCGGAAAATGAGTGTGCGATTTAACCGAAAACCGCGCGCCCCCGCAAGCGCAAATTCCCGCCTCCGCGAAAAAAATTTCACACTCCCGCGAAAAAAAGCTTGCGCCGCGGAAACGAAAAGCCCATGATTGCATTTCCTTTTTGGTGAGATATCCAAGTGGCTAAAGGGCGTGGACTGTAAATCCATTCGGTTTCACCGTTCGGGGGTTCGAATCCCTCTCTCACCACCACTTCAAAAAAGCCCGCGAAGCCGTTTAAATAAAGGCTTCGCGGGCTTTTTCGTGTCTTTCGGCAATTCGCGAAAACCGCCTGAAACCGCCTGAAAACGCCTGTTCCTTGCAGAAGTTTTCAAACATTTTTCAAACAGGGGTAAAATCGCCGCAAACGCAGTAGGGAAGCGGAACGCAGGGGAACGAAGGCGAAAAAAACTGTTTTCAGAAAATCGCTAAATTCGCCCGAAAATGTTTGAAATTTGTTTGCAAATGCTCGCAAGCGTAGATTTTAACTTGCTTAGACGGCGAAAGACGCTGAATTTTTCGTGAATTTACGGGCGATTTCGGCGCGGCGGCTGGTGTTGCTGGCGGAGCTTTCAGCAAAGGGAACAGGCGGGCGGCGGCGCGTTCCCGCGCGTCGCGTCCAGCCGCTGGCGTTCCCGCGCGAACGGCAGGAAAGCGGCGGCTGGCGGTTTCGTCGCGTCGCGGGAACGCTCGCGCGCACGAAAAAAAATAGTATGAGCGCAAAAAGTGCGTTTTTACTTACAAACCTACAAGAGCCTTTTATTTAAGCGGGTTTGCGGGCGTGTAGGTTATTTTCGCAACCTACAGGCGCAAGGGCTGGCGGCGGCAACCTACAGGCGGGGAAAATCGCGGAGCGATTCCAGCCTTTCCCGCTTAAATAAAGGCGCGGCTGGCGATTGCCCGCGCTCTCGATTAGCGCGGGAGCGGTCGGTTTTGTAGGTTTGTAGGTAAATTTCGCGATTTTCGCGAAAACGCGGATTTTGGAAGTTTCGTTCCCGCGTCGCGGGGCGGGCGGCGTGCCCGCGCAAAAATCCCGTAGGGGGTTTTCAGCTCCCTACGGGATTGCGTGGCGGCGCGTCGCCAAATCTCAAAACGGCAAGCCCGAAAATGGCGAAACCTGCGCGCCCTGCTCGGCGGTCGTTCCTGCGATTTCGTCGCCGGCGCCTTCGCGGGGGCGGTTGAAGCTGTATTCGTTTCGCGCGGCTTTCATGTAGAGCGAGGGGAATTTTTCGCAAAGCTCGTTCAACGCCTTTCCAAGCGTTCCCGCGTAGAGCGGTTTTCCGCCGAAACGCTTTGCGATTCTTTCGGCAATTGCCGTTGCGGTAAATTTCTTTTCGCGCCATTCCGTATCAAATTCGCCCGCCAGCATTTCACGCAGTTTTCCGTCGATTTCGGCGGCGAGCGAGACTTCAAACAAGGCGCGCGTGGCGGCGGGGGCTTCATAGTGTTTTAAGCCGAAACGCTTATCCTGCCATTCCGCTGGGATTGTTTCCGCGTAGTAAGTGAAAAGCCAGTGAAGGAACGCGGGGGCTTGCTCGCGGAGCGCGGCGCGGTTTTCCGTTTCCGCGTCTTTCGGGAAGGCGGCTTTCACGCCGTCAACATTTTCGGTTGAAAGCGCAATAAACTTATCGCGGAAATCCTCGTCAATCGCGGGACAACTCGCGGAGCAATTGCCGTTTTCCTCATTGTTCGCCATGTGAATGAGGAAATGCTGCGCCTTAAACATGAATCCCGCCTTGTTCTTGCTTTCGGCGAAATACCCCTCGCCGCTCAAAACTTCCTTCATCGTCGATTTGAGCGCGCCGCGTTCTTCGGGCTTCAAACTGCGCCCTTCACTCCCGAAAACGCATTCGTTCCCGATAATGTCGCCGAGCCAAGGGCGTTCCAAAACAAAATTCTTCATGTTCCCCGCCGCGCGGTCGCCGAGAAGGATTCTGAAACTTTCGGCGAGCAATGTTTTTCCGCTTCCCGAAAGTCCGAGCAAGAGCAACGCGGGAACGGGTTGAATCCGCGTGCCCGCGCTTTCCGCCGCCTCGTGATAGCGTTTCACGGCGAAAAACAGCCATGCCAAGGCGCGGCGCATTTGCTCGCCCTCGCCGTCGAAAACAGTCTCGAAAAGCTTTTTCCAAACGGGAAACGCGCCGCCGTCTTCGGGGTAAATTGGACGCGTGGATTCTAAGACTAAAACGCGCCGCTCTCCTATCTGGTGAATCCCGCGCGCGCGGCAAGTCAACGCGGGAAACACGGCGGAAACATGCCGAAACTTACGCACGGCGGCGAGCGCGCGGCGGGCGGTCTTGCGGTCTAATCCGTAAGCCTCGGCAAATTCTTCCTGCGCGTCCGCCTTGCTCAATTCCTTGAACGGCAGTCCGTCGAGTTCGTCGAAATAATAAGTCTCCTTTCCCGCGAAATAAAACCGCTCAATCATATCCGCAAAAATCACGGCGAGCGCGTCGCGGGAAAGCTTTTCAAACGGCGCAAGCGGGGAAATATCTTCAAAGGGCGCGGGATTGATAAACGCGCCTTCATCGTCAGAAATAAGAAAGTGTTTCCGCGCGGCGGCTTGCGCGTCAATGCGCCCGCCGAGCGGCGCGAGCACGATTTGCGCGGCGGCGAGCGCGTCCGCGTCTGAAACGGCGTCGGGAACGCGGACAACTGCTTTCAGCCCGTTGCCGCTCGGTGAAACGAAAACGCCCGCGACGAAAGGAAGCTTCGCGAGCCGCGATTTGAGGCGCGGAAAATCAAGTTTCGGGTTGTCCTTTCCGTCGTAGTCCAATACCAAAAAACCGCTTCGCGACAAAAGATTTTCGTCGGCGCGTCGTTCGCGGTAAACGCCAAATGCGCAACATTGCGGGAGCGTCGATTTATCGCGCGTTCCCGCGCGCACGGCGGCGACATCTGCGCGCCATTTTCCCGATTTAATCGCCTTTAAGACTGCGAGTAGTTCAGTTTCCTTCACGCTTTCGGGGCGGCGCGCGCTCGCCGTCATAGAGCATTTGCCGAGCCGCACGGGCGCGGCGGCGGCATTGCCCGCGCCCGCGAGCGGTTGCGCGTCGCGTGCGGCGGCTGGGGCGTGCGTTCCCGCGTCGCGGGGCTGGCGCGCTGGGCGTAGCGTATCCGTTTTTTGCTTACGCTCGCCAGCGGCTGGCGGCGTCGCGCCCTGCGCAGGCGTTCCCGCGGGAGCGGACGCGGGCGCGGGCGGCGTATCCGCTTTTTCACTACACGCCCCCGCGGGGGCGGTTTTGTCGCGGCGCGGGGCGTTCCCGCTGGCGTTCGGCGTCGCGCCCTGCGCTTCTTTGAGGCGCGCCGCCCGCGCCTTGAAAAATGCGCTGGCGTCGAATCCGTTTGCTTTGGCGAAAAAAACAAGCGTTCCCGCGTCGCTCCGCGGCGTGCCGCGAAGCGAGCGGATAACGGCGGCGGTCTCGTTCGGCTTTTCGTCGGGGAAATGCGCCGTCAGCACGGGGAGCGCGTCGCGTTCGCCGAGCGCGGCAACAGCCGCGGCGATTAGCTTTATCCATTCCTCACGCGGCGGGCGCGGAATGAAGCTAAGGATTTCCGCGATTTCGTCCGCCGAAAGCGGCGGCGCGTTGCGCAGATATTCGGGAAGGGAAACGGGCGGCTTAGACATTGCAGAATTTCCCCTTGCGTTTAATCACGCGCACGGCGGCGGCGCGCGGTTCAATGCTCAAACGAGCGGCGGCTTTGAGCGTCCGCGCCGCGAGCGGCGCAAACGGCGTTCGGTGCGCTCCCGTTTCGCGGGCGCGCGGCGTTAGTAGGTAGTCAATTGATTGTGTTTTCATAGTTCATTCAAAAGAGTTGCGATTGCACGGGAAGAGTTGCGGGAATTGTCCAAACATATTCTTTGTTCGGGCGTTTGCTGCGGGAGCGTTCCCGCGTCGCGGGGCGGCGAGGCATAAATTCGGCGTCAAAATGCGCCTTTAAGGCTTCCACTTTCGCCTGCGCGGCGGCAAGTTCCTTGTCGTTTTGAGCAGTCATGATTTCGTTCCGCGCCCGCTCATAAAGCGCGATAAACACTTCTAATTCCTTCATGTTCTTAATTTGTTTAGGTTAAAATGAGCGGGCGCGGGAAGCGCAGAATTATCGTTGCGCGGCGTTCATGCGCGCCGTCAGCCATGCTTCCACTTGCGCGACGCGGAAACGCGGGTCTCCCTTTCCGCCCGCGCCGATTCTGACGCATGGGCAACCTTCTTTCAGCCAGCGGGCAATTTGACGCTCTGAAATTCTGAATGCTTCGCAGATTTCGCGGCGTGTGACATAGTTTTCTTGGATTTTTGTTTTCATCGTGCCCGAAGTCTATCAAGTGAATCATAATTTCGCGTTCCCGCCCGTGTCCCCCTGTTGGTGCCTGTTTTCGCCAGTGGCGTTCCTGCGCTCGCGATTGCGGAAAAAATTGTTTGCTAAGTCGTTTGCAATTGAGGGTTTGCAGTCCGCCAAATCCGCAAGCGTGTAATAAAAATCATCTTCGCAAGAATAATCTTCGCTTCGCGTTATCATTTCAGTAGCCAGCATAGCGGAAACAAGCCACAGCGTTTCATAGCTGACGCGCGGTTTCCAAATCGAGTTAACAAGCTTTAACCATTCCTTTGGAAATAGCTTGTGCGGAAACGTGATAATGTTTTCCGCGAAATTCGCAGACGAGCGCGCGCGGGGCTTCGTTGCGCCTTTCGGCGCGTGATTGTCAGACTTTGGCAACTTCATTTAAAAGAAGAATGATAACTTCTTTTAAAAGAAGCAAAGATTTTTTTTCGCGTTGCCGCCCGCGCCGCATAAATCCAAGCTTTTAGTTATGGGGAAAGAATCAAAGCTTGTTGGGGTTATGCTTTCTCTTGCGCTTTTTGAGGTGTTGGAAAAACGCACGGGAGCGGCAGGGAAGCAAGATTTTATCCGCGCCGCTATTGCGGAGAAACTCGCGCGCGATTTCGGCGAGCATTTGGACGCGTCCGCGCTCGCCGTCCGCGTAGGACAGGGGCGGCGCACGGATTTGGAGCGGCGGCGCGCGGAGCTGGCGCGCGAGCGGGCGGAAAAGGCGTTCGCGAGCGCGCGGGCGCGCTTGTCCGCGCTTGCGGACGCGCGGCGCGAGTGCGAGGCGGCAGAGGCGGAATTTGAAAGCGCGTTAGCTCGCGGCGCGGGCGTCGATTATAAGCGCGCGGCGGCGGCGAGGAAACGCGTAGAGCGTTTAAGCGCGCAACGGAATGCGTTGCTTAAAAAATTCCTCTCGCTTCGCGCGGAGGCGTTGCGCGTCGCTCTTGATTGCGCGGGGCGCGAGGCGAGCGTTCCCGCGACGAAACCGCGCCGCAAGCGCGGCGACAAGGCGGCGGGCAAGTGATTCGGCGGCTGCGGTGCGGCGACGCTCCCGCCGCTTTTCTTTTCTGCGGGAACGCGCGGGCGTTCCCGTGTCGCGTCCGCTCGCGCGGTGCGTGCGCTTCGCGGCGGGCTTTCGTCCTTTCCGTCGCGGCGCGTCCTTTGCGTTTTTCCTTTCCCGTTCCTTTCGTCCGCGCGGCGCGTCCGCCCGCAATTCTTGATTAGGCGGATTTCAAGGTTTCGGCAAAGGGGCGGGAATAATCGCGGAAACGCGATTCTTGCGGGAGGGCGTTTTCCGCATAGTCGGAACGGGCGGCAAACCGAGCGCAACGGAAACGGCGTTCGCGACGAAACGGGAACGCATTTCGCCCGTGCGCGCAAGGCGCGATTTTAGCGCGTCGAAAACAGGGCGCGGAAACGCGATGCATACAGAAACGCCGCGCGCGGTCGCGGGTTTGCGAACGCCGCGCCTGTTTTTCTTTCCGCGCATAGACGCGGAAATTTTCGCGCGCGTCGAGGCGGATTTCGGCGCGTGCTTCCATGCTTCAATTTTTTTTCCTGCTTCCATTTTCGGCTTGTTTTTTCGGGGCGGTTCGGTTTCGATTGCATGCGTTCAAAAAACCGCTTGCGGCTTTCTTTGCTTGGTTCGCGTAAGAAGCCTAAGCGGCGCGGCGGGGGCGACAACGCTCCCGCCGCTTTTCTTTTGCGGCGGGAACACGCGGGAAAACCGCTCCCGCCAAAGGCGGAGAGCGGAAAGAGCGGGCTACAAAAGCCATTTGCAGAGAATTTTTATAATCGTAAGCAGACTTGCGATTATGCTTAACAATGCGGCGGCGATTTGCGCCTTTTCTTTTTTGTTGCTATGCTTGGTTCGCATAAGAAAGCGAACAGGCATTCCCGCGCGAAATTCAAAAGAACATGCGCGAATTGTCTGATTTCTTGGCGCGCTTGTCAACCTATTTTTTATTGTTTTTCACGCTCGCCCGCGCGCGCAACGCGACGCACGGCGGCGGGCTTTCGTCCTCTCCGTTGCCTCGTTTCCTGCGGCGTTCCCGTTGCTGAAAATCTCGGCGCGGGAACAGGTTTTCCGCTGTTCGCCGAAATTTACTTACAAACCTACACGCCGCGCGCACGGGGGCGCGTTCCCGTGCGTCCAGCCGCGCGCCGTTTCCGCGACGCTCCCGCCCGCAATCCCTGCATTTAAGCGGATTTCAAGGTTTCGGCAAAGGGGCGGGCGTTCCCGCGTCGCGGGGCGAAAGTGTGTCCTCGCGGGGGCGGTCGTGTGTGTAGGTTGTGTAGGTAAAATTTTCAACCTACGCGGCAACCTACAAGCCGCAATCCCTTTATTTATCTACTTCTTTTCCCTTTTTTGTAGGTTTGTAGGTAAATATGGAGAAAAACGGAAAAGAAAAATTTGAATTGGGTTTTCGAGAAATTTCTTTTTAGTCTGAATAGATTGTTTGCCTTCCTGTCCCGTCCGCTCTCGCCTCGCGGAAAGAACCTATCCCCCCCCCGCCCGTGTTGGGCTTCCCGTGCCCGTGAAGCGCGGCGGCGGGGGCGTGTAGGTTGCGCCGCAAGCAAGGGCAAGGGGCGCGGGGAAGCGGCGGGCAGATAAACGCGGCGGGCGTTCCCGTTTGCGGATTGCGCGGGCGTTCCCGCGCGCGCGGCGGCGCAAAAATCCCGCTCGCCTTTCGCGGGCGGGCGGGAGCGGGCGGGGCGGGCGTCGCTTCAAATCGCGGCGGCTTCGCCTTGCGCGTCGCGTCCAACGGCTGGCGCGCCAGCCTCGCGGGAAAACGCAATCGCCTTCCCGTCCCCCTGCGGCGGCACAATGCCGAAATAGTCCGCCGCTTCCTGCTTGCTCATGAGACCGCGATAATTCACGCCCTGCGTGCGGATAGAGTGCCCGCAATAGTCGGCGGCAAGGTTTTGCCCGTGCATAACGGCGAGCGCGGAAACCGCCGTATGCCGAAAGGCGTTTTGCGGTTTGTGAATCCCCGTGCGTTTTTCGGCGGCGAGAATCGCGCGGGAATAAGTCATTGAACGCGCGTGATAATCCGCGTTAAGGCGGGCGGCGCGGGCGGTTTCGCTCGCGCCCGCGAGCGCGGCGGGCGGCGTATCATTGAACGGGAAAATTAAGTCTTGCGGGGCGGGAGCGGTTCCGCGCGCGGCGGCGTAAGCGTCAATCCATGCGCGGAGATTTTCGGGAACGGGAACGGCGCGGGCGATTTTCGTTTTCGTGATTGCGCAAGACAAATGAAATTCGCCGTCTTTCAAGTCTTTCCATCTAAGGCGCAAAGCCTCGGCGTTGCGGACGCCGCAAAACATTTGCACGGCAACGGCGGGCAAAAGCTCGACATCGTGCGCGAGCAAGTCGGCAAGGATTGCGCGGGCGGCGGCGGGGGGAATGATTTCGGGCTCGCGCGTCTTTTCGATTTTCGGGGCGGTTGCAAGCTCAAGAGGGTTGTTCAGCTTGTCGGCGGGGCGGCGCGTCGCGTTTTCCCGCGAGTAAAACCAATTGAAAAGCTCTTTCGCCGCCTCTATCCAATGCTTTTGCGTTTTCGGCGCGGGCGGCGCGCCGTCGCGTCCGCGGGAAAGTGTCAGAATTGCGGATTTAAGCGCGGTTTCCGTTATTTCGCCTATTCGCTTCCCGCGAAAGAATTTAGCAAGGCGTTCCAACCTGTTTTTTAGGCGGGCGCGGTATGCTTGCGAAATTCCGCCCGCCGCGTCCTTCGCCTCAATGAATTTGAAAACCACTTCGCGAAATGGCGGCGTTTCGTCTTTCGTCGCTTCCCGCTCCACCGCTTCCCGTAGTATTTCATCGAGACGCCGCGCGGGCGTGCCCGCAAGTTCCATTTTCAAGACATATTCCCGCCAAAATTTCAGAGCGGCTTCTTCCTCTTTGCGGAGCGTCCCGAAACCTGCGCCCGCCTGTTCGCCTATCCTGTTCGCTTCCCGCGCCGCCGCGTTCGCCTTCGCGTAATCCTCTACCGCGAAAAACTCGAATCTGCATTTCGCCCGCCCGTCCGCGTATTTTTCGCCCGTCTTTACGCTCAAGAGCAGTTTCTTTCGCGTCTTGTTAAAGCTTACGGTCGCGAATTTCCCTTTCTCCAAACCGAGCCAGCCGCGCCCGCTTTTCACGGCGGGCACGGATTCAAACTCTAATCCTACTTTTACGCGCTTTTCTGCCATACCGCGACAATGCCCGCCGCACGTCGCCCTTGCAAGACTTTTCAAACATTTTACAAACAAAAATTAAAAATCCCTTAAATAAATATGCTTTCGGGGGTTCAAATCCTCTCTCACCACCACTTCAAATCGCCCGCAATTCCGCATAAACAAAGGGATTGCGGGCTTTTTCGTGAAATTTTCGGGCGGACGGAAATTGAGACAAAAACGACAGAATACGACAGAGGATTTTACGATTTTCTTACGCGCCCCGAAATTCGCGTTTGCGCCTTTATTCATGCGGCTTCGCGGGCGGCGGGCGCAGGAAAACGCCCCTTGAACGGCAAGTTTATTGCAAGTACGAAAAACCGCTTAACTATGCGGGTCAGGCGGCGAAAAGGAGGTTTTGGACGAAACGGCGCGGCGCGCGCGGCGCAGGGAACGCACCGCGCGGGCTTCCGCGAGCTGCTTTTCCGCGCGGGAACGCCCTTCCGGCGTCGCCATGTCGTTGCGCCTGCCCTGCGCCAATTCCACCCACGCCGGATCGACCTTCACGCCGTCAACCTTCAACGCCATCGCGATCGCCTGGCGGATATAGACGGAAAGCCAACGCCGCGGCGCCTTCCCGCCGGACACTGCCATGATCGCGTCGAGCATCTCGCGCGATATGCGAAGGTCTATCCGTGTGGTCTCCATAAACTTAGCTCCACGAAGTCAGACCTCGTAAGGAATCATCGCAAGCAGAGAGCATTTTTGAGTATTGACAATTCCCGACAAAGACAAAAGAATCTCCGCCACTATGAAAAACATCATCACCATCACATCATTGCTCGTCGCAGGCGCAGCCCTCGCGAACGCCGCGACGACGTACATCGACTTCGCGAACGTCACGGATACAAGCACGACTTCCGCGGACGTTCTTAAAGTCACTGCAAGCTTGGGGACTGATATTTCCACGGAGCTGAAAGCTCTCGACGGCACCCTCGTCGCGACGCTGACCTCGCTGACGATGTCGAACATCGGGTCTGTTGGTGATGCCAAGGTCTTGGCGACGCTTTCCGACACCGCGCAAAACTACTTCGACGAGGACATGGGATTCGTCTGGAAGGACAGCATCAGTAACTACAATGATAATGCTACGCCGCTTACGGCGACGTTCACGCTTTCCGCCAATACGGATTACACCGTCGCCTTGCTCGGCGGACGAAACGGCGCGTTAGCTAGCTATTCCGACGCATTTTCGAATCTTTCTCTGACGCTCGGTTCAACCGCTTTGGCCGGCATCATGTACGACGGAACGAGCGACACGACGGGAACGGCTTTCGCTTCGTCGTATACGGGAACGGGCGATCTTTCCTCGAATCAGCAACTCATCGTCTGGACGTTTTCGACGGGCGCAATCGCGGAAACGCTGACGCTGCACTCGGACAACGGTACCTACAACGCGCTCAGCATTTCCGCGGTTCCCGAGCCGTCGGCGTTCGGGCTGCTGGCGGGTCTGGGCGCGCTGGCGCTGGCGGGAACGCGCCGCCGCCGCAAGGCCTAAAACTTTTTTTCATATCATAGTGTGTTGGCGTCCTCGCGGAGCGATCCGCGGGGACGTTTTTTTTTGCAGGAGAAAGGAAACCACGAATGGACACGAATAGGCACGAAAAAGGAAAACGGACGCTCCGCGAAAATCCCCCCAAAGGGTGACAGGCCGGAGAGCTACCCTCTTTTAAAAAATCCGTGTGCGTCCGTGTCCGTCCGTGGATCCAAAAAAAAATCTTTGCGCCCAGGCGTCTCTGCGGAAGAGATTTCGAAGAGCGGCGGCGCGCTTTTCCGCTTTCCGTTTTTCGTTTTCCGCTTTTAATTGTTCCGCATGACGCATTTTTCCGGATTCGTTCCCGTGTTTCCCGCGCTCGAGGCGCGGGAGCTCGCCGTCGCGCCCGCGGGAACGCGCACGCCGACGCTTTCGGGCGTCTCGCTCGCGATTCCGGAGAAGTGCCGCGCCGCGCTCGTCGGCTCGAACGGCGCGGGGAAATCCACGCTGCTGCGGACTTTCGCGGGGCTGCAGGAACCGCTCGCGGGCACGGCGTCGGTCTTCGGGCGGCGCGCGCGCGCGGGCGAGCCCGACGTGTGTTTTCTCGCGCAGCGCAGCCTCATCGACTGGACGTTCCCGATTTCCGTCCGCGAGCTGGTCGCGTTCGGGCGCTGCGTGCGCAAGCGCTTTCCCGCCCGCGTCTCGCGCGAGGATCTGGCGCACGCCGACGCCGCGCTCGAAAAGCTGCGCCTCGCCGAGCTCGCCTCGCGCAACGTCGGCGAGCTTTCCGGCGGCGAGCAGCAGCGCGCCCTGCTCGCGCGCGCTCTCTGCCAGGAGGCGCGCCTGCTGCTGCTCGACGAGCCTTACGTCGGGCTGGACGCGCGTTCCCGCGACGTCATGGACGAGACGCTTTTCGGCGCGGAAGGGCGGCGCCTGACGCTCGTCATGGCGACGCACGATCTCGCCGACGCGCTCGGGCATTTCGACCGCATTCTTGAGATCCGCGACGGGCGGCTGCGCACGGTGCGCGCCTGCCGCGGGCACGAACGTTTCGTGGAGCTCGGCTGACCATGGACACTGTGCTCAACTGGCTTCTGGAACCGTTCGCGTTCGAGTTCATGCGCAACGCGTTCGCGAGCGTCGCGCTCATCGGCGTCGGCAGCGCGATGCTGGGCACCTACGTGGTGCTGCGGCGCAGCGTGTTCATCGCCTCGGCGCTCTCGCACACGATTCTTCCGGGCGTGACGGCGGCGGCGCTGCTCGGCGTGTCGCTCTACTGGGGCGCGCTGGCGGCGGCGCTGGCGACGGCGCTCGGCGTCGGGCTGCTTTCGACGCGGCGGCGCATGTCCGAGGACGCTGCGATCGGCGTCGTGCTCGCGTTCATGTTCGCGCTGGGGATTCTGCTGATGACGCGCACGCAGTCGTTCCGCGATTTTTCGAGTCTGCTCTTCGGGAGCGTGCTCGGCGTGACGACGACGGACCTTCTCTTCGCCGCGGGAACGACGCTCGCCGTCGCCGCGTTCTTCGCCGTCTTCCGCGCGCCGCTGAAGCTCGCGAGCGTCGATCCGGAATACGCGCGGCTGGCGGGCGCGCGTCCGCGGCTGATGCAGACGCTTTTTCTGGCGCTCGTCGCGCTCGCGGCGGTCTCGTCCGTGCGCATCGTCGGCGCGCTGCTGACGACGGCGCTGCTCGTCATTCCCGCGGCGGCGGCGAATCTGCTGTCGAAATCCGTGGGGAAGACGGCGACGCTCGCGGCAGTCTTTTCGGTGCTTTCGGGCTTCGCGGGGCTCTACGCGTCGTACTGGTTCGAGGGCGTTCCCGCGGGCGCGGCGATTGTCGTCGCCGAGTCCGCGACGTTCTTCGCCGCCTGGCTCTTCCGCCGCTGAGCGCGGCGGCGCGGGGCTCTCAGTCGGCGCTCTCGAAGAGGGCTTCGGGGAGGCTCGGCATCGGCTTCGCGAGGAATTCCGGCGTGAACAGCTCGGGCGCGAAGCGCAGGCGCAGCGCCGCCGCGCGCACGACGAGCGTGTCGCGGTCGCGCGTCTTTTCGTCGCGCAGCTCGAGCTCCTTGAACATGTAGAGCCCCTGCGTCTTGCGGATGCTGCCGAGCGTGAACGTCTTGAGCCTTTCGCCGTCGCGGGAACGCGCTTCGGCGACGACGAGCGCGTTGTACACGCGGTCGAAGCCGATGCGCACGGAGCCGATTTCCGAGTCGATCTTTTCGCTGAAATCCGCCGGCGGGAACATTCTGAAAAAGTGCACCGGGCGCGCGCGGTAACGGCGCGTGCCGTCGTATTCGCATTTCTCCCAGAAAAGAAACGGCGTCTGCAGGTCGAAGGGCGTGAAGACGAGCCCGCTGAAGAACGGGCGCGTTCCCGCGGCGTCGATTTTTTCGGGCTTCCCCTCGGCGTCGAGCGTCCACAGCTGCGGCGCTTTTCCGCCGCGGATGAGGAAGCGCTTCCGCTCCGCCTCGGGCGTTCCCGCGGCGCCGACGTCCAGCCGGAGCAGGACGCCTTCCGCGTCGCTCGTGCCCCAGAGCGTTCCCGAGAAGCGCGTCTCGTCCTCGCTTTTGCGCGGCTTGTGAATGATGTCGATGCGCAGGCAGTAGTCCGCCGGGAAGCGGTAGGCGCGGAACGCGTCGAGCACGGCGGCGGCTTCGGCGGTGTCGAGCTGCTTCAGCCCCATGTCGCGGGACTGCGCGGCGAGCGGAGTCGCGAGCGCGACGGCGGCGAACGCGGCGGCGAGGAGGATTTTTCGGAGGAAGGAAAACATAGGAGAAAGGGTTGCGGAGGTTATGGAGTTATGAAAGTTATGAAGTTATGGAGGTTATGAGGTTATGAAGTTATGAGGTTATGGAGGTTGATTGTCTTTCACCTCGTCACTTTCCTTCGCGGAACGGCGTCGGCGCGTATTGGAGCGCGTCGAGCGCGAGCAGCCCGCGGTACATCAGCTCGGCGGCGCGCTGGTTGCGTTCCCGCTGCGAGGTCTTCGCGTCGATTTCGCCCTTGGCGTTCTTCACGAGCCCGCCGAGCACGACGGCGATCACGCGGCGGTTCCCGCGCGAGGCGGTCGTGACGATGGACGCGCCGTCGTTCGTCCAGCCGGTCTTGAGCCCGTCGCAGCCTTCGAAGGTTTCGAGCAAACGGTTGTGATTCTTCAGCCACATCACCGCCTTGCGTTTTTCGTTCGCGGGATAGGGGTGCGTGATCGTCGAGGCGTAGCGCAGCGCATGCGGAAAACGCCTGAGCAGCGCGACGGAAAGCGCGGCGAGATCCGCGGCGGTCGTGAGGTCGGGCTCGACTCCGGCGGCGCGTTCGCGCCGGCTCGGCGGCAGTCCGTGCGGCGTGGCGAAGCGCGTGTCGTTCAGCCCGAGCTCGCGCGCCTTCGCGTTCATCGCCGCGACGAAATCCTCGACGCTTCCGCTCACGGTCTCGGCGAGCACGACGGCGGCGTCGTTCGCGGACTGGAGCATCAGCCCGTAGATGAGCTCTTCGATCCGGCACGGTTCGCCCGTGTCGAGATTGAGCTGCGTGCCGCCCATCGAGTAGGCGCGGCGGCTCGCGGGAACGACGTCGCTCAGCGAAATTTTTCCGGCGTCGAGCGCCTCGAGCGTGAGATAAAGCGTCATGAGCTTCGTGACGCTCGCGGGCGGACAGCGGCGGCGGACGTTCGTTCCCGCGAGCATGCGCCCGGTCTCGGCGTCCACGCAGATTTCGCCGGCGTCGCGGAAGGACTTGAGCGCCTTGCGCGGCGGGCGCGGGATGCGCGCGACGCGGGCGGGCACGGGCGTTCCCGCGGTCGGCTCGGCGGACGCGGGCGGAAGCCCGACGGGCGCGCCCTGTTCCGGCGCGTCCTCTTCCGGCGCGGCCGGCGGCTCGGCGGGCGGGACGGCGCTTTCGGGCGGGAGCGCGGAGGCGGGAACGCGCGCGTCTCCGCCCCCGTCGCGCAGCAGCAGAAACGCCGAGCCCCAGACGACGAGCGCGGCGACGCCGCCGAAAATCAGCATTCGGGAAGGCTTCATGATTTTTTGCGTTTGAAAAATTTCTTGAGGAAGATGTCCAGCAGCTCGTCGCATTCCGGGAAGCGCAGCAGCTTCAGGCAAAGGAAATAAAGCGCGACCGCCGCGGGAACGACGATGAAGAACGCTCCGAGCAGTCCCCACGCGAAGCCCTCGCAGAGCCGCGTCGCGCCTTCCCACGCCGCCGCCGTCGCGCCCGCCATCACGAGCGACGCCAGCGCGACCTTCGCGAGCGGCAGCGCGACGGGATCGGCGAAGAACACGCGTTCCCGCCGCCGCAGAATGACGAGCAGCGCCGCGCACTGGAACGCCGCCGCCGCGAGATTCGCCGCCGCGAGCCCGCACGCCTTGAAGTGCCAGCCCAGCACGGGCGCGAGCACGAGATTCAACGCGAACGTCGCGACGCCCACGCGCATCTGCGTCCGCGTGTCCTTCAGCGCCGCGAACGCGCGCCCGACGATGCCGCTCACCGCGTAGAACGGCACGGCGAGCGCGAAGACGCACAGCACGGGAACGGTCAGCGCCGTGTCGCCCGCGGAGAAATTGCCGTGCTGGAAGAAGCCGCGCACGAGCGGCCGCGCGAGCACGATGATGCCGAGCGTCGCGGGAACGTTGATCGCGAGAATCAGCCGCATTCCGTAGGAGAACGTCGCGCCGAGCTCGCGCGTCCGCTTCTCCGCCGCGTGCTGCGCGAGCAGCGGGAAGACGACGGTCGTGATCGTCACCGTGAAGATGCCGACGGGGATTTCGACGACGCGGTTCGCGAAGTAATAGACCGCCAGCGCGCGGTCGTCCAAAAAGAACGCGAGCGCGCGCGTCGCGAAGACGTTGAGCTGATGCACGCCCGCGCCGACGAGCGCCGGAAAGAACATCGCCTTCAGGTCCGCCCACGAGTCCGTCGTCGCGAAATCGACGCGCGGACGCCAGCCCGAGCGCCACAGCGCCGCCGCGGGAACGCACAGCTGCAGCGCGCCGCCGAAGAGCGCGCCCGCGCAGAGCCACACGACGCGCTCCTGCGGCGTCTCGCCGAAATGCCAGCCGAGCACGCCGAGCGCGAAGATCATCGAAAGATTCAGCCAGATCGCGCTCAGCGCCGTCACCGTGAACTTGCCGAGCATGTTCAGCGCCGCAGTGAAGAGCGCGGCGACGCAGATCATCGGCATGTAGGGCATGCACAGCGCCGTGAGCCACGCCGCGAGGCGGTGCCGGTCGGCGTCCGTCCCCGCGCCGAAGAATTCCGAGAGCCGCGCGAGCGTCTCCTGCGGGAGCAGCGCGACGCCGACCGCCGCCGCCGCGAACGCGAACGTCAGCGCGAACATCCACGGCGCCGTGCGCGTGATCACCTGATTGAGGAAACGGAACGCGCGCGCGTCGCCGCCGCGGGCGCGCTCCTGCGTCATCGCGGGCATGAGCGCGCTCGTCAGCGCGCCTTCGCCGAGCAGCCGCCGGAAAAGATTCGGAATCTGAAACGCGAGAATGAACGCCGAGGCGACCGCGCCCGTGCCGAAGAAGCCCGCCGTGAGCTGGTCGCGGAAAAGCCCGAGCACGCGCGAGCCCGCCGTTCCCGCCGCCGTGACGAGCATGTGCGCGTAGGCTGTCGTGCGGGAGCTCATCGGCGGGGCGACGGAATGCGGCGCCTGGCGGGGCGCGTCTTGCGCGTTCCCGCGTCGGAGGCGCGCAGCGCGTCGAGCGTCTCCGCGTAGGCGGCGACGCCGTCGGCGATGCCCTGCGCGATCTGCTCGCGGCGGTTCGTCGTCGCGATCAGCGCCGCCTCGGACGCGTTCGTGAAAAAGCCGCATTCGACGAGAATTCCCGGGCACTTCAGCGGGCGCAGCACGGCGAAATTCGCGCACTTCACGCCGCGGTCCTCCGCGTCGATCTTGCCCGAAAGCGTGCTCTGCACCTTGTAGGCGAGCAGCAGGTTCCACGCGTCGAAGCGGTTGCCGGCGTCGGCGGCGGTCTTCGCGTTCTTCTGCGCGAAGGAGGCTTCGCCCACGGGCGTGAGCATCCACGTCTCGACGCCGCGCGCCGAAGAAGCCGCCGCCGCGTTGAAATGCACGCTGACGAAAAGGTGCGCGCCCGCGGCGTTCGCCTTTTCCGCGCGCGCCGCGAGCTCCACCGCCTCGTCGCGGGAACGCGTCATCTCCACCGTGAAGCCGCGCGCCTTGAGAATGCGCTGGAGCCGCTTCGCGACGTCGAGCGTGTACGCCTTTTCGCGCATCTTCCCCTGGATTTTCCCGGGATCGGAGCCGCCGTGCCCGGCGTCGATGACGATCTTTCGCGCCGCGGGAACGCCCGTCTTCGCGGGCGCGACGATCGGCGCGACGTGCTTTTCCCAGTCGCGCTTCTGAATGAAGATCTTGCCGTTCGCGCAGGAGATCGCCGAGCCCGTATAGACGCGCGTGCCGTTCACCGTGACGTAGGACTTGCGGTCCTGCGCCTCGACGACGACGCCGCGTATCTTCCAGCGGCGCAGATCCGGCACGCTCGACGCGTCCGCCGTCGCGCCGGCGGCGCGCAGCGTCGAATCGAGATTGATCGCCTGCGCTCCCGCGAACGGAGCGGCGAGCGCGAACAGCGCGGCGATGACTGTGACGGCGAATCGGGACATAAAACGGAATCGTCACTATGAGCGTTCCCGCGCGTTCCCGCAAAATCTTTTTCCCGCCGCCCGTTCCGCGCGGGCGAAATCGCGCGAATCTCGTTGCGGGAACGGCGCGATTTTCTAGGATTGCCCCTCATGGATTCACCGGAAACCGTCCTCATGCGCCATTTCGGGTTCGCGAAGTTCCGCGAGCCGCAGGACCGCATCGTCACCGCGATTCTGCAGGGACGGGACACGCTCGTCATCATGCCCACGGGCGGCGGCAAGTCGCTCTGCTACCAGCTGCCCGCGCTGATGCTGCCGCATCTGACGCTCGTCGTCTCGCCGCTCATCGCGCTGATGAAGGACCAGGTGGACGCGCTGCGCGCGCGCGGGATCGCCGCCGCGAGCCTCAACGGCATGCAGACGCTCTCCGAGCAGAACGAGGTCTTCGACGCGATGCGCGCGGGAACGCTCAGGCTCGTCTACGTCGCGCCGGAACGCTTCCGCGCGGAGCGTTTCCGACGCATGATTTCGGAAATCGACGTCTCGCTCTTCGCCGTGGACGAGGCGCACTGCCTTTCGCAGTGGGGGCACGATTTCCGCCCGGACTACCTGAAGCTCGACGCCGCGCTCGCGCTCTTCCGCCGCCGCCCGACCGTCGCCGCGTTCACGGCGACCGCGACGCCCGACGTGCGCGAGGACATCCGCAGAACGCTGCGCCTGCACGCCCCGGCGGAGTTCGTCGCGGGCTTCGCGCGCCCGAATCTTTCGTTCAACGTCCGCCACGTCGATCCCGCGCTGAAGCGCGTCCGCGGGACGGAAGACCGCTCTTCGCTGCACATCGCGAAGCTGCTGCGCATTCTCGAAATCGTGAAGGCGCACCGCACGGGCATCGTTTACTGCGCGACGCGCAAGAGCGCCGAACGCGTCGCCGACGATCTCGCGGCGGCGAAGATCGGCGTCATTCTCTACCACGGCGGCATGAGCGACGCCGAGCGCAACTTCGCGCAGGAGCGCTTCATGTCCGGCGCGGAAAACGTCGCCGTCGCCACCAACGCGTTCGGCATGGGCATCGACCGCGCGGACATCCGCTTCGTCGTCCACTACGAAATGCCCGGCAGCATCGAGGCCTATTACCAGGAGGCCGGCAGAGCGGGACGCGACGGCGCTCCCGGCTTCTGCGAAATGCTCTTCAACTACGCCGACAAGCGCGTCCAGGATTTCTTCATCGAAGGCGCGAATCCGGACCGCGTCACCGTCATGCGGACCTACAGGATGCTGCGGAAGCTCGCCGACGAGGGCAACGAAGTCCGCATCTCGGCGGACGCGCTCTGCGAGGAGCTCATGCGCGAATACGGCGAAAAAATCAACCCGATGGCGATCTCGACGTCGATCGCGATTCTCGCGCGGCACGACGCCATCGAGCGCTTCGACATTCCCGGCGAACGCATCCGCGGCACGCGCCTGCTCCAGCCCGACCTCTCCGAGCGGGAACTGCGGATTCCGTGGGACAATCTCGAGCGCAAGCGCCTCAGCGACGAAAAGAAGCTGAACGCGCTCGTGGATCTCGCCTACGGGAACACGTGCCGCCAGCAGGCGATTCTCGAGTATTTCGGCGACGCGGAAGGCGCCGCGCCCTGCGGCCGCTGCGACGTGTGCCGCGCGCGGGAGGCGGGAACGCGCCGCCGTCCGGACGTCGCGGAGCTCGTCCTCGTCAAAAAAATTCTCAGCGGCGTCGCCCGTCTTTCCCGCAAAATCGGGCAGGACGAGTGGAAGCCGATCTTCGGGCGCGGACGCGTCCTGGACTGTCTGCTCGGCTCGCGCAACGCGGACCTGCTGCGGCTCGGGCACGACCGGCTCTCGACCTACGGCATCCTGCGCGGCGAAAAGCGCGACTACCTGTCCGCGCTCATGGACGCGCTGACGCGGGAAGGGCTGCTCGCCTCGGAAAAGGTCGAGGACTTCCCGCTGTGCCGGCTGACGCCGCTCGGCTCGCGCGTGATGCGCGGCGCGGAAAGCTTCGAGATGGACTGGCCCGTTCCCGCGAAGGACGAGGCGAAGGCGGGCGCGTCCGCCGGGGCGCGTTCCCGCGGCGGCGCGTTCGCGGGCGTTTCCGTGCCGCGCGACCCGGACGCGGACCGCGCGCGGCTCTCGCGCGAAGAGAGCGATTTTCTCGAAAGCATCGGCGCGCCGCTCGACAAGGCGAAAAAGAAGAAGCGCCCGCTCCCGCCCTGGCTGAAGCGGAAGATCTTCGCGAAAGGAAAATCCGGCTCCGCGGGAAAAAAGCGCTGACGCCCGCTCCGCGCGGAGGACGAAGCTCCGGAGCGCGCGCAAAGATTTCCTCCTCGAAACTGCGGGGCAAAAAGCCTATGCTCGCGGCATGATTTTACTCAACTTTTTCGCGCAGACCGCACAGGCGGCGAGCGAGCTCGCATGCGACGTCCCGACCTGGGCCTGGCTCGTCTTCGGCGTCTTCATCGTCGGCATGCTCGCGCTGGATCTGGGCGTCTTTCACCGCAACGACAGGGCCGTGCCGTTCAAGGACGCCGTGCTGTGGAGCGTGATCTGGGTCGGGCTCGCGGCGGCGGCGTGCGCGCTCGTCGGCGTGTGGCACGGGAGCGCGGTCGCGGAGCTCTTCGCGGCGGGCTACCTGCTCGAACTTTCGCTCAGCGTGGACAATCTGTTCGTCTTTCTGCTGATCTTCTCGTTTTTCAAGGTGCCGGACAAATACATGCACCGCGTGCTCTTCTGGGGCATCATCGGCGCGGTGATCTTCCGCGCGCTCTTCATCTTCGGCGGCGTCGCGCTGGTGACGAAGTTTTCGTGGATGATGTACCTCTTCGGCGTCCTGCTCGTCTATACCGGCGTGAAGATGTTCTTTCCGGAAAAGAAGGACGCGGATCTCTCGGACAATCCGATCGTGCGCGCGGCGACGAAGACGGGGCGCTTCTCCAAGGAGCTTCACGGGCATTCGTTCTTCTTTCTGAAGGACGGCGCGGTCTTCGCGACGCCGCTTTTTCTGGTGCTGATCGTGATCGAGCTTTCCGACGTGATGTTCGCGGTGGACAGCGTTCCCGCGATTCTCGGCGTGATTCCCAAGAACGCCGCTCCGGAGATGAAGATGTTCCTCGCGTTCACGTCGAACATCTTCGCGATTCTCGGGCTGCGCTCGTTCTTCTTCGCGCTGTCGGGCGTCATGAAGATGCTGCGCTTCCTGCGCTTCGGCCTGGGCGTGATTCTCGTCTTCATCGGCGTGAAGCTCTTTCTCGCCGAACTCGACTGGTGGCACCCGAGCACGCAGCTCTCGCTCGCGGTGCTCTTCTGCGTGCTGACGGCGTCCGTGCTCGCCTCCGCCTTCGCGCCGAAGAAAAAGACGGCCGCCGCCGAAGCCGCGGAGCCGGAAGCGCTCCCGCCGAAGGAAGGCGACGTCCCCGCGAACGCCTCCGACGACGACGCGCGCACGTGGATCGGCGTCGATCTGGACGGCACGCTCGCCGCCTACGACGGCTGGCGCGGGCTAGACCACGTCGGCAGGCCCGTTCCCGTGATGCTCGCCCGCGTGCGCCACTGGCTCGCGAACGGCTACCGCGTGAAGATCGTGACGGCGCGCGCCTCCGACCCGGAAAAAGGGATTCCGCCCGTGAAGCGCTGGCTCGCGGAAAACGGCCTGCCCGACCTCGAAGTCACAAACCGCAAGGATTTCGACATGATCGAGCTCTGGGACGACCGCGCGATCCAGGTCGTGCGCAACAGCGGCCGCCCGTTCCTCTCGCTCTATTCCGGCGGCCGCCCGAAGGCGCCCATTCTGCCGGACGAGGCCGCCGACGCCACGTTCTATCTGCTGAAGCCGACGCGGAAGCACGACGAACCGAAAAAAAATAACGCTTGACGCTCCCGTGCAAAAAGAACAAACTACCGTCTCAATTTTTCGCCAGAGTAGCTCAGCGGTAGAGCACGGGACTCATAAGCCTATGGTCGGTGGTTCAAATCCACCCTTTGGCACCAATTTTCGGGAGCGTTCCTTCACGGGAACGCTCTCCTCTTTTTCCCGCGCGCGGGCGGAGGATTTTTTGGAAAAAATTTTCTTGCCTTTGCGCGACGCGGAATGTTTCATTTGAACTTCAACATTTTTTAGCAAGCAATGAAAGCGACAATCATCACGCAGGGGCGTCAGTTCACCGTTTCCGAAGGCGACATCTTTTCCGTCAACCGTTATCCCGAAACGAAGGCGGGCGACACGGTCACCGTCGACAAGGTCATCTTCGCGGGCGAAGGCGCGGACGCCAAAATCGGCACGCCGACCATCGAGGGCGCGAAAGTCACGCTGAAGATCCTCGAAAACAAGCGCGGCGAAAAGATCACGATCTTCAAAATGCGTCGCCGCAAAAGCTACTACCGCCGCCGCGGTCACCGTCAGGAGCTTTCGGTCGTCAAAGTCGAATCGATCGCGCTCTGAAATTCCCTTTAACTGAAAACGATTCACAACCATGGCACATCATAAAGGCGGAGGAACTTCTTCCAACGGACGCGACTCGAACGCGCAGCGTCGAGGCGTGAAACTCTACGGCGGCCAGTTCGCCACGGCGGGCAGCATTCTCATGCGCCAGTGCGGCACGAAAATGCGCCCCGGCAAAAACGTCGGTCTCGGCCGCGACTACACGCTCTTCGCTCTCTGCGACGGCACCGTCGTCTGGGACCGCGAACACCGCAAGGTTTCCGTCGCTCCGATCGAAGCGAAATAATTTCGCGAATCATTCGTCAAAAAGAGAATCGCCTCCGAGCGGTTCTCTTTTTTTTGCGCCTGCGCGGCGGGCTTTCGCGACGCCGAAGGCGCAAAGAAAAAACGCGTTCCCGCGCGGTTTCGGCGGGAACGCGTTTTTCTTTCGGGAAGGCGGAGGAACTCACTCTTCCGCCGGCGCTTCTTCGGCGGCGGGCGCGGACTCTTCTTCTTCCGGCTCCTCGTTCTTCGCCTCGGGAAGCAGCGAGAGCTTCGACGGCGCCTGCGCCTCCTTCGGCTGCGGGAAGATTTCGTAGGTCAGCAGCTTTTCGACCGGCACCTTCATGCCGACGGACATGCCGTTGAACTCTTCTTCGTCAGGAACGAGCATGCAGAGATTCCGCTGCTTCTTGGCGGTCGCCTCGTCCTCGTCTTCGGCGGGAATGCGCGCCACCTCGATGTAATTGAGCTTGGGCGACTTGCGCGTCACGTTGACCGTGCGCTTCTGAATCTTGCCCGTCGTGAAATAGGTCTTCCCGCCGACGGAAATCTTTCTGACGAGCTCGTATTTCTCGTCGGGCAGCAGATCCTGCTGCTTCACGCGGAGATGCTCGATTTTGCCCATGTTCACCGCCTTGACTTCCGCCTTCTTGTCTTCGGCGCCGCGCGGACGGAAACGCAGGTCCGCGGGAACGTAGAGGGTCTCGCCGTCCTTGAGCTTGAGGCGCAGGCAAAGGTTGTTGTCGCGCGCGCGCGCGATGCGGAACGTGCCGTCCTCGTTCAGCGGGAACGATTCCGCGTCCGCCGCTTCCGCAAAGGCGCTCTTCAGCTCTTCGGCGTATTTTTCGCGCCAGGCGTTCCAGAGTTCTTCGCGCGCCGCGGCGGAATAATAAATGCGGTTGTCGTCGATGAATTTCTGCAGCTTATCGAGGAAAATCGGCATGTCCTGCACGCACCAGCGCACCTGCGCGGCCTTGGTCGGATTGTCCTTGGGCATGTTTTCGATTTCCTTTTTCAGCTTGGAGGAATTGATCTTGTTCATCAGCTCCCGCGACGGCTTGCGCGTGAGCAGACGTTCCTTTTCCTCCGGGCGATAAAAGCGTCCCTGATTGTCCAGCACCTCGACTTCGCGCGCGAGCCAGCGCGCCCACGCGTCCGGCTTTCCGGCGATATCGGCGGCCTTGACCTGCCCGAGCTGTTCGCGGACGTCGCCGGAGTAGCGCGCGACGCCTTTCGGCGAGGGAATCTGCTCGGCGAGCGCCTCGACGACGCGCGACGCGAGCTCCTCGTCCGTCCAGAGCGGAATCTTCGAGAGCGCGAGCAGGTTGATCTGCTCCTGCAGGGCTTCCTTCGCCTTGCCGCTCGGCGATTTCTGCGGGAAGAAAATGCGGACTTCCTCCGGCTTTTCGCCTTCGGGAAGCGCCTCGGCGAGAATCGGATCCAGCGCGATCGTTCCCGAAATGAACTCGGAGCGGCTCTTCGGAATGACGACGCGCTTCACGAGCTCCTGCCGCGACGGGCGTCCCGGCTGCGTCTGGAAGCGGAGCTTCTCCACGTCGGCGCGGAGCGCGTCGAGCTTCTCGATGTCCGCCGCGGTCGAATAGATCAGCTTCTTGTATTCTTCGTTCGGCGCGGAATACATTTCCGTGATCGGCGCGAGCAGACCGCGGCTCACGCCCGAAAGCTTCACGTTGTTCAGCGTCGCGAAAAGCCCGCCGAAAACGATCGCGAACGTGCCGACTCCGACGCCGATCTTCACGTATTTTTCGCGGGCGCGTGCGCGTTCGAAAGTCTCGACGGCGGCCTTCGCCTGTTCCGGCGAAAACTTGTCCACGGAGATCGCGTCCGCCAGATCGTAAAGCATCAGCTTGCGGCGGATTTCCGGATCGAGCTTTTCCTCGCGGGCTTCGCGGAGGCGGCGTTCTTCCGCCTCGGATTTGCGGGAAAGCCGGACGCCCGGACGGACGCCGAGCGCTTCCTTCGCGGGCTTCCATTCGGTGTCGCCGGGCGCGGCGATCATCACGTCGGCGGGCAGCTCGCCGCTCTTGATTTTGGCTTCGAGCTCCGCCTGCGGGAACGGACCCGCGATTTGACCGTCAACAAAAATGGAATACTCTTTCATGGATTTTCCGTGGCTTTCGGGGAATGGGTGAAGGGGAATTTGTATTGCGTGAAATTATGCCCATGCGCCCGAGCGAGGCAAGGAATTTCACGCATTTTCGCGGCGACGAAAATGTTTTTCCCGATCAGCGCAAGCCGAAGGTCTCCCGCACCACAACAGAGGACTTTGACGCAAAATTAGCTTTTAAACTTCTCCGCTCCAGAAGTTTACGACGGTGCGCACCCGCGAGCGCGGGCGCGCCCAGCTCCGTAGCAATCCTCGCGCCGCCGGATTCGCTCCCGTTTTCCTGCGAGAATTTTCCTGCGCGACATGCCCAACAAATGCTTGTTGCTGTTTTGTTGCCATTTTCACCGGCAAAATACGCGATTTCAGGGGATGTTTCGAGCGATTTTGAGGAATGCGAAAAGACACGAAAAAGCCCGCAAACCCTGTATTCATCAAGGTTTGCGGGCAATTTCGGGAGAAAATTGGTCGGGCTGAGAGGATTCGAACCTCCGACCCTTTGCACCCCATGCAAATGCGCTAGCCAGACTGCGCTACAGCCCGTAAAAGGAATTAGAATTTTCCTCTTTCCGCAGGACTTTGTCAACCGGATTTTTGGCGTTCCCGTTCCGCAGAGTCCCCTGCTCCGCTTCGAGATTGTAATAGCGCACTACGTCCGCGATCGTGACCGCGTCGGCCGGAACGTCGCAGAAAAAATCTTCGCTCCAGAAACCGCCGACCGGCAGTCCCAAAGCTTTCTTCATTTCCCGAAAGACGTCCTGGACGTCGCCCGAAGCGATCACGGACCAGACGTTGTCTCCAGGATAAAAAAGATGATTCGGATAAGCGCCGTAGACCTTTATCCAATCAAGCGTATGCAAAAATTTTCCCCTGTATTCCACGGCTTTCCAGCGCCGCCGCCACTCCTCCGGAGAACGGCCGGAAAGAATCTTCGACACGAGCCTGCGCCGCTTCGCGTCCCATCCGAAAAAAGGCACTCCCGAAACCCATTTTTCGAACCACGGGCGCGGGAGCGCTTTCGTCATGTCGGGAATGTTCGGCATCTCAGCGGGCTTCGCCGAAGAGGGCGCGGAGAGCGCGGTCGGAAAGCGAGGCGGGCGGCGCGGCGACGGGCGTCTCGAAGACGAGCGCCGCGCCTTCGTCCGAACACGGCACGCGGTCCGTCTCGAACGCAGCGGTCGCCGGGAACGCCGTGAAGCACGCGGGCGCGTTCTCGGGCGCGGCGACGGCGGCGACCTTGTCCGCGGGCAGCCCGAAGATCTCCGTCACGCGAAGCGTCGCGCCCGCGACGTTGGGCGCGAACGCCCAGCGGACGCTCTTCGGGCGCGCGCTCGTCCGCGGCGCGGAGGCGACGCGCGATTTGCCCTCGGCGAAACGGCCGCGACTGAGGATTTCGAGCCGCGCCTTCGCGCCGTCTTCCGTGCGCGGAATCGTCAGATAAAAATCGCCGTCGCTCTCGAAAAACGCCGCGGGGGCGCCGTCGAGCCGCGCGCCGAGAATCTCCGTTCCCGCAGAGACGACGCGGAGCAGATCCGTGCGCCGCGCCTCGATTTCCCACACGTCAAAATTCGCCCAGCCGTCCGCGGAGACGCAGGTGAAGCGGCTCAGCCGCGGGCAGACGAAGGAGCCGTCGCTGACTCCGGAACGCAGGCGGCGCCAGTCGGCGAGCACGGATTCCTCGAGCTCGACGGCGACGGGCTCGGCGAAGTCCGTCCCGCGCGCGAGCGGCGCGTCCTCGGCGACGCGGAAGACGCCGCCGGGCACGAGCGTGATCTCGCCGCGCTCCTCGGCGACGTCGAGCACGCTCACGGGCTCGAACGTCATCGTGCGCGCGAGTTCGCGGAAATAGACGACGCCGAAGACGACGTCGCCGCGCATGGGTTTGGAAAAGCGGATTTCCCAGACTTCGCCCGCGGCGGCGTCCGCCTCGGAAGAATCGGCGTCTGCGGCCGCGTTCACGGGAGAGGCGGCGGCGACCGCTTCGCCGAAGAAGCGCGGCGCGAGCGCGTTTTTCGGCAGGCGCACGCGGAGCGCCTGGCGCGGCGCGCTCTCGACATCGCATTCGAAGCGCGTCTCCGCGCGCGCGTAGCGGGAAAATTCCAGCGGCTCGATCTTCTGCGTCCAGCGCGCCGTCGCGCGGGAAGTCGCCGAGCCGACGGCGAAGGTGAGGCTCCACTTGATTCCCCCATGACGGAAGGCGAAATTGGGGAGGCCGAGCGGCTCGCCCGCGTCCGCGCCGGCGACGTCCGCGGGAACGTCGTCCGCGGCCTCGGCGAGCGGGATTTCGACGACGCGGTCGCGGGAACGCACCTGGAGCTTCAGTCCCTCTTCCGTGAAGACGCGGAGCTCGCCCTGCTGACGCCGCGCGCCGTTGAAGACGAGCTGCGGCGCCGTCCACGTCGGCGCGCCCGCCGGGAACGCTCCCGAGAGCACGACGCGGAAATTCTCCTCGCCGGAAAGCGAATGCTTCATGAACAGCGTGACCTTGCGCTCGTCCGCGCTCTCCTGCGATTCGGACCAGTAGGCGAGCGCGTCGCCGGAGACGGACTCGACCTCGAGCCCTTCAGGCAGCGGGAACGAAAGGCTGAAGACGTCCGCGCGGGAGACTTCCGCCGTCACGTCCGACGCGAGCGTCACCTTGTCGTGATTGAGCACGAGCACGTCCTTCGTATCGATGCGCAGATTCGGCTTCACCTCGGAAAGCCCGACGCGGAACGCCGCCTCGCCGGAGACGGAACGGAACGCGCGGCGCAGCTGAACGCCGGGCGCGACCTCCGCCGCGCGCGCGCGCAGCGCCTCGGGGAATTCCTTTTCGTCCACGACGACGAGACCGGGCGCGGCGCAGTCGTCCACCTGCAGGTCGTCGCCCGTGGCGACGCCGACGGTGCGGACGCTTTCGGCGCAGTTCAGGATTTCGAGCGCGGCGAAGCGCTGCGGCGCGCCGACGTCGAGCGGCGCCTGCGTGCGCACGGTCAGCGCGACGGGCTCGGATTTTTCCGAATCGAACAGCACGGTGAGCACGTTGTCGCGCCCGAAATTCCAGCGGCGGATCGAGGCGCCGTCCGCGCGCGAGACCGAAAAGCCCTCCGGAATGCGGATTTCCGTCCTCGCGAATTCGCCCTGCGCCGGCGTGAGCGTGATTTCGTGGAAGCCCTCGATCGTGCCCGCCGCGGGCACGTAGAGATCGGCGCTTTCGGCGTAGAGCGCGAGGGTTTCGCCCGCGCGGTCGCGTTCCCGCGGGTTCCAGAGAATGCGGCGCGTCTCGAACGGCTTGAAGACGATCGTCCCGCGCTGCGTCGCGCCCTCGGCGGGCAGCGGCGAAAGGGTGACTTCGCCCTCGGCGGAAAGGCGGCTGTCGAGGCGGTCGACGGAGGCGACGACGACGTCCGCCGCCGCGTTGCCCGTGGGCAGCGTCATGCCGCGCGCGTCGCGGCTCAGCGCGAGCTCGTAGGCGAAGCTCGCGGAAAACGTGCCCGCGCGGTCGAGCACGATCTGATAGACGATGCCGTTTTTCCCGCGGCGGCGTTCGAGGCGCAGCGGCGCCGCCTCGTCCGCCTTGGCGAAGCGCGTCAGCACCGCCGGCGAGGCGAGCAGGTCGAAGCGCTCGCCCGCGCGGCCTTTCACGCGGATTTCGCCCGAGGCGACGACGCGGTCGGAAAGAATGCGGACGTCCTGCGCGATGCGCTCGGCGATGTTCTGCGGGCGCGCGAGCTCGACGTCGAGCTCCTCTTCCGCGAAGTCCGTGCCGAAGGGCGCGGCGCGGAGTTCCGCCGTTCCCGCGAGCCCCGCGGCGAGCGCGAGCGTCCCCGCCGCGAGCAGCGGCGCGACGGCGGAAGGCGCGGCCGCGCGCGGAGGTTCCGCCCTGCCGCCGAAGCGCTTCTTCAGCGCGAAAAGGAAGGCGACGAGCGCGAGCAGGATTTCCGAGGCGAGAATCGCGGCGACGAGCGCGGGAACGCGGTGCGCCGCGTCCGAGGTGCCGAGCACGAACGCGCCGTAGAAGCCGACGCGGCCCGCGAGCCTCAGGATCGCGCTGCGCCGCCAGACCGCGCCGACGGAAAGCAGGACGCAGCCCGCCGCCATGACGGCGAAAAGCGTCGCCGGAGACAGCCCGAAGAGGCTCGCGCCGAGCGTCGTCCACGGCGTGAAGCGCGCGGAGACGGTTTCGCCCGCGCCGAAGACGGCGACGGAAAAATCGTAGCTCGGGCTCGCGCCGATCCGCAGCGCCGCCGTTCCCGCGAAGAGCGCGACGCCGAGCGCCGCCGCGCACGCGCCGCCGACGAGCACGCGCCAGAAACGCCGCGCGCGCGTCGCCAGCAGAATCGCGAGCGTTCCCGCGAAGACGCAGAGCGCGGGCAGGAGCGCCGCCGCGTCCGAAAGATTCTTCGCGACGGAGCACGCGAGCGCGCCCCACGACGCGGGCGGCGTGCGCCCGTCGCGGAAGTCGCGCCCGGGAAATTCGCCCGCGCCTTCGAGCCGCGCGGAAAGCACGGGAACGCCCGCGCGCGGAAGCGCGAGCTCGAACGCCCTGCCCGCGGGAGCGGCCGCCTCGACGAGGAGAGCGAGCTCGAACTCGCCGCGCCCGGGCGAGAGCGGCACCGTCGCGCGCGAGCCGGAGAGAGCCGCGCCCTCGGGAAGCGCCGCCCCGACGGTCCCCGGCGGAAGTTCGAGCTCCAGCGAAGTCTCGCCGTCGTTCAGATATTCGTAGCGGCAGGCGAGCTCATGTCCTTCGTCGCCGCCGAGCGGCGCGAGCCGCCCCGTCGCGCGCGTGACGACGCAGCGCGGGAACGCGCGCCGCGGCAGCGTGCGGAAACCGAAATCGAGCGCGAACGGACGCCGCACGTACTGGAAGGCGCCGAGCAGGATCTTCCCGCCGCGCCCGGCGAAGGATTCGGCGGGAACGCACTCGCGCGCGACTTCCGCGACGGCGGGATTCTCCGCCTCGTCCTGCGGCGGAAGCAGCGCGACGGCGCGGTCGCTCGTGACGAAGATTTCGCCCTGCTCGCCGGAGACGTCCTCGAGACGCACGCCGGAAAAATCCGCCGACGCGAATCCGTCCGCCGGCGTCTCCGGAAATTCGAAATTCACGCGGAAGGAAAACGCCTCGCGCCGCGGCGCGCGCAGCTGCAGCGCGACGACGCCGTCTTCGCCGACGACGGGCGCGAAGAACTCCGCCGCATCCTCGACGCCGAGAAACTTCGCGTCCTTCGGCAGCGCGACGGAGACGTTTTCGATCGGTTCGACGGCGTTTTCCGCGCGGACGACCGCGTTGCCGCGCACGCGGTCCGAGGCGATTTCATAGACGGTCGAGACGCTCCCGTGCAGCGCGGGCAGCGTCTTTTCGACGCGCACGTCCGCGCTCCAGTCCGCGCCGCGCATGCGGAAGACCTGCTGCGGAAGCGTGCCCGACGTCTGCGGATAAAATTCGGAAGGCACCTCGGAAAGCCCGTCGAGCGCGACGGGAACGGGGCGGAGATTCTTCGCCGCCGCGAAGCCGACGAAGCCGCGGACGAAGCGCGCCTGCGGCGACCGCAGACTGCGCAGCGTGCACGGCGCCGCGCCTTCGACGGAGGCGCGCATGCCGGTGAGAACGCGGATCTCCTGCTCGCCCGAAAGCGGCTCCGTGAAGACGAGGCGGAGTTCGCGCCGCCCGTCGCGCGCCGTCTCCGCGAGCTCGTAGCCGGCGAGCAGTTCGGCGTAGACGGATTCGACCGTGCAGTCGTCGGGCACGAGCACCGTCCATTCGTAGATCGGCGCGGCGCGGATCTTGAGACGCTGGCGCGTCAGCTGCACGATGCGCTCGGAATCGAAGTGGCAGCGCGTCGTCTGCAGAATCGAGACGTCGGGACGGATTTCGTCCACGGCGAGCGTGAGCCCGCTCCCGCCGTTGGAGATGCGGTAAACGGCCTGCACCTGCGCGTCGGCGGAGTCGGCGAAAAGCGCGTTGTCCTGCGGGAACGCGGACGCGGCGATCTGCGTCTGCCCGTTGCGCGGGAGGATTTCGCAGCGCACGGCGCCGTCGTTCACGATGCGGACGAGCTCGTTGAAGCGCACGCAGACGGCGGCGTCGGGCTGCGCGGAGACGGGAACGATGCGCAGCGGCGCGACCGTCGCCGGGAGCGAGGCGAAGCGGCTGCGCGCGTTCACGCGGAGCGCGTAGGCGCCGCTCTTGCGCCGGCTGAGCACGACGTTGAGCCGCCCCGAAGGCGCGGGCGCGGCGGGAGAGGACGCGGACGGCGCGGGCGCCTTTTCGACGCTCCACGAAAGCACGTCCGCGCCGGAGACGTCGAGGATTTCTCCCTCGCCGAAAAGATCGAAGACGAGATTGGAAAGCGAGCCCTGCGAGATCATCAGCGCGATTTCCTGGCGCAGCGCGAGCACGCCGGTCGAGACGCGCTGCTCGCCGACGGCGTCCGCGGAAAACACGCACGCGGAAAATTCCGGCGGCGTTCCCGAGACTTCGCGCCAGCGCAGGTCGAAGACGCCGTTCGCGGGAAGATAGCCCGCGTAGCCGCCTTCCGCGGGCTGCGGCACGGAGACGCTCGACGGCGCGAAGAGGATTTCGCCCGCGAGCCCTTCGAGACGGAACGGCGCGACGCGCACGGCGGGCACGGCGAAGTCGAGCCGCCTCCAGCCGTCCGCGGAGGCGACGCGCGCGTCGAACTCCAGATCCACGTCGAAGTTCCCGCGCTGGGGGAATTTCAGAAAATACGTCGGCTGCTTCTTCTCGGCGTCGATTTCGGCGCGGACGGAGAACGCGGACGATTCCGCGAAATTGCTCAGCGCCGCGTCGCCGGAAAGCACGGCGATCTCCGCGCCGAGCTCGCGCACGTTCGCCGTCGCGCGCATGCGGAAATGCACGGTGCCGCCGTCGGCGACGCCGACCAGCGAAAACGACTCGAGCGAGACGGGCGCGAGAAGCTCGCTCCCGCGCGCGATGTCGAGGCGCAGCGCCGGCGAGCCGCTGATGGCGAAGGCGAGCTCGTTCTTGTCCGTCGGGATGCCGAGCGGAATCAGCCCGCGCGACTGCTTGCCGTAGAGGCGGAGCTCCGGCGTCGAGACGATGCGCACCATGCCGTCGAACGCGGTCGCGTCCGTTCCCGTGAAGATCATCGGCGTGATGGTCGCGGGCAGTTCGAGCGTCTTGCGCCCGACGACGGTCGCCGTGAAGCTCTCTCCGGCGGCGGGCGCCTTCTTCGGGCGGATTTCGAGAAACGTCCGCGAGCCCGCGTGCCGCACGCTCCAGTCGCGCACCTGGTCGCCGTTCACGCTGACGATTTCGCCCTGCCCGACCGCCTCGAAGACAACCGCGTCGAGCCGCCCCTGCAGCACGCGCATCGTCGCGCGCGCGTTGTAGAGCGCCTCCTTGTCGTTGATGAAGACGGACTCGTTCAGCGTCGCCGAATAGAAAAGCCTTTCCGTCGCCGGAGCCTCCGCGGGTGCGGCGGGAGCGGGCGCCGCGGCGGGCGCGGATTCTTCCGCGAAGAGCGTCGCCGAAAGCGCGCAGAGGACGAACAGGAGCGGACGGAGAAAATTCTTCATGAATCGTGTGGCGTGGAAATTTTCGGAGGGCGGGAACGGCGCGCGGACGCGTCAGGAATTCTTCACGAAGCCGCGGGAGCAGCGCCTGTCGAGCTCGTGCGGGTGGAGGCCGTCTTCGCTGCGCTCGGCGACGTCGCGCGCGATCTGGGAATCCTCCGACGTCATTTCGCGGATGATGAGCTCGCGCGCGTCCTCGACCTTGTCGCAGAAATGGAAGATGTGCAGGTCCTCCGGCGAGATGTAGCCGAGCTCGGCGAATTTTTCGAAGTTGATGACGGAGCGCCAGAACTCCTCGCCGTAAAGCACGATGGGGATTTTTTTGCCCGCCTTGCGCGTCTGCACGAGCGTGAGCATCTCGAAGAGCTCGTCCATCGTGCCGAAGCCGCCCGGGAACGCAACGAGCGCGCGGGCGAGGTAAAGGAACCAGTATTTGCGGATGAAGAAGTAGCGGAACTCGAAGTCGAACTCCGGCGAAATGTAGGGATTCGGCTTCTGCTCGAACGGCAGCTGAATGCCGAGCCCGAGCGATTTGCCGCCCGCCTCGTAGGCGCCGCGGTTCGCCGCCTCCATGATGCCCGGACCGCCGCCGGAGCAGATGTAGAATTCGTCCTCAGGGTTCGGGAACATCTTTTTCGACCAGAGCGTGAGGTCGTGCGCGAGGCGGCGCGCGTCCTCGTAGTAGCGCGCGGTCTTCAGCGCGCGCTCGGCGGCGGCGAGGCGCGCGACCTTCTCCGCCTCCGGCAGCGGCGATTCGAGCACCTTGCGGCGTTCCCGCGCGAGGTTTTCCTCGGCGTCGATGAGCGGAAGCGTCCGCGCCGAGCCGAACATCACGACGGTCTTGCGCACGCCGTAGGGATAGAGCCGATAATACGGCTCGAGCATTTCGCACTGAACACGGATCGTGCGCGCCACGGGGCTGTTGAGGAAGTCGAGATTTTCGTAGGCGCGCGTATGCTTGAATTGGGGAATTTTCGACGTGGGGTTTTCCATGCCTCGAAGCTTAGCCGTTCCCGCGAAATTATCAAACGCAAAGAACCGCGGAAACGCGGCGGGACGAAGCGGCTTTCCCGCCGCTTCATCGAAATCCCTCCTGCCGCGTCTCCCGGAAAATCCGCGGGCTTATTTCGCGGGGAGGTCCTGCTTCTTTTTCTTCTTCGGGAAGGTGAAGGAGAGGGCGCCGTTCTTCGCGTCCACTTTGATCGTTCCAGCGGAGAGCCTGCCGTTGCGCAGGATTTCCTCCGCGAGCGGGTCTTCGAGGTTGCGCTCGACGGCGCGGCGCAGCGGACGCGCGCCGAACTTTTCGTCGTAGCCGGCGTCCACGAGGAACTTCAGCGCGGCGTCGCTGAGCGCGAGACGCACGCCCTGCGATTCGAGGCGCCCGGCGACGTTCGCCGTTTCAAGGCGCACGATTTCCGTCAGGTCGGCCTTCGAGAGCGGACGGAAGAAAATGAGCTCGGTGAGGCGGTTGAGGAATTCCGGCTTGAAGACGCGCTTCGTCTCGTCGGAAAGGCGCGCCTTGGTCTTTTCGAAATCGACGTCCGCGTCCAGCCCGACGTCGAATCCCATCGCGGCGTTTTTCTGCAGAATGTCCGCTCCGACGTTGCTCGTCATGATGAGAATCGTGTTGCGGAAATCGACGGTGCGCCCGAGCGAGTCCGTGAGACGGCCGTCCTCGAGCACCTGCAGCAGCAGCTGGATCACGTCGGGATGCGCCTTTTCGATTTCGTCGAAAAGCACGACGGAATACGGCTTGCGGCGCACGGCTTCGGTGAGCATGCCGCCTTCCTCGTAGCCGACGTAGCCGGGCGGCGAGCCGATGAGCCGCGAGACGGTGTGCTTTTCCATGTATTCGCTCATGTCGATCTGGACGAGCGCGTCGCGCTGCCCGAACATGCGCTCGGCGAGCGTCTTCGCGAGATGCGTCTTGCCGACGCCGGTCGGTCCGAGGAAAAGGAACGAGCCGATCGGCCGGCGCGGGTCCTTCAGGTCGGCGCGGGAACGCCGCAGGGCGCGCGCGATGACGCCGCACGCCTCGTCCTGCGCGATGACGGACCTGCGCAGATCGTTTTCGAGTTCGAGCAGTCTCTGCGACTCGGATTTTTCCATGCGCGTGAGCGGAATGCCCGTCCAGTCGGAAACGACGCGCAGGACGTGGTCTTCGGTGACGGGCGTCGCGGCGGAATCGCGTTCCCGCCGCCATTCCTCGGTGAGCAGGTCGCGCTCGGCGACGAGCTTCTTTTCCTCGGTCAGCAGCGTTCCCGCGCGCTCGTAGTCCTCCGCGTCGGAAGCGGCCTTCTTCTCGGCGACGACGGCGTCGATCTTCTTTGAAATTTCGGCGAGCTTCGCGGGCGGCTCGAAGGAATCGATGCGCACGCGCGAGCCGGCCTCGTCGAGAATGTCGATCGCCTTGTCGGGCAGATTGCGCTCGGTGATGTAGCGGTCGGAATAACGCACGGCGGCGACGATCGCCTCGGGCGCGTA
Source organism: Candidatus Spyradosoma sp. (assembly GCA_051884495.1). Classification (GTDB taxonomy): domain Bacteria; phylum Verrucomicrobiota; class Verrucomicrobiia; order Opitutales; family UBA953; genus Spyradosoma. Next base: position 172,496 of record JBJEVQ010000009.1, read on the forward strand.
GCGGCAGCGGTGGTGCGCCTCGTACTTCGGGGCGACGCCCTGCAGAATGCGGATCGCGTCGGCGACGGACGGGGGCTCGACCTTCACGCTCTGGAAACGGCGTTCGAGCGCGGGATCCTTCTCGACGGACTTGCGGTACTCGGCGAGCGTCGTCGCGCCGATGCACTGAATTTCTCCGCGGGAAAGCGCGGGCTTGAGGATGTTCGCCGCGTCCATCGAGCCTTCGGCGCCGCCCGCGCCGATGATGGTGTGCAGCTCGTCGATGAAGAGAACGACGTTCTTCGCGCGCTTGATTTCCTCCATCACGAGCTTGATGCGTTCCTCGAACTGACCGCGGTATTTCGTTCCCGCGATCATCAGCGCAAGGTCGAGCGCGACGACGCGCTTGCCCGCGAGCAGCTCGGGAACGGAGCCGGAGGCGATCGCCTGCGCGAGGCCCTCGACGATCGCCGTCTTGCCGACGCCGGCCTCGCCGATGAGCACGGGATTGTTCTTCGTGCGGCGGCACAGAATCTGAATGACGCGGCGGATCTCGGCGGCGCGTCCGATGACGGGATCGGTCTCGCCTCTCCGCGCGATTTCGGTGAGGTCGCGACCGAACGCCTTGAGCGCCGTCATCTTCTCCTGACGGGAACGCGCCGCACTCTCGACGGGATCCTTCGGCGCGGGAGCATCCTCGCCTCCGGATTCTTCGCCGCCCGCCTTGCCGAAGATCTCGTCGAAATCCGGCAGCGGCGACGCGGCGTCGGCGGACGGCGCGTCCGCCTTCGGCGGCGGCGTTCCCGCGGACTTGCCCGACTCGGGAGCGTTGAGCTCCTCCAAAATCTGATTGCGCGCCTTTTCGAGGCTGATGTTCAGCTTCTGCAGCATCTGCGCGGCGACGGAACCGCCCTCGGCGAGAATGCCGAGCAGAATGTGCTCCGTGCCGAGATAATTGTGACCGAGCGACTTCGCCTGCTTCTGCGCGAGATCGAGCGCGTTCTTGGCGCGCGGCGTCAGCGGCACGCGCTCCGGGAACGCGGCGTCCTCCGGCCCTCTGCCGATGTGTTCTTCGATGAACGCGCGGATGCGGTCGGCGTCCGCGCCGAGATGAACGAGCACGTTGATGGCGACGCCCTGCCCGAGCGCGAGCAGGCCGAGCAGCAGATGCTCCGTGCCGATGTAGTTGTGGCGGAATCTGCGGGCTTCGGCGACGGCGAGCTCCATCACCTTTTTCGCCCGGGGGGTGAAATTGTCTGCGTTGTTCATTTCTGAGCCGAAAATAATGCAATTCCTATGCCAGCGCAAGCGGCACAAAAAACGGAAACCGTCCGCGAAATTCCTTCGCCCGGACGCGCGGCCGCGGGCGAAGACGCCGCGCGCGTTTCGCTTTGACTAAACGGACGCGCGCGCGAAAATCCTCCCGCATGGACAGTTTCGTTTCATCCGTCATTCTCCTTTTCATCATTCTCGACCCGATCGGGCTCGCGCTCATCCTGCCGTCGCTGCTCAAAAACGTTCCCGAAGAGCGCAGGACGAAGGTCATCGTGCGCGAAATGCTCTTCGCGCTCGCGCTGCTGCTTCTGTTCTTCTTCCTCGGCAACCGCATCGTCTCGCTGCTCGGGCTGGAGACGGCGACGCTGAACATTTCCGGCGCGATTGTGCTCTTCCTCATCGCCCTCGGCATGGTGTTCCCGCCGCTCGCCGCGCTGACGAGCTCCACCTCGCCCCACGGCGAATCGCAGACGGAACCCTTCATCGTGCCCATCGCGATCCCGCTCTTCGTCGGACCGAGCAGCATCTCCGTCGTCATGATCAACGGCGCGCACGCCGGCGAATCCGCGGGAGACGCCCTCTTCGCCGCGAGCATCTGCGCCGCCTGGCTCCTCAGCCTCGGCGTCCTGCTCGTCTCGCCGCGCATCATCCGCGCGCTCGGCAGGCGCGGAAGCGTCGCGCTCGAACGCGTGACCGGCGTGCTGCTGATTCTGATCGCCGTCCAGATGTTCGTCGACGGCATAGCCGACTACGGAAAATCCGACGCTCCCGCGCCGACCGAAAAAATTTCCGAACAAAAGGCTTGACGATTTCGCGGAAAAACGATTTTTTTGCATTTCATAATTTTCCTTTCGGAAATGGGGACGTAGCTCATCTGGTAGAGCGCGACATTCGCATTGTCGAGGTAGAGAGTTCGAGTCTCTTCGTCTCCACCATTTCC
>JBJEVQ010000010.1:0-57578 GCA_051884495.1 Candidatus Spyradosoma sp.
GCTCACCGAATTTCCAATTCGGGGGACTTTTTGCTCCGAGCCCTTTGCCGAAGCGGCTTTTCGCCCTCCCGCGCCGCCGCAAATTTTTATTGGACACGGAGGCACGGATCTCCGCGGCGACGCAAAGAAAAACCGCGAAGTCAAAGAACGCTAAGAGAGGGCGAAAAAGTTCCGGGAAATTTTTAACTTCCGTGACTTCGCGGTTAAAAAAAGTCAGGGCAAAAAATCCGCGGGCGCGGTTTTTCGCTCGCGTTCCCGCGGAGCTTTCCTGCATCATAAGGAGAAATTTCTATGGCAACGTCCTTTAATCGCAAAAAAACCGTCGGGGCCTTCGGCTCCAACAGAATCCGCCCGGTCGGGCATCACTACGAAGTGCTGCTGAACGAGCGCGCCGAGCCCGCCGCGCCGCAGCCGCAGGATCCGAACCGTCCGAACATCGCGAACATCCTCATCGACTTCGCGCGCCCGATTCTCGGGCAGGCGGGCGGCAACCGCACCGCGCTCAAGGGCGCGATGAACGTCGCCGTGCTGATCTGGAACGCGCTCGTGGAAGGCGACGCCGCCGTCGCCGCCGCGCGCGAAAAGCTCATCGCCCTGCCCGACGCCTCGCCCGAGCAGATCGACGAGCTACTCGCGACCATGCGCGAGCGCCGTCAGGTCGTCGGCGCCGTGAATCTGCTCGTCCGCAAGTTCGACCTCAACTTCACGAAGCACGGCATCAATTTCTCGGTCTCGACGATGCCGAGCTCGCACGTGGAGGGCGTCGAGAAGTCGCCGTTCCTTTCCGCGCTCGGCGCCAAGCCCGACGCCGCGCAGTAAGCGCTTCACGGAAGCGCTTCCGCCCTTTCCGTTCCCGCGCCGCTCCGCGCGGGAACTTTTTTTGCGCCCGACGGACGGACTCGCGCGGAGCTCCGCAAAAAACTTTCGCGGCGGAAGGCGGCGGGGGCGCGGGGGTGCGCGTTTAGGGTTGCGCGGGAACGGCGTTCGGGCAGAATTGCGGGCACTATGGCAAAACAAGTCGTCTCTCCCCGCGTTCGCGGATTCGTTTGCATCACGGCTCATCCGGAAGGCTGCGCCGCCCACATCCGCGAGCAGATCGCTTACGTCAAAAGCCGCCCCGCGATGAAAAACGGCCCGAAGAACGTCCTCGTCATCGGCGCGTCCACGGGCTACGGTCTCGCCTCGCGCATCTCCGCCGCCTTCGGCGCGGGCGCGAACACGTTCGGCGTGTATTTCGAACGCCCGAGCGCGAACGGCAAGCCCGCCTCCGCCGGCTGGTACAACACCGCCGCCTTCGAAGCCGAAGCGAAAAAGGCCGGACTCTACGCCGCCTCGATGAACGGCGACGCGTTCTCCGCCGACATGAAGGCGCAGGTCATCGAACGCCTCAAGAAGGAAATGCCGCAGATCGACCTCGTCGTCTATTCGCTCGCGGCGCCGCGCCGCACCGATCCCGCGACGGGCGAAGTGCACAAATCCGTGCTCAAGACGGTCGGCGAACCTTTCGTCTCGAAGAACCTCGACACGGACAGGAAGCTCGTCAACGAAGTGACGATCGAGCCCGCGAACGACGAGGAAATCCGCGCGACCGTCAAGGTCATGGGCGGCGAGGACTGGAAGCTCTGGATCGAGGCGCTCGAAGCCGCGGGACTGCTCGCGGACGGCTGCCAGTCCGTGGCGTATTCCTACATCGGGCCCTCGCTCACGTGGCCGATCTACAAGGACGGCTCCATCGGCCAGGCGAAGAAAGACCTCTACGCGAAGGCGAAGGAAATCGACGCGATTCTCAAGATCAAACGCGGCCGCGCGTTCGTCTCGGTGAACAAGGCGGTCGTCACGCAGGCGTCGTCGGCGATTCCCGTCGTGCCGCTCTACATCTCCATTCTGTTCAAGGTGATGAAGGCGAAAGGTCTGCACGAGGACTGCATCGAGCAGATCCAGCGTCTCTTCGAAACGCAGATGTACAACGACAACTGCCTCAACTACGACGAAGAGGGACTCGTCCACATCGACGACTGGGAAATGCGCGACGACGTGCAGAAGGAAGTCTTCGAAATCTGGCCGAAGGTCTCGACGGAAAACCTGCTCGAGCTCACCGATTTCACCGGCTACCAGGAAGGCTTCCTGAAGCTCTTCGGCTTCGGGCTTCCGGGCGTCGATTATTCGGCGGAATTCGAACTCGAAGTCCCGATCGCGTAAAAAATCCTTTTCCGCAACCGGAGACATCACATGCGCAATCTTTCCGCTGACCGACGGGCGTTTCCGCAGGTGGTCAAGCGCGACGGACGCAAGGTCGATTGGGATCGCTCCCGAATCGTCCGGGCCGTCCGCGCCGCCCTCGCGAGCGTCTTCTCTCCCGCCAACTGGCACGATCTGCAGGATTTCGGGCTTTCTCCCGAGCACGTCCAGCTCGCCGACGACGTCGCACAATTCGTCGAGAACCGCACGTTCGGCTCGCTCGAAGCGGGCAGAGAGCCGTCCGTCGAGGACATTCAGAACACGGTGGAGCAGACGCTGATGGGCTTCGGCGAGTTCAAGGCCGCGAAGTCCTACATTCTCTACCGCGCCGAGCGCACGAAGGCGCGGCTGCTCGCGCAGGCGTCCGCGCCGCGTCCGAACGGGCTTCAGGACTACATCGCCGTCGCGAAATACTCGCGCTACCGCAAGGATCTCGGCCGCCGCGAAGTGTGGCCCGAGCCCGTAGAGCGCGTGCGCAACATGCACCTGCGGCGCTTCGCGTGGGTGGACCGCCAGCCGGCGCTCTTCGGCGCGGAGGCTCCCGCCTTCGCCGACCAGATCCGGGCGGCGTTCAAGGCGGTGGCGGACCGCCGCGTGCTCCCGTCGATGCGCTCGATGCAGTTCGGCGGCATTCCGATCGAAAAGGAAGAGGCGCGCATGTTCAACTGCGCGTTCACCTTCATCAACCGCGTCGAGGCGTTCCGCGAGACGCTGTGGCTGCTGCTCTGCGGCACGGGAACGGGATTCTCCGTCCAGAAGCGCCACATCGAACAGCTCCCGCCCTTCCCCGAACGCGGCGAAGAGGAGACGCTCCCCGTCGTCCATTTCGAGATCGAAGACACCATCAAGGGCTGGGCGGACGCGCTCGACGCGCTCGTGCGCTCGTATCTGACGGGGCACCTCGTCGAGTTCAACTATTCGAAGATCCGCTGCAAAGGCACGCCGCTGAAGACTTCCGGCGGAAAGGCGCCCGGCCACGTGCCGCTGCGCCGCGCGCTCGAAAGCATCCGCCGCATTCTCAACGGGGTCTCGGGCCGCAGCATGCGCCCGATCGAGGCGTACGACATTCTCATGTTCGCGGCGCGCGCCGTGCTCTCCGGCGGCATCCGCCGCTCGGCGACGATCTGCCTGTTCTCGCCCGACGACGAAGAGATGATGACGGCGAAGACGGGCAACTGGTTCAGCGAAAACCAGCAGCGCTCCGCGTCGAACAATTCCGCCGTCATCAACCGCAACACGACGCCGAAGGACGTCTTCCTGCGCCTCTTCGAAAAGCAGAAGGAATACGGCGAGCCCGGCTTCTACTTCGTCGAGAACGAGGACTACGGCGCGAATCCCTGCGTCGAGATCGGTCTCGCGCCGTTCGCGGACATACGCGACCAGGCGGACATCGACCGCCTCCGCGAGCTCGGCCACGAAGGCGAGCTCAAGATCGGCGACCGCGTGTTCGGCTGGCAGATGTGCAACCTCACGACGATCAACGCCGCCGCGTGCGCGACCGCGGAAGACTTCTACGAATCCTGCCGCAACGCCGCGTTCATCGGCACGCTGCAGGCGTCGTACACGAAGATGCCCTACCTCGGTCCCGTCACGCAGTTCATCAACGAACGCGAATCGCTGCTCGGCGTCTCCATCACGGGCATTCTCGACAATCCGAAGATCATGCTCGACCCGGAAACGCTGCGGCGCGGCGCGCAGATCGTCAAGGAGGAGAACGAGCGCGTCGCGAACATCATCGGCATCGCGCCCGCCGCGCGCGCGACCTGCGTCAAGCCCGAAGGCACCGCCTCGCTGCTCCTCGGCACCGCCTCCGGCATCCACCCGCACCACGCGAAGCGCTACTTCCGCCGCGTGCAGGCGAACCGCCAGGAACCGGTGTACAAATTCTTCCACGCGGTCAACCCGCAGATGACCGAGCCGAGCGTGTACGCGCCCGCCACGGACGACGTCATCACCTTCCCGATTCAGGCGCGCCCGGGCGCGATCGTGCGCGACGACGTCGGAGCGATCGAATTCCTCGGCTACGTCAGGCTCGTCCAGCAGAACTGGGTCTGCGAAGGCCGCCGCCACGAAAAATACAATCCGGGGCTCTTCCACAACGTCTCCAACACCGTCGTCGTGCGCGAGAACGAGTGGGACGCCGTCTCCGAATTCATCTGGGACAACCGGAAATTCTTCACCGGCGTCTCGCTGATTCAGTACCTCGGCGACAAGGTCTATCCGCAGGCGCCGAACGAAGCCGTCGCCGACGAAGCCGACCTGATGCGCTGGGAAGCCCTCGCGTATCATCCGGTGGACTACACGCAGATGCGCGAGGACACGGACAACACGAACCTGCAGGGCGAAGCCGCCTGCGCGGGCGGGCACTGCGAAATCGTCCGCACTTGAGCGTGCGCGCGACGCGCGCTCAAGCGATGAGGCGACGGAGTTATGAGGTTATGAAGATTGATTGCGTTTCGCTCCGCGAAAAAGATTTTTCGAAAGCCTTTCGGCTAAGCCGAGCGAAAAGAATTTCATAACCGACATAACTTCGTCACCTCATAACCTCCTCCCGCCCGCGCTGAATTTTCCGCTTCACGCGTTCCCGCGAAGCGGGTATTGTTGCGGACATGAAAAAAATCGGCATTCTCAACGGCCCGAATCTCAATTGGCTCGGAAAACGCGAACCCGCGATCTACGGCAGCACGACGCTCGCGGACGTCGAAAAGGCGCTCGCCGCGCGCGCGGCGGAACTCGGCTGCGAAGTCGAATGCTTCCAGAGCAACTGCGAAGGCGCGCTGCTGGACAAGATCTACGACTGGGCGGCGCGCGGCTTCGCCGGAATCGTCGTCAACCCCGGCGCGTTCACGCACACGAGCGTCGCGCTGCGCGACTGCATCGCGGGCGCGGGCGTTCCCGCCGTCGAGGTGCACATCTCCAACGTCCACGCGCGCGAGGAGTTCCGCAGACGCTCGCTGACGGCGCCGGTCTGCGTCGGGCAGATCTGCGGGCTGGGCGTCGCGGGCTACGCGCACGCGCTGGAATTTCTCGCGAAGCGCTGAGCCGCGCGGCGAGAATCCCGTTGAATTTCGACCGCCTTCGTTTATCGTGAAAAAGCCATGAAACAGGAACTTCTTGATCTCATTCTCGCGCGCCGGAGCGTCCGCCGCTACGACGCCGCGAAACTCGTCGAAGAATCCGCGCTGGAGGCGCTCTGCCGCGCCGCGCTCGCCGCGCCCTCGGCGCGCAATCAGCAGCTGCGCGAGCTCGTCGTCGTGACGAAGCGCGGAACGCTGGACGCGCTCGGCGCCGTGCTGCCGAACGCGCCGATGCTCAAGGACGCGGGCGCCGCGCTCGTCGTCTGCGGCGTTCTGGACAACGAATGGTCGGGCTACTGGCAGCAGGACTGCGCGGCGTCGGTAGAGAACGCGCTGCTCGCGGCGGAGGCGCTCGGGCTCGGCGCGTGCTGGTGCGGACTGTTCCCGCGCGAGGAACGCGCCGCGCGCGTCGCGGAGATTCTCGGCGTTCCCGCGCGGCTGATGCCGATGGCGCTCCTCACGATCGGCGTTCCGCTGGACGGCACGGAGCGCGCCAAGGACAAATGGAAGCCGGAAAAAATCCACCGCGAAAAATTCTGAAAACCGATTTCCCGACCATGGCAAAAACCAAAGAGCTTTCGTTTGAAGAGGAGCTGAAGCGGCTCGAGGAAATCGTCGAATCACTCGAAGCCGGCGACGTGCCGCTTTCGACGCTGGTCGAGCGCTACGAAAAAGGCATGAGGCACCTGAAGAGCTGCCAGGAAAAACTCGCCGAAGCCGAGCTGCGCATCGAACAGCTGCGCGGCGCGGACGCCGACGGGAATCCCGTTTCCGAGCCCTTCGAGGAACGCGACGCCTGACGCGCGCGCCGGAAAATCCCTCACCCGTTCCCGCCGTGCTGGAAAAAATTTCAGGTCCGGACGACGTCAAGAAACTGCCGCCCGAAAAGCTGCCCGAGCTCGCCCGCGAGCTGCGGGAACGCATCATCGGCGTCACCTCGAAAAACGGCGGGCACGTCGGCCCGAACCTCGGCGTCGTCGAGCTCACGATCGCGCTTCACCGCGTGTTCTCGACGCCGCGCGACAGCATCGTCTTCGACGTCTCGCACCAGTGCTACGCGCACAAGCTGCTCACCGGGCGCAACGGCGCGGCGTTCGACGCGCTGCGCGGGACGGGCGGCGTCTCCGGCTTCTGCAACCGCGCGGAAAGCCCGCACGACGCGTTCGGCTGCGGGCACGCGGGCACGGCGCTCTCGGCGGCGCTCGGCATCGCCGCGGCGCGCGATCTTTCCGGCGGCGACGGGCACGTGGTCGCCGTCGTCGGCGACGCCGCGATCACGAACGGCGCGACGCTCGAGGCGCTCAACAACATCGCCGCGCACACGAAGCGCCTCATCGTCGTCCTCAACGACAACGAATGGTCCATCGACCGCAACGTCGGCGCCGTCGCGGAATATCTGAACAGGCTGATCATGACGCCCGTCTACAACGAGGCGACGCGCGGCATGCGCAAGTTCTTCGAGAAGATTCCCGGCGGCGCGCACCTAATCCGCGCCGGTTCCGCCTGGAAGCAGGAAAAGAAGAACGTCATCTCGTCGGGCTCCTCGCCGCTGTTCGAAAATTTCAAGCTGCGCTACCTCGGCCCGGCGGACGGGCACGACCTCGGCGCGCTGATCTCCTACCTGGAATTCGCGAAGAAGGCGGACCGCCCGATTCTGCTCCACGTGCGCACGACGAAGGGCAAAGGCCTGCCGGCGGCGATCGCGAATCCGGAAAAATTTCACGGCTGCGCGCCTTTCGATCCCGCGACGGGCGAGCTGCGCCTCGCGAAGAAGAGCGCGCCCGCGTGGCAGGAATGTTTCGGGAAGACGCTCGTGAAGCTCGCGCGCGCGGACGAAAAAATCGTCGGCATCACCGCCGCCATGCCCGCGGGAACGTCGCTGAATCTGCTGAAGCAGGCGCTCCCGAAGCAGTATTTCGACGTCGGCATCGCCGAAGGACACGCCGTCATCTTCGCCGCGGGGCTCGCGAGCAAGGGCTTCCGCCCCTGCGTGGCGATCTATTCGTCGTTCATGCAGCGCGCGGCGGACATGGTGATGCACGACGTCTGTCTGCAGAATCTGCCCGTCGTCTTCTGTCTCGACCGCGCGGGGCTTTCGCCGCAGGACGGCGCGACTCACCACGGGCTCTACGACATGGCGATGCTGCGCACGTTCCCGAACCTCGTCATCATGCAGCCGAAGGACGAGGACGAGCTCGCGGACATGATGGCGACGGCGTTCGCGCTCGGCGCGCCCGCGCTCATCCGCTATCCGCGCGGCGCCGCGGCGGGCGTTCCCGTGAAGGACGTCCCCGCGACGCTGCCCGTCGGCAAGGCGGAAGTGCTGAGCGCGGGAACGGACGACGGCGAAGTCTGCATCTGGGCGCTCGGCGGCGCAGCGATGCCCGTCGCGAAGACGCTCGCCGGACGCGTCGCGCGGGAACGCGGCGGCAGGGCGCCGACGCTCGTCAACGCGCGCTTCTGCAAGCCGATAGACGCCGCGCTGCTCGCCGAACAGGCGAAGCGCGCCAGACTTTTCGTGACGGTGGAGAACCACGCGCTCGCGGGCGGCTTCGGCTCCGCCGTGCTCGAAACGCTTTCGGACGCGGGAATCGGCGTTCCCGTCGTGCGCCTCGGCTGGCCGGACGTCTTCGTCGGCCACGGCTCGAACGCCGCCGACCTGCGCGAGCGCCACGGTCTTTCCGACGAAGCCGTCGCCGCCCGCGTTCTCGCCGCCCTCGCCCGCCTCGAAGCGCGGGGCGCGTAGGCGGAGAGGGAATTTTCCGCCTTCCGTTTTCGCTTCCCGTTTTCCGGTTTTCGGCGGATAATCGCGCGCATGAAACACGCCATGGACGTCGATCTCGAGCTCGTGAAAAAATACAACGTGCCCGCGCCGCGCTACACTTCGTACCCGACCGCGCTGCAGTTCCGCGAAGATTTTTCGGAAGCGGAAATCACGCGGGCGATGCGCGAGGACGTCGCCGCCGGCGGGAACGCGGTTTCGCTCTATGTCCACATTCCGTTCTGCAGGACGCTGTGCCGCTACTGCGGCTGCACGAACGTCCCCGCCACGAACGAGGCGGACGCCGACCGCTATCTCGACGCGCTCGAAAAGGAGATCGCCTTCCGCACACGCGCGCTCGCGCCGGCGGGAACGCCGCTCCGCGTCGAGCAGCTCCACTTCGGCGGCGGCACGCCGAGCGCCCTCACGCCCGCGCAGATCGACCGCGTTTCCGCCATGCTGCACGCGGCGTTCGCGTTCGCGCCCGACGCGGAAATTTCCGTCGAGCTCGACCCGCGGACGGCGACGCCGGAAATCGTCGCCGCGTTCCGCCGTCTCGGCTGCACGCGCGCCTCGCTCGGCGTGCAGGACCTCGACCCGCGCGTCCAGCTCGCCGTCCGCCGCGTCCAGCCCGAGCCCGTCGTGCGCGCCGCGATGGAGACGCTCCGCGCCGAAGGCTTCACGTCCGTGAACTGCGACCTGATCTACGGCCTGCCGTTTCAGACGCCGGAAGGCTGCGAAAGGACGCTCGACGCGCTGCTCGCGCTCGCGCCCGACCGCTTCGCCGTGTTCAGCTACGCGCACGTGCCGTGGCTGAAGCCGCAGCAGAAGCTCCTTGAAGCCGAAGGCGGCCTGCCCTCGCCGAACGAAAAGCTCGCGCTCTTCAAGACCGTCGCCGAGCGCCTCACGCGCGAAGGCTTCGTCTACATCGGGCTCGACCATTTCGCGCGCGAGGACGACGAGCTCGTCCGCGCCCTGCGGGAACGCCGCCTGCAGCGCAACTTCCAGGGCTATTCGACGCACGCCGGGCTGCCGATCGTCGCGCTCGGCATGTCGGCGATCTCGCAGTCCGCGCGCACGTTTCTGCAGAACGACAAGACGCTAGACGGCTACGAGGCGCGCGTCGCCGCGGGAACGTCCGCGCACGTCAAGGGGCTGCTCGTCACCGAAGAGGATCTGCGCCGCCGCGCGGTCATCACGAGCGTCATGTGCGATTTGGAGCTGGACTACGCGAAGCTTTCGCGGCGCTTCGGCTTCGATTTCGAAAAGGCGTACGCCGCGGAGCTCGCCGCGCTCGCGCCGCTCGCCGCGGACGGGCTCGTCGCCTTCCGCGCGGACGGGAGCGGGCTCGACGTGACGCGCGTCGGCCGCATGTTCGTCCGCAACATCGCCCTGCCCTTCGACGCCTATTTCCGCGCGGGCGCGCCGAACCGCCACTCCAAGACGGTGTGATCCTCCCGGAGAAGCGGCACGCTTCCACGCTCCGCCTACCCGTCGCGTCCCCGGAATCCGTCCCCAAAGACTTTTCCTGAGCTCCTTTCGAAGGGATTCTTCAAGCCTTAGGGGAAAGGCGCTCAGGTCTCGTTGAAGTGCATTTCCGCGCGGAGGACGTCGTGAAGCGTGACGACGCCGACGAGCCGCCCCGATTCGTCCTCGACGACGACGAGCCCGTCCGCCGCCTCGATCAGCAGGCGCTCGGCTTCGCGGATCGGCGTTTCGCGGGAACACGCGGGAACGTCCCGCAGCGGAAGCGCGGAAACGGCGAACGCGCCGCCGCGGGCGAGCGCCGCCTCCAGCGCCCCGCGCGGAACAAGCCCGCGGACGCGCCCCGCTCCGTCCGCGACCGGAAAGCGCGCGACGCCCGTCCCGCGAAGCAGCGCGGCGGCGTCGGCGGCGGAAGCGTCGTCGCGCAGCGCGCGCGGCGCGAAATTGGCGATGCGCGACACCGGCGAATCCTGCCACGCGCGCAGGTCGCGCGGCGGAATGACGCGGGCGATCTCCTTGCCGTCCTGCGCGAGCACCTCGTCGTAAAAACCGTTTTTCGAAAAGCATTTCGAGACGGCGACGCTGACGATTCCGCCGAGCATCAGCGCGGGAACGAGAGAAAAATGGTGCGTCATCTCGAAGACGAGCAGCACGCCCGTCACCGGCGCGCGCACGACCGAGCCGAAGCACGCGCACATGCCCACGACCGCGAGCGCGGAAATTTCCTCCGGCCCGACCGCGGGAACGCAGAGCGCGAGCGCGCCCGCGAGCGCCGCGCCGCAGGTGCCGCCGAAGAAGAGCGCCGGCGCGAAGATTCCGCCGCAGCCGCCCAGCCCGTAGCAGAGCGCCGTCGCTAGCAGCTTCGCGCCCAGAAGCAGCGCCGCGACGCCCCACGCGAGCTCCGCGTTCAGCGCCGCGCTCAGATCGCCGTAGCCGAGCGAAAAGACGCCCAGCCGCCCCGTCGCGAGAAAGACCGCGCTCCCGAGCACCCAGACGCAGAGCGCGCCGACGACGATCTTCGCCGCCGCGGGAACGCGCGGGAACGCCGTCCGTCCGCGCGCACGCACGCCCAGCGCAAGCTTCTGAAACGCCGCGCCCGCGAGCGCCGCAAGCGCCGCGACCGGAGGCGTGAAGGCGTAGACCGCCCAATTCGCGCGCACCGTCGCCGGAATCGTGAAGACCGACGCGTCGCCCATGAAGAAATGCGCCGTCAGCGCGCCCGTGACCGCGGCGATCAGAATCGCGCCGATCAGGCGGCTGTTCAGATTTTCGACGACCTCCTCGAGCACGAACGCGACCGCCGCCATCGGCGCGTTGAAGATAGCCGCGAGCCCCGCCGCCGCGCCGGCGGCCGCCGCCTCGCGCCGCATGTGCGCGGGAACGCCGAGCGCGCCCGCGAGATTCGACGCCGCGCCGCCGCCGATCTGCACCATCGGGCCTTCGTTCCCGAGCGAGCAGCCTCCGCCGACCGTCAGCGCGCTCCCGAGAAATTTCGTCCACGTCGTGCGCCAGCGCACGACGCCGAAATCCTTCCAGAACGCGAGCTTGAGCTGCGGGCTGCCGCTCCCGGCGGCGTCCGGACAGAAGCGCGTGACGAGCAGCGCCGCCGCCGTCGCCGTTCCCGCGAGCGCGAGCAGCGAATACAGCAGGAATTCCGGCGCGCTCAGCCGCGCGAACCGCGCGACGCCGTTTTCGTAAAGCCAGTGGATCGAGTTCTGAAACGCGACCGCCGCGAGCCCCGCCGCGACGCCGCACAGAACCGGCCGCGCGACGCGCTTCCACCCGGCACTTTTCTCGCCGAAAATCTTCATCGTTTTTTCACGCAATTTTTTAGCCTTCGGCGCGCGACGCAATCCCGATTTCACGAACACGTCTCATCGCCGCCGTCCGATTTCCGCGGATTTTTCGCCGCGGAGCTTCAGCGCCGCGACCGCGTCAGCGCGCGGAGGCGAAGGGGTTGCGGAGGAGAAGCGAGGTCGGTCTGCCGTCGGTGAGGACGAGCGGGAAGCCCACCCAAAGGTATTTCTCGCCGCGCGGGAAATCGCTTATCGCGGGGACGTTCCCGTCCGCGTCCGGCGGCCCGATGTGCGCGACGACGCGGTTGTTCCCGTCCACAAGCACGGCGACGAAGGGCTGCGGGAACGGCATCGGCGCGGGCGCGCCGTCGGCGGAGCGCTTCTCGGCGCGGACGTATTCGACGTTGAGGCGCAGCGGCGCGTCGGGCGCGCGCAGCTCGGCCTCGTCGTTCACGACGCGCACGCGCAGCACGCCGCCCGCGTCCGTGCGGGCGATGCTCGCCATGTCCACCGCGTCGCGGAAGGAGGCGAAGAACGCGAACGCCGCGGCGGCGACGACGAGAATCCAGAGGGCAAGACGTTTCATGGCGGCTTCGGCGTCCCGTCACTTCGCTTCTCCGCGCAGGGCGGCGGCGCGCTCGAAGAGCGTCGGGTGCGAGTAGTGGAACGCGCTGTAAATCGGGTGCGGCGTAAGGTTGGCGAGATTTTCCGTGTGCAGCTTCTCGAGCGCGGAAATCAGCGGCTCGGGCGTTCCCGTGAGCTCGCGCGCGAACGCGTCCGCCTCGTATTCATGCCTGCGCGAAAGGCGGTTAGTCAGCGGCGAAAGCCAGAAGCCGAAGAGCGGGAAAATCTTCCCGAGCAGCAGCAGCGCGGGAACGAACATGAAGCCGTCGCGGAACTCGAAGCCGAACGCCGTGAAGAACTCCGGACGCCCGAGCGCCCATCCGACGAGTCCGAACACGACGACGCACGCGAACGCCGCGAAGACGAGCCCCTTCGCGACGTGCCCGCGCCTGGAGTGTCCGATTTCGTGCGCGAGCACCGCCTCGATTTCCGCCGGCGAAAGCTGCGCGATCAGCGTGTCGTAGATGACGATGCGGCGCCACTTCCCGAAGCCCGTGAAGAACGCGTTGGAGTGTCCCGAGCGCTTCGAGCCGTCGATGACCTCGATCTTTTCGGCGACGAATCCGGCGCGCTTCGCGAGCGCTTCGAGGCGTTCCCGCAGCTCGCCTTCCGGCAGCGGCGAAAGCTTGTTGAAGAGCGGCAGAATCCATTTCGGGAACACGACGATCAGCGCCAGCTGAAACGCGAAGACCGCGCACGCCGCGAAGATCCACCACGTCCGCGGGAGCGCGTGATAAAACGCCGAAAGCGCCCAGACGAGCGGCACGCCGATGACGAAGCCGAGCGCGAGCGACTTGAGCTGGTCCGTGATCCAGAGCTTCGCGCCGCTCTTGTTGAAGCCGTATTTCTCCTCGATGCGGAACGTCGAATACAGATCGAAGGGAATCCCCGTCAGCGAAAGCACGACGGAGATCCCCGCGAGCGCGACGCCCTCGCGCCAGATCTGCGCCCACGAGCCGACGGCGACCGCGTCCGCGCCGAGCAGCGAGCCCGCGAACGCCCACAGCGGCGCGTAGAGAAACAGCACGAGCGCAGCGGACCAGAGCGCGTCCCACGCGGTCTCGACCATGCCGAAATCCGTCTTTTCGACAGTGTAGTTCACGGTCTTGCGGTAATTCGCGTAAAGGCCGTCGCCGAGCTTGGGCGCCGTGGCGAAGCCGTTCGCCTCGAACTCGTCCGCCTTCGCGAGCACGTAGGTCCGGTTTTTCCGTTCCAGCCAAAAATCCGCCGCCGTCTTCGCGAGCAGCAGAATCAGAAAGGCGATCTGCAGGTGATTCATGGCGCGCGAGCCTACGCCCTTCACCACGGGAACGCAACGCGCTTTCAAAATCCGCGATCTTCTCTTAAACACAGGGAAACGGAGATTCGCGGGAACGAAGACAGGAATGTCGCCTCCCCGAAAGGGCGCGCAAGCAAATCCTTTACCCTCCGCAATTCCTGTCGAGAAGAGAGACCAGGGAAGTTTTCGGAAGAGAATTTTGAAGTCATGTCGCGTTCCGCCTTCTGTCGCTTCGCTTCTCCTCGTTTTCAGGTCAGGCATTCGCGGGGAGGGATTTCGGCAGGCGTGGCGGGAGAGCGAATTTTTCGGCTTTAAAAAGTCTCGGCGAAATCCTATTTTCCGCGGCAATCGGTTATCCGAAAAACGACATGAACCAAGACAAATCCTCCGCGCTGGCGCAAGACGCCGCGCATTATCACGCGTTCCCGCGCCGCGGGAAAATCGAAGTCCTCCCGACCGTCCCCTGCGCCTCTCAGCGGGATCTGACGCTCGCCTACACGCCCGGCGTCGCCGCGCCCTGTCTCGAAATCCGCGACGATCCCGCGAAGGCGGCGCTCTACACGGCGCGCGGCAATCTCGTCGCCGTCGTCTCCAACGGCACCGCCGTTCTCGGGCTCGGCGACATCGGCCCGCTCGCGGGAAAGCCCGTCATGGAAGGCAAGGGCCTGCTCTTCAAGGCGTTCGCGGACGTGGACGTCTTCGACATCGAGCTCGCCGCGCGGACGCCCGACGAGGTCGTCGCCGCCGTGAAGGCGCTCGAACCGACCTTCGGCGCGATCAATCTCGAAGACATCAAGGCTCCGGACTGCTTCGAAATCGAAGACCGTCTGAAGGCGGAGCTGAAGATTCCCGTCTTCCACGACGACCAGCACGGCACCGCCGTCATCACGGGGGCGGCGCTGCTCAACGCGGCGGAGCTCACCGGGCGCGACGTCTCGGAGATGAAGGTCGTCGTCAGCGGCGCGGGCGCGGCGGCGATCGCCTGCACGCGCTTCTATCTTTCGCTCGGCGTGCGCCGCGAGAACGTCCGGATGTTCGACTCCAAGGGGCTCGTCCACGCCGCGCGCACGGATCTGCACGCGAGCAAGCGCGAGTTCGCGCAGGAGAAGGACTGCACGATGGCGGAAGCGCTCACGGGCGCGGACCTCTTTCTCGGGCTCTCGCGCAAAGGGCTGCTCACGAAGGAGCTCATCTCGCTCATGGCGCCTTCGCCGATCGTCTTCGCGTGCGCGAATCCCGACCCGGAAATCACTTACGAGGACGCCAAGGCGGCGCGACCGGACTGCATCATGGGCTCGGGCCGTTCCGACTGGCCGAACCAGATCAACAACGTCTCCTGCTTCCCGTTCCTGTTCCGCGCGGCGCTCGACGTGCGCGCGACGCAGATCACCGAGGAAATGAAGATCGCCGCCGCGAAGGCGCTCGCCGCGCTCGCGAAGGAGCCCGTGCCCGAATCCGTCGCCGAGGCCTACGGCGGAGAAAAATTCACCTTCGGGCCCGATTACGTGCTGCCCAAGCCGCTCGACCCGCGCATTCTCGAACGCGAGAGCGTCGCCGTCGCGAAGGCCGCCGCGGAATGCGGCGTCGCGCAGGCGCCGATCGCCGACCTCGACGCCTATGCGAAATCGCTGCGGGAACGCATCGAGAAGACGCGCGAACGCCTCCGCGCGAACGCGGAACGGGTGAAGGCCGACAGCTGACGGCCGGAAGGTTTCCGTGATTTCTTCGCCGCAAAACGCCTCCGGAGCGTCTCCCGCCGAACTCGCCGCGCGCGCGCTCGACGCCGCGAAGGCGCGCGGGAACGCGACGCTCGCCTGCGCCGAATCGTGCACGGGCGGCGCGGTCGCGTCCGCTCTGACGGACGTCCCCGGCGCGAGCGCCGTCTTCTGCGGAGGCGTCGTCGCCTACGCCGTCGCCGTGAAGCGGAGCGCGCTCGGCGTTCCCGCGGAAACGCTCGCGCGCTTCGGCGTCGTCTCGCGCGAGTGCGCGGAAGCGATGGCGCGCGGCGCGGCGCGGGCGCTGGGCGCGGATTTCGCCGTCGCGACGACGGGCGTCGCCGGGCCCGGTCCGCAGGACGGCGTTCCCGCGGGCACGGTCTGCATCGCCGTCGCCGCACCGGACTCGACGCGCTCCGAAACCGTCTTTTTCCCCGGCGAAACGCGCGCGCGCGTCAAATCTCTCGCGACCTGCGCCGCCCTCCGTCTCCTCGCGGACGTTCTGCTTTCGCGGGAAAGATGAGGAGCGAGCGGCGCGAGGGAAAGTGACGGACCGGCGGAGTTATGAGGTCATGAAAGTTCATTGCTCCCGGCTGCGCCGAAAGAGTTTTCGGAATTCCTTTTTCCGCGAAGCGACGTCATGACCTCACAACATTTTAAGCTCCCTCGGCGAAGCGGAATCAGCTCTCAGCCCTAAACCTTGAACTTTCATTGCGCCTTGAGCGGCGTCCGTTTTCCGTTTGCGCCGCGCGCGCGGGAACGGCAGAATCGTCGGCTCGATTTTCCGTTTTTCACTTTCCTTTTTCCGTTTTTTTTCGATGGACGTTTTAAGAATCAGAGGCGGGAACGCGCTGCACGGCGAAGTTTCCGTCGGCGGCGCGAAAAACGCCTGCCTGCCGCTGCTCGCGGCGACGCTTTTGACCGAAGAACCCTGCGTGCTGCGCAACGTTCCCGACCTGAGCGACTCGCGCTTCATGCTCGAAATCCTGCGCCACCAGGGCGCGTCCGTCGAGCCGCTCGGCGCGAACGCGTGGCGCGTCACGGCGGGAACGGTGCAGCCGAAGACGCCCTACGAGCTCGTGCGCAAAATGCGCGCGTCGATCTGCGTCATGGGCGCGCTCGTCGCCCGGCTCAAACGCGCGGAAATCCCGCTTCCGGGCGGCTGCGTCATCGGGCAGCGTCCGATCGACCTGCACGTCAAGGGGCTGCGCCGGCTCGGCTGCGAAATCGAAAACCGCGCCGGCATGATGCGCATCGACGCCTCTCGCGCACGCGGCGCCTACGTGTTTCTCGGCGGGCGCTACGGGAGCACGGTCACGGGAACGGCGAATCTCGTCATGGCGGCGACGCTCACGCCCGGCGTCACGCGCATCGACAGCGCGGCGTGCGAGCCCGAAGTGCAGGACCTCTGCCGCATGCTCGTCAAGATGGGCGCGAAGATTTCCGGCATCGGCTCGCCGACGCTGCTCGTCGAAGGCGTCGAGAGGCTTTCCGGCTGCGAGCACGTCGTCATTCCCGACCGCATCGAGGCGGGAACGCACCTGCTCTGCGGCGCGATCACGCGCGGCGACGTCACGGTGCGCGGCGCAGTCACGGAGCACCTCGGCGCGTTTCTGGACAAGCTCGACGAGGCGGGCGTGCCGCTCGAAACGCTTTCGCCGACGGCGATCCGCGTGCGCGGCGACCTCGTGAAGGATTTTCGCCCGATCGACATCGTGACGCTCCCGCATCCGGGCTTCCCGACCGACCTGCAGGCGCAGTTCACGGCGCTGCTCGCGCTCGTTCCCGGCATCAGCATCGTCACCGAGCGCATTTATCCGAACCGCGTCATGCACGTTCCCGAGCTTTCCCGCATGGGCGCGGACATCGCGATCGAGGGTCCGAGCGCGATCGTCAAAGGCGTTCCCGCTCTGTCGGGCGCGCCCGTCATGGCGTCGGACCTGCGCGCGTCGGCGGCGCTCGTGCTCGCGGGACTCGCGGCTTCGGGCGAAACTTGGGTGCAGCGCATCTACCACCTCGACCGCGGCTACGAAAAATTCGAACAGCGGCTCGCCGCCCTCGGCGCGGACGTCGTGCGCCTCCGGCAGGAGGACATGCCCAGCGAGCTGCGGAGCGAAGCGTGAGCGACAAGGTGGACAAGGTGTAAGGTGTAGGGTGTAATGTGTAAGGTGTAATGTGTAGGGTGCAGGGTGTAAATTTTCGGGCACGCACCGGAAGCTTCATAACTTTCTTTAAGCCTTAAGCCTTAATCTCTAAGCTTTTTCCCATGGTGATTTCTTCACGACAGAATCCGCGCATTCAGCGCCTCGTCCGTCTGCGGGAACGCGCCGTCCGCGAGCGCGAGGGCGTCTTCCTGCTCGAAGGGCTGCGCGAAATCGAACGCGCCGCCGCGGGCGGTTTTCCGCCGCTCGAATTTTATTTCTGTCCGGAGCTGATCCGCTCCCGCGCCGCCGCCGAGCTCGCCGAAAAAACGCGCGCGCGCGTCGCGCCGGAAAACGTCTTCGAAGTCGCCGCGGGCGCGTTCGAGAAGATCAGCTACCGCGACAAGCCCGAAGGCCTGCTCGCCGTCGCGGCGATGCGCCGGCTCGAGCTCGACGACCTGCCGCCCGCGCCCGCGGGAACGCCCCCGCTCTACCTCGTCGCCGAGTCCGTCGAAAAGCCGGGCAACCTCGGCGCGCTGCTGCGCACGGCGGATTCCGCCGGCTGCACGGCGCTGATCTGCTGCGGCGCGGGAACGGACGTCTACAACCCGAACGCGATCCGCGCCTCGCAGGGCACGCTCTTCACGATGCCCTTCGCCGCCGCGCCCGCGGAAAAAGTCCGCGACTGGCTGCGCGCGCGCGGCGTGACGATCTTCGCGACGACGCCCGACGCGAAAAAAATCTACTGGAACTGCGATTTCCGCGTTCCCGCGGCGGTGCTGCTCGGCGCGGAGGCGACGGGGCTTTCGCCGTTCTGGCTCGACGCGCCCGACGGCGAATCCGTCGTTCCCGCGGCGATTCCGCAGCGCGGCGCGGCGGATTCGCTGAACGTCTCGATGGCGGCGGGCATCTGCCTTTTCGAAGCCGTGCGCCAGCGCGCGCAGGGCGCGGCGTCGTGAACCCGATTCAGAATTTTTCACCATGATCATTCGTCCAGACAACCGCGAGGCGGACCGACTCCGCCCGATTTCCTTTCAGCCCGGCGTCGCGCCTCACGCCGCCGGCTCCGTGCTCGCCTGCTTCGGCGACACGCGCGTCATCTGCGCCGCGACGCTCGAAGAAAAAGTGCCGACGTGGATGCGCGTCCAGGGCGTGAAGGGCGGCTGGCTCACCGCCGAATATTCGCTGCTCCCGTATTCGACGCTCGACCGCAAGCCACGCGACATTTCCCGCGGCAAGCTCGACGGCCGCACCGTCGAAATTCAGCGCCTCATCGGGCGCTCGCTCCGCGCCGTGCTCGACCTGAGCAGGCTCGAGGGGCTCACGCTCTGGATCGACTGCGACGTGCTCCAGGCCGACGGCGGCACGCGCACGGCGTCGATCTCCGGCGCGTACGTCGCCGCCAAGCTCGCCGTCCGCAAATTCATGGAGGCGGGAAAAATCAAGGAGGACCCCTTCACCGATTCCGTCGCCGCGATCAGCGTCGGCATCTATCAGGAGACGCCGATTCTCGACCTCTGCTACGTCGAGGACAAGGACGCCGCCGTGGACGCCAACGTCGTCATGACGGGAACGGGTCGCTTCGTCGAGCTGCAGTCTTCCGGCGAGGAGGCGACGTTCTCGCCCGACGAGCTCGCCGCGATGATCGCGCTCGGCAAGAAGGGCGTCGCCGAAATCACCGAAATCCAGAAGCGCGTACTGAAGGGCTGAGCGAAGGCTCGGCGTTCCCGCGAAGGACACCAGAAACGATTTGCAACGCCTGAAGAAGAAGCTCATTCTGCGGGGAGCTCAGTTGATGGCGGAGAAAGCGCGGCAGCGGGCCCGCTTGTTTTTCCGTCGCCGGCGAATGAAGGGCTGAGCGGAGCGACAGAAAGTTCTTACGCAATGATGAACAAAGTGATGATGGTCGGGGCGTGCGCCCTGTGTTTGAGCACTACGGGGCTTGCCGAGACGTTGACGGCCGTGGGGAGCGACGCCCTGCATCGCGCGCAGGCCGCGGGATCGGTTGACCCGCTGGAGAGCCGCGCGGTCGAGCCGAAGCCGCCGGCGGAGGCTCCGGACGAAGGGGAGCCGCCCGCGGAGGCCGACGGAGAGCTGTTGAAGATCCGCTCGGTGGAGGTCAGCCGCGGCAAGGGCGTGAGCCAAGCGCTGGCGGACATGGTGCGCGAGAACGTGGAGGCCGCGCTCTCGCCCGAGGGAGAAATCGGCAGCTCGGCGCTGGAGCGGCGCCTGCTGGTCGTCCGTCAGGGACTGATCAACCGGGGCTACTACTTCTCGCGCATCGTGCGCGTGGGCGAGCACGGCGGCGTTTCTCCGGACGGGGTTCTGCGGCTGCACCTGCAGGTGGGGTTCGTGCGGGACATCGAGGTGGTCTTCAAGGGCAGGCAGCCGGGCGAGGACGGCGCTTACTTCACCAACGAGCAGGTGCTCAAGCGTTTTGACCGCGTGAAACAGGGCGACGCCTTCAACTACGGCGAGCTCTATCTGGCGCTCTACGGGCTGAACGACCATCCGGACCTGACGGCCGACGTGAACGTGGGCGCCTCGCTGGGCACCGAGGCCGACGGCGACTCGTCGGTCTCGTACCGGCTGGACGTGGAGGAGCAGCTGCCCCTGCACGCCTCGCTGGAGATCAACAACTACGCCATCGACGCGGTGGACAACTGGCAGGCCGTGGGGGTGGTGCAATACCTCAACCTCACCAAGGCCGACGACGCGCTCACCGTCTCGCCCGCCATGGCGCTGAACGGCGACCAGTGGTCGATTGCCGCCAACTACACCCGTCCCTTCTCGCTGCTCAACGGCGGATCGCTGAGCCTCTACGGCGGCTATTCCGACTCCGAGATCGACGACATTAACGATGCCGTGATCAGCGACCTCAACTACCAGGGCTACGGCTGGTTCACCGGCGCGCGCGTCAGCTTCAACCTTATCGACACCCCCGGTCAGAACCTCTCGCTCTTTTTCGACCTGATGTTCCGCTCCGTCGAACAGCGCCTCTTCCTCGACTCCCTGGCGCTCCAGCGCTACAGGGTCGGCGTCCTGCCCCTCACCGTCGGGCTCAGCTGGACCAATCGCCGCCCCGACGTCCTCGGCGGCCGCAACTTCGCCTCCGTCTCCTGGACCTACAACCTCACCGACACCGGCGACCGCGTCCGCGACGTGTGGCCGGACGCCGAGACGCACTACTCCATCCTCCGCGCCCAGTTCGCGCGCATCCAGCCGCTCTTCGGCGAGGCCACCCTCGCACAGGGCTTCGACGCGCAGTGGTGCGCCTTCCTGCGCCTGGAAGGCCAGTGGACCGGCAAGAACCTGATGCCCTACGAGCAGCTCTCCCTCGGCGGCCACGACAACCTCCGCGGCTACCGCACCAACGGCTACTACGGCGACAACGGCCTCTACGGCACCCTCGAGCTGCGCACGCCCGTCTGGCGCGACCTCCTCTCCGGTCTGGCGCGCACCCCGAGCGAGGACCCCGAGAAGTGGCTCGACTCCCTGCAGATGCTCGTCTTCTGCGACTACGGCTGGCTTGAACGCGAGGACACCCGCTACAGCCGGAGCGACCGCGACTTCCTGTGGTCGCTCGGCTTCGGCGCCCGGATGGCTCTCACCAAGCATTCCTCCCTCTTCTGCGACGTCGCTTTCCCGATGCGCGACCTGAACGAAAACCGCAAGGATGACGAGGACGTCGAAGTCTACGTCGGCATCCGCGCCCAATTCTGATTAGGAGTTTGCAATGAAAAAAAACCACACTTTCTCCAAGACGCTCAAGCAGCTCACGCCCGAGCAGCGGCCGCTCCTGGTGACGCTTTTGACCCTTCTCTCGGCGTCCTCCGCCTCCGCCCTCGATTGGTCCAACGCCGAAATCCGGAGCGGCGACATCCTCGGCAAGACCGAAAACGGCGTCACCAACATCTTCCAGTCCTCCGGAAAGGGCATCATCGACTGGGGCAACAGCGGCAACGGCTCAGACCCCGGCTTCAACCTGGCCGCCGGCGAAGTGCTCAACCTCTTCAACGGCGCCTCCGGCACCACGCTGATGCGCGATATCACCGGCTCGGCCTCGAAGATTCTCGGCGCCATCAACGCCACCGGCTCGATCTGGGTGGTCAACAAGTCCGGCGTCTTCATCGGCTCCAATGCCGCCATCGACGTGGGAAAGCAGTTCCTCGCCGTTGCCGGCGACATCTCCGATAGCGACTTCACCGGCGGCACCTACCGCTTCACCGACGTCGGCGGCGAGGTCTGGAACGTCGGCACGATCAAGGCCGGCGACGATGTCATCCTCATCGGCGCAAAGGTCGTCAACCAGGGCAGAATCCAGGCGTCCGACCAGCTCGCCATCGGCGGTTTCAGCGCCTCGGGTGCGGGCGAAAGCGTCCTGGCAAATAACGTCGGCGGCGGCAAGATCACCTTCTCCGTCACCACCACCTCCACCGCGGGTTCCATCGTCAACGAAGGCCAGCTCGAGTCGCTCTCCCGCGAGGGGCGCGACATAGCCCCGGCGGCCGACATCTCCGGGCTCTCCGGCAAAATTGGCGGCACCGCCGAGACCGGCGCTTACTCCGCCGCCGACAAGAAGGTGACCTACACCTCTGGCGAGTTCAACGTGACGACCTCCTCCGGGCCGAACGCGACGGCCTCCGGGACTGCGATCAACCTCCAGGCCAAGAACTCCATCGCCATCCTGCAGGGCGTGGGCGGGTTCAACGCCGGCGACCTCGCGCTGGAGGCCGCCACCATCAAGCAGAGCAGCTCCGCCGAAACCGCCCCCGCGGCCGACCTGGGCACTGGCGCTGGCGGTACCGGCACCCTCAACGTCAGCGGAGACGCCACCTTCAAGGCCACCGGCGGCGACCTCGCCCTCGGCGATGCCGAAGCCGGCAAGACGGTTTCGATCGAGGCCACCGGCAGCGTTTCGGTCGGCAATCTCAAGGGCACCTCGGTCTCCGTCACCGGCGCGAAGGTCACCGCCGGCGGCAGCGTCACCGCCACCTCCGACTCGGCCACGATTACGGCCACCTCCGGCACGGCCACGGTCAATGGCGACGTCACCGCCGGCACCGACGCCACCATCAAGGGCGCCACGGTCGCCACCGCCGGCGTCACCGCCACCGACGGCGAGGTCTCCATCGAGGCCACTAACGCCGCCATGGTTACTGGCGACGTCACCGCCGGCACCGACGCCACCATCAAGGGCACCACGGTCGCCACCGCCGGCGTCTCGGCCACCTCCGGCGATGTCTCCATCGAGTCCACCACGGGCGATGCCTCCATCGGCGGCAACGTCGTCGCCGGCACCGACGCCACGATTTCCGCCGCCACGGCCGCCACGGTTACTGGCAACGTCACCGCCGGCACCGACGCCACCATCAAGGGTGCCACGGTCACCGCCGCCGGCGTCACCGCCACCTCCGGCGATGTCTCCATCGAGGCCACTAACGTCGCCACGGTTACTGGCGACGTCAACGCCGGCACCGACGCCACCATCAAGGGCGCCACGGTCTCCGCCGCCGCCGTCACCGCCGGACAGGATGTCTCCATCGAGGCCACCTCCGGCAATGCCACGGTTATTAGCGCCGTCACCGCCGGTGCCGATGCCACGATCTCCGCCACCGGCGATGTCACCGTCAACGGTGTCGTCACGGCGGACGGCGAAGTCTCCATCGAGGCCACTAACGCCGCCACGGTCAACGGCGACGTCAACGCCGGCACCGACGCCACCATCAAGGGCGCCACGGTCACCGCCGCCGGCGTCACCGCCACCTCCGGCGATGTCTCCATCGAGGCCACCTCCGGCAATGCCACGGTCAATGGCGACGTCAACGCCGGACAGGGTGTCGCTATCGAGGCGACCGCCGGCATCGAGGCGACGGGCGACATCTCCGCCGCCGGCGACGTCACCATCACCAACAGCATCTCCGGCGGCATCGTGACCAACGGCACGATCGACGGCCAGGAGGTCACGCTCGCCAACAACGCCACCGACGGCAACGTCACCGTCAACGGCGCCGTCATCGCCTCCATCGGCGATGCCTCCATCAAGGCCACCGACGGCGACGTCACCGTCAACGGCGCCGTCACGGCGGACGGCGAGGCCATCATCTCCGCCGACGGCACGGCCACGGCCACCGCGGCCGTCGAGGGCTCCTCGGTCACCGTCACCGGCGACACGGTCGAGACCACCGCCGCCGGCACCCTCACCGCCACCACGGACGACGTCATCGTCACGGCGACCAACGGCATCGAGGCGACGGGCGACATCTCCGCCACCGGCGACGTCTCCGTCACCAACAGCACCTCCGGCGACATCGTGACCAACGGCACGATCGACGGCCAGGCGGTCACGCTCGCCAACGTCGCCACCGACGGCGACGTCGCCGTCAACGGCGCCGTCACCGCCACCGACGAGGCCATCATTTCCGCCGCCGGCGCGGCCACGGCCACCGCGGCCGTCGAGGGCTCCTCGGTCACCGTCACCGGCGACACGGTCGAGACCACCGCCGACGGCACGCTGACCGCCACCAGGGGCGACGTCATCGTCACGGCGGCCAACGGCATCGAGGCGACGGGCGACATCTCCGCCACCGGCACGGCCCTCATTCAGGCCACCTCCGGCACGGCCACGGTCAACGGTGCCGTCACCGCCGGCACCGCCGCCACGATTTCCGCCGCCACGGCCGCCACGGTTACTGGCGACGTCACCGCCACCACCGGCACGGCCACGATTATGGCCGTCGGCAATGCCTCCGTCAGCGGCGCGGTCACCGCCGGCACCGATGCCACCATCAAGGGCATCACGGTCACCACCTCCGGTACCGTCACCGCCGGCGGCGATGCCTCCATCAAGGCCGTCGGCGGCGCGGCTACGGTTCAGGCGTCCGTCCGGGGTGCCTCGGTCACCGTCACCGGCTACACGGTCGAGACCACCGCCGACGGCACGCTGACCGCTACCACGGACGACGTGACGATTGAAGCGACGGGCGGCAGCGCCACGTTGGCGGGGACGATTGCGGCCACCGGCGTCAACGGCGAAGTCGACATCACGGCCACCGAAACGGTCACGCTCCAGGCGACCATTGAGCAGTCTGGCGTCGGCACCGACGGCACGGGCGCCAACGCCGGCGTGGAGATTTCGGCCAAGGCGGTCGAGAGCACGGCTGCGGGCACCATCTCCGCCACCTCGGTGAAGGTGGAAGGCACCGAGAGCGTGACGCTCGCGGGCGCCATCGCGGCCAAGGGCGACGCCACCGCGACGCAGGACGCCACGATGGTCGAAGTCACCGGCGCGGAGGTGACGGTCACGGACGTCACCGCGACGACCGACGGCGCCGCCATCACGCCCACCTACAACATGGACGGCGTGCTGACCGGCTTCTCTGACAACGCCTCGGGCAACGTGGACATCATCGCCGACGACAGCGACGCCACCGTCAACGGCACGCTCTACGGCCGCGACGTGACGGTCACCTCGCTGAACAGCGACGTGGCCGGCACCGGCAAGGTGGTGGCTTCGGAGACCGCGACGCTCTCCGCCGACAACGGCAGCGTCACCCTCTCCGGCGGCAGCATCTCCGCCGCGCTCGACGTGCAGACCTCCGGCGACATCCACTTCCTCGACGCGGGCGGCAACCCCTCGGCCCTCGCCATCAAGGACATCAATCTCCACACCACCGGTGGCGAGATCAAGGTGACGGAGAACGTCATCTCCTCCACCGGCACCGTCACCCTCGTCACCGAGAGCACCGCGAACGGCACCATCGAGGTGGGCGGCGACATCCGCTCCAACGCCCAGAATGACGCCGACAGCACCGGCAACATCCTCGTCTCCTCGGCAAAGACCCTTCAGGTGGGCGGCGACGTGGTCGCCACCGCCGGCGCCAATCACGCCACCGAGGGCCACGTCACCCTGCAGGCCAACGACGATCTCGCCGTCGGCGGCGACGTCACCACCGCCCAGGGCGACCTGACCGCCACCGCCGCCGGCGCCGTGACGATGGGCGACCTCTCCGGCGCGGACGTCGAAGTGGAAGGCACTACGCTCAACGTTGGCACGGTGACCGCCACCGGCGACGTGGACCTCAACGCCACCACCGGCGACGCCACCATCCAGGGTGCCATCGCCGCCGACGGCGACGTGGACATCCTGGCCGCGACCGACATCACCGCCAACGGTACGGTCATCGCCGGCAACGACGCCACGCTCACCGCGGGCGGAAACATCGCCCTCAACGCGGCGGCCGAGGCGGGCATCCGCTTGACGCTCGACGCCGACGAGTCGGTGACGCTCGACGGCCTGGCCAAGGCCCCGCAGGTCGAGGTGACCGCGCGCCGCGGCGACATCCTCACCAACAAACAGGACACGCTCCTCGTCGAGGCCGACCAGGCGACACTCGCGGCCGCCGGGAAGATCGGCACGGCTGCGAAGCCGATTCTCACCAAGGTCGGCGAACTCTCCGCCGCCGCCGGCTACGACGTGAACAACCGCACGCCCATCCCGACGGCCCAGAGCGGCATCTATTTGATTCAGACCGAAGACAACTGGACCATCACCGGCCTGCGCGACTTCGGCACCGGCAACATCCTGGCCTACAACAAGGAGGGGCTGACCATCGTCGACGGCGAAATCCTCAACAAGCAGGGCAACGTCATCCTCGCCGGCGCCAACGGCGTGGAGGTGGAAGCCAACCGCACCGTCACCGCCGAAGCCGGCGCCGTCACCCTCCAGGGCGACGCGGCGGGCTCCGCCGTCACCCTCGAAGGGAACAGCACCGTCTCGGCCTCCGAGGACATCTTCCTCGAGGCCGGCAGCGTGGCGATGGCCGGCTCGGCCAAGGTGACTACCGCCGGCGAGCACGTCGGCATCCGCGCCACCGCCGGCGACGTCACTCTCGGCGACGTCAAGGCCACCGAGGCCATCGCGGTCCAGGCCTCCGGCAGCATCTACAATGCCGCCGGGCGCACGGAGGACGACGTCAACCTTGCCGCCAAGGACATTCTGCTCGACGCGCGCGCGAACATCGGCAACGCCGCCGACGGCGAGCCGGGCTACGTCACCGTTTCCGCCGAGCACCTGCAGGCCCGCGCGGCCGCCGGCGAAGCGGCCATCGCCGCCAAGGGCGACCTCACCGTCCAGGAAATCGCCCCGGTGGACGTCACCCGCGTGAACGGCACCACCGCCGAAGCGACCGACAGCGAGAGGATGGGCGTTGCGACCATGGTCGGCATTCTGTCCGGCACGCAAGTCCGCCTGGCCGTCGAGGAGAACCTCGACGTGGCCGGCGCGATCGTCGCCGGACAGGGCGACCTCCTGGTCGTGGCCGGGGAGGACGTCACCCTCCGCTCCGGCAACGTCGTCATCCTCGCCGGCTCCGACGCCTCGGTGCGCGCCGGGCAGAACCTCGCCCTCGAAGCGGGCACCACCATCGTGGCCGGGAATGCCGTGAACGGGTCTTCCGCCTTCGTGACGGCCGGCGGCGACCTGACGATGTCCGCCGACGCCAACGGCTCCACCATCCAAGCCAGCGGCAACGCCGTCCTCGAGGCCGGAGGCAACGCCGCGCTCGATCACGTCATCTCCGCCAACGGCAGCATCGGCGTCACCGCCGGCGGGGACATCCTCGACGCGCAGGGCGACGAGACCGTCTACAGCGGCGATGGTCAGGCCATCCTCGCCGGCGGCGAGAACCTCGTTGCCGCGAACGGCTCGGTCAGTCTCCTGGCCGGCGGCACCATCGGCGCGGCCACCCGCCGCGGCGACGGCGGCAGCGCCACCGCGCCGATTGACGCGCTCGAAGTCAAGGCCCAGCAGGTCTCCGCCAGGGCCGGCAAGGATCTCGCCATCCAGAGCTCGGGCGACCTCGCCATCGGCACGGTCGGAGACATCGCAGCCGCCACCCACGGCGCGCAGAGCGGCATCGTCGCCGGCGGCACCGCCAACCTCATCGCCAAGGGCGAGATCGTTGACGGCACCGGCGCGGGTACCGACATCACCGCCGAGAAGGCCGTCCTCACCGCCGGCCGCGGCGCCGGGCGCACCGACGCCCTCGAGGTCGTCCTCTCCGGCTCCGGAGAAGGCGTTCTCTGGGGCAACGGCGTCAAGGGCGTCTCGGGCGACAGCGTGGCGATGAACGTGCAGACCGTCGGAGGCAACACCGACCCGAACACGGGCGCCAAGAAGTTCAGCGACGTCGTCTGGCTGGTCAACGGCCGCTACTTCGGCGGCGACAGCCGCTACATCGGTCCGATGCAGAACGCCGTCGGCTCGCTCTTCGAAGCCCTTCCGCTCACCATCCGGACCAATGAGGTCTTCACGCCCTTCACCTTCCTCTCGCTCGACCTCGGCATCCTGCCGCCCGCCGGTCAGGGATACATCGACTATCCCCGCCCCGTCCGGCGCCAGACCGAACACGAGGAGGCCGGTGAGGCCCGCGACGCCCTCCGCAAGCAGTAATCCGACAGGATGCCGCCACCTTTGCCGCCGACCTCCGGGTCGGCGGCTTTTTTGCACGCGGTCAGCTCATCTCTTTTTATCTTTTACTCTCTCTCCGTCGCGGGACGTCTGCGCCCCCTCGCGCAGAATCTTGCGTTCGCGCGGGAAGGAACGTAGTATTGCGGGAAATTTTTTCATGATCATGCAGCAACAGCTCGCCAACATCGTTTCAGAAGCGACCTCCGCGGCTCCCGGCATCAAGACGCGTCCGGAGTTCGAGGTTTTCAAAGCCAAATTCGTCGGAGCCAAAGGCTCGATGACGTCCGTGATGAAGCTCATGGGCGGCGTTCCCAAAGAGGAGAAGCCCGCGATGGGCAAGCTCATCAACGAGGCGAAGGGCAGACTCGAAGCCCTCTTCGCGGAGACGCTCGCGCGCATCGAGGACGCGGAGCTCGCCGCGCGGCTCGGCGCGCCGATCGATCCGACGCTCCCGCCGCCGGACGACTTCGCGGGCTCGCGCCACCCGCTCGCGCAGATTCGCGAGGAAGTCTGCTCGGTGTTTCACCGCCTGGGCTTCACCGTCGCGGACGGTCCCGAGCTCGAAACCGAGTGGTTCTGCTTCGACGCGCTGAACACGCCGGCGAATCACCCCGCGCGCGACATGCAGGACACGCTGTTCCTGCCCGCGGGAACGCGCGCGCCCGACGCGCCGAAAAAGGCTGACGAGGCGTATCTGCTGCGCTCGCACACCTCTTCCGTGCAGATCCGCACGATGCTCGCGCGCAAGCCGCCGATCCGCGTCGTCGCGCCCGGCCGCTGCTTCCGCCGCGACACGGTGGACGCCACGCACTCGGCGAACTTCCACCAGATCGAAGGGCTGTGGATCGACAGGAGCGTGACGCTCAAGGACCTCAAGAGCGTGCTCGATTCGTTCGTGCGCGAAGTCTTCGGGAACGCGGCGGAGACGCGCCTGCGCCCGAGCTTCTTCCCGTTCACGGAACCGAGCTTCGAGATGGACATCCGCGTGCCGAACATGGGCGCGCTGAGCAACCGCTGGCTCGAAATCATGGGCTGCGGGCTCGTCGATCCGAAGGTGCTCGAAAACGTCGGCCTCGACGCGTCGGAGTGGACGGGGCTCGCGTTCGGCATGGGCGTCGAGCGCATCGCGATGCTCGTGCACGGCATCGACGACATCCGCCATTTCTACGCGAACGATCTGCGCTTCCTGCGCCAGTTCGCCTGATCGCGCTCCCGCGAAACAACCGAAAATCCGAACACGAATTTCATCATGAAAATTTCCCTTCAGTGGCTGAACAAATACGTTGACCTGAGCGACGTTCCCGCGGAAAAGATTGCGGACGCGCTCCCGATGATCGGGCTCGAGGTCGAGGAGATCTCGTCGGCGGGGCTCGTCCCGCTCGAACACGTCGTCGTCGGCAAAATCCTTTCGTTCGTGCCGCACGCGAACAGCGACCACCTGAGCGTCTGCCGCGTGGACGTGGGCGACGGCGCGATTCGCCAGATCGTCTGCGGCGCCAAGAACTTCAAGGCGGGCGACGTCGTGCCCGTGGCGCTGCCGGGCGCGGTGCTGCCGGGCGGCTTCGCGATCAGCGAAACGACGATGCGCGGCGAAGTCTCGCAGGGCATGATGTGCTCCGGCCGCGAGCTCGGGCTCAACGACGACCACGGCGGACTGCTCATCATGACGGAGCGCGAGGCGGAGCTGAAGCTCGGCACGCCGATCAACGCGTGCTTCCCGCCCGCGGACACGGTCTTCGACATTTCGATCACGGCGAACCGCGGCGACTGCCTTTCGCACGTCGGCGTCGCGCGCGACCTCGCGGCGTTCTTCGACAGGGCGCTGAAGAATCCCGTCGCGGACGCGACGCGCGTCGCGCCGAACGGAAACGCGAAGAACGAATTTCTCTCCGTCTCGGTCGAGACGCCGGACTGCGCGCTCTACAACGCGTGGACGATCCGCGGCGTGAAGATCGCGCCCTCGCCCGAGTGGATGCGGCGCGACCTGCTCGCCGTCGGTCTGCGCCCGATCAACAACGTCGTGGACGTGACGAACTGGGTGATGTTCGAGCTCGGCTCGCCGCTGCACGCGTTCGACGCGGCGACGATCGGCGGGAACGCGATCCGCGTGCGCCGCGCCGCCGAGGGCGAAAAAATCACGCTGCTCGACGGCAAGGAATGCGCGCTCTCGGCGGACATGTGCGTCGTCGCCGACGCGGAAAAGCCGATGGTCGTCGCGGGCGTGATGGGCGGTGAAAATTCCGGCGTGACGGACGCGACGCGCGACGTCGTGCTCGAGGCCGCCTGGTTCGACCCGGGCTCCGTGCGCAAGACCTCGCGCGCGCTCGCCGTCTCCACGGACAGCTCGACACGCTTCACGCGCGATGTGGATCCGACGCTCGTCGCCGTCGCGGGAGCGCGCGCCGCACAGCTCATCCGCGAGCTCGCGGGCGGAGAAATCGCGGGCGATCCGCTTTCCGTCGGAGCGTTCCCGCGCGCCGACCGCACGATCGAAATTTCCGGCGACTTCGTCCGCGCGCGCTGCGGCTACGACGTCGCCGACGCCGCGATTCTCGACGTCTTCCGCCGCCTCGGCTTCACCGTCGCCGAAAACGGCGCGGGCGCGTGGAGCGTGCTCGTGCCCGCGTTCCGCCCCGACGTCGATCGCCCGATCGACCTCGTCGAGGAATTCGTGCGCATTTACGGCACGGACACGATTCCCTCCGCCGCGATCGCCGCGCCGACGAACGCGGACGCCGACGCGCCGACCGTGCGCTTCTCGCGCAAGGCGGCGGACATGCTCGCCGGCAAGGGCTTCGCGGAGTGCTTCCACTACACGCTGCGCGATTCCGCCGAGCTGAAGAAATGCTTCGGCGCCGAGACGACGGACGCGCTCGCGCTCGCCAATCCGCTGACGAGCGAGCAGTCGCACGTCCGTCCGTCGCTTCTGCCCGGGCTGCTCGACGCGCTGCGCCTCAACCTCGCCGCGCACAACGAGCCGCGCCGCTTCTTCGAGGTCGGGCACGTCTTCCGCCCCGACCGCACGGGCGCGATCCGCGAGATTCTTTCCGTCGCCTTCGTCGCGCTCGCCGAGCCGACGACGCGCTCGTGGAAGGCGCGCGAAAAGCTCGACGAATTTTTCGCGAAGAAGCTCTGCCTCGAAATCGCCGCCGCCGCCGGCATCGCCGAGCAGCGTCTGCTCTTCGCCGCGCCGGACGCCGCGAAGGCGCCGTTCTGGCAGGCGGGGCACGCCGCCGTCGCGTCCGACCGCGCGCGCGCGCTCACGCTCGAGCTCGGGCTCGTGGACGCGAAGCTCGCGCTCTCGTGGGACGTTTCGCAGACCGTCGTCGCCGGCGAAGTCCTCTTCCTGCAGGACGCGTTCAAGGCGGCTCCGAAACGCGCGCGCTTCAAGGCGTTTTCGACGTTCCCGCCCGTCTCGCGCGACCTCGCGCTCGTCGTGGACGCGGGCGTTCCCGCGGGCGAAATCGCCGACCGGCTGAAGGCGACCGCGAACAAGGCGGCCGCCAAGCAGTTCGTCGTCGAAAAGGTGAACTGCTTCGACGTCTATCAGGGCAAGGGACTGCCGGAAGGCAAGAAGTCGCTCGCGTTCGAGATCGTGTTCCGCTCCGAGACGAAGACGCTCACGGACGCGGAAGTGAACAAGGTCTTCGAGAAGATCATGCTCGACGTCGAGCGCGCCGCCAAATGCACGGTGCGCCGCTGAGGAGGCCGCGCGCGATGGGGACGCTTTCGAACGGACTGCGCGCCGCGGCGCTTCTCGCCCTCGCGGGAACGCCGGCGGCGCTCGCCGCGGACGACAACCTGAGCGTCCTCGGCGACTCCAACCCGATGGCGTGGTGGGAGAACCTCTACTCGCCCGCGCGCACCGCGATCATGAACGGCACGAACTCCGTGATGCCGTTCTACGGCTACGTCTCGTACCGCTTCCCCGCCTCGATCAACCGCGGCGGCAAGCTTTCCGCGACGTCCGTCGGCACCGGCGTGGCGTGGGACTTCATCTCGAAGGAGGAAAAATTCATCTCCGTCACCAACTTCGATTTCCGGCGCACGGACTACGATTTTTCGGGAACGCCGGACACGCTCGGCGAGCCGTTTTCGCACGTGGACTCGTTCAAGTTCTTCGACTGGAGCGAGTTCATCTTCGACAAGGAGAACGGGCGCTCGCTCGCCTTCCTCGCATCCGGCGCGCTGATTTCCTCGGACACGACGGCGACGGCGCACGGCGCGCACGGGCTCGTCGGCGTCGGGATCAAGCAGTATTTCTCGCGCACGGAATCGCTCTGCCTCGGCCTGCTCGTCTCCTATTCGCGCCACCGCGAACGCTGGACGCTCGTGCCGATGGTGCTCTTCGACTACTCGCCGACGCGGGAGCTCAACCTGCGCGTCGGCAACGGCGTCGACCTCACCTGGGACGTCGGCGGGAGAAACGAATGGCTGCTGCGCGCGGGCGTCGCCTACTCGACCGACTGCATCACCGTCGGCGACGGCGAATGCTGGTACAGGCAGAGCGCGCCGTTCGCGCTGACCGCGCGGCGCAACCTCGGCAAAAATTTCTTCGTCACCGTCGGACTGACGACGATTCTCTGGAGCGACTACCGCTACTGGGAAGGCGGGCACAAGCGCGACGCGCACTTCACCGTCGATCCCGCCGTGCAGCTCTCGGTTCAGGCGGGCATCCGCTTCTGAAAAATGATGGACGATCCCGTGCTGCGCGTCGAAAATCTCGTCGTCGAATTCGAGCGGCGCGGGACGGGAACGCGCCTTTTCGGCGGGCGCGCGCGGGAGAAATTCCGCGCCGTGAACGACGTTTCCTTCGCCGTCGGGCGCGGGAAGACGCTCGGCGTCGTCGGCGAAAGCGGCTGCGGCAAATCCACGCTCTCGCGCGCGATCATGCGCCTGCAGCCGGTCGCCTCCGGGCGCGTCTTCTACGGCGACGCGGACGTCACCGGCTTCGGCGCGCGCATGCCGCTCCCGCTGCGCCGGCGCGTGCAGATGGTCTTTCAGAATCCCTACGCGTCGCTGAATCCGCGGCGGACGATCGCGGACATTCTTTCCGAGCCCCTCGAAATCTGCTTCCCCGAAATGAGCGTGAGCGCGCGGCGGGAACGCGTCGCGGAGCTGCTCGGACGCGTCGGGCTTTCCGCGGACTGCGGCGCGCGCTATCCTCACGAATTTTCCGGCGGTCAGCGCCAGCGCGTCGCCGTCGCGCGCGCGCTCGCGACGGAAGCGGATCTCGTCGTCTGCGACGAGCCCGTCTCCGCGCTGGACGTCTCCGTGCAGGCGCAGATCGTCGCGCTGCTGAAGGAGATCCGGGCGACGCTCGGCGTGGCGTTTCTCTTCATCGCGCACGACCTCGCCGTCGTCGGCGAAATTTCGGACGAAATCCTCGTCATGCGCCGCGGCGAAATCGTCGAGCGCGGCACGCCGTCTGAGGTCTTCCGCTCGCCGAAGAGCGACTACGCGAAGACTCTCCTCGCCGCCGTCCCGAAACTCTTTTGAAGGAGTGCCTTCCGGTAGAGCGACTTTCCGGCCGCCCGCGGATTTCTTCCGAAAGACGCCGCGCGCGCCGCGCCCGCACTTTTCTAATTGCGCGTTTCCGCGCGGAAGTTTCTAATGAAAAGCAGTCTTCACAAAATCTTAAAATTCAGACGTTTTTCCTATGAACGACACGAACGAAACGCCCGATTCCGAAAACGCGGAAATCGACCTGAGCTCGCTTTCCTCGCTTGATTTCAATCCGGACTGGGCCGCCGACGACGCGAAAAAAATCTCCGTGGAACGCTCGAGCCGCCCGGAAGTCCGCGGCAGGCCGCGCCGCGACTTCGACCGCGCCGACGCGCCGCGGGAACGCCGTGAGAACCGCGACCGCCGCGGGCCGCGTCCGCCGCGCCGCGAAGAGAATCACGCCGAGGGCGAAGCGCCCCGCGCGCCGCGTTTCGCGGATTCCGACGCGCCTCGTTCCCGCGAAGGAGGCAGACCGCCGCACCGCGGAAACGACCGCCGCCGCCCGCCTTCCCGCGACGGCAACCCGCCGCCGATGCGCGTCGCCGACGTGATGATCTACCCGGAAGACAAGCCGTTCACCGTGCTCGCGAAGGCGATCAAGAACTCCGCGCGCACCTACGTGCTCTTCGAGATCGCGAAGATCATCCTCGAAAAGCCGGAGCGCTTCGCGGTCGTCGTCACGCCGCTTCAGAAGAAGGACAAGGCGGGCAAGCCGATCCCGAGCGACAAGCCGCTTCCGCCCTTCTACGTCAGCGTGCCCGACGGCATGCCGTTCCGCAACGAGCAGGACGCGTTCGCGCACGTCTTCAAGAACCACCTCGACAAATTCTTCGACGTCGAGGAAGTCGAGGTCGAGCCGCCCAAGGGCAACTTCACGATGATCGCCAAGTGCGGCTTCACGGGCGAACTGCTCGCGCCGCCGAACCACCACGCCTACCAGCAGATTCTGCGCGACTGGCACGCGGCGAATTTCCCGAAGATGCCTTTCGAAAAATTCATGTCGCGCGTCGAGACCGTCAAGGATCCCGAAGCCATCGCCGCGTGGGCCGAAAAGATGAAGAAGCGCACGCGCTTCGTCCTCAAGAACCGCAAGGAGGGCGAGCCCGAAGCGTTCGACGACGTCGGCGCCGCCAAGGCGTTCGTCGTCGGCGCGCGCAAGAACGAAGCCGTGCGCGAGACGAAGCAGGCGCGCATTTCCGGCACGCTCGTCGAAAAAATGCCGCTCGGCCCGCTGAAGGCGAACATCGAGCGCGAAATCGAATTCCAGCGCAAATTCCCGCTCAACACCGCCAACGGCTTCCGCGGGCGTCTGCGTCATCTCGGATTCTTCCTTTACAAAAAAGGCTCCAAGGGCATCACGCTCGTCTGCGGCGTGAAGCGCAAATTCCGCACGCCGAGCTCGGTGTTCTCGGACACGATCCAGCGCGTCTTCGACTTCCTCGAAAAACATCCCGGCACGGCGATTTCCGAGCTCCCGAAGAAGATGCTCGGCATCGGCGCCGAAGCGGAAGCGAAGCCCGAAGCCGCGCCCGCCGAGGCGGAGACGCCCGCGCCCGCGGAAAACGCCGCTCCCGCGCCGTCAGCGGACGAGGAAGCGCTCGCGAAGGAACTGGTCGGCACCGTCCGCTGGCTCGTCACCGAAGGCTACGTCGCCGAAATGTCCGACGGGAAGCTTTACGCGCATCCGGTCATGACGGAAGCCCAGGCGAAGGCGGCGGAAAAGGCGGAACAGCCGCTCGAACGCCCGGAAATTCCCAGCGTGGAATGCCCCGGCGACGACATCGGCGGCGCCGTTCCCGAAGCGCCGGAGCCGCTCATCAAGGTCATCGGCTCGCTCTCCGCGGAAGCGGCGGAAGCTCCCGCCGAAACGCCGGCGGAAGCGCCGACGGCGGAGGAACCGGCGCCCGCGGCGGACGCCGCGCCCGAAGCTCCCGCGCCCGAGCCGGAAGCCTGAGCGCGCGACACGACGAAAAAGGGCGTTCCCGCACCGCGCGGAAACGCCCTTTTTGCGCCCGGACTTCACGGGCCCGACGGCGGCGCAGGAGGCGCTTCCGCGTCCGCGAACGAGACGTCGCAGAAGACCATGCGGTGATCGCTCGCGGAGACGGCGCCGCCGGACGGCGAACGGACGCGCGAGAGCGCCTCGTCCGCGACGCGCCCTTCCCCGCGCAGCGTCGGCGAAAGGAAGACGTGATCGAAGACCGAGCGGTAGCCGTATCTGGAATTTGAATACGTCCAGGGCGCGCCCGCGGAATCGCGCGAATCGAGGCGGCGCAGCAGTCCGCCCTCGGCGAAGGCGCGCACGGGCGCGCTCTCGGGCTCGTCGTTGAAGTCCCCGAGCAGCGCGAACGCGTTCCCGCCGAAGCGCAGCAGGAGGGCGCGCGCGCGGCGCGCCTCCGCGAGCCGTTCCGCCGCGCACTCGGGATCGCTCTCGTCGCGCGTGATCTTGCTTTTCAGATGCAGCGTGAAGACGCGGACCGGGCGCATTCCGGGCGCGGCGACTTCCGCGCCGAGCAGCCCGCGCGACATCGCGTCCTTCTCCGGAAAGCGGAAGATCTCGCGGAACGGCAGGCGCGAAAGCAGCGCGACGTGCCGCTGCGTGTCCCGCCCGATCAGCACGACGCGGTGCGGGAACGCGGCTCCCGCGCCTTCGAGATCCAGCGCGAGCTGGTCGAGCTGCCCGCGCCCGCCGATCTCCTGCACGGCGAGCACGTCGGGATTCACGGCGAGAATGAGGCGGCGCAGCGCCTCGCGTTCGCTCCGCGGCTTCGCCCAGCGGCGCTTATAGACGCCGTCGTCGGTGCGGCGGTTCGTGCTGAGATAATTGAACGAATTGATCGACGCGACGCGGAGCGTTCCCGCGCGTTTTTCGGGAACGGGCGCGGCGGCTTCGGGCGCGGAAATTCCGGCGGCGGGGAGCGCCCCGCCGCCGACGTCCGCGTCCCGCAGCGCGTCGCATCGCGCGAGCGCGCAGAACGCCCACGCTCCCGCCGCGAACGCGGCCGCGTACGCCGCGATTTTACGCCAGCTCGCCATGCCCGCCATTCAAGCCTTCCGGCGGAAAATACGCAATTTCAACCGCAGACGCGCGCGGCGTCAGCGGCACTCGATCCAGCCGCGTTCCGGCGTGATCAGGTATTTCAGCGGAACGTCGGTCGGCTCCGCGGGAACGGAATCGACGACCTGACAGTCGAACGCGAGCCCGACCGTGATCGCGCTCGGCGGAACGCGGCGCAGAAAGCGGTCGTAGTAGCCCTTGCCGTAGCCGATGCGGTTGCCGTGCAGGTCGAAGACGACGCCGGGAATGATGTGCAGCGTCGGCAGATCGACGGGAATCTCCTCGCAGTGCGGAAGCGGCTCAAGCACGCCGAACGTTCCCGGCGCGAGGTCTTCCGCCATGCTGCGGATGCGGAACAGGCGCAGCTCCTTGCCGAAGACCTTGGGCACGCAGGTGATTTTTCCCGCCTCGATCGCGCGCAGAATGCCGCCGTGGTTGCCGATCTCGCTGCGGATGGAAATGTAGCTCGAGACGCATTCCGCGCTCTGAAAGATTTTGCTCGCGCGCAGCTCGTTGCGGACGAAGCCGGAAAGCATCAGCGCCTCCGGACCGTTGATTTCGTCGCGCAGCGCGAGGTGGCGCTGGCGCAGACGCCGCTTTTCGTTCTGCACGGCGGAAAGCCGGGCGTCGGCGACGAAGTCCGGACGGAGAATTTCCCGGTGTTCTCTCGGCGGGGGAATCATCGCGGGGCGCCTCCTTCGCGCGCGTCGAACGCCGCCCGCAGCGTTTCGAGAAAGAACGCCGGCGGCTTGATGGCGACGCCCTCGCGGTTCATGAACGCGTGCAGCGAATGCCCCGTCGTGAGCAGCTCGCCGTCGCCGCGGAAAATCTCGTAGTCGATGCGGATGCGCACGCGCGGCATCTCCTCCATGCGGGCGCGCACGGAGACGACGTCGCCGAAGCGCGCGGGCGCGCGGTATTTCAGATTGATCTCCAGCACGGGCAGGAGAAAGCCGAGCTCCTGCAGGCGGGCGTAGGGCAGACCGACTTCCGCGAGCAGCCGCGTGCGCGCGACCTCGCACCACGGCAGATAATTGGCGTGATAGACGACGCCCATGGCGTCGGTTTCGGAAAAGCGGACTCGCGTCGTTGCTGTTGTCTGGAGCATGTTTCTTGAATTTTTGGAGTGCCGAAGGCGGGGCTCGAACCCGCACGCCCGAAGGCAACGGATTTTAAGTCCGCAGCGTCTACCGTTCCGCCACTTCGGCAACGGGAGAGGCATTTTGCAGGAAAAGGGAAATTTCTCAAACGAATTTCACGGACGCGAAGCCGCGGGAACGAAGACGTTTCTGCCTTCGTTCCCGCGGAGGACGATTTCCGAGAAGCGGATTTTCCCGCGCGGGCGCCCTGCTCCGTCCGCGCGTCTTTTTGCGTTCGCGTCAGGGGGATTTGCGGGCGAACAGGCGGGCGAAGAAGCCGCGGGGACGCGGGGAGACGTCGCCGGAAGAAGAGGACGGCGGCGGGGCGGACGTACCCGTACCCGTCGCGGGCGCGCGGGAACGTTCGGCGGCGGCGCGTTTTTCCGCTTCCGCCTTTTCCGCGAAATGGGAACGCAGGGCGAGCTGCGAATCGCAGGGCGGGAGCGCGGACGCGCTCGTCGGCGGCTTGCGGTAGGAGCCGTCGGAGAGCATTTCCCACGCCTTGCGGTTGTCGCGGCGGATCGTGTCGAGAATGTTCAGCACCTCGGCGCGCGCGTCCGCGTCGCGCACGGGCGTGAAGACTTCGACGCGGCGCACGAGGTTGCGGTTGAGCAGGTCGCCCGAACCGATGAACACGCGTTCCCGCGCGTTTCTTCCGAAAGCGAAGATGCGCGAATGTTCGAGGTAGGTCCCGACGACGCTGCGCACGGAAACGTTGTCCGTCGCGCCGGGAACGCCCGGGCGCAGGCAGCAGATGCCGCGCACGAAAAGCTCCACGCGGACGCCCGCGCGCGAGGCTTCGACGAGCTTGCGCATGACGGCGAGATTGTTCAGCCCGTTGACCTTGATCGCGACGCCCGCGTCGTCGCTTCCCGCACGGCGCGCGGCGATTTCCGCGTCGATTTCGGCGAGCACGTTTTCGAGAAACGCGTTCGGCGCGCACCAGAGCGTTTCGAGGCTGCGCGGGAACGCGCCGACGCCGAGCGCGTTGAAGATCTTCGCGGCGTCGCGCCCGGCGGCGGGGTCGGCGGTGACGAGGCTCAGGTCGGTGTAGAGCTCGGACGTCTTTTCGTTGTAGTTGCCGGTGCCGATCTGCGTGATGGTGCGCGTTCCCGCCGGCGTGCGGTAGGTGATGAGGCAGAGCTTCGCGTGCACCTTGTAGTCGGGAAGTCCGTAGATGACGGTGCAGCCGGCGCGCTCGAGCGTCTCCGCGTAGTCGATGTTGTTCTGCTCGTCGAAGCGCGCGCGCAGCTCGAGCACGCAGAGCACCTCCTTGCCGTTTTCGGCGGCGCGGGCGAGCGCCATCGCGATCTTGCTGTGCGAGCACATGCGGTAGAGCGAAATGCGCACGGAGAGCACGTCGGGATCGTCCGCCGCCTCCTCGAGAAGGCGCACGAAGGGCTTCATCGCGTGAAACGGATACGCGAGCAGCAGGTCTTTGCCGCGTATCGTCTCGGCGGCGTTCCCGCGGAACTCGACGGGAACGATCGCCGGGAGCGGCTTCGGCGCGAACTCGCGCGGCGCGTTCCCGAGCTTCGCCGGAAGCGAAAATCCGAACGAAAAATCGAGCGGCATCTTTTCCGTGACGCATTCGGCGGGCGAGACTTCGAGCGGCTCGCGGATCGCCTTTTCCAGATCCTCCGACGGCGCGTCGCGGAACTGCACGCGCACGGCGGCGAGGCGACGGCGCTTCTTCAGCATCGCCTGCATGATTTCGCGGAAATCCCCCGCGCCGCCGTCGGCGGAGTATTCGAGCAGGCTTTCGTCCACGGGAATGTCGGCGTTGCGCGTCACGCGGCAGACTGCGGTCTCGCGCACCTTGCGGTCGCTGAAGATCTTGCGCGTGAAATGGCGCACGACGTCCGCCGTGAAGGCGATTTTTTTGCGTCCGTCCGCGCTCTCGAAGATGTTGAGCGTCGGAAGCGGTCCGAGCGGAATGATGCCGAGCGCGCTTTTCCCGCCCTTGCCGTCTAGCAGCGCGACGACGTACTGCTCGCCGCTGCGCAGGAACGGGAACGGGTGATGGCGGTCGATGACGAGCGGCGAAAGCAGGAGCCGCAGCGAGTCCTTGAACCAGCGCGCGAGCGGCTCGCGCTCTTCGTCGGAGGCGTTTTCGGGATCGACGAAATCGATGCCGCCGGCGCGCATTTCGGCGCGGACGGCGCGCCAGCATTCGCGCGCGGTCGCCTGCAGCTCGCGCACCTTGAGAAAGCTCGCCGCGATCTGCTCGGCGGCGGTCATGCCCGTCTTTTCGTCGCGTTTTCCCGGCGCGGCGTGCGCCTGGTCGGAGAGCGTGCCGATGCGCACCATGAAAAATTCGTCGAGGTTGCCGAAGTAGATCGCGATGAATTTCAGGCGGTCGAAGAGCGGCGTCGATTTCTCCGCGGATTCGAGCAGAACGCGGCGGTTGAATTCCAGCCAGCTCAGCTCGCGGCTGACGAAAAGCTCCGGCGCCGGCGCGGGAACGGACGTCGCCGACGCCTCGGCGGGAACGGGTTGTTGCGTTTCGGTTTTCATCGGAATTTTGAAAAAACGTGGCTGGGAGCCGGCAACTGGTGACTGGAGAATACCGGAAGAAAGTTTTTGAAAAGTTTTGCCTGCGGCAAAACCCGCAATGTTCCAGTCTCCGGTTTCCGGCTCCCGGTCACTTGGTCAGCACTTCCTTCCGCAGGTAGCCTTCGCGGATGCCCGTCGGAACGACCTCGATGCCTTCCGCGCCGAGGCGTTTGCAGAGCGCGCGCAGCACGATGACGCCCGTCACGAGCGTGTGCATGCGCGCGGGAGCAACGCGCGAAAGCAGCCGGATGCACTCCTTCGGGTCGTCCTGAGAAAGCTCGACGATGTCCGCGAGCGCGTCGCGCGTGAGGCGCAGATTCTTCTTCGCCTTCGACGCCGTTCCCGCGAGCGCGGCGTGGACGCGCGCCGCCGCGCGCGCCGTGCCGCCCATCGCGTAGGCGAACGCGCCTTCGGCGACGCGCAGTTTTTCGTCGTCGAGATCTTCGAGCGCGCGCTTCACTTTTTCGCGGATTTTCTTCGCTTCGGCCTTCGTCGGAAAAATCCCGCCGACGCAGAGATTGCTCAGCGTCAGGCAGCCGATCTTGAGCGACGTCGAAGCGCGGAAGCCGTTCCCGTCGTAGCGGAAAATCTGGCAGCTGCCCCCGCCGAGATCGAGTCCCGTGCCTTCCGCGGCGACGTCCGCCGCGCGCAGGCCTTCGAGGTCGTAAAGCGTTTCCTCTTCGGCGGAAAGCGGGCGGATCGCGATGCCCGTCGCCTCGCGCACGCGCCCGACGACTTCGCCGAGATTTTCCGCGCCGCGCAGCGACGCCGTCGAAAAGCAGCTCACGGCGCGGCAGCTCGCGATTTCGCAGAATTCCTTCATGCGCGTGAGCACTTCGATGAGCTGCAGCTGCCCGGCTTCGCAGAGCCGCCCGTATTTCACGTAGGCGATGATGCCGGTGAACTCGCGTTCGCTGACGAGCTCCTTGGCTTCGCCGCTCGCCTTGTCGATTTCGTAGATGACGGTGCGGATCGTGTTCGATCCGACGTCGATGACCGCGTGTCTTTCTTTGTTTTCCATGACGGCGGGCATTTTCCCGCCGCCGCGTCAGCTTTCGATTAGCCCCGCGTTAGGATTTCGTGAGATTTCGCGGAAGCGCGCGGACGCGATCTTCCGGAACCGCGGCGATTCAGCGGCGGGCGGAGGCGAGCGCCTCTTCCGCCGTCTTGAAGTGCAGCTTCGCGAACTCGCCGAAGCGCTCGCGGCCGAATTTCGCGACGAGCGCCTCGCCCGCCTTGCGCGTGCCCGCGGAACAGCCCTTCGGCAGCGCCGTTCCCGCGATTTTCTCAAGCTCCTTGACGGCGCGCACGTAGGCCGCGCGCGCGACGATCGACGCCGCCGCGACGACGGGATCGCTTTCCGCCTTCGTGCGCATCCGCAGGTCGAAACCGACGCCCTCGCGCGCGAGCTCGCGCTGCACGAGCGGCGACCTG
This sequence comes from Candidatus Spyradosoma sp., assembly GCA_051884495.1. GTDB lineage: Bacteria > Verrucomicrobiota > Verrucomicrobiia > Opitutales > UBA953 > Spyradosoma. Next base: position 41,280 of record JBJEVQ010000010.1, read on the forward strand.
GAAAACTGGTCGAGCAGCCCCCACGCGGGCGTTCCCTCGGGAGTGTTCCGCGCCTCGGAAAGCGCCTCGCGCAGCGCGACGAAATGGAAGCGCGCGAGCATCGCGTTCAGGTTGCCGAACCTGCCCGCGTAAAGCGCGTTGTATTTCGGCATCGTCGTCGTCGCGGTCTTGACGACGACGCCCGGCGTCGCGCGGATCTTTTTCTCAAGCTCGAAAATCGCGCTTTCGGCGACGGTCTTGGAGTCGCGCACGCCCGCGTCGATCCAGCTCTTCACGGCGTCGCCGCCCGCGATCACGCAGCACGAGACGAGCGGTCCGAAGAGGTCGCCCTTGCCGGATTCGTCGAGCCCGGCGTGACGCTCGAACCATTCCGGATGGTGCACGTCGTCGTAGCCGAGCTTCGCGACGCCCGTGATCCGCGGCTCCACGACGTTTTCGACGAACTCGCGCGTGCCTTTGCCGCTGACGACGACCTTGCGCGACGTGTAGGCGACGACGGTTACCTTCAACGGCTTGGAACGACAAGAAAAAATCGCGTAGGGCGTTTCCGTCGCCTCGAAGCCGTTCGCGGTCGCGCAGAAGTCCCGCAGCGCGGCGATCTGCGCGTCGGTGAAGGTTTCGGTCCAAAGGGTGAGCGGCTGCATTTTGAAAAGGCTGAAGGAGGTGATAAGGTTATGAGGTCATGAAGACTGTTTCTTTTCGGCGCGGAAAAATCTGCGATGCTCCCGTCGCCCGTCACTTGCTCCAGAACTGCCGCATCTGGTCGGCGACGGAAAGCACGTAAATCGCCGCGGTGACGGCGCGGAGCACGTTCGCGCCGAGGCGCGCGGGAACGAAGCCCGCGGCGCGCGCGGCGGCGTATTCCTCCGGCGAAAAATCGCCTTCGGGACCGACGAGCCAAAGGATTTCCTCGGGCGGCTCGGCGCGTTCCCGCAGGATTTCCGGGCAGGGACGCGTTCCCGCTTCGAGGCTCGCGACGACGCGCAGCGCGGCGTTCCCGCGCGCCTCGGCTGCGAGCGACGCGAAAAATTCCGCCGGCGTCCGCACGGGCGCGATTTCCGGCAGGAACCGGTTGCCGCACTGCTTGCAGGCCTCGACCGCGATGGCGCGCCAGCGTTCGAGCTTGTGCGCGGCGCGCGCGGCGTCGAGCCTCACTTCGCAGCGCTCGCTCGCGAGCGGAAAAATCCGCGCGGCGCCGATTTCCGTCGCCTGGCGGACGACGTCGTCCATCAGAGAGCCTTTCGGCATCGCCTGCGCGAGCGCGATGCGGCAGCGCGGCGCGGGAACGCGTTCGCGCGTCTCGACGGAAATCGTCAGCGCCTTCGCGTCGCCGCCGAGGATTTTTCCCAAAAAGACGCCGCCGCGCCCGTCGAAGGCTTCGACGGACTCGCCCGGGCGCGCGCGGAGCACTTTCGCGAGATGACGGCTTTCGTCGGCGGAAAGCGTGAGCGTCGCCGCGTCGGCGGGAACGTCGAACGGATGATGGGCGCGGAGCATGGCGTCGCGTCGCGGGAACGGTTCGGCGCGCGCGGCGCTTATTTCGCGCGGGCGCGCAGAGCCTTGCGGATCTCGTCCGCCGTTTCCGCGATGCCGCCGAGGCTGTCGATCTGCAGATACGGGAACGTGCCCTTGAGCGACTGGAGCGGCTCGAGCGTCGTCTCCGCGAACACGCGGTAGCGCACGCGCGTCTTTTCCGGATCGACGTCCGTCTCGCGCACGGGCTTGCCCGCCGCCTTCATTTCGCGGCCGCGCTTGAGCTGGCGTTCGACGGATTCGTTCTCCGTCACGTAAAGCATGAGCATCGTGAAGTCCGCCGCCGGGAATTTTTCCGGATTCGCGGCGTGGAGCGCGTCGAGCTTCTTCGCGAGCAGCTTCAGGCACGCGACCTGCCCCGCCGTGCGCGGGAAGCCGTCCACCATCACGCCTTCGCGGTATTCGAGCCGCGTGAGACGGCGGAAGAGCAGCCCGATGACGGTCGCGTCGTCGATGAGCTGACCGGTCGCCTTGATCGCCTCCATTTCGGGAGTCTTGAGCAGGTCGCTCATGACGATCGGCTGAGATTTGAGCCCGAGCTCCTCGAGAATGACGTCCGTCTGCGTGCCCTTGCCGGCGCCGGGCGCGCCGTTGAGCCAGTAAATCGCCTTCGGGAAAGTCAGCGCGGCGACGCCGAGATTGCTTTCCAGCGACGACCAGATGCTGTCGAAAAGCGCGATCGCGGCGGGGTTGTTTTCGTCCGTTTCTTTGAAGCTTGTATTGCTCATGATGAGACTTGATTTTGACGCATTTCCGCGCCGAATGCAAGCCGCGCGCGCGGCAACGCCCCGCGCGCGCTGACGTGAATCTTCAGACGGCGACGCCCGAAAACCCGGGAATCGGAAAACCGCCCTTCCCCCGCACTTTACACGTCACGCTTACACCCCGATTACTCCTCGCGGAGCATCTCCAGCGTGTCCGCGGCGACGCCGTAGCGCAGATTGCGCGGCGACCAGAGCAGCTCGGACGCGCCGCAGACGTCCGCGACTTCGAGCACGACCGCGAGCGCGGCGGGCATCACGTCGGCGCGCGCCGCGGGAACGCCTTCCTCGAAAACGCGCTCCTCCGCCGTGCGCCGCGCGAGGCGTTCGAGAAGCAGTTCGAGCCGCAGCGTCGGCAGGCGGCGCGGAAAGCGGCTCGGCTCGACGCCGGATTTCCGCGCGAGCAGGCGATGCGCCACGGCGAGCACGCCGCCGCAGAAGACGATCGGCGTTTCCGCGGACGTGCGCGCGTCCAGCTCCGCGCCCGCGGCGAGGCGCACGCGTTCGCGCACGGCGCGCAGCGCGCTTTCGGGAACGCGTTCCCGCGGGCGCGGCACGCAGTCGCGCGTCATGCGCGCGGCGCCGAGCTTCCAGCTGCGCGCGGACTCGCCGCCCGAGCCGATGAATTCAAGGCTCCCGCCGCCCAGGTCGAAAATCGCCGGCGAGACGGGAAGCGCGGTCACGAGCGGATCGGTCGCGACGCCGCGCGCGACGCCGCGCGCCTCCTCCTCGCCCGAAAGCACGCGCACGGGAACGCCCGTCGCCGCACGCACGGCTTCGCGGAAGGCGTCCGCGTTCGTCGCCGTGCGCAGCACGCTCGTGCCGACGGCGACGATCTCCGCGGGCGCGAACGCGCGCGCCGCCTCGACGAGACGCTTCGCGGCGGCGACGCCCTCGGCGAATTTTTCCGCGGAAACGGCGTCCGCGCCGCGGGAGTCGAGCAGACGGACGTCCTCGAACGCCTCGAAGACGCCCCTCACGCGCGCGCCTTCGGCGACGAGGATTTTGAAGGAATTGGAACCGAGATCAAGAACGGCGACGCGGGACATGGGAGGCGGGAACGGTTGACGGTTTAAAGGACGGCGACGAGGCGACGGGAACAGTCCGAGATGAAAGCGTCACCTCATGAATTTCATGTTCAGTTCGTCCCGTCGAAGGGGGGCATCGTGACTTCCCTGCCTTTGCCTTCTGCGTTGTTGACGCCCTCGGATTTGAGCACCTTGAGCGCCGTCAGCGCGAGAATCTTCAGGTCGAGCGCGAACGAAAGATGATCCACGTACCAGACGTCGAGCTCGAACTTCTTCTTCCACGAAATCGCGTTGCGCCCGTGCGTCTGCGCCCAGCCCGTGACGCCGGGGCGCACCTCGTGGCGCCGCGCCTGCTCCGGCGAATAAAGCGGCAGATACTGCGGCAGCAGCGGGCGCGGTCCGACGATCGCCATGTCGCCCTTGAGGATGTTGACGAGCTGCGGGAGCTCGTCGAGCGAGGTCTTGCGGACGAAGCGGCCGACGCGCGTCATGCGATCGGCGTCGGGCAGCAGTCTGCCCTCGGCGTCGCGTTCGTCCGTCATCGTCTTGAATTTGACGAGGCGGAAAATTTTTCCGTCCTTGCCCGGACGGTCCTGCGTGAAGAAGACGCCCGCGCCCCTGTTGGAGAAACGGAGCAGCGCGCAGAGCGCGAGAATGAGCGGCGACGCGGCGACGGCGACGACGAGCGCGAGCGCGAAATCGAAGACGCGTTTGAGGCGGTGGCGATACATGCCGCGCATTTTCGCCGAAAACGCCCTCCCGCGCAAGCGGAAGAACGCCCGCTCAGATTTCTTTTAAAACACGGAACACACGGAGGAATTTTTCGGGGAAGCGGCTTGCCTCCACGCTTCGCTTACTAGGCGCTTGCCGAAAAACCGTTCGCGCAAATTTCTCAAGACGCAAAATTTTTCAAAACCACGGATGAACGCGGACGCGCACGGATTTTTTAAGAAGGATGGCTTCCTGCGTGTCTCCCTTCGGGGGATTTTCATGGAGCTTCCGTTCTCCCTCGTGTCTGTTCGTGTCCGTTCGTGGTTTCCCTTTTTCCGCAAAAAACGTCCCCGAGGATCTCTCCCCGGGGACGAACACTAACACACACTATGAAAAAATGGATGAGAGCTTAAGGCTGAGAGCTTAGAGAAACGGCGTTCCCGCCTCTTTAAGCTTTAAGCCTTAAACTTTAAGCTTTTCTCCGGCGGCGGCGCGAACCCGCGAGCGCGAGCGCCCCCAGACCCGCCAGCAAGCCGAACAGCGACGGCTCCGGAATCGCCGTGATCGTCAGCGTTCCCAGAGAAGCGCTCCACGTGTCCACGGAGTATTTCCATTCCGAGCTGATCTGCCACGCGTCGTCCACATACGTGCCGACTTCGACCGCCGAGAAGAACGAATCAATCGCATTCCCCGCAGCGATCGTCAGCGCGACCTCTTCGCCCGTCAGAACCGTTTCCGTCAGCGCGCCGATGTCGAGATAGAGCGTCGCGCCCGCCGCATTGAACGAGCAGCTCGTATCCGCCGTGATGCGCGCCGTCCCCGTGTTCGTGTCGCTGAAGACGATCGCGACGTTCCCGAGCGCGACGCCCGCCGAGCCCGCTTTGATCTCGCCGCCGTTCGCCTTGAGCGTCGCGTCCGACTCCATCGCAAATTTCTCGTCGCCCCCGTCTCCGTTGCTGAGATAGAGGTATCCGGCCTGAACGTCGACCACGCCGTCTTTCACCGTCGTGGACGTCAGCCAGAAGTTATTGCTCCCGGTCTTCGTCAGCGTGTACCCGCCCAAGTCAAGCGTATTCACCGCATAACCGTTTGCGATCAGTCCAAAGTTTCCCGAGCCGCCGACCGTCGAATCCGCGCTCAGCTTCAGCCCGGTGATCTGACGCTGGTACGTTCCGACGTTGGATCCGTTGTTCACCAACGAGCCGCCGGCGAGCTCGATTTTGTAGCAATTGTTTCCGCCCTCCGTCTGCCCGTTGATGTCCAGCGTGCCTCCGGTCTTCACGACCGCCGCATAGCGCGTTCCCGTGCCACCAATGTCCGTCGCGCCGAGCGTATTCGACGACGACGTCAGCTTCACCGTTCCCGCATTGATTTCAAGCGTTCCCGTGAACGACGAATTATCCCCGCCGATTTCCACGTTCAGCGCGCCCGTTCCCGTGCCCGCGACCGTGGAAATCTTCCCGGACCCGGACAACGATCCGATCGTAAACGTAAGCGTCTCGCTTTTATTCGGTCCGGAAATCGACAAATCGCCCGCGCCTGTAATCGAGCCGAGCGCGACCGTTCCGCCGTACTCCGCCGTGATTTTGCCGTTCGCGGCCATCTCCAACTCCGTGACTGTCAGCCCCGTAACGTTAGCGTCCAAATCATAGATGAAAAGCTCGGCGCCATCCGCGGCAAAGGTGAGCTTTTTCCAAGTTCTCGCGTTGTTCTGATAGCGGATTTTTCCCGAAAGCGAAATATCGTCGAAATCCAAGGCAACCGTTTTCGAATCGCCGTTTCCGAGATTCAGCGTCGCTCCGCTCGCCACGGTCAGTTTCGAACCTTTGAGCGTCGATGTTCCCGAAGTCGTCGTGAAAGCATAATCGTCCGTGACTTCCACCGTCCCGGCTTGAATCGCCGCGCCGCTCACGAGCGACACAGATTTAGAAGACGCGCTCGAACCGAACGTCACGTTGTCCAACATGTAGAAACCGTCCGCTTTGTCCTCAGTAGCAAGATCATTGTTCGTCCAGATTTTGTTCGACGTTTCAGTGTTCCACGTCGAATTTTCGGAAGTTCCGTTCCAGATGAGATCCGCGCGCTCCGCGGTGATCGCGACGGAGCCGTCATCCGAAAACACTGCGCTCGCGTTGCGCGTACCGACGTTCGCGGAAACGATGTCGATGTTGGAAAGCCCCAGCGCAGTCCAATCCTCCCCGAGCGTTTTCCCGGAAATCAGCGAGAACGTGGTCGTCGTGCCGCTCGTCGTGCCCGTGAGCGCGCTGAGGTCGAACACCAGCGTATCCGCAACCGTAACGTTCCCGGAACCGGCAACACTGATTGCGGAAGAAAGATTGAGAGCACCTGCAAGGCTGAGCGTGCCGCCCGAGACGGTCGTCGTTCCCGCGATGGTCGCCGTTCCCGAAAGCACGAGTTCCCCGGCGGAAACCGAAAGATTTTTCAAATCGACGAGCCCGGAAAAGGTCTGCTTGCCGGTACCTGTTTTGTTGATGCTGAGCGTGTAGGGATTAGGAAGTGTACCTGTCTGCGACACGGCGTTGCCGACGCGGCCGGCGAAGGCGTACTCGCCGCTTCCCGTGAGATTGATGGTCTGCTCAGTCGCATCCGCTTCCCACCAAGATCCGTTTTTGTTGGTCGACTGAACACTTCCTGTCGGAGTCGAGGACTTCGCGAGAATCCAGGACGATGCAGACGTGCCGACAAAGCCGCCGACGTTCGCCGAAGTCACGTCGGAAGCGAACGCGACGCCCGTGCACTGCCCCAAATTGATGGTCGCGTTCGTCGCGGCGTTAAGACCCCCGAGCAGAAGCGCGACGTTCGGACCTTTGGTTACATCAGCATTGCTCGAAGTCAGCTGAAACGTTCCCGTAAACGCGGAATTGTCGCCGGAGAGCAGCAGAAAGCGTCCATAGTCTGCATCGGTCGTCTGCGTACGTGTGAAAAGCCATGTTCCCGCGCCGGAAAGCGTCCCCGTCTGCTTGATGAGACCATGCCCGGACCCATTATTAGTTCCCCAAGTCCAAGTGCAGTTTTCGTTGATGACCGTATCTCCGGAAACGAGGTTCGAATCATCATATTTGTTATTGGTATATGTCGCCGTAGTATCCGTGGATATGGTCTGATTCGCGTAGGAATTCGCCCATGCGGTTGTAGCTCCCATCGCCGCGGCGGCGAGGAGCGAAGTGAGGAATAACTTTGAATTTTTCATATCGTGTTGTTTTGAAATGGTGAATTTTAGGGAATTATCCCCGGTTATGCAGACCGAGGGGGAAACGCCGCCCAGCCCTTTGTTCATCACATTTTACACGACAAATAAATATAAGTTTAATTTTTGAAGCAAAAAACGCAGAAACTTTGACCGCGAAGTCAACGGAAGTTAAAGAAAGTTTTTGACCACGAATTGACACGAATTTTCACGGATTTCGGGCGGCGTTCCCGTGAAAACCGCGTCATTTCCCTAAAAATCTTTGCGTCTCGGCGTCTTTGCGAGGAAAAATCTGCGTCTGCGCTCCCGGCAAGCGACTGGAAAGTCGCTTCCCCGAAAAAGTTTCCGTGTCTTTCCGTGTTTTTCCGTGGTCAAAATTTGGGCTTGCACCGGTCTGCATAACCGCAGGGGCGGGGTCATTCGTAGAGGCGGTGGCGGCGCATGCGCTCGGCGAAGACCTGCGCCTGGCGGCGCCAGAGACCGCACCACGCGCGCACGTCGAGCTTCGCGCCTTCGCGCGCGAGCGCCTTGAAGAACGCCTCCGAGCCGACGTGCTTGAGAAAAAGGTCGCGCTCGTTGCCGGAAAGCGTCGCGAAGGGATTGCTCCCGCTCCAGACGCAGACCTGCCGCATCATGTGGAAACTGATTTCGCAGGGCGCGAGCGCGTCCCAGTTCGCGATCGCGAGGTAGGCGCCGTCGCGGTCGCCGATCTTGCGCGGAAGCGCCGTCAGCCCGCGGATGAACCAGGCGTTGATCGTCGCGACGAGCGTCTTGTCGGTTTTCCCCGGATAGGAAATCCAGCGGAACGGGAACGTGAGCGCGCCGTCCGCCGCGCGGAACGTGTGCGCGAATTTTCCGACCTGCGAGCCGAGCCCGCTCATCGCGTAGCCTTCGGCGGCCTCGGGAGAATTGACGTAGGGCGACGTCGGCACCCACTTCAGCCCCGTGTCGCGCCAGCGCATGGCGCGCCGCCAGCCGGACATCTTCACGACGTCCACGCGCCCTCGGGAACGCGCGGCGGGCGTGAGCGAGAGCCAGTTTTCGCGCGTCGCCGCGAGCGCGAGTTCGCCGATCGTCAGCCCGTGCACGTAGGGCACGGGATACATGCCGACGTAGCTCTGCCATTTCGCGTCGAGCATCGGACCGTCCGTCTTCAGCCCGCCGAGCGGGTTCGGGCGGTCGAGCACGAGCACGGGAACGCCCGCGTCGAAGCAGGCTTCGAGCACGAGCCGCATGCACGAGACGTAGGTGTAGCTGCGCGAGCCGACGTCCTGCAGATCGACGACCATGACGTCGAGCCCGCTCAGCATCTCCGGCGTCGGACGGCGCGTCTTGCCGTAGAGCGAAAAGACCGGCAGCCCGGTCGCGGGATCGGTCTGATTCTGGACGATTTTTTCCGCGGGAACGTTCCCGTAGATGCCGTGTTCGGGTCCGAAGAGCTTCACGAGCTTCACGCCCGCGCGGCGTCCGCGCACATGCAGGACGCGGATGGTGCTTTCGCCGCGGGAATTGACGCCCGCCTGGTTCGTGAGCAAGCCGACGCGCTTCCCGCGTAGGCGGCGGAAGCCCTCGGCTTCGAGCACGTCGATGCCGAGCCGAACCTTCGGCGCGTTCCCGCCGGCGTTTTCCGCCGCGGCTTCGAGCGCGTTCCCGCCGAGCGCGAGCGCGAGGCCCGCGAAGAGGGACGTTTTCAGAAATTCGCGACGAAGCAAGGCGGAGCCGATTTTAAAGGTGGAATGAATAACGGATAACGGATAGTCATCAATTATCCGTTATCAATTATCCATTATCCGTTCAGAGCATCGTCGCGCGGAGCTCTTCGCCGGACTTCGGCGAGAGCCACGCCGGCGGCACGTCGAACACCGTGAACGCGCCCTTGCCGCCGTGAGCCGCGATGCGCGTCGCCGCGCGCGCGTAGGCGACGAGCACGCTCGCCGTGAACTCCGGATTCGAGCCGAGCTTGATTGCGTATTCGACGACGTGGCGCGTCTCGCCGTTCACGCCCGTCGCGCCCGAGCGCAGCACGAAGCCGCCGTGCGGAATGCCCGCGTGGTCGCGGTCGAGCTCTTCCTGCGAAATGAAATGGACGGTCGTGTCGTAGTCCGAAAAATAATTCGGCATCGTCTTGATCTCACGTTCGATGCGGGCGAGATCGGCGCCCGGCTCGGCGACGACGAAGCATTCGCGCGTGTGCTTCTGGCGCGTCGTGAGATCCGGCGTTTCGCCGGCGCGCACGGCGTCGAGCGCCGCGGGCACGGGAATCGTGTACTGCTTCGCGTCGGCGACGCCCGCGATGCGGCGCACGGCGTCGGAATGCCCCTGGCTGACGCCCTTGCCCCAGAACGTGTAGTCCTTGCCCTGCGGCAGAAACGCGTTGCCGAAAAGGCGGTTCAGCGAGAACAGGCCCGGGTCCCAGCCGACGGAGATGAGGGCGACCGTGCCCGCCTTTTTCGCGGCGGCGTCCACGTTCGCGAAATGCTCGGGAATCTTCGCGTGCGTGTCGAAGCTGTCCACGCAGCTGAAGAGCGCGGCGCACGCGGGCGTCTGCTCGGGAAGGTCGGTCGCGCTGCCGCCGCAGAGAATCATCACGTCGATCTTGCCGACGAATTTTTCCGCGTCGGCGACGGAATACACCGCCGTTCCCGCGAGCGCGGTCCTGACCGTCTTCGGGTCGCGGCGCGAAAACACGCCGACGAGCTCCATGTCGTCGTTCTGCGCGAGCGCGAGCTCCACGCCGCGCCCGAGATTGCCGTAGCCGTAAATGCCGATTCTGATTTTTTGCATGATTTTTCCTTTGCTGTGATTTTCTTCTGAATTTTTTTTCGCGCGACGCGCTCAGCGGGCTTCGTACACGACTTTGCCGCGGACGAGCGTCGCGAGCACCTTGCCGTGCAGCGTCCTGCCGACGAAGGGAGAATTGCGGGAACGCGAGACGAAGTTTTCGGGGACGACCTCGACGGGCGCCTCCGGATCGAAGACGACGACGTCCGCGTCCGCGCCGACGGAAAGCGTTCCCGCCGAAGAGCCGATGACGCGCGCAGGCCCGACCGTGAGCTTTTCGACGACGGCGGAGAGCGTCATCGCGCCGCTGCGGACGAGCGCCTCGATCGCGGCGGCGAGCGTCGTTTCGAGATTGATCGCGCCGAACGGAGCGTAGTCGAACTCGCAGTCCTTTTCCGTGGGCGTGCGCGGCGAATGGTCGCTCGCGATCGCGTCGATGGTGCCGTCCTTCAGCCCTTCGATCAGCGCGAGGCGGTCCTTTTCCGCGCGCAGCGGCGGATTGATCTTCTTGTTCGTGTCGTAGGCGCCGACGTCCGCGTCCGTCAGCAGCAGGTGGCTCGGCGAGACTTCCGCGGAGACGCGCACGTCGTGCTTCTTCGCGTCGCGGATCACGTCCACGGCGCGGAACGAGCTCACGTGCTGCACGTGCAGACGCGCGCTCGTGAGGCGCGAGAGCAGCGTGTCGCTCGCGACGACGATGTCCTCCGACGCGCGCGGCATTCCGCGCAGCCCGAGGCGCAGACTTTTTTCGCCCTCGTGCATGACGCCCGTGCGCGACATGCTCGTGTCCTGGCAGTGGTCGAAGATCGGCATGTCGAACATCGAGGAATACTCGAGCGCGCGGCGCATGATCTCGTTGTTCGCGACGCCGCCGACCGAGTCGGAGATCGCGACGCAGCCCGCCTTCTTCAGCGCGCCGATCGGCGCGAGCCGCTCGCCCTCGCCGCCCAGCGTGATGTTGCCCGCGGGAAGCACGTTGACGACGCCGTCCTTGTCCGCCAGTTCCTTGACGAGGCGCACCGTTCCCGCGTTGTCCACGACGATCTTCTCGTCCGGCGTGCACACGACGGTCGTGAAGCCGCCCGCCGCCGCCGCCGCCGTGCCCGAGGCGAACGTCTCGCGCGCCGTCTTGCCCGGCTGGTAAAGATGCGCGTTGAGATCGACGAAGCCGGGAGCGACGACCTTGCCCGTCGCGTCGATGACGCGCGCGCGTTCCAGCTGCTCCGGGCTCAGCCCGGGAACGATTTTTCCGTCGGCGACCGCGACGTCTCCGACGCCTTCCCGTCCGTTGGCGGGATCGATCACCAGACCGTTTTTGATAAGAACGTAAGAATCGGCACTCATAAATTTTCTTTCCATCATAATCCCGCCCCGCCTGAAAATAAAACCCGAATTTCGCCTTTTTCGTCGCCCGCGGCTCACTTGCCGCTTCCCTTTTTCCGCGTTCCCGCGTATCGTTGCGGCTCAATCTTCCGATGCCGAAAATCCGCATTCTTTCCGACAACGTCGCCAACCAGATCGCCGCCGGCGAAGTGGTGGAGCGCCCCATGTCCGTCGTCAAGGAACTGCTGGAAAACGCGATCGACGCCGGCGCGACGCGCATTCACGTCGAATTCCGCAACGGCGGCAGAAGCTTCATCTCCATCGAGGACAACGGCTGCGGCATGACGCGCGACGAGGCGCTGACCGCGCTCGAACGCCATGCGACGAGCAAGATCCGCGAGACGGAGGACCTCGACACGATCCGCACCTTCGGCTTCCGCGGCGAGGCGCTCCCGTCGATCGCCTCCGTGTCGCGCTTCACGCTGCGCACGAAGACGGAGGAGGACGCGCTCGGCACGGAAATCTTCGTCAACGGCGGGCGCTACGTGCACTGCCGCGACGTCGGCATGGCGGCGGGAACGAAGATCGAAGTCACGGGGCTTTTTTCCAACGTTCCCGCGCGGCTGAAATTCCTGAAGTCGGAAAACACCGAGGCGGCGCACATCACGCGCGCGATCCGGCTCTACGCGGTCGCGCATCCGAAAATCGCCTTCACGCTCTGGGAGGACGGGCGCGAGATCTTCCGTTCGCCCGCGAATCTCGAAATGCTCGACCGCGTCGCCGCGATCTGGGGGCGCCAGCTCGCGGACGACCTGATGCCGCTCGAGCCCGCGGAGGGCTTCGGCATGCGGCTGACGGGGCTGCTCGGCAAGCCCGGCGTGAGCCGCAGCTCGCGCCAGGAGATGGTGACCGTCGTCAACGGCCGCCCCGTGGACAACCGCACGATGGCGTATTCGCTCGTCGAAAGCTACCATACGCTGATCCCGCGCGGACGCTACCCGCTCGCGTTTCTTTTTCTCGAAATCGATCCGCACGCCGTGGACGTGAACGTGCATCCCGCGAAGCGCGAAATCCGCTTCCGCGACGAATCGCGCGTCCGCAATTTCCTCATCACGACGGTGCTGAAGACGATCGCGCCGGAGACCTTCGCCGCGCCGGCTGGCGCGCCCGTTCCCGCGCGGAACTTCAGAGCCGAAACCGCGCGCGGAGCGTCCCCGGATCCCGCCGCCGCGCCGGAAGCCTTTCCCGAGCGCGCGGAACTCCCCGAAACGCGCCGCGAGCCCGCGTCTCCGCACGGCGGCGCGGACGCGTCCGAACCGCCGGAACGCCGCGCGGACGCGCCGGAGACGGACGCGGGAACGCCGACGCCCGCGCCGCGCCCCGTTCCCGCCGAGCCCCGCGCGCCGGCGCGCGCCGCCGTGCCCGCCTTCGACCGCTGGCGCTTTTTCGGCAAGCTCGCGGGCGAGCCTTTCGCGCTTTTTCAGGCCGACGACGGGCTGCTTCTCCTCCACCTGCGCTTCGCGCGCGAACGCGTCTGGTTCGAACGCGTGCTCGCGCGCTTCCGCGAAGAGACGCCGGTCTCGCAGCCGCTGCTCATTCCCGAGCCGATGGAGTTCGAGCCGCTGCTCGCGGACGCGCTTTCGCGGCATCTGCGCACGCTCGCCGCGGCGGGCTTCGACCTCGAGATCTTCGGCCGCGACTTTTTCCGCCTGAACGCCGTGCCCGACTGGCTGCCGAAGGACGCGGACGCGCGCGCGTTCGTGCGCGATCTCGTCGCCCGCATCGCGCGCCTGCCGGCGGATTTTTCGCGCGCGGACGTCGCGGCGGAAACCCTCGCGCGCATCGCGGCGACGCAGGCGGCGGCGACCGCGTCCGAGAATTTCGACGAGACGAAAATCCGCCTTCTCCTGCGCGAGCTCTTCGCGTGCGCCCAGCCGAACGTCTCGCCCGACGGCAGAAAAATCTTCATCGAAATCCCGAAACGCGAAATCCTGCGCCGCTTCGGCTGAAACGCGGAAACGCCCGACCGAAACTATCGCCATGAACATCGAACTCCTTGAAAACGTCTGCACCGGCTACCGTCTGCTCGACAGCGGCGACCGCCGCAAGCTCGAACAGTTCGGGAACGTCCGCGTCGTCCGCAGCGAACCCAAAGCGTGGTGGAAGCCGACGCTCCCGGACGCGGAATGGCGCGCCGCCGTCGCCGTGCACGAGGACGACGGCCCGCGCGAGGGCGCATGGCGCTTCCGCGGCGGGCGCGCGCCCGAGCCGTGGACGCTGAAGTTCCGCGACGCGTTCGCGCTGCAGCTGCGCTTCATGGACCGCTCGAAGCAGATCGGCATTTTTCCCGAGCAGTCGCCGCACTGGGATTTCGTGCTGAACAATCCCGTTCCCGCGGACGCGCCGCCGCGCAAACTGCTCAATCTCTTCGGCTACACGGGCGCGGCGTCGCTCGCCGCCGCGCGCGCCGGCTGGCGCGTCACGCACGTGGACGCGTCGAAGCCCGCCGTCGCGTGGGGGCGGCGCAATCAGGAGCTTTCCGGGCTCGCGGACGCGCCGATACGCTGGATTCTCGAGGACGCGGTGAAGTTCTGCGCGCGCGAAGCGAGACGCGGGAACACGTACGAGGCGATTCTGCTCGACCCGCCGGCGTTCGGGCGCGGTCCCGGCGGCGAGCTCTGGAAGGTCGAGCGCGACCTGCCGCCGCTGCTCGAAGTCTGCCGCGAACTGCTTTCGCCGCGCGCCTCGCTGATGATTCTCACGCTCTACACGATCGACGCGTCGTCGCTGCTCTGCAGAAATCTGATCGAGGCGACGACGGCGAAACTCCCCGGCGGGAGCGTCACGTTCGGCGAGCTCGCGACGCGGGAAAGCTCTCCCGCCGCGCGCCTGCTCCCGCTCTCGCTCTGGGCGAAATGGACCCGCTGAACGCGCGCGGACGGCGGCGTTTTCCGCGGTCTCACGCGGCGCGGCCTTCCAGGCGTTCCCGCAGGGCGAGAAGCGAGGGGAAGACGCCCGCGGCGTCGCGCAGGGCGTCGGGCGAAGGCGCGACGAGGTCGGGAACGAGCACGGCGACGCAGCCCGCGGAGAACGCCGCGCGGAAGCCCGTCGGTGAATCCTCCACGGCGAGGCACGCGCACGCGGGAACGCCGAGCTTCGCCGCCGTCGCCGCGTAGATTTCCGGAGCGGGCTTGCCGACGGAGACTTCGTCGCCGCAGGTCGCCGCATCGACGAAGCGCCAAAGCCCCGCGCGTTCGAGCTTTTCCTGCGCGGAGACGCGCCGCGTCGAAGTCGCCACGCCGATTTTCCAGCCGCGGGCGCGCGCGAAGTCGAACATTTCCCGCGCTCCCGGCATCAGCGGAACGCCCGCGTCCACGAGCCGCGCGTAGCGTTCCCGCGCGGAGGCGATGACGCGTTCCCGCGGAAGCGCGCGCCCGACCTCGCGTTCGAGAATCGTCATGCAGTCGTCGGAGCGGTGCCCGACCATCTTCAAAAAAATCTCGCGCGTCACGCGCGCGCCGACTTCGCGCGCCGCCGCGTCCCAGGCGCGTTCGCTGAGCCGCTCGGAATCGAGCAGCGTGCCGTCCATGTCGAAAATCACCGCACGGAGTTCTGTGGTCGGAATGTTCATGAAACGGAAAGTCCGGAAAATTTACGTGTACAGGCGGAAATCGCGTCGGGAAGTGGCTGGGAGCTCGTAACTGGCGACTGGCGCATTGCGGGTTTCGCCTTCGGCAAAACCTCTTCGGGAACAGCCTTTCGGACTTCTCCAGTCACCAGTTCCCAGTTGCCAGCCACTTTTTTCGTCATCGGATTTCGGATACGAATTTTCTCTAACCTTTCAATGTTCCCCTCGTGACGCCGAGCTTGGATTCGAGACGAAGGCCGCGCCAGAGCGCGTTCCCGTCGATTTTTCCCGCGAGCAGATCGCGGTAGCGCGCGAGAATTTCGCTCACGAGCGCGGGCGGCTCATCGACGAACTCGACGCGGAAGAAGCGCACGCCCGCCTCGCGCAGCTCCGCGAAAAATTCCGCTCCCGTCTGCGCGCGCGCGTTGTACACCGTGTTGCGGCAGCCCGCGTCCGCCTTGACGAGATGTTCCAGCCCCGTGCGGTCGCGCAGACGCACGACGTGCTTTTCGCACGGGCGCCCGCAGTCGCGGAAATCTTTTCCCTCGGAAAGAAACGTGCAGAAAACGCAGTGCTCCATGTGAAACATCGGCATGTGCTGATGCAGCGTGACTTCGATTTTTTCCGGCGCGGGAACGCGCGCGAGCATGGCGCAGAGCTGTTCCAGATTCATGTCGTAGGACGCCGTGACGCGCTCCAGTCCCCGCTCGCGCAGGAAGTGCTCCGCCGTGAGATGATTGGCGACGTTCAGCGAAAAATCGCCGCGCAGACGCGCTCCCGCGAAGGCGTAGAGGTGCTCGTGCGCGCGCACGAGAAAGCCGTCCGCGCCGCATTCGCGCACGAGGCGGAGAACGCCCGCCTCGTCGTCCGCCTGCTTGAAGACGCGCGGCGGCTGCGCCCAGAATTCCGCGTCGGGCGCGGCGGCGTGCACGCGCTCGGCGGCGGTTTTGTAGTCGCGCGGATTTTCGAACTCGGCGTAAATCGTCTTCGCGCCGGACGCGAGCGCGGCGTCGAGCTGCGCGAGCTCGCGCACGACGGGAATCAGCGTCGGCTTGGGAGAGAAGACATTCCTGTCTTCTCCGCGAGGCGTCCGAACGTCCAAAGACGAACCCGCGCCGCAGGACTCCGCACGCGCCGAGACCGAAGACGTGGACGTCTTCGCCCCCAATAATGAAATTTCCGCTCTGGGAGAGAAGACATTCTTGTCTTCTCCGCGAGACGCCCGAACGTCCGAAGACGAACCTGCGCCGCAGGACTCCACACGCGCCGCAACCGAAGACGTGGACGTCTTCGCCCCCAATAATGAAATTTCCGCTCTGGGAGAGA
>JBJEVQ010000010.1:57678-62744 GCA_051884495.1 Candidatus Spyradosoma sp.
ACCGAAGACGTGGACGTCTTCGCCCCCAATAATGAAATTTCCGCTCTGGGAGAGAAGACATTCTTGTCTTCTCCGCGAGACGCCCGAACGTCCGAAGACGAACCCGCGCCGCAGGACTTCGCACACGCCGAGACCGAAGACGTGGACGTCTTCGCCCCCAAAATCGTCCACCGCACGGAATTTTCCCGGGCGGCGTCGAGACGGGCGACGAGCGCGCGGCGGAGCTTGTTCGCGACGCTCGCGGGAACGAGCGGCGCGCCCGAAATCGTCGCCTCCCAGCCGTCGAGATAATAGCCCGTGCCGCCGAGCCGCCCGAACTGCTCGCGCAGCCACGCGTCCGTCGCGGGCTTGTTCGTCGCGGGCGCGAGCGGGTCGCCCTGCTCCGCGGAGACTTCGTGCCCGCAGGCGTCATCGCAGCTCGCGCGGAGCGGAGCGCCGACTTCGGCGACGACGCGCACGTTCACCTTGCGGGCCCAGCGCGGGAGCTCGCCGGAGAAGGTCTCGCGGAGCTCGGACGCGAGCGCGGGATCGGCGGTCTTCCAAAGCCGGTCGCCGCGCCGCACGCGCTCCCAGCGGATGCCCGCGCGCGCGAAACGCACGAAGACTTCGCCGTTCCCGCGCGCCTTTTCCACGCCGTACACGTAGCCGCCCTCCTCCTTTTCCTCGGGCGTTCCCGCGTCGAAGACGACGCCGTCGCCGGATTTCAGCGGCGCTTCGAGGCGCACGAAGACGCCGTCCTTCCCGAAGCCGGAAACCGTGCCGAGAAACACGCCGCGCTTTTTGCCGAAGCGAGCGTGGACGAGCTCGCGGTTGTTCACGCCGCGCAGCCAGCCCGTGTGCAGCCCGCGCGAAAACGCCATTTCGAGCGCGTAGCCGTGGCGTTCCCGCAGCTGCTTCGCGAACGCCGCGAGCGTCTCCGCGGGAACGCCGTCCGCAATCATGGAATGGATGCGATCGACGCAGTCGCGATACGCGCGCGTGATCGCGGCGACGTATTCGGGCGACTTCAGCCGGCCTTCGATCTTGAGCGAACGCACGCCGAGGCGCATCAGCTCGGGCAGCGTCTCGATGCCGCACAGATCGCGCGGCGAAAGCAGATAGCGGCGCGCGCCGAGCGGGACTTTTTCGCCGTCGCGGATCAGCTCGTAAGGCAGCCGGCACGCCTGCGCGCACTCGCCGCGGTTCGCCGAACGCCCGCCGAGCGACTCGCTCGTGAGGCACTGCCCGGAATACGCCACGCACAGCGCTCCGTGCACGAAAAGCTCCAGCGGGAGCGCGCACGCGGAATCGGCGTTCCCGCGCGCGACGATCGCGGCGAGCTCGCGCACGTTCACCTCGCGTGAAAGCACGGCGAGCGAGGCGCCCACCTCCCGCGCGAAACGCACGCCCGCGGCGGACGAAATCGTCATCTGCGTCGAGGCGTGGACGGGAAAGTCCGGCGAAATTTCGCGGATGAGCCGCGCGACGCCCACGTCCTGCACAATCGCGGCGTCCGCGCCCGCCTCGATGATGCGGCGCAGCTCCGAAGCGGCTTCGGCGAGCTCGTCGGAAAAAATCAGCGTGTTGAAGGTGACGTATCCGCGCACGCCGCGGCGGTGCAGAAAGCGCATCAGCTTCGGCAGATCGTCGGCGACGAAATTGTCCGCGCGCACGCGGGCGTTGAAGCGCCCGACGCCGAAATAAATCGCGTCCGCGCCGTTTTCGACGGCGGCCTTCGCGCACTCCCATCCGCCCGCGGGAGCGAGCACCTCGGGCTTCTGAAACTCCGGATTCATGGTCGGAAAATCTTATGCGTTGTATTTTTTGAAGTTTTCCGCCTGCTCGAGAATTTCGCCGAACACTTCATCCTGGGGAACCGGCGGATAGCCGTGCTCGGCGAGCACGAGAATCAGATCCATCTTCAGCGCAGCCTTGATGTCGTCGCGCCGCGCCCAATCGGTGTAGCGGGATTTGTCGTCGACGATCTTCTTCACTTCCGCCGCGAGCACGAGCAGCTTCGCTTCGGGATAATCGAAGCCGAACTTTTTCGCGACCGCCTTCAGAATGTCGTAAAACGCCTTTTCCTCGTACGAGATGCCGAGCTTCCTGAACGACTTCTTCTCGCTCTCGATTTCGCGCAGCAGATCCGCCATCCGCGAGGCGACCTCGCTCAGCACTTCGTCGGCGAAAACGGCGTTGTCGCTGCGGTCGTTATAGCGCGCGACGAGCGCGTTGAGCCGCTTCGAAAAATCGACGCCCTTCATCTTGTTCACCTTTCTGAACTCCGAAATCACGGTCTTCAGCAGGCGTTCCATCAGGCGGATCTTCGTGTTCGGGAGCTTCAGTTTTTCAAGGCGCGCCATGTAGTCCGAGCCGAGCAGGTCCAGATTTTCGCGCGTCTCTCCGATCTGAATGATCTCCTCCACGCCTTCGGAGCGGATCGCCTCTTCGATCATCTCGGCGACGCGCCGGTTCATCTGCGTCGCGTCGGGAGCGTTCCCGCGAGTAAGCTTGGCGACGAGCGCGCGCACGCCGCAGAAATAGCGGATTTCCTCCGCCTCGGCCTCCGAAATCCGCTCGTCGCTGCAGCACAGCCCGAACGCCGCCTTCAGCTTCTTCGCGTGCCCCATGAAGAGGTTTTCGCGCTCCCTGGTCCCCTGCACGAATTCCGCGCCGAGGTTCAGGCATTCGAGCTGTTCCAACGGCGTTCCCGTCGTGAATTTCGAACGGTCGAATTTCGAAAACATCCGCCGCAGGAGATCCAGTTCGTCCTTCACCATCGTCACGGCCTGTTCCTCCGTCTCCACCGAATCAGCGTCGCTCCCGCCGTTCGCGTATTTCTTCAGCGCCGCGTTCATGCTGTTTTTGATGCCGAAATAATCGACCACCAGGCCTTTTTCCTTTCCGGGAAATACGCGGTTCACGCGGGAAATCGTCTGCACGAGCGTGTGCATCTGCAGCGGCTTGTCGAGATACATCGTGTCCAGGCACGGCGCGTCGAAGCCCGTGATCCACATGTCGACGACGATCGCGATTCTGAAGTCGGAGTCCGGATCCTTGAACAGCGCGTCCAGATCCCGGCGGTCATCGTCCGTGCCGAGCAGGTCGTAAAGCGGTTTCGGGTCGTCCTTGCTCCGCGTCATCACGAGCTTCATCTTCTCGCACGGGCGCGGCGCGTTCCCGTAAGGCGCGGACGCTTCCGCCGCCATCATCGCCTCGGCGGCGCCGAAGCTCAGCGTGTTTCCGGCGTTCCCGCGCGGCAGCGCCACGCCCCATTCCGGCCGCAGCGCGAGAATCCTTTTGTACAAATCGTAGGCGATCGCCCGATTCGCACAGACGAACATCGCCTTCCCGCGGACCGTGCTTCCCTCGGCGACGCGTTTTTCGTAATGCGCGACGAAATCCTCCGCCACCGCCTGCAGGCGGTCGGGATCGCCCAAAATCCGTTCCATCTGCGTGACGGCGCGCTTGCTCGCCTCGATCTGATATTCGTTCGCGCCCTCCTCCGCGCACTTTTCGTAATACGCCTCGATCTCGCGCAGCTTCGCGTCGTCGAGCAGCACCTTCGCCGCACGGCCTTCATAGACGATCCGACGCGTGATGCCGTCGGCTACGGATTCCGTCATCGTGTAGGCGTCCACCACGTCGCCGAAAACCTCTAGCGTCGCGTCGATCGGCGTTCCCGTAAAGCCGACGTAAGTCGCGTTCGGGAACGAATCGTGCAGGTATTTCGCGAAGCCGTAGCTCCGGCGCACGCCGGATTCCGTCAGCTTCATCTGCTGCGCCAGGTTCGTCTGGGAGCGGTGCGCCTCGTCGGAAATGCAGATGATGTTGGCGCGCGCGGAAAGCAGGCGCGCGTCTTCGGTGAACTTCTGGATCGTCGTCAGGAAAACGCCGCCGCTCGTGCGCCCGCCGAGCAGTTCCCGCAGGTGCGCGCGGCTTTCCACTGCCGTGACGCAGTCGTCACCGATGAATTTTTTAGCCTTTCCGAACAGCCCCGCGAGCTGCGAATCCAGATCCGTGCGGTCCGTGATCAGAACGACCGTCGGGCTCGCGAACGCGCGGGAACGCATCAGCAGCCGCGTCAGAAAAAGCATCGTGAGACTTTTCCCGCAGCCCGTCGCGCCGAAATACGTCCCGCCCTTCCCGTCGCCGCCAGCGCGCATTCTGGAGTGCTCGAGAATGTTCGCAAAAAGCTTCCGCGCCGCGAAAAACTGCGGATAGCGGCAGACGATCTTTTCCTCCTTCTTCGACGAATCCGGCAGAAAAACGAAATCCTTCATCACGCCGAGCAGACGCTCCTTGCGGAACATCCCGCGCACGAGCGTCCGCAGCGACGCGACGCCGTCCGCCGCCGCATCCTCCGATTCCGCCTTGCGCCACGCGTAGAAGAAATCGTACGGCGCGAAGAGCGAACCGTACTTGCTGTTCACGCCGTCGCTGACGACGACGAACGCGTTGTATCTGAAAAGCTCCGGAACGTCGCGGCGATAGCGCACCGTCAGCTGCGTGAACGCGTCGGCGATCGTCGCCTCCTCGCGGACCGCGCTCTTGAATTCGAGCACGACCACGGGCAGTCCGTTGACGAAGACGACGCCGTCGGGAATGCGCGTTTCCGCGCCGTCGATTTCAAGCTGATTGACGATCTTGAAGCGGTTGCGCGCGGCGCCCTCTTCGCCGAAATCGATCGGCTCGACGTACAGATCCGGCAGCGCGGCGTCGTCACGTCTCAGCGCGAAGCCTTCCGTGATCCGGCGCCAGGTCTCGACGTTGTTTTCGTAGAGCGACGTTCCCGCGGAGGACGAGAGCGCCGCCGCCGCGCGCTCGATTTCCGTCGGCGTGATGCCCTGCTCCGCGTAGCGTTCCCGCAGGTACGCGCGGAAATCTTCCCGCAGAATCACGTCGCTCCTGTCGCGGGCGATTTCCGCGCCGAAGACATGCTCGTAGCCCTCGCGTTCGAAAAGCTCCACGATCGCCGCTTCAAGCGTATGTTCGTCAAAATGCGCCATATGCCGAGAGAAAAGAAAAACGCCTGTCGAAACCAGTCATGATTTCCGATTTTCCCGCAAAGCCCGCGGGAACGCGAG
>JBJEVQ010000011.1:0-2471 GCA_051884495.1 Candidatus Spyradosoma sp.
TCCCGCTGGAGCTTCATCATGGAAAACGCCAAGCAGAACGACGTCGCCGTGAAGATCGACGCCGCGCTCGCCGCCATCGAGAAAGAAAATCCCTCGCTCAGGGGCGCACTCCCGAACAATTACTATTCCGGGCTCGGGCTCGACCGCGCCAAGCTCGCCGCGCTGCTCGACGAAATCAACAAAATCGACACGCTCAAGGACCGCGAGCACGACCTCATCGGGCGCGTCTATGAGTATTTTCTCTCCAAGTTCGCCATCGCCGAGGGCAAGGGGAAGGGCGAGTTCTACACGCCCAAGAGCATCGTGAATCTCATCGCGGAAATGATTCAGCCTTATCGCGGGAAAATCTACGATCCCTGCTGCGGCTCCGGCGGCATGTTCGTTCAGAGCATGAAGTTCATCGAGGCGCACCACGGGAACAGGCGCGACATCTCCGTTTACGGGCAGGAATACACGAACACGACCTACAAGCTCGCCAAGATGAATCTCGCCATCCGCGGGATCGCCAACAACCTCGGCGAATACGCCGCCGACACCTTTCACGACGACCGCCACAAAACCCTCAAGGCGGACTTCATCATGGCGAATCCGCCCTTCAACCAGAAGGCTTGGCGCGCGGAAAACGAACTGCGCGACGACCCGCGCTGGCTCGGCTACGACGTGCCGCCCGCGAGCAACGCCAATTACGCCTGGATTCTCAACATCGTCTCCAAGCTCTCCGCCGACGGCATGGCGGGATTCCTTCTCGCCAACGGCGCGCTCTCCGGCGACGGCGTCGAGCTCGCCATCCGCCGGCGCCTCCTCCAAAACCGCCTCGTCGAGGCCGTCGTCATTCTCCCGCGCAACATGTTCTATTCGACGGACATCAGCGTCACGCTCTGGATTCTCGCGGGCAACCGCAAGGCGCGCACCGTCACGCAGAACGGCGAGCTCGTCCGCTACCGTTCCCGCGAAAACGAGGTGCTCTTCGTCGATCTGCGGCAGCGCGGCGAGCCTTTCGAAAAAAAATACGTCCAGTTCTCCCCGGAGCAGATCGCCGAAATCGCCGAAAACTTCCACAACTGGCAGCGCGAGGGACACGAAAAAACCTACAGGGACGTTCCCGAGTATTGCCGCTCCGCGACGCTCGAGGAAATCGAGGCAAAGGGCTGGTCGCTCGTGCCGAGCAAATACATCGAGTTCGTCAACCGCGACGAAACCGTCGATTTCGACGCAAAAATGCGCGAGCTCCAGACCGAGATGGCGCAGCTTCTCGCCGAAGAAACGCGTTCCCGCAAGGAACTGCTCTCGCTTTTCAAAAAACTCGGCTACGAAATCAAGTGAGCGCGCGCACGATGAAAAACTCTCCGGAAAATCCCTCTCTCCGCTCGAGCGCGGCGGAATACCTCACGTTCATCGCTTCCGGCGGGAACGCGCGGGAAGCCTTTGAAGTCCGCTACGAGGACGAAAACGTCTGGCTCACTCAGAAGATGCTCGCGGCGCTCTACGACGTCGGCGTTCCCACGATCAACTACCATATCAGAAAAATTTTTGAAGACGGGGAACTGCAGGAATTTTCAGTTATTCGAAATTTTCGAATAACTGCCGCCGACGGGAAGTCGTATTGCGCCAAGCACTACTCGCTTCAGATGATTTTGGCGGTCGGCTTCAAGGTCGATTCCGAGCGCGCCGTCCAGTTCCGAAAGTGGGTCAATCAGATCGCGACGACCTATACGATCAAAGGCTGGGTGATGGACGACGCCCGCCTCAAACGCGGCGGCGCGCTCACGGACAAATATTTCGAGGAGCAGCTCGAACGCGTGCGCGAAATCCGCGCCAGCGAACGCAAGTTCTATCAGAAAATCACGGACCTCTACGCGACCGCGATCGACTACGACCGGACGGCGCTCGCCACGCGGCGCTTTTACGCGAGCGTGCAGAACAAGATGCACTACGCCGTGCACGGAAAAACCGCCGCCGAGCTCATCGTCGCGCGCGCCGACAGTCGTCGCCGGAACATGGGGCTGACTACTTGGGAAGACGCGCCCGACGGAAAGATCCGGCGTTCGGACGTCTCCGTCGCGAAAAATTATCTGAGCGAAACGGAAATGCGGGAACTCAACCGCATGGTTTCCGCTTATCTTGATTTCGCGGAATCCATGGCGAAGCGCAGAATCCCGCTGACCATGCAGGATTGGGAGACGCGCCTCAACCGCTTCATCGAAATGTTCGAGTTCGGGCTGCTGAAGGACGCCGGAACGGTCACCGCCGAAGCGGCGAAACTGCACGCCGAAACCGAGTTCGAAAAATACCGCATCGTTCAGGACCGCCTTTTCGTGTCGGACTACGACCGGTTTCTGCTCGAACTCGAAGAGCAGGTGAAACGCCGCGAAAAGGGAGACGCCGCCGATGAATAAGACGGAATACAAGCGCCTCGGCGACTACATTCGCGAAGTCGATGTCCGCAATCGCGACCTGGCGGTGACGCGGCT
>JBJEVQ010000012.1:0-2462 GCA_051884495.1 Candidatus Spyradosoma sp.
CGTCTGGACGCCATCGAGGCGCGCGTCGCGGCGCTGGAAGGCGCGTAAATTTGGGTTAAACAAGCAAAGAGCGAGCGGCGGAGGCGGAGACGTCTCCGCCGCGATTTTTTATTGATTTTCGGTAGAAAAACCGCTTGTCTTGAGAGTGCGTCCGAGCAGGGTCGTTTCGTCCCGTTGGAAATTTCTTTTCCGCTCGGTCGCATTTTTTTTGCCATGTACCTTTTTTATTTAGACGAAAGCGGGACGGCTGAAATCCCCGGCAACTCGCCCACGTTCACGCTCGCGGCCGTGGGTATTCCCGTAGGCTCCTGGACGCGTTTCGACAAGCAGATCCGCCAGCTCAAGACGAGCTACGGGATTGCGGACAAGGAGATTCACGTCGCATGGATGGCGCGCGAGTATCCGGAGCAGGAAGCGATTCCGGGCTTTGAATCCATGAGTTGGCCGGATCGCGTGGCGGCCGTAGACCGAGCCCGCGCGGCGGCGGTGTCGAAGCGGCGGAGCGCAGGCAAGGACGTGAAGCAGCTGAAGAAGAACAACGAGCACACGCAGGACTACGTTCACTTGAGTCTCGCCGAGCGGAGGCGTTTTCTCATGGATCTGGCGTGTATGGTAGGAAAATGGAAGGCGGCGCGGCTTTTCGCGGAGGTGATAGACAAGAACGGATACAAACCGCCGAAGCCCGTGCTGACGCCGATGACGCAGGCGTTCGAGCAAGTCGTCGTGCGCGTCGAAAGCTATCTTTCGTCGATGTCGAAAAACAAGAAAAAACGCGGCCTGCTGATTTACGACAACAATCCGTCGGTCGCCGATCAGCTGACGCGGAACATGAAGAAATTCTATCGCGAAGGAACGTTTCTTTCCGGAGTGGATCACCTTATCGAGACGCCGCTTTTCGTCTCGAGCGAACTTACGGGAATGATTCAGATCGCGGATTTGTGCGCGTTCGCGCTCCGCCGTGCGATCGAGAAGGGAGATTCGACGCTGCTGAATCCGCTGCTCCCGATTGTAGACCGCAAGAAGGGGAAAATAGTCGGCGTGAGGCACTACGCGGCCGGAGAATGCTCCTGCCTTTTCTGCGCATCGAGGCGCGCAACGAGACGCTGATTCGTCGGAGCGGCTTGCGCGCCTGCGCGCGGGCGCAGGGCGAAGAAGCGTTCCGCCTCCTCGCGCGGCTGATTCACGCCCTTGTAGTGCATGAAGAGCGTGCGCGTGTTGGTGTGGCGCGTCGCCAGGATCGTCTTGCCGTCGTCCATGTTCCAGGAAGAAAGCATCGTCGCGAAGGTGTGGCGCAGCACGTTCGTCTTCCACCGGCACGCGGCGGAGATGCGCATCTGCGTCTTGGTGCACGGCGAGGGCACGGTCTCGCGCCCGCGCGAGTAGGGGCGGTAGGCGGCGAGCCAGGCGAAGACCGTCGCGCCGCCGTCGGGCAGGTATTGCGGCAAGATCAGCCAGTCGTCGCGCGTCTTGCAGATTTCGGCGGGCACGCGGATCGTGCGCCGCTCGAAGTCGATCCACTCCCAGCGCATCTTCGAGGCCTCGCTCGTGCGCAGCCCGGCGAAGAGCCGCAGCGCGAAAAACGGCACGAGCCGCGGGTGGCGCTCTTCGAGCCAGCGCAGCGCGAACTCCGCCTCCGCGCAGCTCCAGATCTCCACGCGCGCCGACTGCACGCGCGGGAACAGCCGCCTGTCCACCGAGGGAACTTCGAGGATCCAGCGCCGCGCCGACTTGCACCACGAAAGAAAATTGCGCACGCTGTCCCAGAGATTGCGCAGCGAGCGCGGCGAAAGATCGCGATGCGAAAAAAGCCAGTCGCTGAGCTCGCTCCCGCGCACGCTGCTCAGCTCGCGCCCCCGCCAGTAGGCGCGGAACTTGCGCCCGTCGCGCTCGATCGTGCGCAGGTGCGTCGCGCTCCGCCCCGTCTCCCGAAGCCACTCGACGAAACGCCCGAACGCGACGTCCGCCGGGGGAACGTCCCCCACCGGCTCCACGTAGTGCCGCTTCCACCACAACACGGCGCGCAGCGGGTCGAAATCCCCGCACACGGCGCGGATCTTGCGCAGCAGCTCCGCGTCCGCGCAGCTCACTTTCGCCGCGGGCGCTTCCTCCGAAACCGCTCCGGCAAAAGCCTCCATCGCCTCGCGCGTCGCGAAGCAGCGCGACACGCGCCGCCCGTCCACGCGCCGTTCGAACACCCAGGGCTGCCGCTTCCTGTTCGGGAAAAAATACATGTTTTTCGCGATCTTCATGATTTTTGAACCGTAAAGAACCGAAAAACGGAAATCAAGGCAACGCGAAAAATCCTTGCCCTCCTCGGAAAAAAGGCTCAAATTCGGGCTCAGATATGACACAGCAGACCCAAAAGAACAACGGGCCCGCCGTCAGATTCCCCCGCATCGCAAAAAAAGGAGGCGACCTCGCGATCGCCTCCGAAAATGGCGGAGAGAGAGGGATTCGAACCC
>JBJEVQ010000013.1:0-52232 GCA_051884495.1 Candidatus Spyradosoma sp.
TTCCGTGGACGACCCAGTCCTTGAACTGATTTTTAGTGGACACTAGTGACAGGAACATCGCTTCTCCCATAAAGACGTGAAAACACATGTCGGCGAACATAGGAACGGAAATGCGCTCTTCTCTCAATTTCAGTTTTCATTCGGAGAAAAATCGCTCCTAAGCTTACAAAATTTCAATCGCGCCGGAAGTGTTTTTCTTGTAAATAAAGATCGGCATGAACCACGCAGGAGCTCCGTCAACGGAAATCTCGATTCTGCCGCGTTTCCCACAAATCATCGTAAAATTTTTTCCTCTCAGAAACGTTATTTCCGACAAAATCTCCACCTTCTTCGAGGTGGAAAACATTTGCCTGACAAGGTCTGACATTTTTCTGAAACCATCGGACGTGTTTATTTCAACGTCAGGATTTGTTCCGTCTTTTTTTGAAAAGTAAAGCCGACAAACCGCGTTGCCGTCCCGCTGCTCCACTGCATTTTTAAATTTTTTTATCCATTGCTGCGTTTCTTTCGCGCTCGGCGCAACACTTGTGATTTCGCTCAAATCGACACCGCCGTCTGTTTCATGTTCAATGAACTTGAAATTCGCCGCCACTGTCGCCCGAACGCTTAGCGTCTTGCTTTCTATGTTTTTAAACCGATGTAAAGTGCAAACGACCTGTGAATCGTCCGCCGAAAACGTGACAATCTCGACAGGGTTGTCCCCCGCATAAACGACAGCCCGCCCCGCGCTTCCGTCATTTCTAATATTCAAAGCCGCGCTTTTCCATATTTCTCCAAAGCCAGCAACGGAAACGCTAAGCAAAGCACTTAATAAAAGCAACTTCTTCATTTTTAATCTCCTAGAATCTTTCAAATTGATACGGAGTCACCTTCCCAAAGAACCGCCCGAAATTCTCCTTTAACACCTAAAGTTACCTCTGCACCAACAGTACCATAAGAATAACCGATATTAAGATCCGGAACGGAGACTTTAGGATATATAGGAAAATCAAATCCTCCGCTGCCACCAATTAGTCCTACGCCAACGGAAAATGTCCCGACAATTGAAGCCTGAAAATAAAACGTAGACTTAGGGCATTCCTTGCTATCCCCAATAAAATCTCCTACTGCTACACCCCCTCCTTTCCCGTCCTCCGGGCATTTAACAAAACGTCCTGTTTTCCTATCTCGACATTTAGAACCTCTAGAATTCTTTACTCGAACCTTTCCTTTAAAAGCGCTCCCTGTTACAGCTTCTATACTGATTTCTCCTCCTAATGAGATCATCTTTACTTCCTTTCCACCTTTACAACATGTGAACCATGAACCTTCTACACCAAGAGAGACTCGTACAAATAAACCTGTAATAGGAGTCGGCACATTCCAAGAGTAGTCCCCCGC
Organism: Candidatus Spyradosoma sp.; assembly: GCA_051884495.1. Classification (GTDB taxonomy): domain Bacteria; phylum Verrucomicrobiota; class Verrucomicrobiia; order Opitutales; family UBA953; genus Spyradosoma. The sequence goes on from JBJEVQ010000013.1 coordinate 1,381, forward strand.
ACCAGTGATAGAAATCGTTCCTAAATAGTCTCCGTTAGAAAAATTATTCCCTACGAATACATACAGATTCAGCCCGCCCTGTTCCTCGATTGGGTCGCGGGAGAGGAAGCGGCCGAGGGAGGGCGAGTAGTGGCGGTAGTTGTAATAGACGAGACCGAGTTCGGAGTCGTAGAACTCGGACGACCATTGGAACGGGTTCGCGGGAACGGCTGCGCCGGAAGGCGTTCCCGCGGCGACGGCGCCGAAAGGCGCGTAGTCGTAGGTCGCCGCTATGTCCCCGTAGAAATCTACGAGCTCGCAGACGTTCTTCGTCAGATCCACGGTCGGGAAATAGAGGTTGTCGCCGAGGACGTTGATCGCGAGCGGGCGCGTCGCGGTCGAAGCGGAGCGCAGACGCGTCGCGCGCTTTCGGCGGAAGACGCGGGAACGCGGGGCGGAGCATCTGCTTTTCGTTCGAATCATCGCCTTTTCAGAAAAGACATTCCCGCCACGGAACGCAAGCATTCAAAGATTAAAAAAATGCAATGTTTCTTTGCGCGCGCGGACGCTTCGGGGAGGCGACGCCGGCGGCGCTCCCGCGCGTCTGCGTCCGCGCGGAAACGCGACCGAGCGCGTCGTGGCTGTAAGTATGCAAAAAGAACTTATCAAAACCTGTGGATAATCGTAATATTCGTGAGCAGATCACGCTTAAAAACCTCCTATTGATTTACGAATAAAACAAAAGGAATCGAATAAGTTGTCGCCAATAATGCAGAGGCGAAGAATATAAATATTTTTTTTAATAAAACCTTTCTTTTGTACCCGCCTACAAATTCGACACAAAGAAGAACGAGAAGTATCGTCAAGGTGGTACATCCCATTCCAGCCCCCCGTCCAATAGTAAAGAACGAGAAAATTATACTTTGAGTCAAAAAGAAGGTTGCAATAAAAAAGCTCATTTTTAATTCTTTGTTCGGCTGTTTAATTCTTCATCATTCGGCAGCGAAGCAGAGAAAGATAATAGCCGTTTTCACACTGCCTTTTATTACCCCAAAAGGAAATTTCATTATTTACTATTGCTGCAAAATAAATGCCATAATGAGCATCCTCGAGACGACCTATAAAATGCTTGCAAATATACACGCAAGTATTTTGCACTGGAGATCTCTTCTCAAAATTCATCTGACATTTTTTTAGGCATTCATCTTGAAGCATATCGATTTTTTCTGTCATCACTTCATAGTCGTGGTTTAATGATTCAAGAGTTTTCTCGTATAAATTTTGAGCGTTAATCAAACAAATTTTTCGTTCTTCTTCTGCTTTTTTCTCACAATCGTCCTCACACGGACAAGAACCAGATTTGCCTAAAACATCCCATTTATAGATAGGTTTATTCTCTGAAATCGCATACAGATTCAATCCTCCTTCTTCCTCGATTGGGTCGCGGGAAAGCCACCTTCCGTCGGTCGGGGAGTAGTGGCGGTAGTTGTAATAGACGAGGTCGAGTTCGGAGTCGTAGAACTCGGACGACCATTGGAAGGGCTGCGTGACGTCGCCCCTCGGGGAAACGGCGCCGAAGGGCGCGTAGTCGTAGCTCGTGCGGACGTAGCCGGAGGGCCCGAAGACCTCCCACACGTTCTTCGTGATGTCGTGCCCGTAAGTGAACCACGAGCCGTCCTTCTGAATCGCGAGCGGGCGCGTCGCGGTCGGTTCTTCGGGATCCCAGTAGACGACGCGCTTGAGCGAAAGTTGAGAGCCGAGAGTTGATTCGGCGGATTCTCCGCCTGTTGATTCGCCTTCCGGCGAGGTATCTTCCGCGACGTCGAAGGCGGCGATCTGCAGATAGCCGTCGTAAACATAGCGTTCGTGCAGCGTCACCGTTCCCGCGACGGTCACTTTCTTTTCGAAACGGCGTCCCTGCGAATCGTAGGCGCACTCGACGACGGTCTGCGACGCCGCGTTTTCGAAGCGGATCGGGCGGTTTTCGCCGTTGTAGGCGATTTGCCACGTTCCCGTGGCTGTGCGGATCAGCGTCGCGTTTCCGTCGGCGTCATAGGTCGGAGAGAATGGGAGAAGCGACACACTCCTGTCGCTTCCCGACGAAGGAGCGCTTTGCGACGCGATTTCCTGCGGAGAGGGAACGTCGGATTGCGAAGAAGAATCACTGTGCGATCCCATGCCGTATTCGACGTCTGGTTTACGTTCTCTTTTCACGAATTTTCCTCAGAGATCACGTTTAACTGTATTTCATTTTTCTGCGCTTGTCCGTTCCCTTCCCGGACTTTGGACGGCAACGCTCCATTATGCGTAAACTCATAATTCTTACAGAAAGCATATCCGCAAGGGCAAATATAAACATCCGTTGCTTTCCACGATAATAAGTTTATGTGCAAATGGACACCGCATTGAGGACAACAAAAAGAAAAATTCCTCATTTCCTTAATAATTCCTCGATACAAAATCAGCGCTAAGCATAGCATGCATGCAAAAGCGGCGACAACGCTGACAGTTTTGAGTCCTTTTACAGACAGAAGAATCGCGGCTGGAAAGACCAGTATGGCAAAAATGAAAGCGATCGGAAGCGTTCGGCGGTAAAATCCGATTACAATATCATAAAAGTCCATGCGTCCCCTTTGTTTCATTGGATAATAATTTTATAAAAGTTTATAGCGCCGCCTCCATAAACATTGAACTGAGGGTTAAACTGAAGACTTGTGCTGCAAGACCAAGAATCTTTGCTCATGTCATAGGTGCATTGTCCATTTGCGAAACCGAAGTTAAATCCGACAAAGGCGCTCCCCTTTATCCCTCCTGTAGTGGTAGGGCACTTGGGAGGATTATCACTTTCTATAACAACGCCATGCGTATAAGAAAGAGACAGAAGCGAGGGAACACCGAAAGACACTGAAATATTTATATCTCCACTTATCTCGGTCATTCGTTTTTTAGCGCATCCCTGACAACATTCGCCAACCGTAACTGTATAGCCGCCCGTCAGGCAAATAGAGACGCCGGGCGCTGCTGGGATTGGCAAACACCCGCCTACTTGAAGACTTGACGTGTAGTCAAAATCTAAACCAAACAAGGATTGCCCAAGTGTATCTGAAAATTGGGTTGGAATATTCCTGACAAACACGTACAGATTCAAACCGCCTTGTTCTTCGATGGGGTCGCGGGAAAGGAAGCGACCGTCGGTCGGGGAGTAGTGGCGGTAGTTGTAATAGACGAGACCGAGTTCGGAGTCGTAGAACTCGGACGACCATTGGAAGGGCTGCGTGACGTCGCCGGAAGCCGTGACGGCGCCGAAGGGAGCGTAGTCGTAGCTCGTGCGGACGTAGCCGGAGGGCCCGAAGACTTCCCACACGTTCTTCGTGACGTCGTGCCCGTAGGTGAACCACGAGCCGTCCTTCTGAATCGCGAGCGGGCGCGTCGCGGTCGGCCGCGTCGGATCCCACAGCACGAGCCACAGCGCGGGATGCGCGGCGCGCGTCAGATCCACGCAGGCGATCTGCAGATATTCGCGGTAGATGTAGCGCTGGTGCAGAACGACCGTTCCCGCGACGGTCACCTTCTTCGTGCATCGCCGCCCGCGGTAGTCGTACGCGCACTCGACGAGCGTGTCCGTCGCGTCGTTGCGGAAGCTGACCGGGCGGTTCTGCGCGTTGTAGGTGATCGAGCATGTTCCCGCAGGCGCAGCCCGAAAGCCGCCTGTCGCCGCGTATCCGTAATTCACCGACGTCCCGGCCGCCGCGCGGGAACGCGGGGCGGAGCTGAAATCCAAGAACGCGGATCTGTTTTTCATCGATTCAAGTCTTTCTTTCAAGGGGGTGAAGGGATTTTCGAGCGGCGCGGAAACCGTTCCCGCCCCCGCTCTTGATTTATAGGCAAAACCCTCCCGAAGCAAAAAGCAAGCGATCAAAGGTAAAAAAAATGTAACCTTTCTCCGCGCAAAGGGAGGCGCCTGCGGGCGGAGAATCAGTCGCGGGAACGCGGGGCGAGGCGGTAGCCGAGGCCACGGACGGCTTCGATTTCGCAGACGCCGGAAAGCTTGCGGCGCAGGCGGGACACGAAGACAACCGGGCTCCGAGAAACGGTTTTTCCCGGATCCGTCTTCCATACGGCGGCGAGCAGCTCCGAAAGCGGCACGACGAGTCCCGCCTCCTCCGCGAGCCGCCGCAGCAGAAAAAACTCGCGCAGGCTCAGCGCGATCTCCGTTCCGTCGCCGCGGACGACGCACGCGCGGGCACAGTCCAGAAATCCGCCGTCGAGCCGCAGGCGTGCCGCGGGTTCGCGCCGTTCCCGCCCCGCCGCGGAGGAGACGCGCAGCGCGGCGCGGATGCGCGCGGAAAGCTCGCGCAGACTGAAGGGCTTGGCGAGGTAGTCGTTCGCGCCCGCGTCCAGCCCGGAGACGCGTTCGTCGATCTCGCCGAGCGCGGAGACGATGACGACGGGAACGCTCTCGCCGACGGCGGCGCGCAGTTCGCGCAGCAGCGCGATGCCGTTCCCGTCGGGCAGCATCACGTCGAGCAGCGCGAGCGCGAAATCCGCCTCGGCGAAGGCGCGGCGGGCGTCCGTCGCGTCCGCGCACTCGATCACGCCGAAGCCCTCGGCGCGCAGATGCGCCGCGACGCGTTCGCGGATCACGGAATTGTCTTCGACGTAAAGGATTTTTGGAGACATTTTTCGGAAGGACGGCATCGTCAATAATGCCCGGCGGGCGCCGCCGCGCGAGGAAAACTTATTTCTTCAGGCTGATTTCCACCCCGCCGTCCGAATGTTCGAGAAGGGAAGAAGACAAGCCGCCGACTTTCGGAACGACCGTTATCACGCGGAGCCCTTCCCGCCTGGCGAGCTTCATCGCGGGCACCAGATCCGTATCCCCGGAAAACAGAATGATCGTGTCCACGCTTCTCTTGAAGGCCATTTCCGCCACGTCGAGCCCGATTCTCAGATCCACGCCTTTTTGCGTGAAATGCGGCTTCCAGTCGCCGAAATCAGTTTCGACTTTTTGAGCCTCGATATCCGGAGAATGCTTTTTCCCGTCAAACGTCGCCGTCCACTTAAAGAGTTTCAGCTCCCCGAAACGCATCGCGAAATTCGGAGTAATCGACAAGTCTCCATGAAGCTTCGTGGCGTTTTTCGCGAGCTCCGAAGCCGCGAAATCTTCGTTTTTCTGCGTCACCGGATTCTGAATCTTTTTCAGCAGAGGACGCGCGTCGTAGTAAAACACGCGGAGCAATTCTTTGCCGGCGACTTCCGGACAGGCGGATATGATGCCGCGAACGACGTCGACGACATCCGAAGCGGCGGGGAAACGTCTGTTCTCGCCCCGAAATTTTTTCGTGAAGAACCCGCCGTCGATTAAAATTGAGAATCTCGGTGTCATAAGCGCAAAAAAAAATGTCCCTTTCTCCCTGCGCCGGAGCGAGCTCCGAACTTCATAAAGACAGTGATAATCAGGACGTTGGCTTTGATACTAGGATTATCGCCCGCGTTGTCAAACGTATTACTCCTCGGGAACGCAGGCCCCGGCGTCATTTGCCGAGCAAAGGCAGTTCGAGGCGGAAGGTCGTTCCCGCGGAATCGCTTTTCTGCAGGAAGAGGCGTCCGCCGAAGGCGCGCGCGGCGCGCGCCGAAATCGCCAGCCCGAGACCTAACCCGCGCGACGCGGAACCGCCCGAAAAAGGCGTGAAGAGCCGCGCGCGGACCTCGGGCGGAATCCCCGGCCCCTCGTCCGCGACGTCGATGAAGATCCGCCGCCCCGCGACGCGCGCGCGGAACGCGACCAGATTGTCGCCCCCGGTGCGAAACGCGTATTTCGCGGCGTTATCCGCGAGATTGAAAAGGATGCGGCCGAGCGTCTCCGCGTTGACGAAGAGGCGGCGTTCCCGCGCGGCGGGCTCGACGTCGAAGATCACGTCCATGTCCGCCGCGAAAAGGCGGTCGGCGATGCGCCCGGAGACGCGTTCGAAAAGGGCTTCCACGGAAATTTCCGCCGCGGGAACGCGGAATTTCCCCGAACGCATGCGGGAAAACAGGAGCAGGTTTTCGACGATCTCCGTCAGTTCCGTGGCGCTGCGGCAGATGCGGTCCAGCTCGCAGCGCACGGCGGAATCGCCGCAGCGTTCGTGCGCCGTTTCCGCGCAGAGGCGGAGCTCGGCGAGCGGAGTCCTCAGCTCGTGCGAGACGGACGAGGCGAACAGATAGCGTTTTTCGCTCAGCAGAAACACGCGCACGGCGAGCGCGAAAATCGCGGCGAGCATCGCCGCCGCGCCCGCGAGCGCCAGAAGCACGGCGCGCTCCGCCGCGACGGATTCCGCATGCGGACGCGGCGCGAGGTCGAACTCCAGCTTTGCGCCGGGCAGCCCGCGCACGACGCCGAAGCCGCGCGCCTCCGCGACGGGAACGACGCGCATCACGGCGTTTTCCGTGCGCGCCAGCCGTTCCCGCGACTCCTCTTCGAACGCGCGGAAAAGCGCGTCCGCCGAAAGGACGACGCCCTGCGCGTTCCCGCTCCCGACGACGCGCCGCATCAGAAAATAATCGCCGTCCGCGCGGAACGCGGAAAATTTTTCGCCGAGTTCCGCGGGCGTTCCCGCCGAGTGCGGAAGCGCGTCCGCGAGCGCCTTCACGGGCAGAGCCGCGCCCGCGCGCGAAGCGGCGTCGCGCACCGCCGCCTCGGAAAAATCCTCCGGCGGAATCGCGTCGAGCGCCTCCGCGAAGCGCGTCCACTCGCGGAAAATCTCGGTCTCGCGCGCCTGCGTCAGCTCGACGACGCGCGCGGCGCGGATCTCCGCCTCGCGCGTCGCGCGGATTTCCCGCACGTTCACTCCGAGCCAGACGAGCGCGGCGACGCCCGCGGAAACGCAGGCGGCGATCGCCGCGCAGAGCAGCAGCGTTCCCGCCCTCATCGCGCACCTCCCTTCGCCGGAGCCGCCGACGGCGCGGGCACGGGAAATTCCGCGTCGCCCTGCCACACGTCGAGCCGCACTCTGCCGCGCGCGGAATCGCTCGGGAAATAATGCACGGGAACGCTCCCGAGACGGACGCGGAGAATCTTCAGCTCGTCGGCGAGGTCGAAGACCTTGCGCGAGCGCGTCGGCGCGCGTTCGAGCAGCGTGCGCCCGGTGTCGTCGGCGAGCACGAGGCGGTCGCCCTCGGGCAGACTTTCGCGGAGGCGCTTCAGCGCGGCGCGGCAGCGCGCGTATTCGGCGTCGTTCTCGGGCTCGCGGGCGAGCATCAGCACGGCGCGGCGCGCCTGCGGCGAAAATTCGAACGAGGAAAAAAGCGCGTTCCCGCCGGGAATTTTCCGGAAAAGCGAATCGGAGGCAACGAGCGTTCCCGCGTTTTCCCGTTCCCGCGCGCAAGAGTCGAGCAGTGCGAAAACTCCCGCGCCCGTTCCCGCGGAGACGGCGGCGAGCAGAACGAAGACGAAAGGTTTTCCGAAGCGCGAATTCATCAGAATGCCCGCTATTGCGGAGGTTTCTTCCGGGCGAGTCAAGAAACTAAAACCGAAATGCGGGCTTTGCCGCTCTTTTCGCCGAGAAAGAATTCCGCATGCGGCGAGGAGCATGCGGAAACCGGATTCGAACGGATGGTTCCCGCGGGAACGGTCGGGGCGGGGCGCGTCCGCCCTCGACATTTCCGGGCGCGTCCGCTACGCTCGCGCTCTCGATTTTTATGTTCCGAACGCAATCCGCATTGCCGCTTCCTTACGCCGCGGGCGCCGCCGTCCGCGGCGTCGGCGCGTCCGCGGGCGGAGCGGCGCGCGCGCGAAGGAAGGAGTTCCGGCGATGAACGGGAACGCGGAGACGGAGGCGCGGCTTCGGGAGCTCGAAGTCAAAATCACGTTTTTGGAGGATTACGTCTCCAAGCAGAACGAGGTGATCGTCGAGCAGGGCAGGGCGATCGACCGTCTGACGCAGGCGCTGCGCCGGCTCGCCGAAAAGACGGAGAGCTTCGGCCTTGGCGACGCCGATTCCGCGCCCGCGAACGAGAAACCGCCGCACTGGTGACGCCGCGCGCGTTCCCGCGCCCACGAAAAAATTTCCCCCCTTTCCCCACGCCATGAGCACAGATCTGAATTTCGACCTTTCCGCGCAGGCCGCGCCTTACGCGAACGCGTCCGGGCGCGAGCCCGAGACGCTCCGCGAGGAGGCGTCGCCCGCGGCGGGCGCGGACGTCGGCGGCGGCGAGGCGCCGGATTTCGTGCACCTGCACGTGCATTCGCAGTATTCGATGCTCGACGGGGCGACGCGCATCGCGAGCGTCTCCGACAAGAAGACGAAGACGCTGCTCGCGAAGGGGCTCGTGCAGAAGGCGAAGGAGCTGGGCATGCGCGCGGTCGCGCTCACGGACCACGGGAACATGTTCGGCGCGAAGCTTTTCTACGACGCCTGCCGCGCGAAAGAGATGAAGATCAAGCCCATCATCGGCTGCGAGGTGTACGTCGCGCGGCGCACGCGTTTCGACAAGGGCAGGAATCTGCCTCCGGGCGTCGACGAGAAGATCGACCGCTCCGGCGACCACCTGATTCTGCTCGCGAAGAATCTGACGGGCTACCGCAATCTCGTGAAGCTCGTCTCCTTCGGCTGGACGGAAGGCTTTCACTACCGCCCGCGCGTGGACAAGGAGCTGCTCGAGCGCTACCACGAGGGGCTGATCTGCTCGAGCGCGTGCATCGCGGGCGAGATTCCGCGCGCGCTCCTCGCCAAGGACGAGGCGAAGGCGGAGGCCGCGGCGCTGTGGTACAAAAAGGTCTTCGGCGACGATTTTTATCTCGAGATTCAGCGCCACCCGAATTCCGGCGAGCACAGCACGGAGGAGACGCGCGAAGTCTATCTGCGCGAGGTGCGCGCGGCGGAGGGGATCTTCGCGCTCGCGAAGAAGATCGGCGTCAAGGTCATCGCGACGAACGACGTGCATTTTCTCGACGAGGCGGACGCGGACGCGCACGAGATTCTGCTCTGTCTGAGCACGGGCAAAAAGCTCTCCGACGAGAACCGCATGCGCTACACGCGCCAGGAATGGTTCAAGAGCAAGGAGGAGATGTTCGCGCTTTTCCGCGACTGCCCGGAGACGCTGAGCGCGACGACGGAGATCGCCGACAAGGTCGAGGAATACGAGCTGGACTCGCCGCCGATCATGCCGTTTTTCCCTATTCCGGAGAGCTTCGGCACGGAGGCGGAATACGCGAAGCGCTTCGACGAGGCGGCGCTCGTCGCTCTATGGGGCGCGGACCGCTTCGAAAAGCTCGGCGGCTACGAAAAGGTGCTGCGCATCAAGCTCGAGAGCGACTATCTCGAACACCTCACGCTCGAGGGCGCCGCGCGGCGCTGGCCCGGCGGCGTTCCCGCGGAGGTGCGCGAGCGCATCGACTTCGAGCTGAACACGATCCGCACGATGGGCTTTCCGGGATACTTTCTGATCGTGCAGGACTTCATCGCGGCGGCGCGCGGGCTCGGCGTCATCGTCGGCCCCGGGCGCGGGAGCGCGGCGGGCTGCGTCGTCGCCTACTGCCTCGGCATCACCGGCATCGACCCGACGAAGTACGACCTGCTGTTCGAGCGCTTTCTGAATCCGGACCGCATCTCCATGCCCGACATCGACATCGACTTCGACGACGCCGGGCGGCAGCGCGTGCTCGAATGGGTCACGCGCAAGTACGGGCAGGACCACGTCTCGCACATCGTCACGTTCGGCGTGATGGCGCCGAAGAGCGCGATCAAGGACGTCGCGCGCGTGCTCGAGCTGCCGCTCCCGGAGGCGAACGCGCTCGCGAAGCTCGTTCCCTCGACGCCGAAGATCACGATGTTCAAGGCGATGGAGGAGGTGCCCGAGCTGAAGGAAAAGCTCGACGCGCCCGAGCCGCTCGTCGCGCGCACGATGCGCCTCGCGAACGTGCTCGACGGCACCGTGCGGCAGAACGGCGTCCACGCGTGCGGCATTCTCATCAGCCGCGACCCGCTCACGGAGACGATTCCCGTCATGCCGACGGACGGCGAGAGCCTGCTCACGACGCAGTACGACGGGCATTTCGTCGAGCCGATCGGGCTCATCAAGATGGACTTTCTCGGCCTGCGCACGCTGACGATCATCAAGGCGGCGCTCGCGAACGTCCGCGAATCCACGGGCAGGGAAATCGACATCGACAAGATCCCGATGGACGACCGCGAGACCTTCGAGCTCTTTTCCGCGGGCAGGACGACGGCGCTCTTCCAGTTCGAATCCGGCGGCATGAAGAAGCACCTCATGGCGCTGCGGCCGAACCGCTTCGAGGACCTCGTCGCGATGAACGCGCTCTACCGCCCGGGCCCGATGGCGTACATTCCGCAGTTCATCCGGCGCAAGCACGGCGAGGAGCCGATCGTGTACGACCATCCGCTGATGGAGACGTATCTGAAGGACACTTACGGCATCACCGTCTATCAGGAGCAGGTCATGCTGCAGTCGCGCGCGCTCGGGCAGTTCACGCGCGGCGAGTCCGACACGCTCCGCAAGGCGATGGGCAAGAAGCAGGCGGACATGATGGCGAAGCTGAAGGAGAAGTTCATCTCCGGCTGTCTCTCGAACCCGAAGTTCATGGAGGCGGACGTCTGCGGGAACGACCCGAAGAAGGCGACCGCGCTCTGCGAAAAGATCTGGGGCGACTGGGAGGCGTTCGCGCAGTACGCGTTCAACAAGTCGCACTCCGTCTGCTACGCCTACATCGCGTACCAGACGGGCTGGCTGAAGGCGCACTATCCGGTGGAGTTCATGGCGTCCGTCCTCGACTCCGAAACCGGCAACCCGGAGAAGATGCTCTTCTTCATCGGCGAGTGCGAAAGCATGGGCATCCGCGTGCTCGGGCCCGACGTCAATTCCTCGCTGCTCGGCTTCGCGCCGGACGCCGCGAACAACGCGATCCGCTTCGGCTTCGGCGGCCTGAAGGGGCTCGGCGAAAAGGTCGCCGAGGAGATCATCCGCGAGCGCAGGGCGAACGGGAAATACAAGAGCTTTCTCGACTTCATGCAGCGCATGGCGCGCGTCCGCGTCGTGACGGTGGACGACTCCGGCGTGCGGCGGGAGCAGAAGATCCAGTTCGGCCGCGGGCTGCAGGCGCTCATCGTCACGGGCGCGTTCGACGGCTGCGATATCTTCGAGGACCGCCGCCATCTGCTCGATTCCGCCGACGCCGTGCGCAATTCCTTCTCCAGGGAAGAGGAGGACGCGAGCCAGCTCGGGCTCTTCGACATGCTCGGCGGGGACGTCAGCGCGGATCTCAACAGCGACCTCATCACGCGCACGGGAACGCCGATGTCCGAGGCGGAAAAGCTCCGCTGGGAGCGCGAGCTGCTCGGCTTCTACCTTTCCGGGCATCCGCTCGACGCGTTCGTGAAGCTCGACCGCGCGCTGACGACGTTCTCGGGACCGTTCGGGGAATGCCGCCTCTCCCGCTACGAAAGGCACAACGTCCGCCTCTGCGGCATGTGCTCCGAAGTGAAGGTGAAGACCTCCAAGGACGGCCGCAAGTACTTGACGCTCTTTCTCGAAACGCATATGGACTCCTACGACGTCTTCTGCTTCAGCGACGTCGTCAACCTCAAGTTCGTCACGCCGGGAATGCAGCTTGCCGACGGCCGCCTCGTCAAGAGCGGCGCGATGCTCGAGGACGGCACCGTGCTCGAGGACGGCGCCGTCCTCGCGATCGACGGCGAGCTGCGCTTCGCGAAGCCGAAGAAGGAGGGGGGCGAGGCCGAGTGGCGCTTCACCGCCACGCGCATCTCCTCGCTGAAGCGCCAGGTGCCCGTGCTGCTGAAGAAGATCGTCTTCGTCCTCGACGGCGCCGCGCCGGAAGCCGTCCGCGCCTTCCTCGCGGACAGGCTGCTGCCGCACGTCGCGAACAGCCCCGGCGGCACGGAAATCGCGCTCGCGTTCGCGGCGGACGACGCGCGCGAAGCCCTCGTGCAGGCCGATCTCGGCGAGGGCATGACGGCGTTTTTCCCCGCGGAGGCGTTCCGGAAGCTCGCGGAGGATCCCGCCGTCGTCGGCTACGAGATCGTTCCCGTCGCGCCCTACAGACGCCCGTCGCGCTTCCCCGCGCGCGCGGGAGCGTGAGTCTTTTTCCCGGGGAAATCCTTAGAACGCGAAATCGTCATGAACGCCGTTTCTCATCTTCCGCGCGCGTGGGCGGAAATCGATCTGCCCGCCTTCGAGCGCAACGTCGGAAAAATCAAGGCGTCGCTCCCGCCGCACATCCGCTACATCGCCGTCGTCAAGGCGGACGGCTACGGGCACGGCGTCGGGCACATCGTCGAGCGCCTGCTGCAGTGCGGCGTCAACGCCTTCGCCGTCGCCAACGCGCGCGAGGGCGCGGACGTCCGCTACGTCGCGCCGCAGTCCGAGATCGTCGTTCTCGGTCCCACGCTGCCGGAAGAGGCGGAATCCGCCGTCGCCGACCGGCTCACCGTCGCCGTCTCCGACGCCGCGGAGGCGCGCGCCCTTTCCGCGCTCGCCGAGTCGCGGGGCGCGCGCGTCGCCGTGAACCTGAAGATCGACACGGGCATGGGGCGCATGGGCGTCTGGCACGAGGACGCCGCGCCGCTCGCCGCGCTGCTCGCCGAGCTTCCGGGCGTCGATTTCCGCGGCGTGTTCACGCATTTTTCCAGCGCCGACACCTCGTTCGAATACACGCAGCTGCAGCGCGCGCGCTTTCTCGCCGCCGTCGAAAAGATTCCGGAGCGCATCCGCGAAAGACTTACGATTCACGCGGACAACTCCGCCGGGCTTGAGACCTTCTCGCGGGAGCGCCCGTTCAACGCCGTGCGCGTCGGCATTCTCCAGTACGGACTGCCGCCCGCGCCGGGAACGCTTTTCGAGAAGATTTCGCCGGAGCCCGTGCTCTCCTTCCGTTCCCGCGTCGGGCTCGTGAAGACGCTGCCCGCGGGAACGCCGGTCAGCTACAACCGCACGAAGACGCTCGAACGCGAGACGCGCGTCGCGATCGTCACCGCCGGCTACGGCGACGGCATTCCCACCGCCGCGAGCAACCGCGCGAGCTTCCTGCTGCACGGCGCGCGCGTGCCCGTGCTCGGCCGCGTGACGATGGACCAGACGCTCGTGGACGTCACCGACGTTCCCGACGCGCGCGTCGGCGACGTCGTCACGCTCATCGGCTCGGCGGACGGCGCCTCCGTCTCGATCAGGGAGTTCTGCGCCTGGGGCGACTGCATTTCGTGGGAGGCTCTCGTCTCCATCACGAAGCGTGTCCCGCGCATCTACCAGGGCCTCCGCCGCTGAGGCGGCGGCGGTCATTTCACGTCCAGGGAGAGCTTCGCGGAGGCGAAGTCGGGACCCGGCCAGACGAAGAGCTCGTGCGCGCCCGGAGCGAGCTCGAGCACGGAGCCGGAACGGCGGACGCCGAGGTAAGCGCCGTCCAGATACCAGTGCGCCTCGGCGGGAACGGTGCGCACGACGAAGCGCGCCCTGCCGTCCGCGCCGCGCCGATAGACGCCGCCGCGCGGCTCCAGGATTTTCGTCTCCCGCGAAAGATCCGCGCGGCGTGCCGTCGGGCGGCAGCTTCCGCAGACGCGCAGCGGTACGCCGACGAGCGCCGTCCCCGTCCGCGTCTCCGCGCAGAAATCGCCCGCGCGCAGTCCGCTCGCGGCGCAGAGCCTTTCGGCGCGGAAGAACGCGTCGTCGTTCCACGGCGCGGGAACGCGCCCGCGGTAAAGCGCCGCGAGAATCTGTCCCGCGACGGGCGCGGCGATTTCGGCGCCGACCAGCTCGGGCGCGGGCGCGCCGCTCTTGTTGCCGAACCAGACGGCGACCGTCCATTCCGGCGTCACGGCGACGCACCACGCGTCGCGCAGGCCGTTGGACGTTCCCGTCTTCCACGCGGCGCGCAGGTGCTCCGCGCCCGGAAGCGGCGTTTCCCGCAGCATGCGCAGCGTCATTTCCGCCGCGCCGGCGCTCCAGACGCGCCCGCGCGAGGGCACGGCGGCGTCCGTTTCGAGCAGCCGCAGCGGCGCGGGAACGCCTCCGCAGGCGAGCGCGGCGTACGCCTCGGCGAGCTGCACGAGATTCGTCTCCGCGCCGCCGAGCGCGAGCGCGAGTCCCGCGCGCGCGGGCGTCGTCTCCGGCGCGAAACGCACGCCGAACGCGTCGAGCGAACGGAAGACGCGCTCGGGCCCGAGCGCGCGCAGCACGCGCACGGCGGGCGTGTTCAGCGATTTCGACAGCGCCGTCCGCGCGGAGACTCTGCCGAGATACGTTCCCGAAAAATTTTCCGGACGATAATCCGCTAGCGTCAGCGGCGAATCGTCGAGCACGGTGTCCGCGACGAGCAGCCCCGCGTCGATCGCCTCGCCGAAGATGAACGGCTTGAGCAGCGAGCCCGGCGAACGCCGCGCCAGCGCCGCGTTGACCTGCCCGTCGCGCGACGCGGAAAAATCCGCCGTGCCCAGAAACGCGCGCACGGAACGCGTCGCGTTTTCGACGACGACCGCAGCGCCGTCGCGCACGGAAAAGCTTTCGGCGAGCGCCGCGCGGACGGCGGTTTCGACGACGGCGCCTACCGTCGCGTCCGCCGTCGTGCGCGCTTCGCCGCGCAGACCGGGCTCGCGTTCCCGCAGCCAGAGAAAGAACTGCGGATCGGCGGCGCGCGGGAACGCCGGACGCGAAAAATCGCGGAAGCGCAGGGGCTCGGCCGCGACGGCGGCGGCCTCCGTCTCGGAAAGCGCGCCCTGCCGCACGAGCATCGCGAGCACGCGGTCGCGGCGTTCGCGCGCCGCCTCGGGAAAGCGGTCGGGGCGCAGCCGGTTCGGGCGCTGCGGAATGCCCGCGAGCATCACGGATTCGGCGAGCGTCAGCTCCCGCGCGGAATGCCCGAAATAGTGGAGCGCCGCCGCCTCCACGCCGTAAATTTTTCCGCCGTAGGGCAGACGGTTCAGATATTCCTCGAGAATCTCCTCCTTGCTCCTCCGCCGCTCGAGATTGCGCGCCTCGCACATCTGCACGAACTTCCGCGCGAAGGAGCGTTCCCGCCGCCCCTCGGCGAGCGCGACCAGCTGCATCGTCACCGTCGAGGCGCCGGAAACGATGCGCCCGTTCGCGGCGAGCTGAAACGCCGCGCGCGCCGCCGCGCGGAGATCCACGCCGTCGTGCCCGAAGAAATTGCGGTCCTCCGCCGCGAGCGTCACCGCGATCAGGTGCGGCGGCAGCTCCGATAGCGGCACGGGAAAGCGCAGCGTCCAGTCCGCGCCGGGTTCGACGTGGACGGGATTTCCCGCGCGGTCGCGGAAAAGCGTCGCCGGAAAGCGCGCGTCGAGCAGC
Source organism: Candidatus Spyradosoma sp. (assembly GCA_051884495.1). GTDB lineage: Bacteria > Verrucomicrobiota > Verrucomicrobiia > Opitutales > UBA953 > Spyradosoma. The sequence continues at coordinate 16,672 of JBJEVQ010000013.1, forward strand.
GCGTCGTCGAAGCGGAAAATCCGCGGGAACGCCCACGCCCAAAGCGCGGCGAAGACGAGCGCGCACGCGCAGACCGCCGCGGAAAAAATCGCGACGGCTCTGCGGAGTCTTTTCGGAAACGGCGCCATGGCGGAAAGCGGCGCGGACGCGCGCTCACTTCACTTCGAACACGGGAACGGCGGGCGCGCCCGTGCCGCGGCAGTCGGCGTCGTACATCGATTCGACCTGCACCGGAGGCACGGCGAAGACGCCGCGCGTCGTCGCGCGCACGCGGTAGAGCAGCGTCGTCTCCCGGTTTTCGCCGCTCGTCGGCGAAAACGCGCCGAACGCGAGGAAGCGGTCGTAGCGGCGTTCGCGCGCGCGCTCATGGAAGCCCGAGGTCTTTTCCTCGGCGCCGCGCGCGTTCACGGCGGCGCGCGTCGCGAGCGTCTCGTCCTCGATTTCGAGCCCGCCCGGAAGCAGGTCGCAGATGACGGCGCTCTCGCACGCGACGTCCGCGCGCACGCGGACGCGCACCGTGAGCAGATCTCCCGCCGCACACGACGTCACGGGCTCGCCCCGCGCGTCGAGATATTCGCGGGAGACGGTGAACCCGGCGGCGACGTTCTCGGCGCGCTCCGGCGTTTCGCGCGTGCGCTCGAAGACGTAGAGCGGGCGCGTTCCCGTGTTCTTCACGACGACGGGGCTGCCGCCGGCGATCTTCATCGAAGCGGCGAAAGGCTTTTCCTCGCCCGCGACGAAGACGCGCGCGCTCTCCGTGCCCGCGCCGCCGTCCGCGGCGAGAAACGCGGCGAGCCCGAACGCCGCCCACGCGTTCGCCTGCGTCGTGCCCCAATAGCCGCTCGCGCGCATGTTTTCGACGAGGAAGCGCGCCAGTTTCGGGCACGCGGCGTCGCCCGGCGCGATTTCGCAGAGCAGCCGCAGCGCGACGCCGGCGCGGCGCACGGGCGAGTCGATGCACGTCGCTCCCGAGCCCGGCGCGCGCGTGATTGCGGCGACGTCCGCGGCGGCGGCGATCTCCTTCGCGCCCTCGGCGGCGTACCCGGATTTTACCGACGCCGCTCCCGCGAGCAGGCGCGAGAACGCGTCGCCCGCCGTTTCCGCCTCGCGCGCGAGCGCCTTCGCGGCTTCCGCCGCCCTGCCGTTTCCGGCGGACGCGGCGAGATAAAGCGCGTAGGCGCGCTCCGCCAGCGGAGAACGCGTGTCCGTCGCGCGCCCGAAAAGCAGCGAGCTCAGCTCCGCGCGGCGCTGCGCGGAGAGCGCGAATCCCGCCGTTGCCGCCTCCAGCTCGAAGTGGCACGCGAAAAGCGTTCCCGCGTCCCAGGGTTCCGACGAGCCGGGCCACATCGCGTAGGCGCCGCCTCGGCAGCGCATCGTCGCGATGCGCGCAAGCGCGGCTCTCACTTTCGCCGAAGACGTCTCCGCAAAACCGTCGGAGACCACGCCGGCGCGGACGAGCGCCTGCGTCGCAAGCAGCGGAAACGCCGCCGCCGCCGTCTGTTCGAGGCAGCCGTACGGATACGCGCCGAGCCATTCCAGCGCGCCGGCGACCGCGAGCGCGGGCGTGCCGACGGAGACCTCGCCGAAGGCGGACGCGTTCGCGAACGCGGCTTCCGCTCCGGGCTCAAGCTTGGTCACGGCGACGCGATCGACCGCCGGAATCGGCGCGCGCACGCGCAGCCCGAGCTTCTCGGAGGAGACGACGCGCCCGTCCGCGTCGAGCACCTCGAACGCGATCGAGCCCGCGCCGCACGCGGCGTCAGCCTTCAGGCGTTCGCGCGCGACGCGCTTTTCGCCGCGCTTCACCGCGCCGAAGCTCCCCGACGCCTTTTCGGCGCCGTTCACGAGCAGACGCCACGAAAGCTCGCCGTCGGGAAGGTCGGAATTGAAGATTTCCGCGACGGCGTCGAACTCGTCGCCGGGAGCGAGCGCGCGCGGCGTCGTCATCTTCACGGAAACGGGACTGCGCACGACGAAATTCGCCTCGGCGGAGCCCGTGCGCTCCGCGTCCAGCGCGAACGCCATCAGCCGCATGCCGCCGTCGAAATCCGGCAACGCGAGCGTCGTCTCGGCGAAGCCTTCGGCGGGAACGTCGATCGGTTCCGCGACCGCGACGGCGCTGAGCTTCGCCTCTTCGTCCTCGCCGAGGAACTTCCGCGACAGCGCGGCGCCGCCGCCGATCAGCGACTCGCCCTTGGCGAGCACCGGGTAGAACGAGCCGTAGCCGTCGCCGAACGCGTACGGACAATCGTATGTGCCGAAAAAATACGAAAACGCGTCGGGCGTGCGGAACGCGTCCAGCGAAAGCACGCCGCGGTCCACGGCCCAAATCTGCACGCGGCCCGCGAGCGGCTTCCCGTCCGCGTCCGCGAGCTCGACGCGCACGGGCACCTTTTCGCCCGGACGCGCGACGGCGGGAACGCACGCCTTCACGCGGATGAGCCGCGCGCGCTGGTCCACGGGAAGCGCGCCGACGCCGAAGAGCCGCCGCGTCTCCTCGCCCTTTTCGAAACCGAGCGCGGGCAGCTTGCCGCATGCCGTCACCGCGAAGAAGCGGCTGCCGAGCGACGTGTCTTCGGGCACCGCGAGCTCGAACTCGTTCTTCCCGGGAACGACCGGAAACACGCGCGCGCCCTCGATTTTTTCCGAGCCGAAGAGCAGCACGGCGGAGCCGGAGAACGGCGATTCGAAGGCGATTTTCGCCGTCGCTCCCGGCGCGTAGCGCTCCGCGTCGAAGGTGAACGCGAGGTCCGAAAAGTCCGCCGAGCGCGCGCCCGTCTCGCCGAACCAGTGGCAGAATTCGCGCGCGTGCAGACGCGTTCCCGCCTCGTCGAAGATTTCCAGCAGATAGCTTCCCGAGCTCGGCACGGGCACGGCGATCTCGCGCGCCGAATCGTCGAAGGCGACTTCGCCCGCGGGAGAATCGACGCGCTGCCATTCGCAGGAGGCGACGCCCTCCGCGTTCTCGCGCACGACGTAGTCCCACTCGCAGCGCGTCAGCGCGGCGCGGAATTTCGCGCCCGTCGGCGCGACGCGCTTTTCGTCCGGCGAGAGCGCGCAGACCTCGAAGACGCGGCGCGCGGGCTCGACCGCCGCCTCGCGCGTGCCGAAATAGAAATCCGCGTAATGGATTTTCACCGACGTTTTCGCGGAGACGGCGCGCGAGCCGGCGCCGCTCGACGCGGAGACCGTCACGCGGGAGACGAGCGGCTGCGTCGCTGCGGCGGAGAGCTTCGGGTCGTCGAACACGACGGAAAACGCGCCCGCGGCGTCCGTGCGCGCCTTCACGGGCGCGTCGTCGCGCTTGGGCTCGTCGGGCATCCTCGCGCCGAACTCGAATCCGGCGAATTCCGGATTCCTCGGGGCGAAGTCCGCGAAGAACGTCTCGCGCTCAAGGGTGACGTCGCCGTCGGCGAGCGGCGCGCCGAAGTAATACGCGGCGTTCCCGCTCACGCGCGTGCGCCCGTCCTCGCGCGTCGAGGCGAGCGAGAGCGAAAACGTGTCGGGCACGTAGTCGGCGACGCCGAAGCGCGCGCTCCCGAACGCCTGTTCCGTCTGGCCGGGAATGCCCATCGACACGCGGTAGGTCCCCGTAGCCGCGAACGCGGGAATCTCGATCTCCGTGCGGTAAAACCCGAACTCGTCGCCGACGGCGAGAGCGCCGCCGAAACGGTTTCCGTCCGGAGCCCGCACTTCGAATTCCGCGGGAACGCCGGCGCTCGCGCGCTTGTCGGCGCCGTCGCGCAGGCTCGCGTAAATGCGCATCGTCTCGCCGGGACGGCAGACGCCGCGCTCGGGGAAGACGTACGCCTTCGCGCCCGGGCGCTCGAAGCCGCGGCCGCCGCGCCGCGCCCACAGCGAGCGCAGCGAGAGGAAAGTGCGGTCGCCGTCGAGCTCGGCGAGAATCAGCCAGGGCGAATCCTCGCGGTCTGCGAGCTCCGGCAGCGTCAGCTTCACGAAGCCGCCGGCGTCCGTCTTCGTGTCCGCGACCCAGCGCTTTTTGCGCGAAAAGACGGAGACCTTCGCGCCCGCGACGGGAGCGTTCCCGGAAATGTTCTTCACGACGACGGCGACCTCGTCGCCGTTTCGCGCCGCCTGAATCACGAGATCGGTGACGACGACGATGCGCCGCTCCCGCCGCCAGTAGGAATCGGAATCGCCCGCCTCGACGAGATACAGGCCCGGCCTGCGCGCGATGCCGATTTTTTCGAGCTCCAGCGAAAAGACTTCCGCGCGGTTGCGGGTGATTTTAGGACGGACGCTCTCGTTGAAGATCGGGCGCGAGCACTCCCACGAGGCGGGGCGCTCGACGAAGTCCGCGATGCGGTCGGGGTAAACTTCGCGCGTCTCGATGCTGACTCGGGCGACGTTGCGCAGCTGCAGCGGCAGCGCGAAATCCGGCGCGGACGGCGCGACGAAGCGGCCGCTCGAAACAAAGGCGAAAATCTCGGGCAGATCCGGCATGGAAAAGGAGAACGTCCGGCTTTTTCCGCTCGGCGCGGCGAGTTTTCCCGCAAGCTCGCCCGAGACGGAAATCTCGTAGCTCGATCCGGGCGCGTAGTCGGCGAACACGCCGACGAGGGCGTCGCCGCGCGGCACGAGCTTGAAATCGACCGCGGGAACGATCTTGAGCGCGCGGCGGAGCGCCTCGGGATCGACGGCGTCGGAAAAGCGCAGGTCGGCGCGGCGCGAAGGCGCGTCGAACGAAAAGTCCGTGACGGACAGCGGCGGCACGGCGGCGGGCGCGGAAGCGGGTTCGGGCGCCGTCGCGGGAGCGGGTTCGGCGGCGACGCCGAAAGGCGCCAGCGCCGCGAAGAGAGCGAAAGGAATGCGTTTCAGGAACTTCATGGCGAAAAGGATGCGTTTTTCGGGAACGGAAACGTTTCGGACGCGCCGCGCCGATGCGGCGAAGCGAACATGCGCGACGGTCAGTCGTAGAGCCTGCGGGTTTTTCCCGATCCGTTCCCGCCGCCGTTCCCGCGCGGCGAGATGGCGCGTTTTATAAATCCGCCGCTCCCCCCGTTTCAAGATTTTTCCTTAACCGTCACTTGAGGAATGCGCGGGCGCGGAGTTTTGGCTTAGAAAAGCGAAGAAACAAAGCTGCGGAGTCCGCGGCGAACAAGGCGCTTCCGCTTTCCGGTTGACGTTTTCGAAGCAAAAAACGGGCAAATCACGCACTGTCCCGCGCGACTTCTTTTCTTTATTTAAAGGGATTGAGACTCTTTTCCCGCTTCCGTTTCTGGTTGTCCGACCAAGATTCGAACTTGGACAAAGTGAACCAAAATCACTTGTGCTGCCATTACACCATCGGACAGTTCTCAAAAGAGTTTCAAATAAATTCTAAGCGCGGAGCACTGTCAACGTGCTTTTTGGGGCAAACAGCCGCTCGTTGCATGCGGCGCGTCAAGTCCGGCTTGAACTCGAAAGGCGGGCGCGCGCTTCGCGCTTGCCAAGGCGGGGGGCTTCGTCCATGATGGGCGACACTGAACGCACGGCTTCGCCCCTTTTTGTTTACGCGTTCGGTTTCCATTCGACTCCCTTTGATTGATTGCTATGAAAGCGGCTTTGACGGGAGGCATCGGCTGCGGAAAATCCACGGCACTGCGAGCCTTCCGAAATCACGATTGCGCCACCGTCAGCGCGGACGCCCTCGGACACGAAATTCTCTCCGAATCTTCGTCCGCGGCCTTCGTCGTCGCGCACTTCGGCGAGGCGTGCGCGCCCGCGGGAACGGTCGATCGGGAGCGGCTCGCGCGCGTCGTCTTCGCCGACTCCGCCGCGCGGGAGAAGCTCGAAAGCTTCATTCACCCGAAAATCGAAGCCGCCTGGCGGGAACGCGCGCGCGCCGCGGAAGAGCGGGGCGAAGACTGCGTCGTCGAGATTCCGCTCCTCTTCGAAAAAAATCTCGAAGGCGCGTTCGAGCGCACGGTCTGCCTCGTCTGTTCCGAATCCGTGCAGCTGGAGCGTCTCGAAAAGCGCGGTCTGCCGCGGGAACGCGCGCGCGCCCGCATCGCGGCGCAGCTGCCGCTCGAAGAGAAGATGCGCCGCGCGGACGTCTGCCTGTTCAACGACGGCTCCCCCGAATTTCTTGAAAAACAAATCGAAATCCTCGCAAAAAATTTTTTGAACTGAAATGGAAGAAAACGACATCTCCCCGATTCCCTCTGAAGAAAACGCGAAGCCCGCGCCCGCGAAACGCGGCCGTCCGCGCAAAAATCCGCTCCCGGAAGGCGAGGCGGCGGTGAAGGTTCCCGCGAAGCGCGGCCGCCCGCGCAAGAATCCGCTTCCGGAAGGCGACGCTCCCGCCGCCGCCGCCGTGCCGTCCGCGCCGGCTCCCGAGACCGCCGAAGCGGAAGTCCCGCCGCCCGAGGCGACGCCCGCGAAGCGCGAGCCCCGAGCCTCGCTCTTTTCCTTCGATCCGGACGAAGACGACGCGCCCGCCGCGCCGAAACCCGTCGCGGAAAGCGCCGCGCCCGCGGCGGCTCCGAGCGCGCCCGTTTCCGTGAATCCCGAGGACGCGCGCCCGCGGCTTTCGCCGGAGCGCCCGATCGACCGCGTCACCGAAAACGTGTATTCGCCGGAAGACGACGACGCGCCCGCGGCTTCGGACCCGAGCGAGGAGGGCGACGCGGGAACGGCCGCCGCCTCCGCGCCGAAGTCCGAAGGCGCTCCCGCCGCCGCGCGTTCCGGATTTTTCGGGCGCGGCGACCGCTGGGAAAAGCGCCAGCCGAGCAAATTCAACCCGCAGGACCGCGCCGCGCGTCCGCAGGGCGGGGCGTTCCGCTACGGAGCCGGCTCGGCTCCGGCGGCCTCCGAAGGCGGCGCTCCCGCGTCTTCGTCGGCCCCGTCCGCGCAGAATCCGGCGCAGCCGTCTCAGCAGCAGCCGCGCCGCGAGTTCGGCGGCGGCAACAACGGCAAGCCGCGCTTCCAGCCGACGCCGAAAAAGGAAAAATTCCAGGGCGGAAAATTCAACGCGCAGGGGCGCTTCGAAAAATTCAAGGACCGCTCCAACGCGCCGAAGCCCGCCTGGGGCACGCTCGCGAACTCGGACTCGTCCGAGGTCGGCACGCTCGACATCGGCAATTCCTTCGACTACAACAAGCTCAAGGACGAGGCGTTTCTCGCCGACCTGGAGGCGCGCGCGCGCCGCACGGTCCGCCTGGTGAAGGTGACGACGCCCGCCGTTCCCGCGTCGGAGGACGGCAGCGTTCCCGCGCAGCCGGCGAAGACCGTCGAGACGCGCGTGCCGACGACGCCGGGCGAGCCGCTCGACTTCAACGCGCTCTACGATCTGCCGATCGGCGAGCTGGTCGCCTTCGCGGGCAAGATGGGCGTCGAGGTCTTCCGCAATCCGCAGCGGCGCCCGCTCATCCGCAAGATTCTCAACGCGGCCTTCGAGGCCGACCGCCCGATCCGCCTCACGGGCACGCTCGAACTGCTCGCGAACGGCAACGGACTGCTCCTCTACGCGGAAGACAATTTCTGCGTGCGCGAGCTTTCCGCCTACGTTCCCGCGCTGCTCATCAAAAAATACTCGCTGCAGCGCGGGCACGAGCTGAACACGATCGTCCACCCGCCGATGCCGGGCGAGACGGCGCCGATCGTCGTCGCCGTCAATTCCGTCATGGGCGCGGACCCGGAGGAGGTCAAGCACCTGACGCCGTTCACGGAGCTCACGCCGTACTACCCGACCGAGCGCATCATGCTCGAAATGGAGCCGGACGCGACGAACAACCTGTCGATGCGCTGCGTCGATCTGCTCTGCCCGATCGGGCTGGGGCAGCGCGGCCTCATCGTCGCGCCGCCGCGCGTGGGCAAGACCGTGCTGCTGCAGACGATGGCGAACGCGATTCTCAAGAACAAGCCCAAGGCGAAGCTCATCGTGCTCCTCGTGGACGAACGTCCGGAGGAAGTGACGGACTTCAAGCGCAACACGCTCGGCGCGGAAATCATCGCGTCCACGTTCGACGAATCCGCGGAAAACCACGCGCACGTCGCCGAAATGGTCATCGAGCGCGCGCGCCGCATGGTCGAGCTGGGCATGGACGTCATCATTCTGCTCGACTCGATCACGCGTCTCGCCCGCGCCTACAACACGCTTCAGCCGAGCGGCGGCAAGCTGCTTTCCGGCGGCATCGAGGCGGGCGCGCTCGCCAAGCCGAAGCGCTTCTTCGGCTCCGCGCGCAACATCGAAGGCGGCGGCTCGCTGACGATTCTCGGCACCGCGCTCATCGGCACGGGCTCGACGATGGACGAAGTCATCTTCGAAGAGTTCAAGGGCACGGGCAACATGGAGCTCGACCTCGACCGCGACCTCGCGAACAAGCGCATCTTCCCGGCGATCAACTTCGAGCGCTCGGGCACGCGCAAGGAAGAGCTGCTCTACCACCCGCAGGAAATGCAGTGCGTCTATTCGATGCGCCGCGCGATGAAGGGCATGCCTTCGGTCGAGGCGATGGAGATGCTCATCTCCCGCATGAAGAAGACGCGCACGAACGCGGAATTCCTCATGACTCTCGCCGGCCGCTGAGCGCTTCGCGCGGAGCCGGGAAGACCGAGGAGTCCGGAAGGCGCCGCCTTTCGGGCTCCTCGCTTTCCCGGCGTCCGCGCGCGGAGTGCGCTCCGCGAAAATTTCAGCGCACGCGGACGATTTTTTTGCTTGCGGGAGGGGAGAAAAAAGTCCATTTTCGACCACATAACTTTTTGGTGTGGTAGCCAAGTGGTTAAGGCCGTGGTTTGCAAAACCACTATGCGGCGGTTCGAATCCGCCCCACACCTCCAAAGCGTTTTTCTCCCAATCCAACAGATAAAGAACCCGACCTCGTTCGGGTCACCCGCAATGAGGTTCCTCCTTTCCCTCATTGCGGGTTTTTTATCGTGGCGCGGGAGCGGCGCGGACATTTTAATCTTCGGTACTTTTCACATGAACGACGTCATCGACATCGCCGCCGTCGAGCGGATCGACGAAAACATCTCGCTGTGGGCGGAGATGCGGGAACACGCGCGCGAAATGGCGCTGCGCGAGCCCGTACTCGCCGCCTCGCTCGCCGCGTCCGTGCTGAGCCGTCCGAATTTCGCCTCGGCGATGAGCGCGCGCATCGCCCGCAAGCTCGCTTCGACGGAAGAGGAATACGCCGCGCTCGAATCGCTTTCGCTGGAGGCGTTCGCGGGCGACCCGAAGATCGCCGTCTTCTGCCAGAACGACATCCGAGCCGTGCGCGATCGCGACCCCGCGTGCGAATCCGTGCTCATGCCGTTCCTGTGGTTCAAGGGCTTTCTCGCGATTTCCGCGCACCGCGTTGCGCATTATTTCTGGGAGCACTCGCGGCGCAGCGTCGCGCACTTCATTCAGAGCATGACGTCCGAAAAGCTCGCCGTGGACATTCACCCGGCGGCGAGGTTCGGCTGCGGCATTCTGCTCGACCACGCGACGGGCTTCGTCGCCGGCGAAACCGCCGTCGTGGAGAACAACGTTTCGATTCTGCACGCGGTCACGCTCGGCGGCACGGGCAAGACGCGCGGCGACCGCCATCCGAAGGTGCGCTCCGGCGTGCTCATCGGCGCGGGCGCGAAGATTCTCGGCAACATCGAGATCGGCCTCTGCGCGAAGGTCGGCGCGGGCTCGGTCGTGCTCGAAGACGTTCCCGCGCACGCGACCGTGGCGGGCGTTCCCGCGAAGATCGTCGGCGAGGCGACCGAGGCGGAACCCTGCCTCGACATGAATCACCGGCTTCCCTGCTGAAGAGCGAGAAAGGATTTTCCCGAATGAAGAACGATTTTGAAAGCAGTTCCGAGGGCGCGTCCGACGACGGCGGTTCTTCCGAAATCCACTGCACGGAAGCGCAGTGGGCGGAATTCTTCGCGCGCGCGGACGCGGACACGTCGCGTTTCGCCGCCCTCTACGCGGGGCTGAAAATCGCCGACGGAGAAGACCGGCTCGACCAGTGCGCGCTCGCGATGGGCTGGCAGCTCGACGGCGACGAAGAGGAATCCGACGCGAAGCGCGAGGCGACGCTCCGCGATCTCGCGCAGCCGCCGTCGCCCCCGCCGCCCGTCTATTCGCTGCTGAACACGACGGAGGCCGTCGCCGTGCGCGCGGTCGCGCAGTTCGCGCGCGGCCGCCTGACGGAGATTTTTTCCGAAGCTTCCCTGCGCCTCGAAGGTTCTCTGGCGAATCGTCTTTTCGCGCTCGTCTTCGGAATCGGCGCGGCGCAGGAGGCGATGCTGCTCGCCGTGGACGCGCTTTCGGCGCGGGAATACGGCGCGGCGAAGCTGCACATGAAGCGCGCGCTCGCGGAGTGGAACGGCGTCTTCGGCGACCTCGTCCGGCTGCAGCGCCGCGTGCGGGCGCGGGAAAAGCGTCCGCGCCGCCGCGGCGCTCCGGAGCGCGATACCGCGCCGCTTTTCGCGGACGTCCGCCGCGCGGTCTTCGACCTGCGGGAGCTCTGCCTGCGCGTCATCCGCGACGCGCGCGAAGAGGAAGGCGCCGCCGACTGATTTTCCGCCGGAGAGGGCCGTCGCCATGCCGATCGATTTCAGCGCCGAACTCAACGACGACCAGCTTGCCGCCGTCACTTCGCGGGACCGTTTTTCGCTCGTGCTCGCGGGCGCGGGCTCGGGCAAGACGCGCACGCTCACCTACCGCGTCGCGTGGCTGCTGGAGCAGGGCGTCGCGCCGTGGCGCATTCTGCTGCTGACGTTCACGAACAAGGCGGCGACGGAAATGCTCGAGCGCGTCGAGGCGCTGACTGGCGTGCCGCGTTCCGAATTCTGGGGCGGCACGTTCCACAGCATCGGCCAGCGCATTCTCCGCGCGAACGCCGAGCTCGTCGGGCGGAAACGCGACTACACGATTCTCGACGCGGGCGACGCGGACACGCTCTTCGGCAAAGTCTGCCGGCACGTGAACGCCGAATTTCTCAAGGGGAAAAACGCGCCCAAGCCGCGCGTGATCTTCGATCTGCTCAGCTACGCGCGCAACACGCGCCTGCCGCTCGCCGACGTCGTCGAAGAGCGCATGGGCTGGGTCGCGGGCGCGGACCGCGTCGTGCCGCAGTATCTCGAAGCCTACGCGCAGACGAAGCGCGAGCAGAATCTCTGCGACTTCGACGACCTGCTGGAGCTTTTTCTCGAGCTGCTCGACGCTCATCCCGACGTGCGGGAACGCCTGCAGAAACGCTTCCGCCACATTCTCGTGGACGAATTTCAGGACACGAACACGCTGCAGTCGGAGATCATCCGCCGCCTCGTCTCCGACGACAATCACCTGACCGCCGTCGGCGACGACGCGCAGTGCATCTACACCTGGCGCGGCGCGAATTACGAAAACATCACGCGCTTCCCCGAGACCTACGCGGGAACGGCGCTGCGCAAGATCGAGATCAACTACCGCTCCACGCCTCAGATTCTCGCCTTCGCGAACTCGATTCTGAACGCGCGGACCGAATCGCTCGGCTTCTCCAAGACGCTCCGCGCCACGCGCGATGACGGCAGAAAGCCCGCGCTCGTCGCGACGCTCGACGCCTACGACCAGGCGCGCACCGTCATCGCCCGCATCGTCTCCCTCGTCGAGGACGAAGGCTATTCGCCGGACGACGTCGCCGTGCTCTACCGCGCGCACATGCACGCGAAGGAACTCGAGCTCGAGCTCACGCGTGCCGGCATTCCCTTCGTCATCACGAGCGGCATTCAGTTCTTCCAGCAGGCGCACGTGCGCGACTTCGTCGCGATCCTGCGTTTTCTGACGAATCCCGCCGACGGTGTCGCCTTTGCGCGCCTGCTCGCGCTGATGGAGAAGGTCGGTCCGCGCACCGCGGCGAAGACGCTGGAGGCGGCGAACAGAATCGCGGAGAAAAAACGCATCCGGATCTTCAATGCGCTGCTCGACGACGCCGTCCTGAAGAAGATTCCCGAGCCCGCGCGCGACGATTATTCCGACTTCGTGATTTCGCTGCAGGACATGGACGAATCCCTGCGCGGGAACGCCGCCGAAGCTGCGCCCGAAGCCGAATCCGCGGAGACGGAGGACCTTTTCTCGCTCGCGGAAAAGGCCGCCGGCGCGGAAGCGCGCGCCGTGCCCGCCGACGCGAGCGTCACGGGAACGCCCGCCGAAATCGTCCGCATCGGCCTGGATTCGTGGTACGGCGACTTCATCAAAAAGGTTTACGCCGACTGGCGGGAACGCCTCGACGACCTGCAGAGCCTCGTCGGATTCGCGGAAAAATTCGATTCGCTCGACGATCTGCTCGCGCAGCTCGCGCTGCTCAATTCCGAAACGAACCGCCGGGACGTGAACGCCGATTCGCGGGAACGCCCGATGATCCGCCTTTCGACGATTCACCAGGCGAAGGGGCTGGAATATCCCGTCGTGTTCGTGATCGGCTGTGCGGAGGAGATGCTCCCGCTCAAGCGCGCCGTGGAAGAGGGCGACACGGACGAGGAGCGCCGCCTTTTTTACGTGGCGTGCACGCGCGCGAAGGACCGCCTTTACCTGTTTTATCCGAAAATCCGCATGAGCTTCGGCGACGGCGGGCTGCTCGAAGCGTCGCGTTTCGTCCGCGAGGCGGACCCGAGCACCTACGAGCGCCTTTACCTGAGCGGCGGCGCGCGCGCGGGTTCGTCGTTCCCGCGCCGGGGCTCTCGTCCCGCGCGCCCGCCGCATCCCTTCCGCGACGAATACTCGCAGGAAACCGACTACGACGACTCCGCCGACCCGTTCTGACGGCACTTCACAGGCCGCCGAGGACGAGCGCGACGGCGAGTCCGCCGTTCACGAGCGCCGTGACGCCCAGCCCGCCCGCGGCGAGCAGACGGAATTCGCCGCGCCCCACGACGAGCGCGATCATGAGCTTCACCAGCGTGTTCGAGAGCACGCCGAGCATGATGCCCAAAGCCGCGAGCCCGAAACCCAGCGTTCCCGCTTCCGCCGAGGCGTCCGCCTGGTTCGCCATCGACATCACGAGCGCCGCCGTGTCCGGAATCCCGGAAAAGAAGCTCACCGCCACGAAGCCCGTGCCGAGCCCGTGCCCGCTTTTTTCCACGAGAAAGACGACGAGCGCGTAGAGCAGGGCGAACTTGACCGCCGTGCCCAGGTCGAGCGGATTCTTCACCGCGGGGACGCTGCCTTCGGCGCGCGTGCGGTGACGCAGCGCGATCAGCCCGCACACGGCGACGCACGCGCCGAGCAGCACCGCCCACATCCACAGCGTCGAGAGCGCGAACGCGAGATTGAGGAGCAGCGTCAGCGCGACGAGCCGAAGCGCCATCGAGACCTGCGCGAGCAGGATCGCCGTCGCGAACGCGCCGCCGTTTTCCGGTTCCTCCGCGGAACGGCGCGAGAGCGCGAGCGTCACCGCCGTGCTCGACGCCAGCCCGCCGATGAAGCCCGTCAGCGCCGCGCCCGCGCGCGCGCCGAGCCAGCGCATCGCGATGTAGCCGACGAAATTCACGCCCGTGATGACGACAACCATCAGCCACGTCGCGTAGGGATTGAAGACGCCCCAGAGCGTCTGATTCGGCACGAGCGGCAGCAGCACGCCCGTCAGACACGCGAACTGCAGGCCGGCGCGGATGTCCGTTCCCGTCAGCGACGAGCTCCATTTGTCCGTCCACGCGCGCGAGCCCAGCGTCACGGCGAGCACGATCGCGAGCATGACGGCGTATTTTTCGAGCCCGAGTCCCATCAGCGCGCCCACGCAGAAGACCATCAGCGCGGACGCCGCCGTCGTCAGCCCGAACGTCGCGTGGTAGCTTTCCGTCTCGCGTTTCCGTTCCTTGCCGCCGCGCAGCAGATACGCCGTGGTCGAAAGCCCGAGCACGAGCAGCGTCGCGAGCACGAAATGCGCGAAGCCGAGCCGCTCCATCTGCACGGCGATGAAGCCCAGCACCGCCCAGAGCCCGAACGTGCGCATGCCCGCCGTCGTGCTGTTCCCGCCGCGCCACTGGCGCACGAGACCGACCAGGCCGCCGATGCAGACGGTGACGAGCAGCATCCAGCCGTTTTGCGGGGAGAGCAGTTCTTCTTGGGTAATCGGGGGCAACATGCCGCGCATTCTAAGAAAAAAGCCCCGAAGGTAAAGCCGCAAAGCGCGCAGGGAGGCGTCGCGCGCTCAGTCGGCGGAGCGCAGGAGGAGCGAGCGCTCGGAGAGGACGGCGCCGGAAGCGTCGGAAATCCCGGCCTCGACGAGGACGCCTTCGCGGAGCTGCGCTTCGGAAACGCCCGCGCCGCGCCCGACGGATTCGCCCGGCGAAAGCCGCAGCGCGCCGCCCGTCGCCGAAACAGAGCCGTCCGCGAAGACGATGCGCAGCGAAAACGCGCAGTCCTCCCACAGCGAGCCGCGGTTCTGAATCGTGACGAAGACCGCGGGCTCGGCGCGTCCGCCCTCGGCCCGGCGGCAATAGACGTCGTTCACGGAAACGTCGGAGACGCGCGCGCCGGCGGGCCGCGTGAGGCGTTCGAAGTTCACGAGCCCGGCGCCGTATTCCGCGTCGCGCCCGGGCGCGCCGAAATCGTCCGCCGTCGCTTCGAGCGCGTCCGCGGCGAGCGTTCCCGCGGAATCCGCGAGCGCGGCGGCGAGTGTTCCCGCGACGAGCGGCGCGGCGGCGGATGTGCCCGAAAAGGCCGTCGTCGCGTCCGTGTCCGCCGTTCCCGCCGCCGTCACGGCGACGCCCGGCGCGACGACGGAAAGATTCTCGCCGACGTTGGAAAAGGGCGCGCTCGCGTTCGCGCCGTCCACCGCGCCGACGGAGACGACGCCCGCGTATCCGGCGGGAAACGACAGCGCGGTCACGCCTTCGTTGCCGGCGGCGGCGACGAGCGTCGCGCCCGCGCGCAGCACGTATTCGACCGCGGCGCGCAGCACGGCGGAATCCGCGTCGAGCCCGGCGCTAACGCTGATCACGCGCGCGCCCGCGTCCGCGGCGGCGACGAGACCGCGCGCGAGCTCGAACGCCGTCGCGTTTCCCGCGCCGTCGAAGACGCGCACGGCGAGAATCTCCGCGTTCGCCGCCATGCCGAAGACGCCGTTTTCGCCGCAGCCGGCGATCAGCGAGGCGACCGCGGTGCCGTGCGCGAGCGAGTCCGGCGTGTCCGCCGCGCCGCCCGCGACGTCGATGACGGAAATCTTCGCGTTCCGAAGCGAGGCGTGTTCGGCGAAGACGCCGGTGTCGAGCAGGGCGACCTTCACGCCCGCGCCGAGCGAGCTCGCGGCGCGGCTCTCCTCCGAAACGCCCAGCTGCGCGAGCGCGTTTCCGCCGACGGGAACGCGCCCGAGGCGGCCGGAGACGTCGCGCGCTTCCGCGTCGGGCGGCGTCGCGGGCACGCGCACGGCGAAATTGAAGTCCGCGCCGATCGCGCCGGGAATCCGCGCCGCGTCGAAGCCCGGCGCGACGGAGACGCGCACGGCGTTCAGCGCGGGAACGACGCCGAGAATCTTCAGTCCGCGCGCGGCGGCGTTTTTCAGAAAAGCTTCGAGCGCGGCGGCGTCGCGGAAGAACAGCACGGTCTCGCCCGCGATCGCTCCGGCGGGGAGAGCGGGCGCGCGCGTTTCCGCGGACGGCGCTTCTGCCCGGCGCGCGCGTTCGGCGGTGTCCGCGAGCGTCGCCTCGCCCGTTCCGGCGTCTCCGCTTCGGCGCGGAAACAGCGCCGCCGCCGTTCCCGCGAGGAGCAGGACGGCGAGGACGAGGGCGGTTTTCGCGCGCGGGGACATGTCGGAGAGGGTCATGGAGTCATGAGCTTATGAAGCTGTTTGCCATCACCTCATCACTTTTCTTTTCAGAACTTCTGCGAGCCGAACTTCGCCTTGTGCGCGGCGGAGACGATCAGATATTTTTCCGCCCAGTAGCGCAGCTTCGACTGCTCTTCGGGCGTGAGCATCTTTTTGATTTTCGCCGGGCAGCCGACGACCATCGCGCCGTCCGGCACTTCCATGCGCGGCGGCACGACCGCGCCCGCCGCGACGATGCAGCGCTTCCCGATTCTGGCGCCGTCGAGAATCGTCGAGCTCATGCCGATCAGGCTTTCGTCGCCGATCGTGCAGCCGTGCAGCATCACGCGGTGCCCGACCGTGACGAAGTCGCCGACGACGGTCGGCAGATCGTCCGCAAGGTGAATGCACGTGCCGTCCTGGACGCTCGTGCCTTCGCCGATGCGGATTTCTTCGATGTCGGCGCGCATCACGACGCCGGGCCAGACGTTCGCGCGCGGACCGATCGTGACGGCGCCGATGAGCTTGGCTTCGTGCGCGACGTAGGCGGACTCGTCCACCTGCGGCGTGCGGTTGAGGAATTTTTCGAGACGCGCGGCGGCGTCGTTTTTCTGTTCTTCTGTCATGGTCGTAAAAAAGAAATTTTCCCGGATTTTCGGCTTTTTCGCGTTTCCGCGCGACGCAAATTTTCGGCGGCGCGCGCGGAATTTTCTTTGTCGCCAGGCGCGGGGCGAAAAGGCAGACTCGCCGACGATGAAAGCGTTTCCCCGAAAATTTCTCTTCCCGCGTCGCGTCGCGTTCGTCGCGTGCGCGCTCGCGGCGGCGTGCGGCGTTCCCGCGCCCGAAAGCTTCGCCGAGCCGGAAAGCACCGCCAAGTCCGAATCCTGCTCGGCGGAGGAGTTCGCGCGCGCCGCGGAAAAATTCTGGGACAAACCCGCGGAGGCGCTTTTCGAAGCGGGCGGGCTCTGGGAGGGCCGCCGCGCCCAAAAGACGGAGGCGGGCGAAAAATCCCCCGAGACGCTGTTTTCCGTCTATCTGCGCGGCGAAAAAATCTTCGGAGTTCCCGCAGAGGAGGCGAAGGCGCGCGCCCGCGACGGGCGGCTCGCCGGATTCGAAATCATGTTCTTCAACAAAGGCGATTCCGCGGCGCGCGAAGGTTTCGGCAGCAAGAGCGGAAAGTCCTCCGACGAAAAGGAGAAGTTCGTCCGCAAAAGCTGGAAGGCGAGCTTCGAAGCCGTGCGGGAGGCGCTGAAGCCGCTGGGCGAGGAGACGCACGGGCGCGCGGGCGCGTCCAAGGCGCTGCGCCGCCGCGTCTCCGTCTGGAAAAACGGCGGGACGGCGTTCGTGCTCGAGGCGGAGGAAAACGAGTTTCTCCGCGTTTCCGTCGTGCCCGAAGCCGGAGTGAAGGACGCGCTTTCCGTGAAGGCGGACCGCGCGGACGCGGACGTGCGCAAGAGCGTCGTGCGCCGCCCGAACGGAGACGTCTTCATCGGCGAGCTGCCGATGATCGACCAGGGCGGCAAAGGCTACTGCGTTCCCGCGACGGTCGAGCGCGTGCTGCGTCACTACGGCGTCGGCGACGTGGACATGCACGAGATCGCCGAGCTCGCGGGAACGAGCGTCGGCGGCGGAACGTCCGTCCGCAAAGTCGTCGCCGCGCTCACGCCCGTCGTCAAAAAAAGCCGCCTGAAATTCTCTTCCGTGCCGATGAGTTTTCCGAAGATCAAACTCTGCGCGGACAAGGGCGTGCCGATGATGTGGTGCATGTTTTCGGCGCCCGAATACCTGGCGCGTCTGCGGGAAAACACGCACGCGCGGGAGACCGCGCCGGACTTCGCCGCGTTCGCGCGCGAGCTGCGCCGGCAGAACGTTCCCGAGATTTCGAGCGAGCAGCGCAAATACGCGCACATGTGCCTCATCATCGGCTACAACGCGAAGACGAAGGAAATCTGCGTCTCCGACTCCTGGGGCGATTCCGCCGCAGAGCGCTGGATCAGCTTCGAGGACGCCGCCGCCTTCTCGCAGAAAGAACCGCTATGGGTTCTGGAACGCTGAGAAAAACGCCGCCGAGGCAAGGGGCTTCCGCGTTTCGCCGCGGTTCCCGCGCCGCCTTGACATTTCGGCGGAATAACGGGAAACTTCCCGAAGTCTTTTTGATTCTTACCAACACTTAGAAATACGAGGCATACATTCCATGACAATGCTCCTTCTGAACGTCTTCGGCGGCCTGGCGATCTTCATTTTCGGCATGAAACTGATGAGCGACGGGCTTCATCAGGTCGCCGGCGAACGCATGCGCACCGTGCTGCGGCTCTTTTCCGCGAACCGCTTCGTCGGCATCGTTTCGGGGGCGACCGTGACGGCGGTCATTCAGTCGTCGAGCGCGAGCACGGTCATGGTCATCGGCTTCGTGAACGCGGGGCTGCTCACGCTCGTGCAGGCGATCGGCATCATCTTCGGGGCGAACATCGGCACGACGATCACGGCGCAGCTCGTGGCGTTCGACATCCAGTGGATCATCATGCCCTCGATCATTCTCGGGCTCGTGCTGAGCTTCATTCCGATGCGCCCGATCCGCAACTGGAGCGAGACGGTCATCGGCCTGGGCTTCCTCTTTCTCGGCATGACGCTGATGAGCACCGAGCTGAAGGCTCTGCAGGAATACGAGGGCTTCAAGGCGCTTTTCCAGACGTTCCGCTGCGCGCCCGTGGACGGCGTGATTCCGCCGCTTGCGCTGCTCGGAGCAATCGGCGTGGGCATCGTCGCGACGTTCATCATGCAGAGCAGCTCGGCGTGTTCGGGCATCGTCATCGCGTTGGGCGCGAGCGGGCTCGTCGATCTCTACACGGCGGTCGCGCTGATTCTCGGCTCCAACATCGGGACGACGGTGACGGCGCAGCTCGCGGCGCTCACGGCGAACCGCGTGGCGAAGCAGGCGGCGCTCGCGCACACGCTGTTCAACGTGTTCGGCGTGATCATCGTCGCGGGAACGTTCTGGTTCACGATCGACGGCGATCCCGTGTTCTTCTGGGCGGTGAGGAAGATGTCGTCCGGCGAGGCGGATCTGCCGCGCCAGATTGCGAACGCGCACACGCTGTTCAACGTTTCGGCGACGCTCGTGCTCGTGGGCTTCATTCCGCTTTTCGCGAAGATCTGCGAGCGGGCGATTCCGGTCTCGCGGGAACGCGTCAAGTTCCAGCGCCTCGAACCGCACCTGCTGTATTCGCCCTCCGTCGCGCTGGCGCAGACGGCGGGAGCGCTCCGCAAGATGCTGAAGAAATCCTGGAAGATGGTGGAGTGCACGCTCTGCCTCTACAACAAGAACGACGAAAAGAACCAGGCGGTCTTCAAGCAGCTTGAAAAGCGCGAGGCGGACGTGGACGAGCGGCAGAAGGACATCACCGAATACCTTTCCAAGCTGATGCAGACGCAGCTCACTTCCGCCGAGGCGGAGCAGATTCCGCTGCTGCTGCACTGCACGAACGACGCCGAGCGCATCGGCGACCTCGCCGCCGGCATCCGCGACGTGATGGAGCTGCTGAGCCGGAACAACTACCGCTTCAGCGAAAAGGCGGAAAAGGAGTTCGATCTGCTGCACGCGACGCTCGCCTCTCTCGCCGATTTCGCGATCAAGCTTCTCGAAAAGAAGTCGCCGGAGACGCTCGCGCTCGCCAAGGCGAAGACGCGCGAGATGAAGGAGCTGCTCAATTCCGTCGAGGCGGACCACATGGCGCGCGTCGGCGAGGGCACCTGCCTGCCGCAGGTCAGCGTCCGCTACCTCGAACTGCTGGAAATGATGCGCAAGGTATACAAGAACCTTTCGAACATCATCGACCGCGCGGAAATGTTCTACGAAAAACTGCCGAAGCAGTACGCGGCGGTTTCGGACTTCGCCGACCCGCTGAAGACCTTCGCCCGTTGAGCGGGAGCGCTCAGCGCGCGGAAGCGTCGCCTTTTTCCGACCAGAGGAAGGAGCGGCGCAGAACGAGCGTCTCGCCCGAAGGGGAGACGACGGTCAGCTTCCACGCCGAGGGCTTTTTCCGTGAAAGGCTTTTGTCCCAGGCCGTTCCCGTGAGGCCGAGCCGCAGTTCGCGGTGGGGCGCCGCGAGGAACTCGGGCAGCGTCCAGCGCTGGATCTGCTCGCCCGTGCGCACGGGATGAAAATAGCGCAGCTCCGCGACGCTTCCGGCGGGAACGAGCGAGCCGCATTCGAGATTCACGATGAGATAGAGCCCCGTGCGCGTTTCCGGGTCGGATCGCACGACGACGTCGCTCCCCGTGTTTTCTTCGTCGGTGAAGAACTCCGAGATGCGTTTGAAGTCCTTCTCCGTCTTCCAGTAGAACGTCGCGTATTCGACGCCGAAGGCGCTTCCTTCCGCGCGATACGGCGGCGAAGGCGGCTGCCGGCAGGCGGAGAGATTCGCGAAGGCTGCGCCGAGAGCGAGGGCTCCCGCCGCGCGGAGAATATTTTTTGCGGAAAGAAACACTGCGCTTCATCTTTGCGCGTTCCCGCGGACAGTCAAACAGAAAACGGCGTTTCCGAAGCGCGCCTCCGGCGCGGGAACGGGCTTCGCAGTGCAAAAAAAGCTCGCGCGGGGCGGGCGGGAACCGTGTAATGACGCGAACGATTTTTCACGATTTCCCCCTCCCGCAAACGACTGAATTTTTTATGAAGAAAAACGATCTGAACATCCTTTTCGCGGCGGCGCTGCTGCCGTTCGTCGCGTCCGCGGCGGTGGCGGCTCAGGAGGCCGCCGTCCCCGCCGAACAGATTCCCGCCGAGGCCGCCGCGCCCGCCGAAAGCGTTCCCGCGCCCGCGCCGGAAAACGCCGCTCCCGCGGACGGCGAAGATTCGCCCGAAAAGGCGGCCGCCGAAAACCGCAAACGCGAGGCGGAGGCGGTCGCCCTGCTGCGCCTCGAAAAATCCCGCATCGACGCGGAAATCGCGCTCGCGCAGGCGCGTCTGCGCCGCGACATGGCGCCCGGCAACGAGATCCGTCTGCGCCGCGAAGCCGCCAACGAGCTGCGCCGCGCCAGGCTCGCTGCCGAGTTCGCCGAAATCGACGAGGCGAAGCGCACGCTCGACGCCGTCGCCGCGCGCGACGCCGCCCGCGACAATCTCGCCATGCTTGCGCGCAATTCGCAGGTGAAGGAGCAGGAGCTCGACGCGCGCATCGGCCGCCTTTCCCGCGAAATCGAGCTCGGCATGCTGAATCTGCAGCTGACGCGTTCCGGACTCGAGGAAAAGGCGCGCGACGTTCCCGCGATCGAGCCCGTCCGCCTCAAAGATCCTTTCGTCGAGGGCACGCTCTACGTTTCCGACCGCCGCATCGACTTCAGCGGCCCCGTCACGAACGAGTCCGCGCGCTACATCGCGGAGCGCATTTATTTCTACGACAACCGCGACTCGGAATACCCGATCTTTCTCGTCATCGACAATTCGCCGGGCGGCTCCGCGTTCGCCGGCTATCAGATTCTGAAGGCGATGGAAAGCAGCAAGGCGCCCGTGTACGTCGTCGTCAAAGGCATGGCGGCGAGCATGGCGGCAATCATCACGACGCTCGCCGAGCGCTCGTTCTGCTACGAAAATTCGATCATTCTTCACCACCAGGCGTCGTCGAGCGTCGCGGGCAACATGACGGTGATGGGCGAGCAGCTCAAGCAGACGCGCGACTGGGTGGCGCGCCTCTTCGAGCCCGTCTGCAAAAAAATCGGCAAGACGCAGGAGGAGTTCGTCGCCGACATGTACAGTCATTTTTCCACGGGCGACTGGGCCGCGTGGGGCAAGGAGGCGGCGGAGATGCGCTGGGTGGACCACGTCGCCGAACGCATCGTCGAGACCGCCGTTCCCGCCGTCGCGGACGCGGGCGCGGAGAGCGCTCCCGCGGGAACGCGCTTCGAGCTGCCGCGCCTCGAACCGGGCGACGCCTGGCTAATCTACGATCCGCAGAACCGCTACGGTCTCGCCCGCTGAACCCCGAACAGAGAAAGCCGAACAAACCATGATTTTCTTCAAGAATTCCTTCCGTGAAACCGCGCTTTTCGCCGCCGCCGCGCTGACGGCGGGAACGTCCGCCTTCGCCGAGGACGCCGCCGCGGAAATGCCCGTCGCGCCCGCGGAGCAGGCGGCAGCCGCCGCGCCCGTTCTCGCCCCCGAAAACACGAACGAGGCGGCGATGAAGGCGCTCCGCGAAAGCGTCGAGAAGCTCGCCGCCGAACGCGCGAAGCTCGAGGCGGAGCTGAATCTCGCCGACGCGAAGCTGGAGCAGGAGCTGCTCCCGCAGAAGCTCGAAAAGGCGCGTCTCGACGCGGAGCGCGCGCAGCGCTCGGCGGCGTTCGCCGAAAAGCTCGCCGCGATCGAGGAGGAGCGCGCGAAGCTCGAGCGCGAACTCGCGCTCGCGACCGCGCGCGCCGAAGCGAAGCTGCGCGCGAAACAGCGCCGCCTTTCCGAGCTCGAAACGGATTCGCGCGAACTGCAGGCGCGCGTCGCGGCGCTCAACAACGAGCTCGCCGCGCCCGCCGCGATCTATTCCAAAAAGCTCGAAGCGGAAAAGGTCGCGCCCGCCGCCGCGCCGAAGTACCTGAAGGAGCCGCTCGTGGACGGCACGCTCTACATTTCCGACCGCCGCGTCGATTTCAACGGTCCCGTCACGCCGGAATCCGCCGCGCGCGTCTGCCGGCAGATCGCGTTCCTCAACACGCGCGACACGGAGTATCCGATTTTCCTCGTCATCGACAATTCGCCGGGCGGATCCGTCATGGCGGGCTACCAGATCCAGAAGGCGATGCAGAGCAGCCGCGCGCCGGTCTACGTCGTCGTCAAGGGCATGGCGGCGAGCATGGCGGCGGTCATCGCGACGACGGCGGAGCGCTCCTACTGCTTCGCGAACACGAAGATTCTGCACCACCAGATTTCGTCCGTGTTCGCGCGCGCGAATCTGACGTCGCTGCGCGAATCGATGCGCACGACGGAGGAGGTCTACCGCATGTTCATCGGCCCCGTCGCGAAGAAGCTCGGGATTTCCGTCGAGGAAATGACGAAGCAGATGTACGAGCACAACTCGGACGGCGACTGGGAAGTCTTCGGAACCGAGGCGGTCGAACGCCGCTGGATCGATTTTCTCGTGACGCGCGTGGAGGAAACCTCCGTCGTCGCGATCGACGCGCCGAAGAAGGGCGCTCCCGTCGTCGCGCCGCGCGCCGAAGCCGCGGGAACGGCTCTCGAAGCGCTTCCGCCGCTTGAAAACCCCTTCGACCGCTGGTGGATTTCCGGCGTCGAGTGAGCGCCGCCGCGTCGTTCCCGTGTCGCGCCCGAAATCGCCGCCGAACTTCATCGCGCCCGAAGCCATGCGCGACGGGCTCGACGAGTTCGTCGCGTTTCTCGATCTTGAGCGCGGGCTCGCGCGCAATTCGCTGATCGCCTACCGCAAGGATCTGCTGCAGTTCTGCGACTTTCTGCGCCGCGGCGGGCTCGCGGGAACGTGGTCGGACGTCCGCGGCGAGCACGTCTCCGCTTGGCTGAAGGCGCTGGACGAAGCCGGCGTCTCCGCCAAGAGCGCGGCGCGCAAGCTCACGGCGCTGCGCGTCTTCGCGCGGCGGCTCGTCGCGACGGGCGCGCGCGCGGACGATTTCTGCGAAGTCGTCGCCCGACCGAAGCTTGCGCGGAAGCTCCCGGAGACGCTTTCGGTCGAGGAGGTTTCGGCGATTCTGGACATGCCCGCGGAAGACTCGCCGCAGGGCCTGCGCAACCGCGCCATGCTCGAGCTCGCCTACGGCAGCGGTCTGCGCGCGTCCGAGCTGTGCACGCTCGAGCTGCAGTCGCTGAATCTCGAGGAGGGGCTTGTGCGCGTGCGCGGCAAGGGCTCGAAGGAGCGCGTCGTTCCCGTCGGCGCGTCCGCCGTGCGCGCGCTGCGCGAATACCTTTCGGACGCCGGGCGGCCGCGCCTCGCCAAACCGAAGACGGGCAGCGCGCTCTTCATCAGCCAATGGGGCAGGGCGATTTCCCGCAAGACGCTCTGGGCGTTTCTGCAGCACGAGGTCGAGCGTGCGGGCGTCCGCAAAAAAATCCATCCGCACCAGCTGCGCCACGCCTTCGCGACGCACCTGCTCGCGAACGGCGCCGACCTGCGCGCCATTCAGGAAATGCTCGGCCACGCGGACGTCAGCACGACGCAGATCTACACCGCAGTCGAGCGGACGCAGCTGCGCGACGAACATCGCCGCACCCACCCCCGCCGCCGCCTCGACGCCTGACGGAAAACGCGAAAGAAACTTTGCGGGGACGGATTTCGGCGCGCGTCGGAACGCGCTTGCGG
This sequence comes from Candidatus Spyradosoma sp., assembly GCA_051884495.1. Lineage (GTDB taxonomy): Bacteria > Verrucomicrobiota > Verrucomicrobiia > Opitutales > UBA953 > Spyradosoma. The sequence continues at coordinate 40,691 of JBJEVQ010000013.1, forward strand.
CGGGAACGGCGCGCGCGCAGAATGTCGCGCATGGAATTCCGGAACACGAACGCGCTGTGGAGCGCGGTATTCATGCGGACGCTGCGCAACGCGGGCGTGCGCACGGTCGTCGTTTCGCCGGGCTCGCGCTCGACGCCGCTGACCGCTGCCGCCGCGGAGCTGCGCGGACTCGAGTGCGTTCCCGCGCTCGACGAGCGTTCCGCCGGTTTTTTCGCGCTCGGGCTCGCGAAGAGCACGGCGCGTCCGGTCGCGCTCGTGTGTACGTCGGGTACGGCGGTCGCGAATTATCTGCCCGCGGTCGTCGAGGCGAAGATGTCGCGCACGCCGCTCGTCGTCGTGACCGCCGACCGTCCGCCGGAATTTCAGGACCGGCACGCGGGGCAGACGATTCCGCAGCTCGGAATTTTCTCTCGCTTCGTCGTCCGCGAGGAAAACCTCGTTCCCGAAAAGACTCGGACTTCGCTCGAAGCCGCGCGCGCCGTCGCCGCCGAGGCCGCGCGCGTCGCCGCCGAGGAGCGCGCGCCTGTGCACGTGAACGTGCAGCTGCGCGACCCGCTCGCGCCTGCCGTGAGCGAGGAGGGTTTCCCCGGCGAAAATTTCGTTCCCGCGGATTTCGATCCGGCGAAGTTCTGCCTCGTGCCGAGTCTGCCGCTGCGCGATTTTCTCGCCGAAAGCACGGAGCCCGCGCCGCTTCCGCTCGCGGGGAAGAAAGTGCTCGTCGTCGCGGGAACGACGCCCGTCGGACACGACGACACGTTCAACGTCGAGCGCCTTTCCCGCGAGTTCGCCGCGCCGATTCTCGCGGACGCGACGCACCCGCTGCGCCATTTCCCGCCGGCGCGCGACCGCCTCGTCGAGCGCTACGACGCGATTTTCCGCATTGCGGACAGACCGTACGCGCCCGCGCTCGACGCGCTCCGGCCGGACGTCGTGCTGCAGATCGGCGCACTGCCCGAGAGCAAGTTTCTCCGCGCCTGGCTCGCCTCGCTCGGCGAAACGCCCGTCTGCCTCTTCAACTACTGCGGCGACGACACGGACGCGCTGCGCCGCCCGAACGTGATCAAAGTTTCCCGACGTTTCCGCGACGTGTGGAACAACGTCTTCACGGGCGGCGGGAACGCCGCCGCCGCCGCGCCCGCGGACACGGCGTTTCTCGACGCGTGGCGCGCCGCGGACGCGCGCTTCCGCGCGAAGTCCGACGCGTTTTTCCGCAACAATGCGCGCGCGGCGGCGACGCCGCTCGAGCCGCAGATCGCGCGCTTTCTCTGCGAAAATCTGCCCGAGTCCGAAACCGCGCTCTTCATCGCCAACGGCATGCCCGTGCGCGACATGAACGCGTTCTGCCCGGCGGGAAGCCGCTTCTGGACGTTCTGCAACCGCGGCGCGAACGGCATCGACGGCACGCTCTCGACGGCGCTCGGCGTCGCGCACGGCTGCATGGAGCAGACGATTCTCTACACGGGTGACCTCTCGCTGCTGCACGACACGAACGGCTTCCTGCTCGCGCCGGAGTTCCGCGGCAACCTCTCGATCGTCCTGCAGAACAACGGCGGCGGGAACATCTTCCGCCATCTTCCCGTCGCGCGGGAAAATCCGCACTTCGAGCGCTTCTGGCTGACGCCGCAGCGCGTCTCCTTCGAGCGGCTTGCGGCGGCGTACGGCGTCGATTACGCGCGCGCGGAAACGCTCGCCGAGCTCGGCGCGGCGCTCGCGCGCTTCCGCTCCCGTCGGGGCATTCACCTCGTCGAAATCTTCACCGACGGCGAAGCCTCGCGCCGCCTCCGAGCGGAGCTTTCCCGCTGAGACGCGGCCTCACGCTTTCTTCGCGGATTTCCTGCGGGAACGCGCGCGCGAGCGGATCGAGCCGGGGACGCCGAGGCGCGGGTCGCCGCGCAGAATGAGGCGCACGAGCTTTTCCGCGGTCGCCTCGTAGTCCTCCGCGGAGGCGGCGATGCAAAGCCATTTCTTCAGAAAATAATGCGGCGCGAGCGAGGGAAATTCCGCGACGAGCGAGTCGTGAAATTCCGGCGAGGTCGGCACCAGCACGCCTTCGCCGTCTTCGTCCGCGGCGGGAACGTAGAGCAGGACGTTTTTGTCGCCGAGGTAAAACGACCAGCAGCCGAACGTGCGGCGCACGGAAAAATCCGCGCGGGAACGCAGCGGCTCGATCAGCCATTCGCAGGGCGTTTCGTCGCGGGAACGCCGACAGGGAGTGAATTTCATCGGAGGAATAAAAAGAGTCGATTGCGCCCGGCTCTCATCAAATTTTCGAAGCCCGAAATCCGAAAGCGCGCCTTCGGATTTCGGGCCCCGTCTTTAAGCTTTAAGCCTTAACCTTTAAGCTTTCTTTTCAGATGTTGCTCCAGTCGAGAATGACCTTGCCCGCGGAGCCGTCGAGCATCGCCTTGAAGCCGGCGTCGAACTCCGTGTAGGGCAGGTGGTGCGTGATGATCGGCGAAACGTCCATGCCCGCCTGAATCAGCGCCATCATCTTGTACCACGTCTCGAACATTTCGCGGCCGTAGATGCCCTTCATCGTGAGGCCCTTGAAGATGAGCTTGCTCATGTCGATCGCCGCGTTTCCGGGAGGAATCCCGAGCTGCGCGATGCGGCCGCCGCACGACATCACGTCGAGCATGCCGTTGAGCGCGTGCACGTTGCCGGACATTTCGAGCCCGACGTCGAAGCCTTCCGTCATGCCGAGCTGCTTCATCACGTCGTGGAGCGAGGTGGTCATCGTGTTCACGGCGAGCGTCGGCCCCATCTTTTTGGCGAGCGCGAGACGCGTGTCGTTCACGTCCGTGATGACGACGTAGCGCGCTCCCGCGGCCTTGGCGAGCGCGATCGCCATGATGCCGATCGGACCCGCGCCGGTGATGAGCACGTCTTCGCCGACGAGGTTGAACGAAAGCGCCGTGTGCGCCGCGTTGCCGAGCGGGTCGAGAATCGAGACGATGTCGTCCGGAATGTCGTCGGGCACGGGAACGACGTTCTTCGCCGGAAGCGAAAGCAGTTCCGCGAACGCGCCTGGACGGTTCACGCCGACGCCCTTCGTGTTCGGGCAGAGATGGCGGCGTCCCGCGCGGCAGTTGCGGCAGTAGCCGCACACGATGTGGCCTTCGCCGGAAACGCGCTGGCCGACCTTGAGGTGCTTGATGTTTTCGCCGATTTTTTCGATGTGCCCGACGTACTCGTGGCCGACGACCATCGGCACGGGAATCGTCTTCTGCGACCACTCGTCCCACTTGTAGATGTGCACGTCGGTGCCGCAGATGGCGGTTTTCTTGATGCGGATCAGCACGTCGTCCGGGCCGCATTCGGGCTCGGGAACGTCCATGAGCCAGAGTCCGGGTTTCGCTTCTTTTTTAACGAGAGCTTTCATGATTTTTTCGGATGTTTTTCAAAAAAGGTGTTGCCGAATTGAACCGCATTTTAGGACGATTCTTCGGCGGCTGAAACAAAAAAATCACCGCGGCGGCACATGGCCGCGCGGTGTGCAGGGAAGACCGTCTCCCCGCGGTTTCCCGATGAAGAAGCCCGCGTCACTCCTCGCGGGCAGGGGCGTCGCGGTCTTTTTTGTCCGGGCCGCGGCGCCTGCCGGGTTCCGGCTTCGGCATGCCGAGCTTTTCGCGGACGCCGCGGAGATAGTCGAACTGCTCCCGCCTGGACATCTTCAGAAACGCCTCCGCCTCCGCCTTCGCCTGATCTTCCGGCAGCGTCGCGTAGTAGCGCGCGAGCAGGTTGCGGCGGCGTTCGTCGTAGCGGCGGCGCATTTCCGTCATGAATTTCTCGCGCACTTCGGGGTCATCCGAAGTGGCGCTTTCGAGATCGCGCGCCATCTCCCTGCGCCTGTTTTCCGGCGTGCGTTCCAGGCGCGTGATGAGCTCGCGGATGCGCGCCAGCTCCTTGTCGGACATGGAGAAAAGCGTCTTGAGCATCTGCATCTCCTGCGGGGAGACGTTGCGCGCGTGCGGGGGCGGCGGCGGTTCGCCTTCGCCGCATTCCGCGTCCGCGCACGTCTCCGGCGGAGGGGGCGGGGGCGCGTCGTTCCCGCGCCGGCGCGGGTGCGGGTTTTCGGCGGCGGCGTAGGCGCAGAGCGCGCCCGCGGCGATCAGGAAAAGGATTTTCTTAATCATTGTAGGCAAAAATTTCCAGGACGTTGGGATCGATGTTCGAGAGAATCCGCGAGGCTTCGAGCAGCTCGTCGAAGGAAGGCGTCTCGTCCTCCGCCTGCGCGAGCGCGTAGAGCTCGGGATCGCCCGCGAGCGTGCGCGCGAGGCGTTCTTCAAGGGCGCCGCCGGAGGCGTTCCCGCCGAAGCGGAAGGCGACGCCGCAGACGAGCGCGAGACTCGCGGCGAGCGCCGCCGCGCGGAAGAAGCGCGTTCCCGCGAAGAAGCGGCGCGCGCCTCGGAACGGGATCGTGTTGCCGGCGCTCTCCGCCTTCGCGGCGCGGAGCGCGGCGAGCGTCTTCTCCGCGAAGTCGGGCGCGGGAACGGCGGACGTCTCCCGGAAGAGCCGCGCGATGCGGCGGTCGCCCGCGGCGAGTTCCGCGAGCACGCGCGCCGGCAGATCGCCGCTCGGCTCGACGGGCGTTTCCGCCAGCAGCCGGTTCAAAGTCGCTTCCGCGTCTTGTCTTTCGTTTTTCATGTTTCGTTTTTTCTTAAAACTCCGGGGGCCGGAAAAGGTTTCGTCGCGCGGCGTCATTTTTCGAGAAACTCCGCGAGCGATTCCCGCAGCGTCTGCCGCGCGCGGTGAATCCAGTTTTTGACGTTCTGCACGGGCGCGCCCATCGATTCGGCGATTTCGGCGTAGGAAAGCTCCTGCTGGCAGAGCAGGAGGATCGCCGTGCGCTGGTTCTCGGGCAGAGCTTCGACGGCGCGCGCGAAATTCTTCTTCAGCTCGTTTTCGGCGAGGTCTGTGTCGGGCGCGGCGACGGCGGGCAGCTCCGCAGGATCGGTCGGCTCGGCGCCGCGGCGGGAACGCGCGCGGAAATCGCTGACGAGCACGTTGTGCGCGATGTGGAAAAGGTAGGACGAAAACGCCGCCTTGGGCTCGTACTTTCCCGCGCTGCGGCAGAGCTTGACGAAGGTCTGCTGCGCGAGATCCTCCGCCGCGTGAACGTCGTTGACCGAGCGCCAGAAGAAGTTGATGAGCGGCTTCTGCCATTTGAGAATGAGCTCGCGCGCGGCCGCCTCGTCGTCTTCGGCGATGCGCCGCATCAGCAGAATGTCGGTTTCGTTTTCGTTCATGGATTTTCTTTGAAACGCTTTTTCCGCGATAATGTTTCGCGGCCCCGCGCGCCGCAAGCGCGTTCCGCGCGCTGAAGGCGTGCGGAAGGAGTCAGAAGCTGAAAAGAAAATTTTCCGTTAAGCTTTTGAACTTTTGAGCTGTTAAGCTTCTCCCCTCGCTCCTTTCGCGGTTGCGCGGACGGGAACGCGCGGCGTAAAATCGGCGCTCTATGGCAACGAAGACCGTACGCATCGAAGGCCTTGCCGGCGGCAAGGGACACGTCATCATCGATCACCTGCTCGACGCGGAGCAGATGAAGCGCGCCGCGCGCATGTACGCGCGCGTCACGCTGGAACCGGGCTGCGAAATCGGCTTTCACAAGCACGTGAACGAAAGCGAAACCTACTACGTGCTCGCGGGCCGCGGAGCCTACAACGACGACGGGAACGTGCGCGAAATCGGCGTCGGCGACGTCACGTTCACGCCGCACGGGCATTCTCACGGCCTGCTCAACACGGGCACGGAAAATCTCGTCATCATGGCGCTGATCCTGCTCGACTGAAAAAGCCCGCCTCAGATCACCGCGAGCGTGAAGCCCATCAGCAGCATGCCCGCGATGATGCCGTAGATCGAGACGTGGTGGAGCCCCCAGCGTTCCGCCATCGGCAGCAGTTCGTCGAACGCGATGAAGACCATCGTTCCCGCGACCGCCGCGAAAAGCACGGCGAGCGTCGTCGCCGAAAGGAACGGATACAGGAACGCCATTGCGATCGCCGCGCCGACCGGCTCCGAAAGCCCCGAAAGAATCGAGTACTTGAACGCCTTGGCGCGCGATCCCGTCGCGTGATAAACGGGAACGGAGACCGTGATGCCTTCGGGAATGTTGTGCAGCGCGACGGCGAGCGCGATCGGCACGCCGACCGTGAGCGAGTTCATGCCCGCCGCGAACGTCGCCATGCCTTCCGGGAAATTGTGAATGCCGATCGCGAGCGCGAAAAGCAGGCCGGAACGCCGCATCTTCATCGCGGTCGCGGCGTCCTGCTTCGGCGGTGCGACGGGTTCGTGAAGCTCCGCGGGACCGTGCGCCTCATGCGGATTTTCGTCTTCGGGAACGAGCCGGTCGATCAGCATCGCGACGAGCATTCCGCCGAAAAACGCCGAAAGCCCGATCAGATGTCCGGTGAACTTCCCGTGCGCCTCCGCGAGCGAATCCTGCGCCGAAGCGAGCAGCTCGACGAAGCTGATGTACACCATGACTCCGGCGGAGAGCCCGAGCAGAAACGTGAGCAGACGGACGTCGTTCTTTTTGACGAAAAAGCCGACTGCACCGCCGATGCCCGTCGCCATGCCCGCGAACGTCGTCAGCGCGAGCACGGTCAGCATGTGTTCCCAGGAAATTTCTCCGTTCATGATGCGGAAACGCTAACGCGCCGTTCCCGCCGCGGCGAGATTTTTCCCGCGAAGACCTCGAGGAGACCGCGAAGTCAAAAAATTGAGGGAAGTTTTAAGACGGAGGGCATGGATGAACGGAGCTGCAGAGGGAGAGGGAATACGGCTCTACGCGTCGTTCTCCTGTCGCCAGCAGAAATCCTCTTCCGCAAAGTTTTTCAAAAAACGTGGACGACAATGAGTAGACGGTTTCGGCGGCAGCGTGTGCGTACGGCATTCTGTGCGGTCATGTAAAGCGCAGAAGAGGACAGGGCCTCGACGGCAATGGCGGAGCCGATTGTACTTGCCGCTTCGGGAATCGGAGCTGCGCCGACTATAAAAATGAAGAATGCGGCGACATACAATGAAATGCAATCTTTTGGCGAGATCTCATTCTGGAGAAAATTATTTTTCGAAAAAAAATAAGCTTCGCGAGTTGGCGTTTTATCAACGCACAAATGGAAGCTTATTTGCGGAGGAAGAGGAGACCGGTTTTACGCGAAGTAGGCGACGCCGGCGGCGAAGAGCGGCTGGTTCTTGTCGCCGGGAATGTTTTTGCCGACGTTCGCGCCGCGGCGTTCCGAGTGCCCCATTTTGCCGAGGACGCGGCCGTCCGGCGAAAGAATGCCTTCGATCGCCTGGAAGGAGCCGTTCGGATTGCACGCGATGTCGTAGCTCGGCGTTCCCGACGCCGTGCAGTACTGGAAGGCGATCTGCCCGTTGGCCGCGAGCCGCGCGACCGTCTCCGGCGACGCCGTGAAGTTGCCTTCGCCGTGCGAGGCGGGAACGGTGAACACGTCGCCGACGTTCACGTTCGCGAGCCAGGGCGACTTCACGGACGCGACGCGCGTGTGCACGTAGCGCGAAATGTGGCGGCCGATGCGGTTGTGGAACAGCGTCGGGCAGCTCGCGTCCATGTCGCGGATCTCTCCGAAGGGCACGAGCCCGAGCTTGATGAGCGCCTGGAAGCCGTTGCAGATGCCGAGAATGAGACCGTCGCGCTCCTTCACGAGCGCGTTCGTCGCATCCTTCACCGCGGGATTGCGGAAGACGGCGGCGATGAATTTTCCGGAGCCGTCGGGTTCGTCGCCTGCGGAGAATCCGCCCGGAATCATGAGAATCTGCGTTTTGGAAATTTTTTCCGCGAGCGCGCGCAGCGACTCGTCGACGGCGGCGGCGGAAAGGTTTCGGACGACGAAGATTTCCGGTTCGGCGCCGGCTTCGCGGAACGCGCGCGCGGTGTCGTATTCGCAGTTCGAGCCCGGGAACACGGGAATGAGCACGCGCGGCTTCGCGACGGCGATCTTCGAGTGCGCGGGAACGCCGGAGCGGTCCGCGAAGGAGAACGTCTGCGGAGCGGGCGCGGTGTCTGCGGGAGCGGCGCGCGTCGGGAACACGGTTTCGAGCGCGTATTCCCACACGTCGCGCATGTCGGAGAGCGGGAGCGCTCCGCCGTCCCAGGTCGCTTCGGGCGCGGACTGCGTTTCGCCGAGCACGACGTGTTCGAGCCCGTCGAGCGCTTCGTCGGCGGCGACTTCGAGAATCCACGCGCCGTGCTCGACGGCGAAGAACGCTTCGTCCGGAGCCTGCGCGAGGCGGAATCCGATTTCGTTGCCGAGCGCCATTTCCGTCAGCGCGGCCGCCTTGCCGCCTTCGCGGATTGTGCGCGCGGCGAAGATTTTCCCTTCACGCGCGAGCGTGTGAATCTTCGCGAGCTTCGCGCGCAGGTCCGCCCAGTCAGGCATCTGATCCGGCGTGAGCTTCGCGGGAACGCAGACGATCTTCGAGCCGATTTTCTTGAACTCGGGAGAAATGACGAGCGATGCCTTCGCGGGCACGATCGCGAAGGAGACAAGCGTCGGCGGCACGTCGAGATTCTTGAACGAGCCCGACATCGAGTCCTTGCCTCCGATTGCGCCGTTGCCGAGCTCGAGCTGCGCCGTGAACGCGCCGAGCAGCGCGGCGAGCGGTTTTCCCCAGCGGTTCGGATCGTCGCCGAGCTTTTCGAAATATTCCTGAAGAGTCAGCCGCGCGCGCGCGGGATCGCCGCCCGCGGCGACGAGGCGCGCGACGGAATCGACGACCGCGAACGCCGCGCCGTGCGCCGGCGACCAGCTCGAAAGCGTCGGGTCGAAGCCGAAGCTCATCAGCGTGCAGTCGTCCGTCTCGCCTTCGAGCACGGGAATCTTCGCCGCCATCGCCTCGACGGGCGTCGTCTGAGTCTTTCCGCCGAAGGGGTGCAGCACCGTTCCCGCGCCGATGGAGGCGTCGAAGCGCTCCACGAGCCCGCGCTGGCCGCAGCAGCGCAGGTCTCCGAGCAGGTTGAGCCACGTCGCCTTCGCGTTCCCGTCGATCAGCGGCTTGGGCATGAAAGGATTGGCGACGGGATCGGGCGCGCAGACGTGCGCGTCCGCCTCCTGCGTCGCGCCGTTCGTATCCAGAAATTCACGACGCAGATCGACGATCGCCGCGCCCTGCCAGAACATGCGCAGACGGCCGGTGTCGGTGACGTCCGCGACGTGCGTGGATTCGAGATTTTCGCGGTCGGCGGCGGCGCGGAATTTTTCCAGGTCTTCAGGCGCGATGACGACCGCCATGCGTTCCTGCGATTCGGAAATCGCGAGCTCGGTGCCGTTCAGCCCTTCGTATTTGCGCGGCACGCGGTCGAGATGGATGTCGAGCGAGGGCGCGAGTTCTCCGATCGCGACGGAGACGCCGCCCGCGCCGAAATCGTTGCAGCGCTTGATGAGGCGCGAGACCTCGGGATCGCGGAAAAGCCGCTGCAGCTTGCGCTCCGTCGGCGCGTCGCCCTTCTGCACTTCCGCGCTGTTTTCGAGCGCCTTTTCCGTGTGCTCCTTGGACGAGCCGGTCGCGCCGCCGATGCCGTCGCGCCCCGTGCGCCCGCCGACGAGCACGATGATGTCTCCGGACGCGGGCGTGCCGCGCACGACGTTCTTCTTCGGTCCCGCGGCGACGACGGCGCCGATTTCGAGGCGCTTCGCGACGTAGCCCGGGTGATAGACTTCGTGCACCATGCCCGTCGCGAGCCCGATCTGGTTGCCGTAGGAAGAATAGCCCTGAGCCGCGCCGCGGACGATCTTGCGCTGCGGGAGCTTGCCCGGAAGCGTTTTCGAGAACGGCGCGCGCGGGTCGGCGGCGCCCGTCACGCGCATCGCCTGATAGACGTAGCTGCGGCCGGAAAGCGGGTCGCGGATCGCGCCGCCGAGGCAGGTCGCCGCGCCGCCGAAGGGCTCGATTTCCGTCGGGTGGTTGTGCGTCTCGTTCTTGAACATCACGAGCCAGTCCTCCGTCCTGCCGTCGATCGTGACGGGAACGACGATGGAGGCGGCGTTGATTTCCTCGGAGACTTCAAGGTCGTCGAGTCTGCCCTGTTTCTTCAGCTCGCGCATGGCGAGCAACGCGACGTCCATGAGGCAGACGGTCTTGTCCGCACGGCCGAGCGATTCGCGCAGCTCGCGGTATTTTTTCCACGCCTTTTCGACGGGCGCGAGCAGCGGCGAGGCGTCGAACGAAACGTTGTTCAGGCGCGTGAGAAAAGTGGTGTGCCGGCAGTGGTCGGACCAATAGGTGTCGAGCACGCGGATTTCCGTGAGCGTCGGGTCGCGGCGCTCATCCTCGGCGTAATAGCGGCGGACGAAGGCGACGTCGGCGTCGCTCATCGCGAGCCCGAGCTCTTTGCGCAGCGCGGCGAGCTCGGCGTCGGATTTTTTCGTGAAGCCTTCGAGCACGGGAATCGGCTGCGGTGCGGGAATATTCGGTTTCAGCGTCGCGGGAACGGCGAGCGAGGCTTCGCGCGAATCCACGGGGTTGATGAGATAGGCTTTGACGCGAGCGAGATCCTCGTCGGAAATTTCGCCGCCGAGCACGTACACGCGCGCGGAGGCGATGAGCGGGCGCTCGCCGAGCGTGAGCATCTGCACGCACTGCGCGGCGGAATCCGCGCGCTGGTCGAACTGTCCCGGCAGGTATTCGACGGCGAACACGCGGTCGTCCGCGGCGCACGGGAGCGCGTCCTCGAAGACGTCGTCCGTCTGCGGCTCGGCGAAAACAGTCGGGAGCGTCTTGCGGAAATCGGCGTCGGAGAGCCCGTCCACGTCGTAGCGCTGCGCGATGCGCAGGGAGGAGAGCCCGGGCAGCCCGAGCGATTCGCGGAGGTCCTGGAGGACGTGGTTTGTCTGTTCGCGGAAGGCGGATTTTTTTTCGACGAAGATGCGCTTCATGACGGATAGAATTTGAAGCCGCGATTTTCCCCGAAACGCCCCCGCGAGGCAAGGCGGAAAGGGAAGGGGCGGAGAGATGAGAGAGGAGGGGTGAGGGATGAGAGAGGAAGGAGGCGGCTGAAGGTTGAGGAGGCGCAGAATTCTTCAGCCCTTAAATTTTAAAGCTTTTAAACTTTTCGGTCTCCCCGGCTCTCAATAAAACACTTTTTCCATGAAAAGTCCCTGGGCGGGGGCGGTCGTGATGCGCGCGTCGCAGATCCGCGCGTCGCGGTAGGCGAGCAGCTCCTCCGGAGTCCATTTGCCGAGACCGACGCGGACAAGTCCTCCCACGAGCCTGCGCACCATCTTGTAGAGGTAGCCGCTCGCTTCGGTCGTGACGAAGACGTTTTTCCCGCGCGCGGTCACGTCGAGCCGCCGCAGGTCCTTCACCGGGTTCTCGCGCTCGGCGGAGGCGTGCGTCGCGCCGAACGCGGAAAAATCGTGCACGCCGAGCAGAAGCTTCGCTGCGCGCGCCATCGCGGGAACGTCGAGCGTCTTGTCGCCGAGTCCCCAGCAGTAGCGCGCGTCGAAGGGCGAGGCGAAGCCCTGAAAAATGCGGTAGCGGTAGCGTTTCCCTTTGGCGGAGAAGCGGGCGTGGAAGCCGT
>JBJEVQ010000014.1:0-25108 GCA_051884495.1 Candidatus Spyradosoma sp.
CCCGAGGTCGTTTCCGCGAACGCGTCAGCTCCCATCGCCGCGGCGGCGAGGAGCGAAGTGATAAGCAATCTTGATGTTTTCATTGTGTGAATCTGTTTTTGGTTTTCGTTGAATTTTCCGTAATACTACCCCGGTTGCGAATACCGAGGGGGAACGCTTTTCAGCCCTTTATTCATCACATTTTGTCAAACAATCAAATATAAGTTTAATTTTCGACGAGAAACCGAGAAGACTTTGACCGCGAAGTCAACGAAAGTTAAAGAAAGTTTTTGACCACGAATTGACACGAATTTTCACGAATTTCAGGCGGCGTCCCCGTGAAAAATCGCGTCATTTATCCAAAAATCTCTTCCTCTTGAAGCTCTGGCGAGAAAAACTTTGCGCGGCGCTCCCGACAAGCGACTGGAAAGGCGCTTCCCCGAAAAGGTTTCCGTGTCTTTCCGTGTTTTCCGTGGTCAAAAAATTTGTGCTTGCATCGGTATTCGCAACCGAGGGGGGGGAGAGACGCGGGAACGCCGCATCTTCGGGCAATCCGTGCGCGTCCGTGTTCATCCGCGATTTGAAAGTTTCTCTGCGTCCTCTGTGCTTTAAAATTCCGCGCCTCGCCGGACAAAAAAAGTTTGACAGGGATTTTAATTCATAGTTTCTTGCTCGGAATTATTTTTAATTCATAGAATTTTAATAGGATTTAACTCAGGACATGAAATCGATCGAGACATTGCAGAAGGAATTCGCGGGGGCGTCGGCGGAGAGGCTGCTGCGGTTCGCGGCGGAGGAGTTCGCGGGACGGTGCGTGTTCGCGACGTCGCTGAGCGCGGAAGACCAAGTCATCACGCACATCATCGCACGCGCGAAGCTCGACATTCCGCTCGTCACGCTCGACACGGGGCGGCTTTTCCCGGAGACGTACGAGCTGCTTGAAGAGACGGAAAAATTTTTCGGACTGCGCATCCGCGTCTTCTCGCCGGAGACGGCGGAGCTCGAGGCGATGGTGCGCGAGCACGGCGTGAACCTTTTCCGCAGGAGCGTCGAGGCGCGCCGCCAGTGCTGCCGCGTGCGCAAGCTCGGTCCGCTCTCGCGCGCGCTCCGCGGGAACGCCCTCTGGATCTGCGGACTGCGCCGCGGGCAGTCCGTGACGCGCGCGGACGTCGCCGAAATCGAGAACGATCCCGCGAACGGTCTGCTGAAAATGAATCCGCTCGCGGCATGGGACACGGAGAGCGTGCGCGGCTACGTCGCGCTCCACGGACTGCCCTACAACCGGCTGCACGACGTCGGATACCCGAGCATCGGCTGCGCGTGCTGCACGCGCGCCGTGAAATGGACGGAGGACGTCCGCGCCGGGCGCTGGTGGTGGGAAGCGCCCGAGAAGCGCGAATGCGGCCTGCACAGGAAAGAATAAAAAAAGCGACTACGACACCTGTCGCTTGTCACCGGAAACTTGTCACTCCCCCGAAAACGTAATTTTTATGGAATACAATCTCAGTCAGTTGCGCCAGCTTGAGGCGGAAAGCATCCACATCTTCCGCGAGGCGGTAAGCCAGTTCGAACGCCCGGTTCTGCTTTACTCGATCGGGAAGGACTCTTCCGTGCTCGTGCGTCTCGCGCAGAAGGCGTTTTATCCCGGGCGGCTTCCATTCAAGCTGCTCCACATCGATTCGACGTGGAAGTTCCGCGAGATGATCGCGTTCCGCGACGCGTTCTGCCGCGAGAACGGGCTCGATCTCGTCGTTCACGTGAACGAGGAAGGCCGCGCCGCGGGCGTCAATCCGTTCGACTACGGCAGCCGGCAATATACGGACATCATGAAGACGCAGGCGCTGCTGCAGGCGCTCGACGCGGGCAAGTACGACGTCGCGTTCGGCGGCGCTCGACGCGACGAGGAGAAATCCCGCGCGAAGGAGCGCATCTTTTCCTTCCGCGACGCCTTCCACCAGTGGGATCCGAAAAACCAGCGCCCCGAGCTGTGGAACCTCTACAACGGGCGCATCAATCCCGGCGAGAGCGTGCGCTGCTTCCCGCTTTCCAACTGGACGGAAACGGACATCTGGCAATATATCCGCCTCGAAAACATCCCGATCGTGCCGCTCTATTTCGCGAAGCCGCGCCCTGTCGTCGAGCGCGACGGCACGCTCATCATGGCGGACGACGAGCGCTTCCGCTTCCTCCCCGGCGAAAAGCCGCAGATGCGCACGGTGCGTTTCCGCACTCTCGGCTGCTACCCGCTCACGGGCGCGGTCGAATCGACGGCGAGCACGGTCGAGGAAATCGTCGAGGAAATGCTCAAGAGCCGAGTCAGCGAGCGCTCGACGCGCGTCATCGACCACGACGGCGACGCCTCCATGGAGCAGAAAAAACGGGAGGGCTATTTCTGAGCGGAAACGCATCAAGCGGCAGGCGACAAAAGATCGCCGGGAAAGGCGCCCGCCGCTTGCCGCCGACGACCTGCCACTCACTTTCAAACCCAATTTTCAAGAACATGAACGACGTAAAAGAATATCTGGACGCGCACGAGAAAAAAGACCTGCTGCGCTTTCTGACCTGCGGTTCCGTGGACGACGGAAAATCGACGCTCATCGGTCGCCTGCTTTACGACAGCAAAGGAATTTTCGAAGACCAGTTCGCCGCGCTCAAGCGCGACAGCAGAAAATCCGGCACCGCAGGCGAAGGAAAAATCGACTACGCGCTGCTGCTCGACGGACTCAAGGCGGAGCGCGAACAGGGCATCACGATCGACGTCGCCTATCGCTATTTCGCGACGCCGCGCCGCAAGTTCATCATCGCGGACTGCCCCGGGCATGAGCAGTACACGCGCAACATGGCGACGGGCGCGTCCACGGCGGATCTTGCCGTCATTCTCATCGACGCGCGCCACGGCATCGTCACGCAGACGCGCCGCCACGCCTTCATCGTCGCGATGCTCGGCATTCGCCACGTCGTCGTCGCCGTGAACAAGATCGACCTCGTCGGATACTCGCGGGAGCGCTTCGAAGAAATCCGCGACGCGTTCTCGGAGCTCGCGGAAAAGCTCGGCATCGCGCACGTCTATCCGATTCCGATTTCGGCGACGGAGGGCGTGAACGTCGTGCGCGTCTCGCCGGAGAAGACGCCCTGCTACGCGGGTCCGTCTCTGCTGGAAATCCTCGAAACGGCGGACGTTGGACGCGAGCGCAATCTCTCGGACTTCCGCTTCACGGTGCAGACCGTCATCCGCCCGGACCTGAACTTCCGCGGCTTCGCGGGCTCGGTCGCCTCCGGAATCGTGCGTCGCGGGGACGCGGTCGTCGCGCTCCCGTCGGGCAAAAAATCCGTCGTCAAGTCCATCGTCACGGCGGACGGCGAGCTCGAAGAGGCGTTCCCGCCGCAGGCCGTCGTGCTCACGCTCGCGGACGAAATCGACGTGAGCTCTGGCGATCTCATCGTGCGCGACGGCGCGCCGCCGACGAAATCGGCGGACGTGCTCGCGCGCGTCGTCTGGATGTCCTCGCGGCCGCTCGTGCCCGGGCACGAATACCTGCTGCGCCACGGCTCGCGCTTCTACAAGGCGACGGCGAAAAAAATTCTCCGCCGCATCGACGTCAACACCTTCGAGAGCTCGCCCGCGGACTCGCTCCCGCTCAACGGAATCGCCGACGTGACGCTGCGCGCAACGACGCCGATCTTCTTCGACGCCTACGCGAAAAACCGCGCGACCGGGCGTTTCATCCTCGTCGATCCGCGCACGAACGAAACCGCCGGCGCGGGAACGCTCACCGGATCCGCGGACGCCGCCGACGCCGCGCGCTCGCGCATCGAGGGCTGGCTCTGCGGCGAGATTTCCCCGCGCGAACGCGCCGCGCGCAGCCGCCACCGCCCGCGCGGAATCGTCTTCGTCGGAAGAAACGCGCCGCGATTCGCCGCCGAGCTGGAGACGCGCCTTTTCCGCGCCGACCTGAACTGCTACGCCCTCAGCGTGCCCGCCGACGCCGAAAACCGCCGAGCGCGATTCGCCGCGCTGCGCGAGACCGCGCTCGCCTTCATCGACGCCGGATTCGTCTTCATCACCGCGCTCCGCGAAGACGAGCCCGACGAGGACGCGCTGCTGCACGGCCTCAAGCCGCTCGTCATCGCCGTGGACGCCGAGCGCGCGGACGCGAAGCTGCGCGTCTCCGAAAACGATCCCGCGGACGAAGTCTGCGAACGCATTTTCGACCTGCTCACGAGCGAGGGCGTGCTGCCCTCGTTCGCGACCGCCGAAGGAGATTATTCCATCTGAACGAAAGGAAAAACGTCATGAAGAAAAACATACGATTCAGGAAGCGGCTCGCGGCGCTTCTGCTGCTGCCTCTCGCCTTCGCGCTCGGCGGATGCGGCGGGAACGACGGCGACGACGCCGCGGAAAAATCCGACGGCGGGAACGCCGCGAAGACCGTCGAGCTGCTCAACGTCTCCTACGATCCGACGCGGGAGCTCTACCGCCTCTACAACGAGGCGTTCGCCGCGCATCGGCTCGCGGAAACGGGCGAGCGCGTGAAGATCCGCCAGTCGCACGGCGGCTCCGGAAAGCAGGGGCGGAGCGTCATCGACGGCATCAGGGCGGACGTCGTCACGCTCGGGCTCGCCTACGACATCGACGAAATCGCCGCGAAGTCCGGCCGCGTCGCCGGGAACTGGCAGACGCGCCTGCCGGAGAATTCCTCGCCCTACACTTCGACGATCATCTTTCTCGTCCGCAAGGGGAACCCGAAGAATCTCCGCACATGGGAAGACCTGCTGAAACCGGGCGTCGAAGTCATCACGCCGAATCCGAAGACGTCCGCGGGCGCGCGCTGGAACCACCTCGCCGCCTACGCGTACGTGCTGCGGCGCGAGCTCGGAGGCGACCTCTCGAAGCTGAAGAAGCCCGAGTTCGCGGACGAAGCCGCGCGCGCCCGCGCGGCCGCGCTGGATTTTCTCGCGCAGCTCTACAGGCACGTTCCCGTGCTCGATTCCGGCGCGCGCGGCTCGACGACGAGCTTCGTGCAGCGCGGGCTCGGCGACGTGCTGCTCGCCTGGGAGAACGAGGCGTATCTCGCGAAGAACGAGCTCGGCGACGTGGGCGACGCGTTCGAGGTCGTCGTGCCGCCGGTGAGCATTCTGTGCGAGCCCGTCGTCGCCGTCGTGGACGCGGTCGTCGATCAGCGCGGCACGCGCGAAATCGCCGAGGCGTATCTGAAATATCTTTACTCGCCGGAAGCGCAGAAGATCATCGCCTCGCAGTATTACCGCCCGATTTACCCGCAGTTCGCGGAGCCGGCAGATCTCGCGCGCTTCGAAAAGACGGAGCTGATAAGGCTCACCGACTTCGAGGAAAACTGGACGACCGCGCAGGCGAAGCACTTCGCCGACGGCGGCCTCTTCGATCAGATCTATAAATGAAAGATGAGAGATGAGTGTTGAGAGTTGAGAGCTGATTCGGGCGGCGCCCGAGAAACTCAGCTCTAAGCTCTCCTCGCCCTTTTCAACTCCTTCCTCCCGATGTTCCGTTCCCGCAACACGCTTCCCGGCTTCGCGCCGACGCTTTCCTTCGCGCTCGCGTACCTGTGCGTGCTCGTGCTGATTCCGCTGAGCACGCTCTTGTTCAAGAGCGCCTCGCTCGGTGTGTCCGGCTTCATCGACGCCGTGTGCGACCCGCGCGTGCTCGCCTCGTTCCGAGTCACGTTCGGCTCGGCGGCGCTCGCCGCGCTGATCAACCTCGTGCTCGGCACGATCGTCGCGGCGTTTCTCGTGCGCGTGCGCTTTCCCGGGAAAAGCGTCGTGGACGCGCTGATCGACCTGCCCTTCGCGATGCCTACGGCGATCTGCGGCATCGCGATGGCGACGATTTACGCGCCCAAGGGAGACATCGGCGCGATTTTCGCGAAGCTCGGAATCAAGATCGCGTTCACGCCGGCGGGCATCGTCGTCGCGATGATCTTCATCGGCATGCCTTTCGTCGTGCGCGCCGTGCAGCCCGCGCTCGCGGAGCTGGGACGCGACGCGGAGGACGCCGCGCGCAGTCTCGGCGCGAACCGGTTTCAGATTCTGCGCCGCGTGCTAGTTCCCGCGCTTGCGCCCGCGCTGCTCTCGGGCTTCACGCTCGCGTTCGCGCGCGGGCTCGGCGAATACGGCACGATCATCTTCATCGCCGGAAACACGCCGATGAAGACGGAAATCACGTCGCTGCTCATCGTCACGCAGCTCGAACAGTACAACTACCCGGGCGGCACCGCGATCGCGCTGACGATGCTCGCGCTCTCGCTCGCCCTCATCCTCCTCGTGAACCGGATCTTCCGCAAAAAGCGGTGCGACTAGAATCCGGGAACGGATGCCCGGAGATTTCCGGAAGCGTGTTTCCGAAAAGTTTTGCCTCGGCGAAATCCGCACGGCTCCGGGCACAAGTTCCCCGTCAGCGTCCGCTCCGCATCTTCCCGCCCATGACTTCCTCACATTCAAAAAAAATCGCGTTCCCGCGCGCGGGCTCGGTCTTCCTCGCCGTCGCCGCGCTCGCGATAATTTTCCTCTTCATCGTGCTCCCGCTCGTCGTGATCTTCCGCGAGGCGTTCCGACAGGGCTTCGCGGTGTGGCTCGCGAGCGTCTCCGACGAAAACACGCTCGCCGCGATCCGCCTCACGCTGCTGACGACGGCGATCGTCGTTCCCGTGAACACGGTCTTCGGCGTCGCCGCCGCGTGGGCGCTTTCCAAGTTCGACTTCCGCGGACGCGACTTCGTCGTCGCGCTGATCGACCTGCCGTTCACGGTCTCGCCGGTCGTCTCCGGGCTGATCTTCGTACTGCTCTTCGGTCTGCACGGCTGGTTCGGCGCATGGCTTTCCGCGCACGACGTCGAGATCATCTTCGCGCTCCCGGGCATCGTGCTCGCGACTCTTTTCGTGACGTTCCCGTTCGTCGCGCGCGAGCTCATTCCGCTCATGCGCGAACAGGGCTGCGCGGAGGAACAGGCGGCGCTCACGCTCGGAGCCTCGCCGCGGCAGATGTTTCTGCGCGTCACGCTCCCGAACATACGCTGGGGGCTGCTCTACGGCGTGCTGCTGTGCGGCGCACGCGCCGTCGGAGAGTTCGGCGCGGTGTCCGTGGTCTCCGGGCACATACGCGGCGAGACGAACACGCTCCCGCTCCACGTCGAAATTCTCTACAACGAATACAGCTTCACGGCGGCGTTCGCTTCGGCGAGCCTGCTGAGCGCGGTCGCGATCGTCTCCATCATCGTGAAGCGCATCCTCGAAGCGAAAATTTCGCGAACGGGAAACGGCGCCGCGTAGCGCGTTCCCGCGAACATCACCAGAAAACGGACACAAAAGAAAATGGCAATCGAACTCCGCCACATCAGCAAGACCTTCGGCGCGAACAAAGTGCTGCACGACGTCTCCGTCGTCGCCGAAAGCGGAAAAATGACCGCGCTGCTCGGCCCTTCCGGCTGCGGCAAGACGACGCTCCTGCGCATCATCACCGGGCTCGAATTCGCCGACGATTCGCCCGAGACGCGCATTCTCTTCGACGGCGTCTCCGCGAAGGAACTTCCCGTGAACCGCCGCAACGTCGGCTTCGTCTTTCAGCACTACGCGCTGTTCCGCCACATGAGCGTCTTCGAGAACATCGCCTTCGGCCTCAAGGTGAAGCCGCGGCGGGAACGCCCGTCAAAGGCGGAGATCCGCGACCGCGTGAACGAGCTGCTCGAGCTCATCCAGCTGCCCGGGATCGGCGACCGCTATCCCGACAGTCTCTCCGGCGGGCAGCGGCAGCGCGTCGCGTTCGCGCGCGCCCTCGCCGTACGCCCGCGCGTGCTGCTGCTCGACGAGCCCTTCGGCGCGCTCGACGCCCAGGTGCGCACCGAGCTGCGCCGCTGGCTCCGCCGCCTTCACGAGACGATGGAGCTCACGAGCATCCTCGTCACGCACGATCAGGAGGAGGCGCTCGAAGTCTCCGACTCGCTCGTCGTGATGAACCGCGGGCGCGTCGAACAGAGCGGCTCCGCGAGCGACGTCTTCCGCAATCCCGTGAACGAGTTCGTGATGAATTTTCTCGGCGAGGTGAACGTCTTTTACGGCAGCCTCGGCCAGGGGCGCGCGTATTTCAGCGGCGAGCCGGGCGTTCCCGCCGACGGCGGCGAGGTGCGCATGCTCGTGCGCCCGCACGATTTCGAGGTGCACAAGACTCCCGACCGCGGCGGCGTTCCCGCGCGGATTTCGCGCGTGCTTCCCGCGGGCGCGCTCGTGAAGATCGAGCTCGTCGATTCGCGCAGAAACCTTCTGCACGTGCATCTTTCGCCGGCGGACTTCGAGCACTCCCCCGTCGCTCCCGGAGAGACGGTCTATCTTGTCCCCAAGGCCTCGCGCATCTTCTCCCGCGACCAGGACTGGTACGGCGATTACGTCATCTGACCGCCCGCCGAGCGCGCAAGCACTTCGGGGGACAGGCAGAAACGCCGCGTGCCCGAACGCGGGCGCGAAAAAAGCTCCGGACCGGCGGGCGGTCCGGAGCTTCTTGAGGACGCGGAAACGCGTCAGGCCTTGCGGACGGCGACGGGTTCGGGCTGCCCGATTTCGCGGAGCAGGTTCTTGAACCACGGGAACGCCATGTTGAACGGCTTGCCGCCCTTGATGCGCTCGAACTCGATCGGGCGCAGACGGTCCTGGTGCGCTTCGTCGTGACCGATGACGCCGCTTTCGCCGCGCATCGCCGCATCGACCGCGAGATCGACGCAGCCCTTGATGAGCGTGAGGTCTTCCGCGTTCGCGGGAGCGGAGCGCGCGAAGTAGCCGGACTTCTGCACGAGCACCTTTTCCGCGCCGATCATTTCCGCGAACTGCTTGCCGAACCACTTGCCCGGATTGATCGCGTCGAGCTTGACGTGGCCGAACGCGTCGCGCGGCACTTCCTCGCCCTTCGCTTCCATTTCCTTGATGATGGCCTCGACGCCCGCGCCTTCGGAGATGAAGATGTTGACGCAGTCGTAAAGATCCATGACGGCGTGGAGGCGTTTCGCTTCCTTCGCGAGGTCGATCTCCATCTCCGGCAGGTAGATGCCGTGGACGTCGTAGCGCTTCGGGTGCACGCCGCCGATTTCGGGAACGAACTCGTTGGAATAAAGTTCCTTGCGGTACTTAAGCGCGGTCGCCGCCGTGAGCCAGCCGCAGTTGCGGCCCATGACTTCGTGGACGATGAGCATGCGCGGGTTCGCGGAATTTTCGGAGACGATGTTCTTGAAGAAGATCGCGCCCTGTTCCGCCGCCGTCCACGCGCCGAGCGACTGCTTGATCGGATAGACGTCGTTGTCGATCGTCTTGGGCAGGCCGATGACGGTCAGGTCGTAGTTGTTCTGCTTGAGGAACGCCGCGAGGTCCGCCGCCGCCGTGTTCGTGTCGTCGCCGCCGATGGTGTGGAGCACCTGGACGCCGTCCTTGACGAGCTGGTCCGCCGCGACCTTCTGCGGGTCTTCGCCTTCCTTGACGAGGCCGCGCTTGACGCAGTCCTTGACGTTGGTGAGCTTGACGCGGGAATTCCCGATCGGGCTGCCGCCGTAGAGCAGGAGCGTGAACGCCTTTTCGCGGATTTCGGGAGAAACCTTCACGCTGTCGCCGAGGAGCAGGCCCTTGTAGCCGCCGCGGTAGCAGATGATTTCGATTTCCGGATCAATTTCCGTGTAGCGCATGATGAGGCCGCCGACCGCCGCCGAAAGGCACGGAGCGAGACCGCCCGCCGTGAGAATACCGACTTTTTTGATTTTGCTCATGATTGCTGATGATTT
This sequence comes from Candidatus Spyradosoma sp., assembly GCA_051884495.1. Lineage (GTDB taxonomy): Bacteria > Verrucomicrobiota > Verrucomicrobiia > Opitutales > UBA953 > Spyradosoma. The sequence goes on from JBJEVQ010000014.1 coordinate 9,767, forward strand.
GTATGAAACTGAAAAAAAAGGTTTTGCGATTCTGAATTTTGCGCGGCGGGAACGCAACGCGGAAACGCGCCGCGCCTCCGCTCCCCGTCCCCGCCGCGGCGGAGCCCGATTCCGTCCGTTCGCGCGCGGCGGCTCAGCCCGGGGGCCAGCCGAGCGCGCGCCCGCCGAGCAGGTGCACGTGCAGGTGCGGCACGGTCTCGCCCGCGTCGCGCCCGCTGTTGACGACCGTGCGGAAGCCCGTCGCGTCGATCCCGCGTTCGCGCGCGATCTTGCCCGCGACGACGAGCAGATGCCCGAGCAGCGCGGCGTCCGTTTCTTCCGCGACGCCGAGCCGCGCGACGACGCGCTTCGGAATCACGAGCACGTGGACGGGCGCCTGCGGATTGATGTCCTCGATGGCGAAGCAGAGCTCGTCCTCGAAAACGAATTTCGCGGGGATTTCCCGGTCTGCGATTTTTTGGAACAGCGTTTTCATAAAAAATCTTCAGCGCGCCCCGTCGCGTTCCCGCGCGCGGACGGCGGCGCGGTAGATGCGCGTGACGATGGCGACGAGCTCCTCGAGCGGGCGCCGGTCGGTGAGCACGTTCACGCCGGAGCGCATGTAGGCGCGTTCGCGCGCGGCGAGCAGCTCGCGGATGCGCGCGAGCGGGTCTTCGCACTGCAGCAGCGGGCGGTTCTTGCTCGCGCGCGTGCGTTCCAGAATCGTTTCCGGAGACGCGAACAGCGCGACGACGACTCCGCGCGCGCGCAGGCGTTCCGCGATGCCGGGAATCGTCACGATGCCGCCGCCCGTCGAGACGACGGCGCCGCTTTCGGGCAGCCATTCTTCGACGCAGCGCGTTTCGAGTCCGCGGAACGCCGCCTCGCCGTCGCCCGCGAAAATTTCCGGAATCGTCCGTCCCTCGCGGTCCTGGATGATCTTGTCGGTGTCGAGAAAAGGCCGCCGCCACGCCTGCGCGAGCGCGCGTCCGAGCGTGGATTTCCCCGTCCCCATGAATCCCGTGAGAATCAGGTTCGGTCCGGAAGAAAGCTCCGCGTCGCGCTTCGTGCCCATGGGCGTGAAATCAGTTGCCGCCTTCGCCGGCGAAAAGGCCGATGCGCTCGACGTATTTCGCCAGAATGTCGAATTCGAGATTCACGGGCTCGCCCGCGCGGCGTTCCCGCAGGTTCGTCTCCGCCATCGTGTGCGGAATCAGCCACACGTCGAACGTTCCCGCCGCGTCGTCGAGCTCGGCGACCGTCAGCGAAATGCCGTCCACGGCGATGCTGCCCTTGTAGACCAGATACTTGCGAAAGCGCGCCGGCGGACGCACGCGCAGACGGAAATTCGCGCCTTCCCGCGCCAGCGAGACGATTTCGCCCGTCGCGTCCACGTGTCCGGAAACGAAGTGACCGCCGAGCCGCGCGTCCGCCTTCAGACTGCGCTCCAGATTCACGGCGCTCCCGGGCCTGAGCAGCGAAAACGACGTCCTGCGCAGCGTCTCGTCGAGCAGGTCGAAGCCGAGCCGCGTTCCCGCCGCCTCGACGACGGTGAGGCAGCAGCCGTTGTTCGCGACGCTGTCGCCGAGCGCGAGCGTGCCTTCGAAGCGCGGCGCGTCCACGACGAGACGCCAGACGCCGTTTTCCGCCTGCGTCAGCGAAACGACCGTTCCCGTGGTTTCCACTAATCCTGTGAACATGGCGGAAAATGTAGCCGCGCCCGCCCCGCCTGTAAAAACAAAAAGCGGCGGCGCGGCGGAAGCGCCGCACCTGCCCTTGCGCCTTCCGCGTCCGCCGCGCGCGGCGAAAAAAATTTTCCGTTCCCGCCGCTTACGTTTTGCTGCATACTGAGTTCAGAATATGAGGCTTTTCAGAAGATTCGGAACGGCGCGGCGGCTCGGATTCGCCGTTTTGCTTTGGCTCTGCGGGGCGCTTTTCGCTTCGGCGGCGGAAGCGCTGCGCGTCGGAATTTCGCCGAACGTCGTCACGGAAAACCGCATGGCGACGTTCGTCGTCCATTGCGACGACGGCGAGTCCCTGCGCGGCGTTCCCGCGTTCCCGGCGGTGGACGGCGTCGTGTGGCACGCGAACGTGCGCGGCTCGCGGACGAGCTGGGTCAACGGCAGGACGACGCGCGCGGAGACGTTCGGCTTCACGGTCACGAAGCCGGGCGAAATCGAGATTCCGGCGTTCCGCGTCGAGACCTCGAAGGGCGAGCGTCTCACGCGCCCGCTCCGCTTCACCGTCGGCAGACTTTCGACGGGGCTGACGCGCGCGGACGGTTCGGAAATGCCGCTCGCGGAAGCGGTCTTTCTCGTCGTGCAGGCGCAGGGCGACGCGCGCGAATCGTATTTCGTGGGCGAGGAAATTCCGGTGCTCGTCTGCGCGCTTTCGCGTCCGGGGCTCGACGCGCGGCTGACGTCGCGCCCCGCGCTCACGGGCGGGGCGGACGCCTTCGTCGCGGCGGAAAAGGGCTACGCGAAAAGCTCGGCGACGTTCCGCGGCGAGCGCTTCGACGCGGCGATTTTCCCGTTCGACCTGCGCGCGATGAAGGCGGGAACGTTCACGGCGGCGTTCTCCGCGTCGGCGGACTGCGTTTTCGACGACGGAAGCGCGCGCGATCCCTTCGGCGGCGATCCGTTTTTCGGCGGGCTGCAGATGCGCGCCTCCGCGTTTTCGGGCGGGAGCGCCGTCGTCTCCGTGCCGCTGAACGGCGAGCTGAAGGGCGTCGTCGTGCGCGCGCGTCCGCCCGTTCCCGCGGGCGCGACGGACCTGGGAATCGTTTCCGAAAACGCGCCGAGCTGGGAATTTTCCTCGGACGCCGCCAAGTGCGGCGAGCCGCTCTACCTGGATCTGAAAATCCGCGGGAACGCGTCGGGTCTCGTCGCGCCGGAGCCGTCCGTGCCCGGCTTCCGCACGTATCCGGCGGAGATTTCCGAAACGCCCGCCGCCGACGGAAACGCCGCCGCGCGCGAGACGCGCGTGCGCCTGATGCTGATTCCGCTCGAAGCCGGCGAGCGCAAGGTCTCGCTGACGTTCGCGACGCTGAATCCCGCGACGGGCGACTACACGCTGACGACCGCGGAGAAGACTTTCTCGGTCGAAGAAAACCGCACGCTCGCTGCGCCCGCCGTCTCGGGAACGCTCGCCGCCCTGCCGCCGTCCGCCGCAGGAAGCGCGGAGCCGCGCGCCTCCGCGAACGCCGCAGCCGCGCGCGCCGTCGCCTACATCCGCCCGCTGACGCCGGAGACGCTCGCGCGCGGAAAGACGCCGCCGGGCGACGCCGCGCTCGCGCTGTGGGCGCTGCCGTTCGTCGTCGCTCCCGCCGCCTTCGCCGTCGCGCGGTTCCGCGCGCGCCGCGAGCGCGACGATCCCGCGCGCGAACGCCGCCGCCGAGCCCGCGCCCGCAAAGGCGCGCTGCTGAAGAAGCTCGCCGACGCGACGCCGGAAAACTTCGACGCGCTCGTGCGCGAGGACGTGAGCGACTGGCTCGCCGACGCGAAGGGCGCCGCGAGCGCGGACGCGATACGCGACGACGTGCGCCGCGCGAACGCCGAGCTCGCCGAAGTGCTCGACGCGGCGGAAAAGGCGGGCTACCTGCCGAACGCGCGCTGCGCGCATTTCGAGAAGTTCCGCGCGATCGTCGCGCGCGCGGTGCGCTCGGGCGCGTTCGCGTTCGTCGCCGCGCTCGTCGGCGCGGCGGCGTTCCCGGATCAGCTCCGCGCGGACGAGGCTCCCGCCGCCGCGCCGGAAAGCGCGCCCGCGGCGAAGATTCTCGCGGCGGAAGACGCCTACGCGCGCGGCGATTTCGCCGAGGCTGAACGCGGATTCGCCGCGCTCGCCGCCGAAGCGCCGTTCGCCGCGGACGTCTGGTTCGATCTCGGGAACGCGTTTTTCGCGCGGGAGAAAAACGCCGCCGCGCTCGTCTGCTTCGAGCGCGCGCGCCGGCTCGACGTCGGCCGCGGGGACGTCGTCGCGAATCTGAACGCGGCGCGCTTCCGGCTCGGGCAGCCGCCGCTCGGCGAAGTGAAGACGCCGCTCGACGCGTTCGCCGCGCTGCGCGACTCGTTTTCGCCGACGGCGTGGACGCTCTTCGCCGTCGTCGGATTTTCCGTGTGCGCGCTCGCCGCGGCGTTTCTGCGTCGGCGGCGCCTTCCCGTGCTCGCCCTCGGGACGGCGCTGCTCGCCTTCGGCGCATTCAGTTTTTGGATACAGCGCGGGACGCTTCAGGACGCGGACGCGGCGATCGTGCTCGCCGACGGTCTCGTCGTCCGCGATCTGCCGGTCGCGGGAGACGCGTCCGCGCGCGCCGTCGCGACGCTCGCGGCGGGAACGCCCGTGCGCGTCGCGGGCGGGCGCGCGGAGTTCTGCCTGATCCGCTTCGGCGACGGCGCCGAGGGCTGGGTCGAAAAATCCGCGGTCGCGCGGCTTTGGGGCGATTGGAGCGTTCCCGCCGATGTTCGAGAAAAATGAGGAATCGCTGAAGGCGAAGGTGCGCGCGCTTCCGCGCAAACCCGGCGTTTATCTGATGAAGGACCGCCTCGGCTCGATCATCTACGTCGGCAAGGCGAAGAATCTCAAGAACCGCGTCTCCACGTATTTTCAGCCGGGGCGGCGGCCGCTGCTCGGCCCGAAGATCAGGATGCTCGTCGAGCTCATCGCCGACTTCGACTTCCACGTCGTGCGCTCGGAGACGGAGGCGCTTCTGCTCGAAGGCCGCCTCATCAAGGAGCTCAAACCGAAATACAACACGCTTTTCACCGACGACAAGCAGTTCATCCAGATTCGCGTCGATCTCGGCGCGGCGCTGCCCGTGTTCCGCCTCGTGCGCGTGCGCGCCACCGACAAGGCGCGCTACTTCGGGCCGTTCCCGCACACGACAGGCGTGCGCCGCACGCTCGCGCAGCTGCGCAAGAAATTCGGCGTGCTGCTCGGCGACGCGCACCCGAGACGGCTCGACGACGGTCGCTGGCGGCTCTACGACGACGCGCGCGCCGAAATCTACGGTCACGCGAACGAGGTGAGCGAAGCCGAGTACCGTGCGCGCGTGGACGCCGCATGCGATTTTCTCGAGGGGCGCGACCGCGAGGAGGTCGAACGTCTCCGCGCCGAGATGGCGCAGGCCGCGGAAACGCGCGACTACGAACGCGCCGCCGCGCTCCGCGACCGCATCGCCGCAATCGAGGCGACGCTCGAAAAGTCCCGCCGCTTCTCCCGCGGGAACCCGCTTCCCGACCCGACCGCGCCCGAGGAGGCCGTGCGTCTGCTCGGCGAAACGCTCGGCATGGAAACACCGCCGCGCACGATGGAGTGCTTCGACATCTCGCACATTTCGGGAACGTTCGTCGTTTCCTCCTGCGTGCATTTCCGCGACGGGCTTCCGGACAAAAACGAGTACCGCCGCTTCCGCATCAAGGGTTACGTCGGCAACGACGACTTCCGCTCGATGCGCGAAACGATTTTCCGCCGCTACTCGCGTCTGCACCGCGAAGCGCGCGCGATGCCCGACCTCGTCGTCATCGACGGAGGGCTCGGCCAGGTGCACGCCGCGCTCGACGCGTTCGGCGAAATCGGAATCGCCCCGCCCATGATGATCGGCATGGCGAAGCGCGAGGAATACGTGATTTTCCACGACGGACGCGCCCCGCTCAAAATGCCCGACGACTCGCCCGCGCTGCGCCTGCTGCAGCGCCTGCGCGACGAGGCGCACCGCTTCGCGAACAGTTACAACGCCGACCTGCGTTCCCGCAGAATCCGCGAGAGCGTGCTCGACGAAATGCCCGGACTGGGCGAACGCCGCAAGGCGGCGCTGCTCGCGCGCTTCCGCACGATTCCGCGCCTCAAGGCGGCGACGCTCGACGAGCTCCGCGCCGTCGAAGGCATCGGCGAAAAATTCGCCCTCGACCTCCACGCCTTTCTGGAGACCGTCTGACGCGCGCGGGAACGCCGCATCCTCCTGAAAAATTCCGGATCTTTCCGCGATCGGGATTTTACGCTTGCGCAGGTCCGGAAACCCGAGGGGAAGAGGAGAGAAAACGCCGCGCGCCCGCTGGCGGACGTTCGGCTCCGCGCGAGCTTCAAAAACGAAAAACAATCTTAAAAATGGCGGAGAGGATGGGATTCGAACCCACGGTAGAGCTTGACACCCTACGACGATTTAGCAAACCGTTGCCTTCAGCCACTCGGCCACCTCTCCGTCGCTTTTAAGATTGTTTCATGGTACCCGGAGTGGGGGTCGAACCCACACACCTCGCGGTATCAGATTTTGAGTCTGACGCGTCTGCCAATTTCGCCATCCGGGCAGAATCAAAAAAGGAGTTTTTATTAAATTCCCCGGGAGACCTCTTGGCAAGCACGAAAATTTCAGAGCATCACGTCCGCGGCGATTTTTTCCGCGACCGCCTTGCCGCGCAGCGCCTCGACGAACGCCAGCCCGAAGGCGAGCGCCGTTCCCGCGCCCCGGGAAGTGAGGACGCCGCCGTCGAGCGCGACGGGCGCGCAGGCGCGCGCGGCGGGAATTTCGTCCCAGGTGCAGGAATGCGCGGAGACGCGTCTGCCGTCGAGCAGACCGGCGGCCTTGAGCACGAGCGGCGCGGCGCAGATCGCGGCGACGAGCCTGCCCCTCGCGGCGAAGGCGGCGGCGAGCTCGGCGGCGTTCCCGTCGTCGAGCAGCGTCCACGTTCCCGGACCGCCGGGAATGAAGAGCGCGTCGAAATGCGCGGCGAGTTCGGCGTTCCCGCCGAGGCGCGCGCGCAGAGCGTCGAGCGTTTCGTCCGCCTGCAGGGAAATTTCGGAACGACCCTTGAGGAGCGTCCGCCCGCCGGCGGCGACCGCGGCGAACGTGTTGGCGACTCCGGCGCGGTGCAGCATGTCCACGGGAACGACGGTCTCCGTCTCCTCGAAACCGTCCGTCAGAATCGTGAGCGTCTTCATCGGGCTTCGACGGTCTTCGCGTTTTCGGGGAGCTGCTCGACGAGACCGAGCTCGCGCATCTCGTCGGGCGTGAGCGGCACTTCCGAGCGGATCGGCGAATACAGTCCCGACGCCTCCGAGCGGCGCCAGTAGGTGTAGGTGACGTCCGGCGAATACAGACAGCCGGAAAGCGCGACGCCGCAGAGGGCGCAGATCAAAACGGTGAGAGCTTTCATGATGCGCGCCATTTTGCGCGCGCGGCGGGAGCGCGTCAAACCAAGAGCTCGCGGAAGACGCCGAGGCGGCGTCGGTTTTTCGTTTTGCGGCGGCGCGGCTTTTGCGTTCAAATGAGCGCAGAATCCGCCATGGAAAAAATTCTCGTCATCAAGCCCTCGTCGCTCGGCGACATCCTCCACGCGCTGCAGGTCGTCGAGACGCTGCGCGAAAGCCGCGGCCGCGGAAACGTCGAAATCACGTGGCTCGTGCGCGACATCTTCGAGCCGCTGCTGAGCGTGTGCGCGACGGTGGACCGCACGATCGTCTTCGAGCGCGGCAAGGGGCTGCGCGGCATCTGGGAGACGGGCATGCGCCTGCGGCGGGAACGCTTCGACCTCGTGCTCGACATGCAGGGACTGGCGCGTTCGGCGTTCTGGGCGCTCTGCGCGCGCGCGCCGAGAAAAATCGGACGCGGCGACGGGCGCGAAGGCTCGCGCCTCTGTTTCCGCGAGCTCGCGGGCGCGCCCGCTGCGGGCTTCAAAAACGCGCACGCGGTAGAAATTCTGCTCCAGTTTCTCCCGAAGCTCGGTCTGCCCGCGGAGCCGCGCGGCAAGGTCGAATTTCCCGGCGCGAAGCTTTCCGACAAAATCGCCGAACGCCTCGCCGCGACGGGAACGGGCGAGGCGCCGATTCTGCTTTTCCCGGATTCGCGCCGCGCCGAAAAGGAATGGAAGGGCTTCGTCGCGCTGACGCCGCTGCTGCTGGAACGCTTCCCGAATACGCCCGTCGTCTGGGTCGGCCAGAGCGCGCTGCGGAGCGATCCCGCGTGGGACGCGAACCCGCACTTCGTGAATCTGATGGGCAAAACGCGCCTCGCGGACGTGATCGCGCTGATCGCGCGCGCGCGCCGCTGCGTCACGAACGACAGCGGACCGATGCACATCGCGGCGGCGATGGGCGTTCCCGTGCTCGGGCTTTTCGGGCCGACGTCGCCGCGGCTCTACGGGCCGTTCCCGCTCTCGCGTCCGGAAAACCGCGTGCTCGTCGCGCCCGACGGCGACCTCGCGAAGCTCTCCCCGAGCGCCGTCCTCGAAGCCGTGTGAAGCCCGCCGCGGGCGCGCCTCACTCCGCGAGGACGCGGGTGATTTCGCCGGAGAGCGTCGTCACGGTCGCGGAGGCGATCTTCACGGAAACGAGCTTGCCGAGGAAGGATTCGTCCGCCGGAAACACGATCTTGCGGTTCCCGCCGTTGCGCCCTTCGAAGATGCCCTCGCCGCGCTTGGCGCGCGATTCGACGAGCACTTCCTGCTCCGTGCCGACGAGCGATTCGTTGCGCGCGAGCGAGTCCTTTTCGAGCACGGCGAGCAGCTCCTTGTTGCGAGCGTCCTTTTCCGCCTCGGAAATCGGGTCGCCGAGCGCCTCCGCCGGCGTTCCCGCGCGCACGCTGTAGCGGAAGATGTACGCCATGTCGAATTTCACCTCGTCGAAAAGCGAGCGCGTGAGCTCGAAGTCCTCGCGCGTTTCGCCGGGGAAGCCGACGATGACGTCCGTCGAAAAATACATGTCCGGCCGCGCCGCGCGCAGCGAGCGCACGAGCTCGAGAAAGCGTTCCCGCGAATACGGGCGACGCATCGCCTTGAGGATCTTGTCCGAGCCGCTCTGCGCCGGCAGATGAATGTAGCCGCACAGCTTCGGCAGGCGGCGGTAGGCGTCCACGAGGTCTTCGCGGAAACCCGACGGATGCGGCGACGTGAAGCGGATGCGCCACAGCCCGTCGATTTCGCTGAGCTTCTCCAGCAGCTGCACGAACGGCGACTTGCCGTCGAGCGTCGGAAATTCGCGGATGCCGTAGCGGTTCACGATCTGCCCGAGCAGCGTGACTTCGCGCGTTCCCGCGGCGACGAGCTCGCGCGTCTCCTCGACGATTTCGTCCATCGGGCGCGCGCGTTCGTGCCCGCGCGTCTTCGGCACGATGCAGTAGGCGCAGCGCATGTCGCAGCCCTGCATGATGGAGACGAACGCGGAAATCTTCCGCCCCGGCGTGTGCGCGCGGATCGTGTTCTGCGAGCCCGCCTCCTCGTCGAGATCGACGATGCTCGACGGACGCGGCCCGAGCCCGCGCATCGTCGCGAGCAGCTTGTCGAGGTGCTCGGGAACGCGGTGAAATTTCTGCGTGCCGACGAGCAGGTCGAGGTCGGGCAGCGAGTCGAGCAGCGCGCGCCCGCGGTTCTGCGCCATGCAGCCCATGATGCCGACGATGCGCCGCTTGCCGCCTTCGGCGTCCGTGCGCAGACGGTTTTTGCGCGACGGCAGCAGTCGATACGCCTTGCCGATCGCCTTCTGCTCCGCCTGGTCGCGCACGCTGCAGGTGTTGAGCAGAATGACGTCGGCGTCGTGCTCGTCGTCCACGATGGAATAGCCGCGGGCGCGCAGCATTTCGGCGACGGCCTCGCTGTCGCGCTCGTTCATCTGGCACCCGTAGGTTTTGATGTAGACTCGGTTCATGGGAAAAGCGGAAAGTTTCCCGCAAACGCGCCGCCCTTTCAATCCGGAAAGCGCCGGGAAGGCGGCCGCGGCGGATGCGGCTAAATCGAAAATTGCCTTTCCGCGCGGGAACGCCGAAAATACGCGCGATGATCACCACGGACATCGAAACGTTTTTCGCCGCGATCACGGCTCTCGCCGTCGCGGCGTTCCTCGCCGTCGAATTTCTGAACCAGCGGCGGGAACGCAGGACACTCGACCGCGAGCGCGTCCGTTCGGTGTTCTGCTGCACGCGCTGCGGAAAGATTTATCTGGAGCCGACGCCGAAGCCCGGCGAGCCCGAGCCCGCCGACGACGCCGCTCTGTCCTGCCCGCACTGCGGACGCAAGAATTTCCGCATGCGCTTCTGAGCGCTCTTTCCGCAAACTTTCTTTAAGCCTTCACTGTTCTGAAAACCGCGAAGGCAAAGGAAGTTAAGGGAAGTTTCTTTTGGGACGAAAACGCAGACTCGAATTTTAAAACACTTATTTAGGTGTCTGAAACGGATTGGCGACGCCGCGAACCCCAAACATCCGCACACACGCCGGAAGGTTCGCGGACGGCGTTCTTCCGCATGAAACCATTGATGCGACGGCGCCGGACAAACCGTTCCCGCGTCCCGATTCTCGGACGCTCCCCGGTTCGCGAAAGCTCCGCGCTTGTCTTCGATTCTTGATTCCAAAAGTTCTTTCGGCAAAATGCGTCCGGCTCCGGGCTTTTCCCGACTTTCGCTTTGCCTTGATTCCAAAAGTTCTTTCGGCAAAATCTTCGATTTGATTGTGTTCGGCGAAGTCGAGCTTTGCCTTGATTCCAAAAGTTCTTTCGGCAAAATGAGAATCGCCCGCAGGTATTGAAGATCGCGGCTTTGCCTTGATTCCAAAAGTTCTTTCGGCAAAATGGAAGGCGAACGCATCGGAGAGGCCAAGGAGCTTTGCCTTGATTCCAAAAGTTCTTTCGGCAAAATCTGAAAAAGTATTCACAAGCGATAATTATCGCTTTGCCTTGATTCCAAAAGTTCTTTCGGCAAAATAGCATCACAGCTCCACTGTCCATTTCTTCGCTTTGCCTTGATTCCAAAAGTTCTTTCGGCAAAATCGCGCGCAGCTCCGCGCAACGCTTCTTGTGCTTTGCCTTGATTCCAAAAGTTCTTTCGGCAAAATGGCGACGAACGGCAAGCAGAGTTGAAGGGGCTTTGCCTTGATTCCAAAAGTTCTTTCGGCAAAATCAACGCCAAGCATAAAAAGCCTTTCCTACGCTTTGCCTTGATTCCAAAAGTTCTTTCGGCAAAATGGCGGCGAGGCGGTCGTCACGGCGATGCAAGCTTTGCCTTGATTCCAAAAGTTCTTTCGGCAAAATTCGCGCGAAAAATTCGGGGCAATGAAGAACGCTTTGCCTTGATTCCAAAAGTTCTTTCGGCAAAATTTGACGCGTATCTCGCCGAAGGCAAAACAGCTTTGCCTTGATTCCAAAAGTTCTTTCGGCAAAATTCTTGGTGCGTCGGTCTCGCGTGTTTCCTCGCTTTGCCTTGATTCCAAAAGTTCTTTCGGCAAAATATCTTACTAGTTGGAACGAGGTTGCGCCACGCTTTGCCTTGATTCCAAAAGTTCTTTCGGCAAAATACAAAGACTACTTGATGTAAATGTGCCGAGCTTTGCCTTGATTCCAAAAGTTCTTTCGGCAAAATAATTCGGGACGCAACGCGGGGTCGTTAAGAGCTTTGCCTTGATTCCAAAAGTTCTTTCGGCAAAATTGCTGCGCGGCGAGGTAGTCCGGAACAGTGCTTTGCCTTGATTCCAAAAGTTCTTTCGGCAAAATCCGAGAGCGTGGGAAGATTCTCGAATTTCGCTTTGCCTTGATTCCAAAAGTTCTTTCGGCAAAATTTGCCGCTCTTCCGGCTAAGGTCCGCGATAGCTTTGCCTTGATTCCAAAAGTTCTTTCGGCAAAATGGCGGAATATTCGGCGACGCGTGGAGGGCCGCTTTGCCTTGATTCCAAAAGTTCTTTCGGCAAAATTCGGTCAATTGGTTAATATTGCGCAGGTCAGCTTTGCCTTGATTCCAAAAGTTCTTTCGGCAAAATGAGCAGCAGCTCGGTTTCTTCGCCAAGGCGGCTTTGCCTTGATTCCAAAAGTTCTTTCGGCAAAATGAGCATCGCAAAAAGGGTAAAGTATGTAAAGCTTTGCCTTGATTCCAAAAGTTCTTTCGGCAAAATATATGTTCAGAAACAGCTTTGCAATGCATGCTTTGCCTTGATTCCAAAAGTTCTTTCGGCAAAATCCGTATTCGGCATTGCCGAAGAGGACTTGCGCTTTGCCTTGATTCCAAAAGTTCTTTCGGCAAAATCGTCGGCGGGAACGGCCGCCTCAGCTGCCAGCTTTGCCTTGATTCCAAAAGTTCTTTCGGCAAAATCGCCGACGCCGCGTTGCAATATCGCGTCAGCTTTGCCTTGATTCCAAAAGTTCTTTCGGCAAAATTCGTTGCGGCAGTCGCGGTAGACAAATCAGCTTTGCCTTGATTCCAAAAGTTCTTTCGGCAAAATCGGTTAAGCTCATCCTGCCAAGTCCTCAAGCTTTGCCTTGATTCCAAAAGTTCTTTCGGCAAAATCAATCTAAATCCGCCACGCATGGGCGTCGGCTTTGCCTTGATTCCAAAAGTTCTTTCGGCAAAATTCTCGAAAAGAAGGAACGTCGGCAATAATGGCTTTGCCTTGATTCCAAAAGTTCTTTCGGCAAAATGCCTCCGAGCATGAGCGCGCCGCAATTGGAGCTTTGCCTTGATTCCAAAAGTTCTTTCGGCAAAATTTTTGTCGCCTCCAACGAGGCGGACGCCTCGCTTTGCCTTGATTCCAAAAGTTCTTTCGGCAAAATGCCGGGAGAGTGGCAAACTGCGCATTAGAGGCTTTGCCTTGATTCCAAAAGTTCTTTCGGCAAAATAGGAAGGCAATCCCTGTGAATCCCAACACGCTTTGCCTTGATTCCAAAAGTTCTTTCGGCAAAATTACGCGGGAATTTTTGGAAACATTTCGGGAGCTTTGCCTTGATTCCAAAAGTTCTTTCGGCAAAATTTAATATCCGCTTCATTCTTAAACTCCTGAGCTTTGCCTTGATTCCAAAAGTTCTTTCGGCAAAATTTTTGGCCATGGCGACGATGTTTTGGGCCTGCTTTGCCTTGATTCCAAAAGTTCTTTCGGCAAAATGGAGCAAGGAATGTGGGCGGCGTGGGCGCAGCTTTGCCTTGATTCCAAAAGTTCTTTCGGCAAAATGGAACATTCAATTTCAAGGCGTTGACTGGCGCTTTGCCTTGATTCCAAAAGTTCTTTCGGCAAAATCCGAGAGCGTGGGAAGATTCTCGAATTTCGCTTTGCCTTGATTCCAAAAGTTCTTTCGGCAAAATTTGCACATGTCACGCACCTTTGCCGGGAGCGCTTTGCCTTGATTCCAAAAGTTCTTTCGGCAAAATCCCAAGTCGTTTGTCGTAATACCGGGGCGGGCTTTGCCTTGATTCCAAAAGTTCTTTCGGCAAAATCCGGCAGGCGTCGAAGCGCCCGCGCCATTCGCTTTGCCTTGATTCCAAAAGTTCTTTCGGCAAAATACAGCGCGTTCCACGTCGCCTATCAGGACGGCTTTGCCTTGATTCCAAAAGTTCTTTCGGCAAAATCGCCGTTTTAAAAGATTACTTGCCCCGAGGGCTTTGCCTTGATTCCAAAAGTTCTTTCGGCAAAATGTCTTTGTGGTCGTACGGTCGTACTCAAGGCTTTGCCTTGATTCCAAAAGTTCTTTCGGCAAAATGCGGGCATGGACGCTGCGGGCGCATCCACAGCTTTGCCTTGATTCCAAAAGTTCTTTCGGCAAAATCGCCGAGCGCGTCGAGGTAAACAGGACGCGCTTTGCCTTGATTCCAAAAGTTCTTTCGGCAAAATCTTTTCAACCGCATTTGCGCGCGCGAGCCGGCTTTGCCTTGATTCCAAAAGTTCTTTCGGCAAAATACTCGACGCCGCGCGCTCGCGACTTCGTATGCTTTGCCTTGATTCCAAAAGTTCTTTCGGCAAAATCTTCCCGCGCCGTTGCTCGCGCGGATTCGGCTTTGCCTTGATTCCAAAAGTTCTTTCGGCAAAATAGGTCGTCGAGTCGCTGCTTTTTCTGACCTGCTTTGCCTTGATTCCAAAAGTTCTTTCGGCAAAATTAGAGGACGTGCAAAAATTGCTCACGTCAGCTTTGCCTTGATTCCAAAAGTTCTTTCGGCAAAATCTCGCGAGTCTCCGGACGAATGGAGACGTTGCTTTGCCTTGATTCCAAAAGTTCTTTCGGCAAAATGCCGCGCTTCGACGAGGCGGGAATGGAAGGCTTTGCCTTGATTCCAAAAGTTCTTTCGGCAAAATTTCCGCGGCTGCGCATTCCTCGCCGTCCTCGCTTTGCCTTGATTCCAAAAGTTCTTTCGGCAAAATGGCGCGGGCATGGATAGCGTCGTTGACGCCGCTTTGCCTTGATTCCAAAAGTTCTTTCGGCAAAATTGCCGCGGCACGCGCGGCGCAGTGCCCGTTGCTTTGCCTTGATTCCAAAAGTTCTTTCGGCAAAATTTTTGGCTCGTAGCCGAGTTTAGCCGCCGCGCTTTGCCTTGATTCCAAAAGTTCTTTCGGCAAAATTGTGCACGAATTTTAATTGTGCTCATGTCGCTTTGCCTTGATTCCAAAAGTTCTTTCGGCAAAATCTACGGTTTGGAGCGCAAGCGAAGTCGCGCGCTTTGCCTTGATTCCAAAAGTTCTTTCGGCAAAATAGTCGCTTCCCGCCGTGAACCGGGCTTTGGGCTTTGCCTTGATTCCAAAAGTTCTTTCGGCAAAATGCTCGCCGCCAGCGCCTCCGCGCGCAGCTCGCTTTGCCTTGATTCCAAAAGTTCTTTCGGCAAAATCTCTCCTCGATCGAAATCCCGCTCCCCTAGCTTTGCCTTGATTCCAAAAGTTCTTTCGGCAAAATAAATCCCGTTCGCGATTGGGATTTAAGTCGCTTTGCCTTGATTCCAAAAGTTCTTTCGGCAAAATAGGTTTGGAAACAGCTCACCGCCGAAGAGCGCTTTGCCTTGATTCCAAAAGTTCTTTCGGCAAAATCCGACGCCCGCGCACACAGCCGCGAACGCCGCTTTGCCTTGATTCCAAAAGTTCTTTCGGCAAAATCAAGCCGCCGCCGCCGTGCTCCGCCCGCTCGCTTTGCCTTGATTCCAAAAGTTCTTTCGGCAAAATGGAACGAATGGTTCGAACAGCTCACGGCGGGCTTTGCCTTGATTCCAAAAGTTCTTTCGGCAAAATGTCTTTCCCGCCGCCGCGGCGCCGTCCTTCGCTTTGCCTTGATTCCAAAAGTTCTTTCGGCAAAATCTTGAATCCATGATGCATCAAGATGCGCATGCTTTGCCTTGATTCCAAAAGTTCTTTCGGCAAAATCGTCGCGATCGCGCGGGCACTCATCGCGTAGCTTTGCCTTGATTCCAAAAGTTCTTTCGGCAAAATGCAAGCCCTGCAAGCCACCCCGTTATTATGAGCTTTGCCTTGATTCCAAAAGTTCTTTCGGCAAAATTGCTGACGGACGTCATGCGCTCAGACCTGTGCTTTGCCTTGATTCCAAAAGTTCTTTCGGCAAAATCTTCCGCGGCACGTCGAGCGCGTCCACCGCGCTTTGCCTTGATTCCAAAAGTTCTTTCGGCAAAATAGCAACCTTGGATCCCGC
>JBJEVQ010000014.1:25208-137197 GCA_051884495.1 Candidatus Spyradosoma sp.
CGCTTTGCCTTGATTCCAAAAGTTCTTTCGGCAAAATAGCAACCTTGGATCCCGCATAAACACTTGGCTTCCAAGGCGCGCTATTTTGCCGAAAGAATGTTTCACCAAAAAAGCAGTTGTTCAGGGAACGCCTCCGGAGAATCTTCCTGGGCAGGAGGTCCATGCGCGATGTACATTCGTTCCCATTGAGCTTGCGTCACGTAAAGCGCCCGCACATGTCCTTCCGGCGGAACACTGAGCTTCAGGCGGCGCATCTGAGTCTGCATTCGGTTATAGCTTACGCATGCGCGCGCATAAACGGAGTATTGAACCATCAGATACCCTTGCTCCAAAAGAAATTTTCGGAAATCGGTGGCCCGTTTCCTCTGCGGAGGCGTCATTACCGGAAGATCAAAAACGACTAACATCCAGCCCATTTTGAATCTACGGCAATCCATGGCTCGTAAAGGGGCAGCTCCTTTTCCAACAGGCTTTTCCGGAACGAATGTATGCTTATCTCCATTACGGTCTGCGCCTGTCGAAGCGCTCCCGCATAGGAAATCTTTTCCTGAAGAAACTGCAGCAGATGCGCCTTGTAGGCCTTGCCGACCTCAAACCGCGTCGCGGCGCCTTTCAGCCAAGACATCACCCGCGCGTCCACGAGCGGGCGAAAAGGCTCCATCAGGTCATACGCGAGAGGCGTGGAACGTTCGGCGACGGCGTGACCGATTCCGAACGTCGGATCGAGCCCGCAGGCGTAGCACAGCTGAAGGACTCGCGCGAGCAGGACAGAATACCCGTAATCCAGCAGCGAGTTGATTTCGCCCTCGCCACGGGAACGCAAGAACGCGTCTTCGCCCGCGTGTTTTCTGAAAACGCTCCAAAAGAGACGGCTTACGCTGCCTTCACGGGCGCGAAAGCGCTGAAACTTCTGAATTTCCATTGCGGCGACCGCCGGAGAGCGAGGCTCCCAGACGGAAGCTAAAAGCCATTGATTGTGGCATTTGGCGTCGAGCGTCTTCTGCCAGAGCTCTTTCAGAAATTTCGGGTTCGCCTTTTCCCAAGTGCGGGTGAGCAAAGTGTCGGTGCTGCGGATTGCAGGGAGCACGATGCACGCGGGCTTGAACATTTCGCAAAGAATGATTCCGACGCCGCGTTTCGCCGCCTCCGTGAGAAGCCGCATCTCGATTTTCGCGGAGAAACAGCAAACGATGACGGCGCCGACGTCGTCGAGCGGAAGGGATTGCGTTCCCGTCGGCGAAACACAGACGAACTGTCCATGAACGCAATCGAGTTCCGCCGTCGGGCTCTCCACTGTGATTATATGGTAGGACACTTGATTCCCGTGAGGCGCGGTTTGAGAATCTTCAGCCCGGCCTGAATCAGAGATTTTATTGCGACCTCTCGTTTGGAATCTTGAACGCCAGCTTCCAACTGAACTCTGTCCGGCACAAGGATATCTAATTTAACACCGTTTTTTCCGTCTTTAATGGAAACGACCATCCAGACGCCTTTGAATTTTCCGGTGAGAATTTCGATCAGCTGCCCTCGGCGGAGAATCCTCAACGGTTTTCCCGCGTTGAGTCGCCGCAGCTCTCGCAGGCGCGGGAACACTTTGAAATGCGGAATCACCGTCGGCTCCGGATCAAGCGAGCAGCCCCAGTTCTCGGAAATCTTCACGACGCCCCTGATGCTTTTCAGTTTCCCGGATTTTCCTTCCGGCGTCTCGAATCCGAGAAGCAGAGACGGCTTCTCGCTTGCGAATTTCACGAAGCGTTTTCCGGACGCGTCATAGCGGCCTTGCTTCATGTCGGTCGTATGCTGCGCAAGAGCCACTTTTCCGTTCTCCGCGGTCGGCGACACGATGCTCCACGTCGTCTGCTCGACGGACATTCCGTGCATTTTCGCGGGAACGTGCCGGACCACGCGACATTCGGCGAGCCGCGACGCGACGGCTTTCATCAGCGAATCCGGCAAATTCTTCATCCCGATTTCCCCGTCCGCGGAAAACTGCAGCGACTCCGGATATCTCGTCGAAAGCAGACGCCGCTCCCGCTCGCTCAATCTGCGTTTCACGAGCAGCTTCCAGTCTTCCGTTCTAAAAAGGATTCCCGTCAGTCCCTGCGTCATCGCATCCATCTCGTGGTGAAGATGCGACAATTCCCGCATTTCGGATTTCAGCAGCTTTCGCGGCGAATCGTGTTCACCGACCCTCGCCGCACGCTGCATGCGCGGAACCGCCGCGACGAGACATTCGTCGATGCAGAGATTTTTTCTGACGAAACCTGTAATCGCTCCCGCGAGATGACGGGCGTTTATGCCGAGTTCCCGTTTCACGAGACGAATCGCGAGCTTGTTCAAGTGGGAGGTCTGCGTCAGATCCCGCTCCGTGAAATCGGCGTTGCGTTCCTCATACTTTTCCAGGAGCAAAAGTTCCGCACGGCGTCTGCAGCGGGTCTGGTCTTCTTTCGAAAATCCCTTGCGCAGCTTCTGCCTTTTGTGCGCCTCCGTCCAGGCTTCGAAATCCTTGAGCGGCTGAATCTGAAGGTTAGTTCCGGGCACGTCTTTCCCTGCAAACTCCTTCATAAACTGCATGGCCGTGCGCTGTCCCTTCATGTCGTTGACGGCTCGAAAAGTCATCACGCAGGAACTGAGCGCGTCGGACGGACGCAACGAGCGCGGAATGATGTGCTCGATGTCCAGCGCGCCGCTCAAAAGCTCGTTGTAGGAAATCTTCTGTCCTGTGTAAGGACATGTGAAATTCTGATCTTCGAGCATCCGCGCCTTGCGGATGAGAGAGCCCGTCACGGGAACGCCCGCCTCTTCCGCGGCCGCTTCGAGCTTTCGGGAGACGGTATTGAAATTCGCGAATTTTTCGTTCAGCTTCGTCGCGATTTCTTGGGCGCTCATGCCGGAAAATTCCTTCAGTTCCTTGACGACTTCAACCACGACGTCGCCCACGCGGCAAGCGTCCCCGCCCGCATATTCGGCGACGATGTCCCGCAGCAGGCGCGAGAATATCAGCAGACGATGCCTGACCATGTGGTTGTTGGTCTGCGACGCGATCCAACGTTCCACGCTCCCGGAAGGCTCTGCCTCGGAAACGCTTCCGCGCAAAAGCCGTTCCCGTATTTCTTCGGTCTCGTAGAGACAGCCGCCCGGCTGCGTCGAATCCTTCGCCTCAAGCGCTTCCTCATACGTTTTTCGGAGAATTTCCCTGCAGTAGCTCGCGCGTCCCGTCGGAAATTCCGCCGCGATTCTCAGCTTGAGAATGTTCCGCCGTCTTTCGGGCTTCTTTTTGTTTTCCGCAAGTTTCAGCGCCTCCAACGCCGAGACGAACTCCGGCCGTTCCGCCCATTCGCCCCATGCATCCATCTGATCAACGCACTCCTTAATCGTCAGAACTTCGCCTCGCGCGAGCCTCGACGCGAAAATCTTTTTCCCGCGGCAGGAAAAATGCGGCCACAGCTCTTTCAGAAAGTTTTTCCTGGCAGTCAGCTTTTTCACGGGATCGAGAACCAGAGCCTCTTCCATTTCGGGAACGAGAAAGAAGCTTTCCGTGTTCGCGGGATCGCAGCGCGTGATTTGCTTCAGAAGAAGATTCAAGGACCTTTTGTCCAGAAAACCACGGGAACGCATCTCGGCGTCCAGCGCTTTGCGCTCGTCCGCGGAGAGCGTCCGAACATTTCCGGACGCGTCGAAAACCGTCAGATTGTTCAGCAGACGCCCCCAACGGTAGAAAAGGTATTCCCTGCAGTTTTTCAGCGGGACGTTTTTCCCGGTCATCCTGCACTTGCCGATGATGCGGTTGTCGAAGCGCGGAACGTATTGCCCCAGGAGCAGACCTCCGCGCGAAGAAAATCTTGCCGGAAGTTTTTGCGAAACGCGTATCTCTTCCGGAACGTTTTTCAGCAGGACGTCGATGAAAGCGCCGTCCACCTCGGGAAGTTTCCCGACGTGCGCGCCCAAGATTGTCCGAATCTCATTTTCAACGACGTCCCGCGGGAACGCGGCGTTGTTGCCTTTGAAATAAATCCGTGAAGAACGTTTTGCTCCGAAAGGGTCCAGTTCGAGAGCGGCGCAGAAAGTTTCCGCCATCGTGTTTTTTCCGTAACGCGCCATCAGTTCGCGGGCGGCTTCGACTTTCTGCGAATCCTCGTCGTTGCCGGCATCCTCCGCGTCGATTGCGTCTCCTGCCCAAAGCGCGTTGCCGTCGTAGCCGCGATTGTGAGCGTACCACCGCAGGACGCTCCAGAGCTCTTGCCAGGAAAGCGTCTCCGCGCCTCCGGAAGCGAGAACGCGCGCGGCGAGCAGCCAAGGATACGCGACGGCGTTTTCGTCGAGCGCCTCTTTGTTCAGCACGCCCAATCCGAGCAGAAACTTCTTCACGCGGGCGACGCGGGAACGCCGGGCGGCGATGTTGCGGCGGGAACGGCGAAATCCGCGGCGGCTTGACGCGAGGCAGGAATCCGCGGGGAAGAGAACCGTTCCCGCGCCGAGCGGATTCGGAAAAGAGTCCGTCAGCTGAAATACGGCCCATCCGATGGAGGCGTGTCCGATGTCGAACGAAAGAGTAATGTCTGCAGTGCTCATGGAATTTGTCGTTTTTCGAATCAGTATTGGTGAGTTAAAGAAAATTTCTTAACGGGAGAGAAAATAGCTTGCATACGGTATTTTTTGAAGCATTATTTTCTCCGTCTTTAGGAATCAAGACAAAGTTAGTTAAGGCAGTTCAATTCTCTGTCGTTCATGACGACACATTTGAATTCAGAAAGCCTTCATCAAAGAACCGCCCGTTCGGGCGGTTCTTTTTTCTTTCGACACGTCACAGAACGCAAAAGCTCATACGGGAAAACGCCTCTTTGCCGCGCGGAAAAATTCGCGAAAGGACGTTTTAAGATTCACCCTTTGAGCCCCAAACCTTTTTTCTTCGGCGGGAGAGACGCTTTTCAGAACTCGAAGAGCTCGACGTCGTCGAAGGCGACGAAATCCTCCGGCGCGAAGAGGGCCGCGCTGAGCAGGATTTCGAGCGTCGCCGCGTTTTCCGGCGCCGTTCCCGCGACGACGAAGCGCGTCCATTCCGGCGTTTCGCCGCGGAAAGGCGCCTGCGCTTTTCGACGCCGTGAAAATCGCGAAGAAGGAAGGCGTCGAAGTCCCGCGCGATTTCTCGGACTACGTCGTCACGATTGACCGAGCTGCGATTCCGCAGGGCGTCGAAGTCATCGAAAAAATCTGAACCTCCGCACTTCGGGAACGCGGCATCCGTGCGCTGCGCGTTCCCGAAGGCGGATATTCTTTCCATGCCGGACGTTCCCGAGACCGGAGAATACCGCCTGATCCGCGACTTCGGCTATGCCGGCTACAAGAACAAGCTGAGCTGAGCGGAAGCGAAAAACTTTTCGAGAAAAGGCGTTCCCGCACGGGAGATTCGCGGGAACACCGTTTCGTTTCTTAAGACTCTGAAGTTCAGGATTTCCGTCTTCGGCGGCGCGAAGCGCAGAGGGCGAGCGCGAACGCGCCCGCGAGCAGCCCGAACGCCGACGGCTCCGGAATCGTCAGGAAAAGCACGCCGTCCGCATAAGAGAAACCGTAATCGTACAGATCCGCCCACTCCGTTCCCGTTTCGTCCCACCAGCCGACGTGCGCGTTTTCGTCGTTGAACGCGAGAGCGGACTCCGCGGCGACGGTCAGGGCGAGATCCTCGTTCTCGCCCGCCGCGCGGGATTTCATCAGCGCGGAAACGTCGAAATAGATCTCCGCCGCGCCGGACACGACGATTTTTCCTCCGTTTTCCGAGGAGACGACCGCCGTCCCGTTCTCACCCGCCTGGGCCGCGCCGAGCACGAGCGTCAGCGACTGTCCCGCCGAGGAAAGGGCGACCTCCGCTCCGGCGACCAGCTTCGCGCCTTCCCGGACGAGAGATTTTCCCGCGCCGAGCGCGGACGCGTTTTCGAGCACGAGCGTTCCCGCGTTCAGCGTCGTTCCGCCCGTGTGCGCGTTCGCGCCGGAGAGGCGCAGAGCGCCGTCCGCGAGATCGAGCGCGAGGCTTCCCGTCCCGGAAATCTTCCCGGCGTAAACGTTCTCCGCCGTCGTTCCCGCGGAAAACTCCACGCGCATTTCGGCGGAGCCTTCGAGAGTCACGTCGCCCTTGAGGCCGTAAAAATCGCGGAGCGCGTACGTGTTCTCGCGGACGAATCCGCCCTCGACGTATTCGTTTTGCAAACGCACGCCTTCGTTCATGACGAATGTGCCGCCGTCGCGCACGACGACGTTCCCGCTCAGCCGAGCGTGAGATCCGAGACGGAGCGTCGCGCCACTTTCCACGGAAACGTCCGTCTTGGCGTCCGCGTAATGCCAATCGTCTTCCCGCGTCAGCCGCGCCGCGCCTGTGCCGTCTTCGGAGCCGAGCGCATGCACGGTAAGCGTTCCCGCGAAGGCGAGCGTGCCGCTCTTCACGGTGACTCCGCTGCCCTCGGCGTTCGACAGATCGGTGAACACGCCGTTGAGCTCGAGCGAAGAGGAGGCGCCGCCGTCGTAAACGAAACGAAATCCCGCGCCTGCCGCATCCCGGAATGACCCGAGAAAAGTCTGCGCGCCGCCCTGCGTGAACGTCAGCGTCGTCGTCGTTCCCGCCTTGGCGTTGGCGACGATCGCCTCTTCCGTCAGCGCGTGGATTGTGAACCCGTCCGCCGCCGTGCTTTGATCCACGGAATTGTCCCACGTCATGGAATTGCCGTTCATGTCGAGCGTCGCGCCGCCGTTCCCGAACGTGAAGTCGCGGAAAATCTGCTTCGTGTCCTTGATGACCACGGTCGTTCCGCCGTTCGCGAGCACGTTGTAGGCGGCGTATCCGGAATTGTCGGACAAATCGTATTCGAGATAGGTTTTTCCGCTCCCGCCGAGATTGAGCAGGACGTGATTCGAATAGAAATCGTCGTCGTTCCCGACGAGATGCATGTCGCCGTCGCCGATTTTACGCCATTCGCGCATGAAGAGATTTTTCGAAGAATTCTTCAGATTCACGTAAAGGTCCACGCCCTTGTCCACGACGAAGCCCGCGGAATTCAGCTGATGCCCGCCGCTCGATTCCAGGCGGAACTCCGCCGTCCCCAGCGTTCCCGCGGAAAAGCGCGCGTATCCGATTCCCAGATCGACGTCGGCTTCGTCGATCCGCACGGTCGTCGTCGCCGCGCCCGCCGTGAAGACGAGATTCTCCGTGCGGTAGAGATCCGCGTAGGTCAGAACGGCGGAATCCGTCTGATTCGAGTAGAGCGGGAACGCGGCGTTCATGTAACCGTCTCCGCTTGTGGTCGCGGATTCGTAGGCGTACCAGTCGTCCTTGTCCTTGAGCCCGGAAAGGTTCTTCCAGGTGTTCACGCCCTGCTTCACGCCGATGAATTCGACGGCGCCCTCCGCGCCGCCCGTCACCGTTCCCGAATACGGCGTGCGCGTGATTTCCTTTTCGCCGCCGCCCACGAGATACACCTTCGACTTGACGGCTTCTCCCGCGTTTTTCACGGCGGAAACGTAAAGCGTCGCGGACTCGGAGGAGGACGTCACGACCCGGTCGTAGGAATCCATCACGCCCTGCGTCCACTGCGTCGCTCCCGCGGCGGTGGAGCCGTATCCGCCGACGCCCCATACGGCGCCGAGATACTGGTATTCCCGCGCGTCGGCGTTCCAGACGTAGAGAGGGCTCCCCGAGTCTCCGCCCAGGCTCGCCGTCGGCAGCGGATCGGAGGCGGAAACGCCGCCCGCGCTCCAGTCCGGCTGCCACGACACGCTGAACGTGTTGCCGGCGCTCCCGTCCTGCATCGCGGCGCTCGTCGCGGAATCCGCAGTGACGACGCCGCCGGCGACGTAAACGGCGCTGCTCGCGAGCGACGACGAACCGCCCGCGTGATCGCGCATCGCCATCGTGCCGCCCGCCGCCCGGTAAAGCGTCGTTCCCGCGAGCGAAGTCGTGTCGCCCGTGTAGACGGTCGCGAGCGACGCGTCGGTCACGATCTTGTTCAGACGGGAAACTTTATAGTCCGTCGTCGCGTCGTCCGGCGTGTGCTGGTAATCCGAAAGCACGTAATCGACGCTCCCCAACCCGAGCGCTTTTCGCACGTCGGCGTATTCGATCGCCGAATAGCGCACGGCGTTTCCGGAGCCGAGCGCGCTTTGGGAAAACGTCAGCGAAGCGCCCAGCCCGACGTGAAGCACGGTGGCGACGAAGTTCACGCCTATTCCCGCGGCGGAGCCCGAGTCGGTCACGCCGGCAAAGGAAATCGTCGGCGCGGACAAAGTGTTCTCCGCCTGACCTCCGAGATAGGAAAGCGTCACGCCGCCGGAATTGAGATGCTCGAGCAGCGCGCTGACCGAACCGGTGCGGAAGCGGCCGGCGTTTTGCCCGAAATCGGCGTAAACGGAGACGGGAACGTCCGAATGAAGCTCGGATGCAAATGCGGGAACGCCCGCCGCGATGAAGAACGCCGCGGAAACGGCGCCGCGGAACGCAGGTCTGACGAAACGAATCATTTTGAAGGGGAAGGGGTTGTTTTTCGGATTTTCTCAAAAAATTTCGCCGGCGGGCAAGTTGTTTTCCGCCACCGACAAAGCGAGCCCCGCACGGTGAACGTTCCCGCGCGCGTCAGAACTCGAAAAGCTCGACGTCGTCGAAGGCGACGAAATCCTCCGGCGCGAAGAGGCCCGCGCTGAGCAGGATTTCGAGCGTCGCCGCGTTTTCCGGCGCCGTTCCCGCGACGACGAAGCGCGTCCATTCCGGCGTTTCGCCGCAGGAAAGCCGCGCGAACTCGACGCGGAGCGCCTCCCCTTCCGCGTCGCGCCAGCGCAGCATGAAGCCCGCCGTCGCGCCGACGGAAAGGCGTCCGCGCGCCCAGACGCTCAGCGCCGCGCGCGCGCCCGGGCGCGTCTGCACGTCTCGGGAAAGCTCCGTCATCTCGCAGGCACCGGCGATCTTCAGCGCGGACTCGCCGGAGTGCGCGGCGGGCGTTTCGCCGCAGAAAAGGTCCTCCGCGGGAGCGCTGCGCAGCGTGAACGACGCGGGCGCGGCGACCGTCTTTCCGCGCCGCCAGCCGCGTTCGTCGAGCGCGACGAACGCGCTCTTCTCGCGTTCCTCGCCGTCTTCGGGATCGCGCTCGAGGCGCGGTTCGAAATTTTCCGAGAAGACGGGCGCGCCCGCGAGCGCGGGAACGAGCGCGCGAAAAAGCGGCTCCGAAGCGCGCCCGCCGGGAAGCGCGCGCAGCACGCCCGCAAGTCTCCGTTCGGCGGCGAGGCGTTCTTCGCTCCGCGGCAGCGCGCGCAGCGCGTCGACGACGCGCACGAACGCGGACGCGCGCGGGTCGGAGACGCCCATCCGGCAGGGCGCGAAACCCGCGTCCGGATGCGCGCGCCGCCACGCGACGTCGCCGTAGATCTTTTCGAAATTCCAGGCGGGACTTTCCAGAGCCGCCGCGCAGTCTTCGAGGGTCTTCAGCGCGCGCGTCCGCGTCTCCAGCTCCTTGCGCGCGCCGTAGCTCTTCGCGAACGCCTCGGCGCGTTCCCAATAGAGCAGCGCCGCGTCGAGGCGCGCGACGATGCGGCGTTCCCGCGCGTCCTCGGGCGCTTCGGGCAAGGCCTTGCGCGCGGCTTCGAGCAGCGTGCGGCATTTTTCGCGCGCGTCGGCGGAAAAGATTTCGACGGAATTTTCGACGCGCCAGCCCTTGATCCAGCGGCACTGCCCGCCCTGCTCCCGCCAGATTTCTTCGCAGAGCGCGAAAAATTCGCGCATCGTCGCGGCGGCGTTCCCGTAGGCGAGCGCGCAGAACTCTTCGAGGAGCGCGTCCGCGTCCGCGCGCGGATTTTCGAGAAGCTTCGCGAGGAGCCAGACCTTCGGCGCGTCGAACGGCGCCTGCGGGAAAATTTCCGCGTAGAAGAGCCGCGCGCCCGCGGCGTGCGCGAACGCGACGGAATCCGCCTCCGCGCGGAAAAAGAGGCGCGGGAACAGAAACGGCTCGCCGTAGTAATAATCGTAAACGCCCCAGCCGCCGACGCCGGACGCCGCCCAGCGCCGCATCAGCGCCTTGTCCTCCGTCTCGAACTCGGGGAAGATCCACAGCGAGCGGTCGGCGCAGAGCACGGGAAAGACGTTTTCGGCGAGGCGGAAGGTCGGCGCGTCCTGGCAGTCCAGGTACGCGATGGCGGAGATTTTCTTGCCGGCGAAGGCGCCGCCGTCCGTCGCCGCGAGCGCGCGCGCGGTCGCGTCGGCGAAGCCCCAGAAGTAGTCGGACCGGTTCGGCAGATTGCGGAACCAGCGCATCGGCGCGTCGCCGCAGACGCGCGCGGACTCGTCGGATTCGTCCCAGGCGAAGCAGTCGTTGATGCCGACGGAAAACATCGGCGCGTCGGGATTTTCCGCGAAGTATTTTTTCGCGGCGTCGAGGGCGACGCGCGGCGCGTCGGCGTTCGCGAGATTCGGCTGCGGCGCGTAGCCGCCGCGGCGTTCCGCCTCGACGCGCCCGTTGCAGAACGGCGCCAGGTGCGGGCGCTCCGCGTAGATTTCCGGCGTGAAGACGCGGCACAGGTTGTGCGAAAACTGCGGCAGCGCGCCGAAGCCGAGCCGGCGCGCCCACGCCGCGTTTTCGTCGCCGCCGCCCAGCGCGACCGCGCGGCGCGTCCACGCGGGAACGCAGACGAAATCTTCGCGCGGGAACGGCACGTCTTTTTTCGGCGTCCACTCCGCGCCGTCTTCGCCGGGGAAAAGGAACTCCGCGCCGAAGTCGCGCGTCAGCAGCTTCGCCGCCGCGTGCGCCGTCGCCGCGGGCGTCTTGCCGACGAGGAAAAGCGCTTCGCCGCGCGGCGCGACGACGTAGGATTCGTCGCCTTCGGCGGGAGCGGCGACCTGCGCGCGCGCAGCGGCGAGCGTCTTCCCGACGAAGATTCCGCGCGGATTCGCGGCGTCGGCGAAGTTTTCCGTGCGGACGCGCACGTCCGCCGCGCCGGAGATCTTTCGGATCCAGTCCGCCAGATCCTGCGCGGCGACGAGCTCGCCCATGTCGCAGTCTTCGGCGACGAAGACGCTTCCGGCGAAAACGCCGTCGGCGACGAGCGGAAGCGGCTCCGCGGGAGCTTCGGCGGCGCGCGACGCGGCGCAGACGAGCGCCGTTCCCGCGAACGCGGCGAAAAAGATTTTTTTGAAAAACGAAAACTTCATCGTGAACAAGCCGTTCGCCTCACACATTACACTTTGAACTTCGCGTCTTAAACCCTAAACCGCGCGAAGCGCGCTCACAGCGGGCGCTTCGCGCCGGGAAGCAGATCGTAGAGCGAGCCGCCGATGATTTTTTCGAAGCCCGCCTTGATTTCGAAGAGCTTGCGCCAGCGCGCGAGCGAGCACGCGGGAACGCCGTAGCGCAGCGCGACGTCGAGGATGCGCGTTTCGAGAAAACAGAAGCCGCCCGGAAGCGCGAGCCCGTCGCAGAGCTGCACGAGGCGGTCGTAGTCGTCGTATTCGACGCTTTCGAGATAGCGGCGCAGAAATTCGACGTCTTCCGCGGGAACGTCGAGCCTGCCGACGCCCGCCGTCACGTCGGGAATCATGAACGCGTGCGTGATGCAGATCCGCGCCGCCTGCGTCCAGCCGAAGCGGGAACAGTAGCGGTAGCCGTCGAGCAGGTGTTTTTCCTGAAAGACGCCTTCGCGGCGCCCGATGTCGTGCATCAGCCCGAGCACGTAGGCCGTTCCCGCGTCGAGGTGCGGAAGCCTCTCGGCGATTTTCTCGCACGCGAGGGCGCAGAATTTCGAGTGAGCGACCCAGCCGCCGGGATTCATTTTCCCGGCGATTTCGAGTTCCCGCTCGGCGCGTTCCCGCGTGAGCGGCGAAAGAATTTCTCCGTTTTCGGCTTCCATGTCTTCAGTGCACGGCGTGGACGTAGATGAATTTTCCGTCTTCGGAACCGAGGCAGCTCGCCCAAAGCCAGCCGGCTCCGTTCGTCCCGAAGTGCCGCGTCTTTCCGTTAAAGACGCGCCCGACCGTCCTTTCGGAGAACTCATTCGCCTCGTTCCGAAATTCGTCGGGGTCTTCGACGGCGCTCCGGGGAATGCAGGCGATTTCGGAAGGCTCCGCACAGGGCGCGAAGAACCGCACCGCGAAAAGCAGACACGCCGAAAGCAGAACGGCGAAGCAGCCCAAGCGGCGGAAACGCTTTTTCCGCGGCGGCAAGGCGGCGGGGACGGGCGGCGGTTCGGGCGACATGAGACGGCGCTTACGCCCGCAGAATCCGCGCGGCGGCGAGGGCGCAGTTCGACGGTTCGAGCACGGTGAGCACGGGCGTCTTCGACGGCATCTGCAGCGTCGAATTGATGTTCACGAGGAAGTCGAGCTTGTCCTTGAACGGCGGGCACGCGAGCACGGGCTTCTTCGAGTTCGCGGCGACGACGCCCGAGAGCGCGTTGGAGCGCCCCGCGATCGTGATGAAGAGGACTTTCGCCTCGTCGTCGTGCGCCTTCACGAAGTTGAAGACGCCCACGGGATCCTTGTGCGCGCTGCGCACGAAATATTCGAAATCGACGCCCTCGTCCTTGAGCCCCGCGGCGATTTTTTCCGCGTGCGGCATGTCGGATTCGGAACCCATAAGAATGTAGGCTTTCATGGTCTTTTCGGATCTGCGGTTTCGGACTGCGCGTTCCCGCGGCTCAAAGGCTCATCAGCTTTTCGAGCGCGCCGAAATAGAGGTCGCGCGACTTCGCGACGATCTCCTCCGGGAGCGCGGGCGCGGGCGGGAGCTTGTTCCAGCCGAGGCCTTCGAGGTAGTCGCGCACGAACTGCTTGTCGAACGACGGCTGCGGCCTGCCCGGCGCGTAGCCTTCCTGCGGCCAGTAGCGCGAGGAGTCCGGCGTGAGCACTTCGTCGATGAGGAAAAGGTTTCCGGCGTCGTCGAGCCCGAACTCGAACTTCGTGTCCGCGAGAATCAGCCCCGCGTGGTCGGCGACCTTCGAGCCGAGCGCGAAGAGCGCGAGCGTCGCCGCCTTGACCTTCTCGAAGACGGGCGCGCCGAGGATTTCCGCGCAGCGCGCTTCGGTGATGGGCTCGTCGTGGCCTTCCGCCGCCTTCGTCGAGGGCGTGAAGATCGCCTCGGGCAGGCGCTGGCTTTCGAGCATTCCCGCCGGGAGCGCGTGGTCGAGAATCGCCTGCGTCTTCCTGTATTCCTTCCAGCCCGAGCCGGCGAGGTAGCCGCGCACGACCGCCTCGATCGGGAGCGGCTTCAGCTTGCGCACGATCATCGAGCGCGCGACGAGCTGCGGGAAGTCCTTGAGCAGCTCGGCGACGGCCGCGTCGTGGTCGGGAACGAGGTGCGTCGGCATGATCTTCGCCGCCTGCGCGAACCACCAGAGGCTGATCTGCGTGAGCAGGATTCCCTTGCCGGGAACGCCGTTGGGCATGATCGAGTCGAACGCGGAAATGCGGTCGGTCGCGACGATGAGCAGCTTGTCGCCGAGGTCGAAAATTTCGCGCACCTTGCCGGAGGCGATTTTCTTGAAGGGCAGCCCTTCGACGTTCATGAGCGCCTCGGAAGGCAGGCTTTTGCGGATTTCTTCGATGGTCATAATGCGGAGAGAGCATAATCGTTTTCCGCCCCGCGGGAAGCGAATTTTTCGCGCGGGAAAAGCAGTCCCCCGGACGCAAGTGAGGCGGGACAGAAAGTCGCGGCGTCATGAAGGTTTATTCTTCACAACTTCGTGCCTCCGCCGGTTCATCGTTTTCTCGTCTCGTCATTTTCCCGTGCGCCTTTTTCGCTTTCCGCGGGAACGCGATTTTGTTTTGATTAAATACTTTACTAATTTTTGAAGAATTTTCAGATGGACAAGAAAAACACGATCATCGGCGTCTTGCTGATTGCCGCCGCCGTCGGGCTCATGTTCTGGCAGGCGAAGAACCGACCGGAACCGCTTCCCGCGCCCGCCGCGCAGACCGTCGCGCCCGCGCAGACAGCGGCGCCCGCGCCCGTCGCCGCCGCTCCCGAAGCCGTGCGGCCGGACGTTCCCGCCGCGCCGGAGCAGATCTTCACGCTCGAGAACGCGACGCTCAAGCTCGCCGTCAGCTCCCGCGACGGCGGTCTGAAGACGGTCGCGCTGAAAAAGCAGCCGACGTCGCTCGACGACGCTTCGCCGGTGCTCTTCAACGAAGGTTCGAGCGTTCCCGCGCTGCGCCTGGCGTCGCCTTCGGGCGTGCGCGGCGTCGCGCCGGTGCCGTTCGGCGTCGAATTTTCCGTGGAATCCGAACGCGAGGACGCCGCAGCGAAGACGCGCACGCTCACGCTGCTCGGACGCAAGGACGGGCTCGAAATCCGCCGCATCTACACGCTGTCGCTCGACGAGGAAGGCGAAGGCGCGGCGGATCCCTACCTCGTCTCGCACGAAATCAAGATCCGGCGCGTCTCGGGCGCTCCCGCGGCGTTTCCGCTGCTCGTCTCGACGGGCATGCTGCCGCCGACGGAAGGCGACCGCGCCAACATCTTTCTGAACGCCTCGTGGTACGACGGCGACGACTACGAAAAATGCTCGCCGGACGTGTTCAGGGATTCCTCCGGCTTTCTCGGGCTGGGCGCGCGCCGCGCCGCGGCGGACTTCGAGGTGCCGCTCGACCGCGCCGATCCGCTGCGCTTCGTCGCCGTGACGAATCAGTATTTCGCGAGCGTCGTCGGGTTTTCGGAAACGACGCGCCCGATCATCTCGCGCGTGTTCGTGTTCCCGCAGCCGCTTCCCGAATCCGAACGGCTGAACGACCTCACGCTCACGACGCAGGGCTACGCGCAGCTCGACGTCCCCGCGATCGCGGTCGGGCAGACGGCGAACATTTCGATTCCCTACTTCATCGGTCCGAAGGAATACACGCGTCTCGCCGAGCTCGAAGACACGATTCCCGGCATCGGCAACGTCGTGCAGTTCACCAATCTCTTCGGCGTGATTTCTGTCGATTGGCTGTGCAAGATTCTCGTCGTCGTGATGAACGCGATTCACGACCTGCTGCCGGCGAGCGAATGGTCGTGGGGCTGGGCGATTCTCGTGATGACGCTGATCGTAAAGGGCGTCACCTGGCCGCTGACGGCGGCGCAGCAGCGCTCCGCGAAGAAGATGCAGCAGTTCAGCGGACCGATGAAGGAGATCCGCGAGAAATACAAGGACAACCCGCAGAAGATGCAGCAGGAAATGATGAAGCTGTACCGCGAAAACAAGATCAATCCGCTCGCGGGCTGCTTCCCGGTCCTCATCTCGATCCCGATCTTCTTCGGCATGTACTGCGCGTTCCAGACCTGCGCGGAGCTCCGCCTGCAGGGCTTCCTGTGGATTTCCGACCTGTCGATGCCCGACCTGATTCCCGGGCTCGAGGACGCGACGATTCCGCTCATCGGCGCGCACATCCACGTGCTGCCGATTCTCATGGGCGCGACGATGCTCTTCAACATGGCGATGACGCCGATGCCCAACGCGCAGCCCGGACAGAAGAACATGTTCTACGCGATGATGATCATCTTCCCCGTCATCTGCTACGCGATGCCGTCCGCGCTCACGCTGTATTGGACGATGCAGAACCTTCTGACGATCTTCCAGACCTGGCTCGTGCGCCGCTCCCGCGACCGCGACGGCGGGAACGTGGAGATCATTCCGCCCGCCAAGAAAAAGGGCCGCGGCAAAAGCGTTCCCGCCCGCTGAGTCCCGAAGCTGCTTTCGGCGGCCCGCACGAGCTTCTTTGAACCGACAAAAACCGGAAAGGGAAAAAGAAGCTTCGGGCGGGCGCGCCGCGGCAGACGAAGGAAGATTTTTGTGGCGCAGGAGGGATTTTCGCGGATAAGATGCGGGCTTCTTTCAAAATCAGACCATCACCCCCGAACATTCCAAAAGCCATGAAAAAACTGTTTTACGCATTGCTGATCTGCGCGGTCGCGCTGGGCGTTCCCGCGTTCGCCGCGCCCAAAAAAGGCGCCGCGACGGCCGACGAAACCTCGCCCGCGCTCTGGGTCAAGCAGACGAAAGTCTATCTCGGCAAGACCGTCTCCACCTACGTCGCCGACGTCGGCGCTGCGGGCTACGCGACGAGCGACGCGCCCTTCGTCGTCGTTCCGATCGAGACCGCGACCGAGAAAAACGACAAGAACGGCAAGATTTACGCGCTCATTCCCTTCGGCGCGTTCGAGGGCTTCTCCGACGCCTACGCGCCGCAGTACGAAGCGGGCGGGAGCGCCTTCGGCAAGCGCGCCGCGCTGAAAAAGATCTCCGGCGTCTTCGCGATTCACCAGAAGGAGCCCGTGCTCCTCGTCGGCGTTCCCGCCGCCAAGCTCGCGAACGCGCCCGCCGCCTCCGCGCTGCTCGAAAAGCAGCTCGCCGCGGACGCGGAAAATTCCGGCGCGAACGCGGCGTCCCGACCCGGCTACACGAAAAAGATCTTCAGCGTCGGCACCGTCGGCAAAAACGCCAAGCTGAAGACGGAATTCAACCGCCTCGTCGGTCTCTACAACAAGGACAAAAAGGGCGCGGACAAGATGAAGCCCGAGCAGATGCGCGCGGTGCTCGAAGACGACGGCGGTCCCTACACGGCCTTCGACGAAGCCAAGAAAATCGAGTGGGAAATCCGCAAGTGAAGGCCGCCGCGCGATGAAAGCCTACCTCGACCTGCTCCGCCGCGTGCTCGAAACCGGAGAAGACCGCGCCGACCGCACCGGCGTCGGCACGCGCGGCATTTTCGGCGCGCAGCTCCGCTTCGACCTCTCGAAGGGGTTTCCGCTCGTCACCACGAAAAAAGTCCACACGCGCTCGATCGTCCAGGAACTGTTCTGGTTCCTCGGCGGGCACACGGACAACGCGTGGCTGCGCGAGCGCGGCGTCACCATCTGGGACGAATGGAGCACCGCCGAGCAGTGCGCGCGCTTCGGACGCCGCGAGGGCGACCTCGGCCCGATCTACGGTCACCAGTGGCGCAACTTCGGCGCGACGAAAAACGCCGACGGTTCCTACGCGCGCGACGGCTTCGATCAGATTTCCGCGCTCGTCGCCGAAATCCGCCGCAATCCCGCGTCGCGCCGTCTCATCGTCACGGGCTGGAATCCCGCCGAGGCGGACAAGGTCGCGCTCCCGCCGTGCCATACGCTGTTTCAGTTTCACGTCGGCGGGAACGGCCGCCTCAGCTGCCAGCTCTACCAGCGCAGCGCGGATCTGTTTCTCGGCGTGCCGTTCAACATCGCGAGCTATGCGCTGCTCACGCACATGATCGCGCAGGTCTGCGGACTCGGCGTCGGCGATTTCGTCCACACGTTCGGCGACGCGCACATCTACAAAAACCATTTCGAGCAGGTGCGGCTCCAGCTTTCCCGCGAGCCGCGCGCGCTCCCAACGCTCCGCCTCAATCCCGACGTGACCGAT
This sequence comes from Candidatus Spyradosoma sp., assembly GCA_051884495.1. Lineage (GTDB taxonomy): Bacteria > Verrucomicrobiota > Verrucomicrobiia > Opitutales > UBA953 > Spyradosoma. The sequence goes on from JBJEVQ010000014.1 coordinate 42,588, forward strand.
CTCTTCGCATTCCGCTTCGAGGACGTCGCGATCGAAAACTACGATCCGCACCCCGGCATCAAGGCGCCGGTGGCGGTTTGAGCGGAGGGCAATGAATGGCGAATAATGAATGATTCAGTGCGCTCGGCTTCGCCGAAAGGATTTTTGCGCTGAAAACGCGCCGCGTCATTCATTGTTCGTTACCGATCATCAGTTTTTCAAAAAATGATTTCCCCTTCGTCCCTTTCTTGTCGTCCGTTCGCCGCGATCGCGGCGATGGCGAAAAACCGCGTCATCGGGCGCGGGAACGCCATCCCGTGGCATATTCCCGAAGATTTCCGGTTCTTCAAGGCGACGACGATGGGCGGAATTCTGCTCATGGGGCGCAAGACGTTCGAGTCCATCGGGCGGCCGCTTCCGGGGCGCGTCACCGTCGTGCTCTCCCGCGCGGGAACGCTGCCCGCGGGCGTTGCGCCGTCGGAAAACCTCCGCGTGATACGCGACCTTTCCGAGCTCGACGCGATCGCGCCCGAGCGCAGAGTCTTCGTCGCCGGCGGCGCGGAAATCTACCGCTGGCTCCTGCCGCGCTGCGCCGAGCTCTTTCTGACGACCGTGGACGCCGAGCCCGAAGGCGACGCGTTTTTCCCGCCCTTCGAAGACCTTTTCGACGCGGGAACGGAACTCCTCCGCGGCGATAATTTCGTCGTAAAAAGGCATCTCCGCGTGTAGTCTGGGGAATTCTGTTTTTCATTCCGAAAATGGATCCGACCGTCGAATTTTCACAGCAGTTCGAGAGCGATTTTCTTCACGGAAAATTCCTTCTCCGCTTCCGCCGTCTTTTCACGATTGCGCTGGCGGGCGCGTTCGGCTTCGCGTTCTTCGCCGACGGCGACCCGCGCTTCCTGCCCTTCGCGCTCGCGGCGGCGTGCGTCGCGCTCGCGTGCGAATCGCTGAGCTTCGTGAAGCGCGCGGGCTCGGGCTCGCCGCTCGCGCTGGGCTTTCTCGCGTTCGCGCCGTGGTTCGCGTTTCTCGCGGCGGAACACTTCTTCTTCGCGGCGCGTCCGGCGTCCGTCGCCTTCGCGGCGGCGAAGGCGCTGCCGGCGCTCGCGCTCTTCGCGGTCGCGCAGCAGCAGAGCCGCGGGAACGGCAGTCAGGCGCGGCTGCTCGCGTGGACGCTCGGCCTGCTCACGGCGGGAACGCTCGTCGGCGTCGCGCGGAAAATCGGCGAAAGCGCGGACTTTTCCGGACGGCTGACGGCGGATCTGCTCGCGGGGATCTTCCCCGACGTCTCCTCCGCCGGCGCGGTGTTCATCCTGATGTTCTTCACGGCGACGGCGCTCGCGACACAGCCCGTCGAAGAGCGCGACGAGCGCGTCAAGCGTCTCTTCCCCGCGCTCGCGGGACTGCTCGCGCTCGCGCTGATTTTTCTCACGCGCGACACGGCGGTCTGGCTCGCCTTCATCGCCGGGTCGCTCGCGGCAGCGACGCTTTCCGTCCGCAAAAAAACGCGGCGCGTCGCGGCGGCGGTCGTTCTCGTCTGCGCGGCGGCGGTCACGCCGATCTTCACGCGGACGCATTTTTCCCCGCCCGCGGAAATCGCGCGCGCGCTGAGCACGGAAATCGCGGGAACGCGCGAAGCGTTTTCGCCGACGGAGCTCCCGAGGCAAGCCTGGAAAATCTTCACGAAAAACCCCGCGCTCGGCTCGGGAACGGGAACGTTCGCGGACGCCTTCCGCGCGGAAGCGCCCGCGCAGTGGCAGACGCGTCCGAAGACGGCGAACGATCTTTACCTGACGACGCTCGCGGAAAACGGGCTCGTCGGCGCGCTCGCGCTTTTCCTTCCCGCGGGGCTGCTGCTCTTCCGCGCGTTCCGGCGCTGCGCCGCGATGCCGCTCGCACGCGGACGGCGCGACGCCGAAGGCGCGGGGCGGCACACGCGTCTGCTCGTCGCGCAGTCGCTCGGAGGCGTCGTCGGCGCGCTCGCGCTCTTCGCGCTGAGACGTCCGGACGCCGCGCTGACGCCGCTGCTCGGGCTCGCCGTGCTCGGCGGCGTGCTGCTGCACGAGACCGGCGGCCCGAAGCTCAACCGCGTTCCCGCATGGACGCCGCGGAAAATCGTCGCGGCGTTCGCGGCGGCGACGCTCGTTCCCGCGGCGCTCTTCGCGCTCGCGTTCCCGACGCTTCACGGCGTCGCGCAGCGCGAAATCGGCGAACGCGCGCTCGCGCCCTACCTGTGCGACGCCTACACCGCCGACGACGCCGCAACGCCCGCGACCGCCGTCCCGCCGGAAGCCGAGCGCGCCCTGCTCCGCGCCGTCTCCGCGCGCGCCGACGACGCGGACGCCTGGCTCGCCCTCACGCGCCTGTATGCGCTTTCCGCATACAACGAGCCGGCGGCCTCCGCCGCGTTCGCTCGCGCCATGGAGCTGACGGCGGAAAACGCCTGCGCCGCCGCGCCCGGCTCGCCCGAAGCTCACCTCGCCAAGGCGATCGCGAAGATTCTTCTCGACAAGAAGGCGGAGGCGCGCGCCGAGCTCGCTCTCGCCGAAAGCCTCGCGCCGCAGGATCTGCCGCTGCTTTTCCAGATCGCCGAAGCCGACCGCACGCTCGACGGCGCGACCGAAAATTCCTTCCGCATCGCGGAAAAGCTCGAAAAAATCGCGCCCAACGCCGCGCGCGTCCGCCAGCTCAATTCCGTCATCCACATCATACGCGGAGAAAGCGGCGCGCGGCGCGGCGACGGCGCGGCGCAGCCCGACCGCAGCCTTTTCGAATTCTGAAAAAATCCGATTTTCCCATGGACGACCGCAAACGCCTTTTTCTGAAAATCCGCCTCCGCGTCACTGCGAAGACCTACGTCGCGAGCGCGCTTCTGCTCGCGCTCTTCGCGGGAATCGCCGCCGCCGAAATTCTCTTCAAGGAAAACAACGGCGCGCGGAACGCCGTCCGCGAAGCGACGCGCGCGCGCGCCGACGGCGACGAAACGGCGACGACGCTGCTCCCGACGCTGCCGTTCGCGGAGAATCCGGACTTCGCCGACTTCATCAACGCCCGCCGCTCATGAACAGCCTTCCCGCGACAATCGTTCTCGGCACGCGCGGCAGCCCGCTCGCGCTCGCGCAGGCGGAACTCGCCCGCGGGGCGCTCGCGCGCGTCTTCCCCGGCGCGGAAATCCGTATCCGGAAATTCACGACGCAGGGCGACAGGCGCCTCGAATGGTCGCTCGAAAAGACGGGCGGCAAGGGGCTTTTCACAAGCGAGCTCGAAGCCGCGCTGCTCGCGGGCGAAATCGACGTCGCCGTGCACAGCGGCAAGGATCTGCCGACGGAGACGCGCGCCGGGCTCGCGCTCGCGGGCTGCCTGAAACGCGCGCGCGCGAACGACGTGCTCGTCGTCCGCGAGGGCGTGAGCGTTCCCGCGCGCGTCGCCACGGGCTCGCCCCGACGCCGAGCGCAGGCGAAGAAGATTTTTCCCGACGCCGTGTTTTCCGAGCTGCGCGGCAACGTCAGCACGCGCCTGCGCAAGATAGCCGACGGCGAGGCGGACGCCACGTTCCTCGCCGCCGCCGGACTCGCGCGCCTCGGCGTCGACGCGTTCCCGGGGCTCGTCTTCCGCGAAATGCCGCTCGAGCTCATCGTCCCCGCCGCCGCGCAGGCCGCGATCGCGCTGCAGTGCCGCGAGGCGGACGCAGCGGGATTCGCCGCCGCCTGCGACGCCGAGACGACGCACGCCGCGAACATCGAACGCGCCTTCCTGAGCGCGCTCGGCGAGGGCTGCCACACCGCGTTCGCCGCGCACTTCGACGGCGCGCGCATTCTGCTCTTCCGCGAAGACGTCGGCTTCGTCGCCCGCCGGGCCGCGTTCCCGCGGGAGCCCGACGCGCTCGCACGGAGCGTCGCCGCCCTCCTCTCCGAAATTTTTTCCGCATGAAAAACGACTCCGAAAAATCCAGACCGCTCAAAGGCAGACGCGTCGTCGTCACGCGCCCGAAAGAACAAAGCGCGGAACTCCGCGACCTGCTCGCCGAACACGGCGCGGACGTGCTCGAAATGCCGCTCATCGAAATCCGCTTCGGCGGCGACGAGGAGCTCATCCCCGAAATTCTCTCGGGCTTCGGCGAATACGACTGGCTCGTCTTCACGAGCGCGAACGGCGTACGCGGCTTCTTCCGCCACTTCTTCGCGCGCTACCGCGACCTGCGCTCGCTCGGTCCGTGCCGCATCGCCTGCGTCGGCCCCGCCACGGCGCGCGCCGTCGAGGAGCTCCACCTCGAAGTCGACTGCCTTCCGGAAACGCACACGGGCGACGCGCTCGCAGAAAAGCTCCTCGCCGAGCACGGCGTCGAAAATCTCAAGATCTGCGTCGTCACGGGGAACCGCAATCCCGACGCGCTCCCGAAGAAGCTCGAGGAAATCGGCCGCGCGATCGTGGACACCTTTCCGGTCTACGCGACGGAGGACGCGGACCTTTCCGAGCATCCGTCCGCGCGCGTGTTCCGCGAAAAAGGCGCGGACGCGATCGTCTTCGCGAGCGGCTCGGCGGTGAAGTCCTTCCTTTCGCAGGCGGCGGCGCTGAAGCTCGAAGCCGACGCGACGCGCCCGCGCGTCGTCGCCATCGGCGAGCCGACGGCTTCGACGCTCCGCGCCTCGGGCATTCCGGTCGCGGGCACGGCCCGCGCCGCGACGCCCGCAGCCGTCCTCGAAGCCCTCATCGCCGCCCTGCGCGCCGACTGAGCGCTCCCGCCTTTCAGAACAAAACAAAAATCCCGCCTCGCCCTTCGACGAAGCGGGATTTTTGCGCAGGAGGGTTTCGCCCCAAATCGCGTTCAGGATTTTTCTCCGGGCGCGGGAACGACGAGCGCCGTGCTGTCGCGCCGGAGCGCGTTGAGCGCGGCGTCGAGCTCGTCGAGGCAGCGGTTCGGCGTCAGCCAGCGGTCCGCGATCCGCGCGCGCAGCAGATTCCATCCGAGCCCGCGGAGGACGTCCTCGCGCAGGATTTCGCGGTCGCGCACGCTGAGCCCGCTCAGGCTTCCCTCGCGCGCGTCGTCGGGACGATAGCCGGCGCCGTCGCAGAGAACGCCCGCGAGGAAAGCGTCCGGATTCGCGGGATCGACGACGGCGACGTCCACGCGGACGTCGGACACGCCGACGTCGCGCACGCACTTCCAGCCGCGTTTCCGCAGACCTTCGGCGATCGCGTCCTCGGCGCGTTCGCGGGAAGTCGGCTCCGCGTCGGTTTTCGCGCAGTCGGCGGCGGGCGCGGGCTTCGCGTCGGCGACGCGTCTCTCGGACGCGAAGCGCAGGAACTCGCGCAGATCCTTCGCGCCCGCGCTCTCGGACGTGATTTCGTCCGGGCGCATCGACGTGAAGACGCGCATTCCGGCGCGCGCGCGCGTGATCGCGACGTTGAGCCGACGCTCGCCGCCACTCTGATTCAGAGGCCCGAAATTCTGCTTCACGGACGCGGGGCAGTCGGCTGCGCGCTCCTCCTCGGGACCGTAGGTCGTCGAGAAATAAATCACGCCGCGCTCGTCGCCCTGCACGTTTTCGAGATTCTTGACGAAGACGGGCTCGGCGACTTCCGCGGAGAAATATTTCCGGAGTTCCGGCCGCTCCGTCTGCGCCTTCTCGAGCAGGTCTTCGATGAGCGTCTGCTGCCTTTCGTTGAAGGTGACGACGCCGACGCTCGAAAATTCGTCGTACGCGAAGCCCGGACGCGAAAGGTCGGCGACGATCCGCTCGACGAGCGCGCGCGCCTCGACGAGATTCGTGTTCGTGGGGCTCTTGGCGTAAACGCCCTTTTCGACGAAGACGCATTCGAGCGCGCGGTCGCGCGTGCGCGGCGCCGGGAACGTGGCGAGCTCGCCGCCGTAGTAACGGACGTTGGAAAACGCGATGAGCGATTCCGCGCGGGAACGGTAATGCCACGAGAGCTTCATCGCGGGAACGCCGCGCACGCGGCATTCGTCGAGCACGCTCTCCGCGTCGGGAACGCTCTCGCCCGCCGCGACGGCCTTGTCCGCGCGGGCGAAGAAGCTCGTCGGCGGCAGCTGCTTCGGGTCGCCGACCACGACGGCGCTCCTGCCGCGCGCGAGCGCGCCGACCGCGTCCCACGCGCAGATCTGCGAGGCTTCGTCGAAGACGACGAGGTCGAACGGCTCCGCCTCCGCGTCCAGATACGTGGCGACGGAAAGCGGACTCGCGAGCATGCAGGGCTTGAGCAGGAAGCGCAGCCGCGGCGCCTTCACGAAGAAGCTCCGCAGCGATTTGTGTCGCTTGGCGTCGATCTCGGCGCGCGCCGCGTTCAGCTCCCCGACGAAATCCTTGCCGAAGACGCCGCGGGCGCGGGCGAGCAGACGCGCGCGCACCGCCTTCGCCGACGCCGCGCGCAGCGCCTCGTCCGCCTTGCGGAACGTCGCGAGCAGCTCGTTCTGCGCCGACGCGGAAGCGTTCTTGAGCACGGGATCGGCGTCGAAAATCGCCTCCGTCCAGCGGCGGCAGTAATTGGTCTCGAAGACGCGCTCGACGGCGTCCGCGGCGAGGCTTCCGTCGAGCAGCGCGGCGACGAACGCCGCCATGCCGTTGTCGGAGGCGCGCTTCGCGGCGGCGTTCCATTCGGCGACGGAGCCCCAGAATTCGCGCGCGGCGAGCGTCTCTTCGGCGAAGGCGCGCGCGCTTTCCGCCGAGACGAGCGCGGCTTCGGGCAGCGGCGCGGCGAAGCGCGTCTCAAACGCGGCGCGCTTTTTCGCGAACGCCTCCTCAGCGGCGTTCACGTCGGAGAGCGCCTTTTCGGCGGAGGAGTACGCGTCACCGCGGAAAGTCTCTTCGAGCGCGGCGCGGAACGCTCCGCGCGCGCCGGGAGCGGTCGCTTCCGCGGCGGCGTCGAGAGCGGCGCGCGCGGCGTCGAGAGCGTCGAGCCGCGCGAGCGCGCCGCAGTCGGACAGATCTTTTTTTAACAGCGACGGGAACGCGTCCGCGAGCGCGGAAAACTTTTCGGCGAACTCGCGCTTCTTGTCGCGCAGCGCGACGAGATTGCCGAGATCGACGCGCGGATCTTCCGGCGTCTTTTCGGAGCCGCCGGCGAGCACGCGCAGCGCGCGGACGACCTTGCGCTGCTTGAGCCAGCGCGGGAGCGCCCACGAGATCTTCGACTCGTCCCAGAGGCGGAGCAGCGCGTCGAGCTCGGGCGCGTCCGTCGCCGTCGCCCCGTAGGGCAGCGAGAGCCGCCCGCGATGCGTCGCGCAGGCTTCGACGAGCCTGGCGGCCTCGCGCAGCGCGGCGAGATTTTTCGCGCCGTCGGCGCCGAAGACGAGCGCCGCCGCATCCGCTTCTCCGCGCACGGCGAGCAGCGCCGCGACGAGCCCGCGCAGCGCGCGCAGGCGTTCCCGCGAAAGCGGCGCCTCGCCCGCGAAGTCCGCGAGCCGCGCCGCCGCGAGGAAGGCGTCCGCGAGCGCGCCGAGCTCCCGCGCGGCGTCCGCGAATTCGCGCGCCGACGTTTCCGCCGCGCCCTGCTCCTCCAGCTTCCACGCGCCGCGCACGCCGATGCTTCCCGCCGCGCCCGCGAGCACGGGAGCCGCGGCGGCGAAAGTCCTGCCGAGCTCCTTCGCGACGTCCTGCTTCTTGCGGCGGTTGCCCGCCGTCGCGTCCGCGGGATTCTTCCAGACGAGCTCGATCTTCGGATCGTCCTCGCGGCTGCAGACGACGCCGACCGCGTCCGCGAACGAAAGCCCGTTTCTGCGCACGCCGTGCAGAGCCTCGAAAAGGCCGCGGAAGGCGAGACGCTTGCCGTCGATTTCCGCGGCGACGGCGAGACGGCGCTTCTCGGAATCGTCCGCGCCGCGGGACGCGCCTTCGCGCGCCGCGCTTTTTTCGACGAGCTCGAGCGCCTCCCTGAAGCGCGCGTAGACGTCCTTGCGCGCCGCCTTTTCGGAATGCAGCTCAAGGCAGAATTCGCCGAGCCCGATGTCCTTCAGGCGCTTGAACACGACGTTGAGCGCCGCGGCCTTCTCCGCGACGAAGAGCACCGTCCTGCCCTCGGCGAGCGTGTTCGCGACGAGGTTCGCGATCGTCTGGCTCTTGCCCGTGCCGGGCGGCCCGACGAGGATGAAGTTCTTGCCCTGCGCCGCCGCGCGCACCGCGGCGAGCTGCGACGAATCCGCCGAAAGCGGGCAGAAAAGATCGGAGGCGGAAAGCTCCCTGTCGAGCGCGCTCGGCTTCGCGAACGGAATCTTCGTCTCGAACGCCTTCGCCTCGTCGTCGAGCAGATGCTCCACGACGCGGGAGCGCCGGAGCACGTCCGCGCGCTTTTCCAGGTCGAGCCACATCTGGTATTTCGGGAAGGTGAGATTCGCGATCGCGCAGGTCTCCTCGACCGTGAAGCCGAGACGCTTCACGGCGTCGCGGAAGACGTCGAGAATCCGCCGCACATCGACGCCCGCGGCGTCGGCGGGCAGTTCCTCGAGCAGTCCTTCGAGCGCGGGCGAGTGCAGGCGGTATTCCTGGCGGAGCAGCTCCACGAGCGTGAGATTGACGCGCGCGTCCTCGTCCGCGGCGCGGATTTCGGCGCGCTGCCCGCTGCGCAGCGAAAGCGTCGCGGGAACGAGAAGGATCGGCGCCGAGAGCGTGCGGTTCTTCTTGTCCTTTTCGCTTTTCCAGCGCAGGAAGCCGAGCGCGACGAAGAGCGTGGTCGTGCCCGTTTCTTCGAGACTCTTGCGGGCGTTTTTGTGAATCGTCGAGAGAATCGCCGCCGTGCGCTCGGCGGCGGTCTTTCCGATGTTCCTGCCCGCTTTCGGCGGCGGTTCGACGACGATTTTTCCGGCGGCGAGCGCGCGCGCCGCGAACGCCCTGAACTCGGCTTCGCCCGCTTCCTCCGCGGCGGCGAATCCCTTGATTTCCGGCGGCGAGAAAATTTTGAAGGCGCGGACTTTTCCGTCGTCGTCCGTCGCGAACGCGTCCTCGAGCGCGCCGAGATCCGCGCCGAGAATCTTCAGCGCCTTTCTGGAGTCGAAGTTCAGCAGTCTGTTCTTCAGCGAAAGGTCGAGCAGGCGCGCCTTCCAGCGCTCGATGCGCGTCTTTTCCGCGGAAACGCCGAATTCCACGTCGTCCTCGGCGTCCACGTCCACGCCGTCCTCGTCGCTCTCGGTGTCCGCGAGCTCGCCTTCGAGCAAAACGGGCGCGACGGGAGCTTTCTCGGCGGAGGGCGCGTCCTCGACGGCGGCGTCGACGAGCGTCTTCGCGCCGGCGGGAGCGGCGGGCTCGTCCTCGAGCACCTCGAAAGTTTCGACGAGCGCGGTCTCGGCGGCTTCGAGCGCGGAAACGGACCCCGCGGGAACGCGCTTTTCCGGCGCGGCGGCGAGTTCGCCGGGCGCGGGGAGTTCGGGGACGCCGCGCGCGGCTTCGGCGGGAACGGGCGACGTTTCGGCGGGGACGATTTCGGGCACGGCTTCGAGAGCGCGTCGTCCAGAAGAATTCGGGTCAAACTTCGACATAATCGACGATTTTCTCGGTTTTCCCCGCGCATGGCAAATCTTCAATTCGCGGTGAAGAGGATTTTCGCAGACGAGGGAACGAAAAGCGTTCCCGCAGGACTTCCCGCGGGAACGCTTTTTTGCGAGTTTTTCCGGACCGGAAATCTCAGAACGAGGCCTGGAGCTGGAGACGGAACGCGTTCACGTCTTCGCTGCGGGCGCCGCCGTCGAATTTCGTGTATTCGTAGCCGGCGGAAATCTTGATGTACTTGTTCGCGTAGAAGTTCGCGCCGACATAGACGCCGCAGGCGGAATCGTAGTCCTTCGAGCCGTCGGTCGGGACGAACTTCAGCTTGCTCGGGTCGATGTTCTTGTTGTCTCCCACGTCGAGGTAGGAGAGGCGCACGACGGGCTCGATTCCGCTTTCGAAGCGGTAGGCGAGCGTGCCGTTCACGCCGAACGCGGCGTCCTTCATGACGTCGTCGTCGCCGTCCGCGTAAAGCCCGTCGACGATCGCCTGGAAGCCGCCGGCGGAAATCTTCGCGAAGGGCTCAAGTCCGTAGACCGCGCCCGCGAGTCCGGGAGCCGCCGCGTCCTCGTCGTCGTTGCCGGGATTGTACACGCCGTTCACGCCGACTTCGATCTTGAGCGAATCGTTCTTGAACTCGTAGCCGAGGCTGCCGTAGAAGGCGACGCCGTCGTTCTGGTCCTTGTTCATGTCCTCTTTGTACTGGTTGGTGACCGCGATGCCGTATTTGAGGCCGGAGACCTTGCCGTCCCACCACACGCCGCCGTGGCGCCCGGCGAGCGAGCCGCCCGCGAGGTTCGTGAAGTACACCGTGGCGATCGACTGTTCGATGCAGAGCTGCGTCTTGGAGGACTGGTATTCCTCCATGACGAAGGCGGGTTTCTGATAACCGGCGGTCAGCTTGCCGAAGTCCGTCTTGTAGGAGATGATCGCCTTGTCGACGAAGATCGTGCTGTTTTCCGCGCCGAGCTTTCCGCCCTTGTCGCCGCTGTCGATTTCGAAGCCGACTTCCGCGGACCATTCGTCGGTGAGCTCGCCCTTGACGGAGATCGCCGCGCGGCGGATGTCGAAGCCCGAGTTCGCGTTGTGATTGTTGTTCTTGCTGTCGGCGTAGATGTACTGCGCCTGCGCGTAGCCGGAGACTTTGATCTTCGCGTTCTCGGCGGCCTTCTTCAGGTCGGGAAGCTTGATCGTGATTCCCTCGTCGGCGGCCTTCGCGGGAACGCTCTGCGCGGGAGCTTCGGCGGCGGCCTGGACGACCGCGGCGCCCGCGAGGAGCGCCGAAGCCGTAATTAACGTCTGGATATTCATTTTGTTTTTCATGGGTTATGAATGATTGTGACGCAGAGCTTACGCGACGCGTGTTCGGAGCGTGTTGCGGGAACGTTAGATTTTCGTGAAAAAGAAAAAAAGCGCCGCGCGCGCGAAAACGGCGCGGCGACGCGCGCCCGAAGACGCGGACGCGTTCGTGCGAAAAACGTTCGGGACCGCGGCGCACGCGCGGTCCCGACTTTCCTGAAAGATCCCGATCAGCCGGCCTTAGCGGGCGGCGCGTGGATGATGACGAGACGGTTCACCGCGCGCGAAATCGCCGCGTAGAGGCGGCGCGGGTTCCAGTCCGGCGAGTTTTCGTCGAGCTCGAAGAGGATGAGCGTTCCCGTCTCGCAGCCCTTGAAGCGCATGCAGGTGAAGTATTCAATCGTGCCGGACTCGAAGCGGCGCAGCGGCGGCGAGACGACGCGGAAACCGCCGACGTCGGCGTCGGCGCCGACGGCAGTGTCTTCGGGGCGCGCGCGCGGTCCGATGATCGTGACGTCGCACGCGGGAACGCCGCGCGTGCGCAGGCTGCCGAGCGTCTCCGCGAGCACGGCGCGGCATTCCTGCGGCGTCGCCGGGAAGTATTCGTGCACCGCCTCGCCGTCGGGCGTTCCCGCGGGCAGCTCGGTGCCGTCGGCGAAGCGCGCGCGCACGGCGTCGAAGATCGCGCGCGTGTTGCGGCAGTTGCGCGAGAGCACGTATTCGGGCGCGCCCGCGAGCGAAGACGGAAGCGCCAGCTCGTCGCGGAAGATGTTCTGGTTCGGGTCGTAAAAAATCACGAAATCGCCTTCGGGCTTCGTCATCTCCTCCACGGCGAGCCACATGTCCGGCGAGAAATCCTGCGCCTCGTCCACGATCACGGCGTCGAATTTAAGCGGGGTTTCGCGGAGATTTTCCAGCAGGCGCCGCGGCAGTTCCTCGAAGAACGCGTTGCGGCGCTCCGGCGGCACGGCGTCGCGCTCCGCGTCGGAGATGCCGAGCCGTTCCCGCGCGAAGACGGAAAACGCGCGGACGGATACGTTCGGACAACCCCTCGCGGACTTGCGGAAATTCTCGCAGAGCAGCAGGTTGTAGCACAGCAGCAGCACGTTCCTGCCCGCGGCGGCGAGGCGCTTCGCCTTTTCGAGCGCGATGACGGACTTGCCCGTTCCCGCGCCGCCGCGCACGCGGAAGCGCGCCTGCCCGCGCGCCGCGGCGTTGAGCACGCGTCCCTGCTCTTCCGTAAGGCGCAGCAGCGCCGCGCGTTCCTCCGTCGAATGGTCGCGGAGGCGTTCGGCGATTTCGACGAGTCCGCGCAGCGCGAGCTCCACGAGCAGACCGTCGCAGCGCCGCCGCGCGTCCTCGCGGGAGCGCGCGTTGCGCAGGAAGTTTTCGACGACGGCGGGAAGATTGTCCAGATCGTCCGCCCAAATCGCCTTCCCGCGCACGTTCGGAGGCAGAGAATCGTTCCATGCGCAGTCCGGAAAGCACGGCACGCCGACGACGGGAAACGGCAGACGCTCGTTCTCGCGGAAGCCCAGCTCGTGTCTGAGATAATCGCGGACGAAGCCGGCCTCCTGCCCGACCTGCGCCCACGGCGAGCGCTCGCGCGCGCGGCCGTTCTGCAGCCATTCCCCGCCGTGCGACCGGAAGACGCCGCTCTTCACCTCGATCGCGAGCACGCCGAAAATTTCGTGGCGCAGCAGAAAATCGATTTCGCCGCAGACGTAGGGCTGAGGGCGGGAGACGTCCCGCGTGTAGTCGAGATTCGTCAGCACCGTCCACTCGTCGGAAAACTGTTCGAGAATCTTTTTCAGAACGCGTTCTTCGGCCTCGTTGCGCATGCGCGGAGCGCCGTCGGAATTTCGGAGATCGGGATAGATTTCAGCCATAGGGAAAAGAGCGGAATTCGGGGAAAAACGGGAAGGCGCCGTACGCCCGCGCGCGCGGCGTCACTGCGGCGGGGGCGTGGAGCGCGCGCGGAAGACGTCCGTGTAGGGATAGTGCAGAATGTATTTTCCGGAAAAATACGCGTCGCCGAGCAGCGATTCCAGCTCGACGATCTTCGCGGGCTCGACGCCGAGCGCGTCGTTTTCGGGCGCGAGCTCGCCGCCTTTCCAGTAGAGCACGCCGTTCGCGAGCGAATGCTTTTTGCCGGGCGCGATCAGCTTTTTCACCAGACCGAAGAACGCGGGAAGATTCGTGACCGCGCGCCCCGTGACGAAATCGAAATGCTTGCCGAGTTTTTCGACGCGGCCGACGCGCGTCTCGACGTTCTTCAGCCCGAGCTTTTCCGCGACGTCTGAGACGACGAGGATTTTTTTCGCCACGGAATCCATCAGCGTGAAATGCGCCTGCGGGAACAGCACGGCGAGCAGCAGTCCCGGAAAACCGCCGCCCGTGCCGACATCGATCACGCGCGCGCCCGCCATGAGCCTGAGGAACGTTCCCGCGGCGAGGCACGGCGCGTAGTGATGCCACTCGAGATTGTCGATGTCCTTGCGCGAAACGAGATTGATCTTCGCGTTCCACTCGCGGTGGAGCGCCGCCATGGCCTCGATTTTTTCCCACGCGTCGGCGGGAACGGACGGAAGGACGGCGCGGAGTCTTTGAATCGCTTCGGACATTTTTTGAAGGTGTAAGGCGTAATGTGTAAGGCGTAAGGAGAATCAGAGCTTAAGGAACAGCGACGCGGAAGGCTTCTCCGCCTCTGCACGTTTCACGCTTCACCTTACGCCGCGCTCCGTACGTCACGATACTCCGCGCTTGCTCGTGCGGTAGAAATCGACGAGCTTCTGGATGTGCGGATTCGCCGCGAGCTCGGGATCGGCGAGGATTTTTTCCAGCGCCTGCGTGCGGTTCAGATTTTCGTGGTAAATGATGCGGTGCGCGAGGCGGAGCGCCTTGATGTCCTCCGCGGGGAAACCGTTGCGCTGCAGCGCGACGACGTTGACCATCTTCGCGGAAACGTCCGTCGTGCCTTCGACGATCATGTAGGGCGGCACGTCCTGCGAGATGCGCGACATCGCCGCGAGCATCGCGTAGTCGCCGATGCGCGCGAACTGGTGAATGCCCGTGCCCCAGCCGAAATTCACGTGGTCGCCGCAGACGACGTGTCCCGCGAACGCGGACTGCGAGCTCATCACGAGAAAGTTCCCGATCTGACAGTCGTGCGCGACGTGCGAATAGGCGAGAATGTTGTTGTCGTTCCCGAGCGTCGTGAACTCGCCGTCCTTCGTGCCGCCGTGCACGGTGACGTATTCGCGGAAGGTGTTGCGGTCGCCGATCTTGAGCCCGACGCGCCCGCCGACGTATTTGAGATCCTGCGTCTTTCCGCCGATGACGGCGAACGGGAACACCTCGTTGTTTTCGCCCATCGTGGTGAAGCCTTCGACGCAGGCGTGGTGGTGAATCACCGTTCCCGCGCCGAGCGTCACTTCGCCGCCGATATAGGCGTAGGCGCCGATTTCGACGTTTTCTCCGAGCTGCGCGCCCGGTTCGATGATGGCTGTCGGATGAATCATTTTTTCGAAAAATTGAAGATTGTCGTCCGGAGAAGAGCCTTAACCCATAAGGCGTTCTCAGAACTTCGGCGCTTCGGTGATGGTGAACATCACTTCTGCGGAGGAGACGACGTCGTCGCCGACTTTGCATTCCGCTTCCGCCGCGACGATCTTGTTCCCGCGGTTCTTCGTGATCTTCGCATGAATGACGACCTGGTCGCCCGGCGTGACGGGCTTGCGGAACTTCACCTTGTCCGCGCTCATGAAGAAGCAGACCTTGCCGTCGATGCTCGACTTGGAGAGCAGCAGCAGACCGGAGACCTGCGCCATCGCTTCGAGCTGCAGCACGCCCGGCATGACGGGATTGCCCGGGAAGTGTCCCTGGAAGAACGGTTCGTTCAGCGTCACGTTCTTCACCGCCGTGATTTCCTGCGCCTCATGGTCGATGTCGAGCACGCGGTCGACGAGCGCGAACGGATAGCGGTGCGGCACGAGGTTGAGAATCTGACGGATGTTCAGCGTCTTCGCGTCGGGCGAAACGACGACCTTCGCGGACTCCGCCTTCTTCTTGGGCGCAAGCATCTGTTCGCGGATTTTCGCGGTGAGCTTGGCGTTGAGCGCGTGACCGGTGCGCACGGCGATGATGTGCGCCTTCAGCGGCGCGCCGAGCAGCACGAGGTCGCCGACGAGATCCATGATCTTGTGGCGCACGAACTCGTCCTTGAAGCGCAGCGGCTCCTTGGAAATGATCTTGTCCCCGCGGATGACGATCGCGGAATCGAGCGAGCCGCCCTGGATCAGCCCCTGCTTCAGCAGCGGTTCGATTTCTTCGTAAATCGTGAACGTGCGCGCGGGAGCGATGAACGCCTCGTAGATTTCCGGCGAAATGTCGATCGTCAGGTGCTGCGTGTGCACGCCGCGGTCGTCGGCGGAAGTGCAGGTGATGCGCAGCCCGTCGTGCGGGAGCGCGATGACGGAGCGGTTGCCGTCAGTCACGGAAACGGGCTCCTTGAGCTCGAAATACTTGCGTTCCTTGTCCTGCTCGACGACGCCCGCCTCCTGAACGAGATGCACGTACGGGCGCGCGGAACCGTCGAGAATCGGCGGCTCGGACTCGTTCATCTCGACGTAGCAGTTGTCCACGCCCATGCCGTTGAGCGCGGAGTTGATGTGCTCGATGGTGTGCAGCTTGATGTGGTTCTGCTCGACGGTCGTCTGGCGCTGCATTTCCGAGCCGAGCACGAGATCGACGAGCGGGCGCACTTCGGGCTTGCCGTAGAGATCCACGCGACGGAAGACGATGCCCGTGTCCGCGGGAGCGGGTTTGAGCGTGAGCGTCACGTCCTTGCCGGTGTGAAGCGCTTTTCCGCGGATGGAGACTTCTTTCTGAATCGTGCGTTGTTTCATAAAATCTTCGGATGGGTTTCTGTTCGTCGCAGACTATGACAGAAAACGCCCCCGCCGTAAAGCGAACAAAAAGGCGTCGGGATCATCAAAACTCCGGCGCGCCGCCACGCGCCGCGCGGTCAGCGCTTCTTCGCCCAATCGAGCACGAGCGAAGGCGCGGAGGAGGCGTCCGTGCAGACGTATTCGACGCGGACCGAGTGCGTGCCTGCCGCGAGGAAGACGCCGCGCGTGCCCTTCGGGTTTTCCGTGCCCAGGTTCATGAACGAATCCGCCGTCGAACCCGCGACATAGTTCCTGTCCGCGTCCACGAGCTGCGCGTCGTAAAGGTGCGCGAACGCGCGGCTGCCCTTCGCCGCGTCCGTCTGCAGCGTGAAGACGTATTCGCCCGCCTCGGCGACGCCGATCGTCGCCTCGATCAGAATCCCGCGCGGACCGCGTTTTTCGACGAACGCCTGCGGCAGCAGATTCTCGCCGCGCTTCGCCGAGATTTTCCCCGAAACCTCGCATTTCAGATGCGTCTGGCGGAAATCCGGCACCCACGGGAACGGCTTTTTCGCGAGAAAAATCCTGTGCGTTCCCGCGACCGCGTCCGCCGGAACCGCCTTCCCGCCGTCGAGCGCGGGAACGGGATTTTTTTCGAAGAACGTCTTCTGCGAAAAATCGAGCCCGCGCGTATAGCTCTGCGGATCCTTGCCGTCGAAGGCGCGGCGGGAACGCAGCGCCTTTTCGCGGAATTTTTTCTGCATCTCCTCGCCGAAGCCCGGCGTTCCCGCGAGATTCCGCTTTTCCTGCGGATCCTTCAGCGTGTCGTAAATCTCGAAGACGACGGCTTCCGGACCGGAAAATTTCGAGTTCTCGTTCAGCCCGCGCGCAAGCCCCTTGAAGCCGTCAACCCAGACGACAATCTGATTCCGCCGCGACACGCCGCGGTGCGCGGGCAGAAAATCGCCGCGCTGCGACGCGTTCCCGCCGAAGGAATACTCGCAGTAAATCTGCCCGGGGAACTGCGTCCCGACGCCCGTGAGCGTCGGCAGCAGCGACGCGCCGTCGCAGCGCGAGGGGATTTCCGCGCCCGCGGCGTCAGCGAGCGTCGCCATCCAGTCGTGAAACTGCGACGGCTCGGTGCGGAGCGTCTTTTTCGGCACGCGGCCGGGCCAGCGCACGATTGCGGGAACGCGCATTCCGCCCTCGAAGCAGTCGCGCTTAATGCCGTCCATCATGCCGTAGGATTTGAAAAAGGAAGGATCCTGCGCGGGCGAGGCGGCGGCGAAATAGTCGTTCGCGCGCGCGTCGTTGCCGGGCTCCTCGTGCGGGCCGTTGTCGGAAGTGAAGATGACGAGCGTCTCGGAATCGATCCGCAGATCCTTAAGCAGCCTGAAAAGGTCGCCCATCGCGTCGTCCACGCGGCGGATCATCGTGGAATGGCGTCTCGCGGCGTCGGTCGCGAAGCCCTTGTTGTCGGGATGAATGTAGGAATCGGGCGCGCCGCGCAAAGCGTCGGCGGTGTTCACGGTGCCGGACTTCGTCCACTGCACACCACCCTTGAGCCCGCCGCCTTCGGGATAAGCGCAGTTGGGCACGCGCAGCGAACCGTGCGGCGCCGGATACGCGAGAAAGAGAAAAAACGGGCGGCGCGGATTCGTCTTTTTCTGCTGAACAATCCAGTCCTTGGCGCGCGCGGTGAAAAGATCCGTCGAGTAGGCGAAGCCGTTTTTGAGCTTCGCGGTGACGTCCGTCTCGTTTTCCCAGACACGGCGTCCTCCGTTCGCGGGATAGTGGTAGTGCCCCGCCAGGTGGTCGAACACGCCGTAGAAATAATCGAAGCCGCGTTCCCGCGGGCGTCCGTAACCCGTCGCGGCGGTCGAGCCGTCGCCGACGCCGCCGATGCCCCACTTGCCGATGGCGGCGGTCGCATAGCCGGCTTCGCGCATGACGCTCCCGAGCGTATGGACGTCGGCGATCGGCGTGTCGAACGTGTTGTCGCGCACCTGGCGCGTGTGCCCCTGGTGCACCCCGGTCATCAGCGAGGCGCGCGCGGGAGCGCTCACGGGACACGCCGTGTAGTGCCGCGCGAGCAGCACGCCTTCGCTCGCCATCTTGTCGAGCGCGGGCGTGCGGAAACGGTTTTTGCGTTCGCGGTTCTTGAATTTTTCGCCGTAGGCCCAGTTGCAGTCGAGGTCGCCCCAGCCCATGTCGTCCACGAGCACGAAAACGACGTTCGGGCGCGCGCCGGCGGCGGCGTTTTCGGCGGCGCCGAGCTGCGGGAACGCGAACGGAGCGGAAGCGACGGCGAACAACGCGCTGCGGAGAAAATTTTTCGAGGGGAACATGCGGCGGATTCTCCGCGCGCGAACGCCCCTTTTCAAGCGAAATTGCGCGCTCGCCGCGGCGGGCGGGAGAACAGGCGTTTATTCGTCCAGTTCGAGGAATTCGACTTTGCCGTCTTCAACGAGCTGGCGCAGGCACTTCCCGTCGACCTTGAAGTTTTCCATGAGGTCGAACTCGGCCTTGAACCCGAGGACGAATTTTCCGCGTTTCTCCGGGAACTCGTTGTTTTTCCGAGCTTTTCCATTGCGGTCGAAAATTCGAATTTGCGCGGTCTGCGTGACCGCGGAGCGGGCGCAAAAAAGCGTTCCCGCCTTGCGGCGGGAACGCTTTTTTGCGTAGAGAGACGCGGAAACGCTCAGCGCATTTCCTCGCCGGTCTCCATGTTGACGACCTTGAAGTTCTCGACGTGGAACGACGGATCCGCGCGGAACGAAAGGCGGATGTTGTACGCCTTTTCGAGATCCGCGATGCTGCTGCGGTCGTCCCCGCGCAGGCGGTCGAGATTCATCGGGTGCAGGAAGACGCGGAAGGCGAGCTCCTTGCCGACGTTCTTCGCGTCGGAGCGCAGGCGGCGCGTGACGCTGACGATGCGGCGCTGGATCTCGACGCTGATCGCGCGGGAGTTCTTCACGGTGCCGCGGCCCTGGCAGTACGGGCAGCCCATGTAGAGCGACGTCGTGTTGCTTTCCTGCTGGCGCTGACGCGTCATCTGCAGGATGCCGAGCTGCGAGATCGGAAGAATCTGATGCTTCGCGCGGTCCATGCTCATCGCGTCGCGGAGGGCGTTGAAGACGGCCTTGCGGTCCTTCGGATTCTTCATGTCCACGGTGTCGATGATGATGAGCCCGCCGAGGTTGCGCAGGCGGATCTGACGCGCGGATTCCTTCACCGCCTCGATGTTCGCCTGGACGATGAAGTCCTTGGCGTCGCCCTTGCCTTTATGACCGCTCGTGTTGACGTCGATCGCGGTGAGCGCCTCGGTCTCGTCGATGACGATTTCGCCTCCGGACGGGAGCGGCACGCGGCGCATGTAGGTCTGTTCGATCTGACGTTCGATGTTGAAGCGCTCGAAGATCGGGATGTTGTCCTTGTAGAGGACGACCTTGCTGCGGGAGCGCGGCGAGATTTCGCCGACGAGCTTGAGAATCGTCTGATAGTCCTCTTCGGAATCGACGAGGATGCGGTCCACGTCTTCCGTGAGGAAGTCGCGCACGGTGCGTTCGATGAGGCCCGGCTCCTGGTAGAGCATGCAGGGCTTCGCCGTCGTGTTGATGACGTTGCAGATCGCCGCCCAGCGCTTGAGCAGCATGTGCAGGTCGCGCACGAAGTAGCGGAGCTTCTTGCCCTCGCCGGCGGTGCGGATGATGACGCCCATGCCCTCGGGAATCGTCAGGCGGCGGAGCATCTTCTTGAGGCGGTCGCGTTCGGCGGAATCCTCGATCTTGCGGGAGACGCCGCACTGGCCCGAGAACGGCATGAGAACGATGAAGCGGCCGGGAATGGCGATGTTCGTCGTCGTGCGCGGGCCCTTCGTGCCGATCTGGCCTTTCGTCACCTGAATGACGATTTCGGAGCCGATCGGGAAGAGCTCGGGAATGTCCGTGATCTTGTATTTTTCGCGCTTGGACTTCTGTTCGGCGCTTTCGTTGTCGCGAATGAACTCGACGGAGGAGTCGTTCGCGGCGGGCAGCATGTCCCAGTAGTGGAGGAACGCGTTTTTGGGTTCGCCGATGTCCACGAAGGCGGCCTTCAGACCTTTTTCGAGGTTCTGAATGCGTCCCTTGTAGATGGCGCCGACGACGCGCTTCTCGTCCGTGCGCTCGAGCTCGTATTTTTCGAGCACGCCGTCGGTGAGGAGAGCGGCGCGCTTTTCGAGCGGCTCGGAGTTGATGACGAGTTCGCGGAAGCGTTCCCGATCCTTCGAGAAATGCTTGATGATGCGCTGAATGATGGGGAGTTTTTTCGCGCGTTGCGCCGCGTCTCCCTTGATTTTTTCGGGCGGGAGCGCTTCGACTTGATGAGGCTTCGGCGGGCGGCGCAGATCCTCGTTCTCGTCGTGCGGCAGATTATCGTTTTCAGGAATATCCGGCATGGTGTTTATTTGGTTGGTTGCATTGTGTCTTTAAGCCGGAGAGACCGTCGCCCGAGCCGCTTCCGTCGCGTCGGGCGCGGCGGCGCCGTTGCGCTCGCCCTCCCGCAGCGTATGGCTGTGCACGCTTTGCAGCAGCCCGAAAAGAATGAAGCAGCTCAGAACAAAAGATCCTCCGTAGCTCAGAAACGGCAGGGACAGCCCCGTCACCGGCATCAGGCCGATGTTCATTCCGACGTTGATGAGCACATGCGTCATCAGCACGACGGCGATCCCCGCCGACAAAAGTGAAGCGAAGACGTCGCGCGCGCGGGCGGAAATCCGCAGGGCGCGAAACGCCATCAGAAGATACAGCGAAATCAGTCCCGCGCACCCCGCGAAACCGTATTCCTCCGCCAGAACGGAGAAAAGAAAGTCGTTGTGCGCCGCGAGTTCGGGCAGGTAGCCGAGCTTCGCCTGCATGCCGCGGTTGAAGCCCGTTCCCGTCAGTCCGCCCTTGCCCACGGAAATCAGCGCCTGGCGCACGTTCCAGCTCGAACCGATTCCCTTCGGATCGATCGCGTTCGGATCGACGAACGAGAGCAGACGCTCCCGCTGGTAGTCCTTCAGCGGCAGCCACGAGACCGCCTGATACTGCCCGCGGATGTCCAGCGCCGGATTGCGCGGACGCTCTCCCTGCTCGCGGTAATACGTGACGATGCGCTCGCGGTAAAAATAAATGTCCGTCGCGACCACGGAAGCCAGCAGCGCGCCCGCTATTCCGACCGTCAGAAAAAACTTCCGCGAAAGCCCCGCCAGCCAAAGCAGCGCCAGCGCGACGGGGACGTAAACGATGCTCGAGCCCAAGTCCGGCTCCACGACGATGAGAAACCACGGCACGCCCGCGACGACCGCCGCCTTCAGCACCCAGCGCCACGAATCGCGGAACGCGCCCAGCGGCTTCAGCGAAAGCAGCTTCGCGAGCATGATCAGCGTCGTGATCTTCGCGAACTCCGACGGCTGCAGCCCGAACGAGCCCAAGAAATACCAGCGCCGCGAGCCGTTCACCGAATGGATGAAGCTCCCGAGGTTCATTTTCAGCAGCGCGCACACCGCGACGGGAATCAGCAGCGCCACGCCCAAAATGTAAAAAAGATTGCTCCAGTCCTTGTAGAACTTGAACGGAATCGCCGCGACGACCACGTAGACGACCGCGCCCGCGACGAGAAAGCCGATCTGCTTCTCCCAGTCGTCGCTCCCGCGGAACGTCCCCGAAGAATAAATCCCCGCCACGCCCAGCGCGCTCATCAGCCCGATGAGAAACGGCGTGAGCTTGTCCGAACGGCGCAGAAAACCCCACGCCTTTTCAAAAAACTCCGAAAAGACCGAGCTCCACGAGCGAAGGTATGGCGACGAAGCGGACACGTTGAGAAAAATGAGGAAATTGCGACGAAAATACGCTCCCCTTCCCCTCGCGGCAACGAAATTTTTGAGCCGCACCGAAATGCGGCGCACCGACTACGAAGAGCGACGCGGAAGCGCGAGTCCTCACTAACGCGAAATTCTGAATCCGAGCGCGAGGATGAGGCGGATCGTCTCCAGCGCCGTGTTGCGGTCGAAGGTCTTTTCGTCTTCGGAAAGTTCCTCGTAGGGAATCAGGCAGGGATGGAGCTTCCGCGCGTCGTCGCGCGTTTCGCCCCAGCGCCAGCCCTGTTCGAGCCGCGTCCGCGCCCAGACTTCGTGCGTGTTCTTCGAGAGCATTTCGGCGAGCTCGGCGAGCTCGCGCGGAATTTCGACGGCGCGCGTGTCCACCGGCGCGGGAACGTATTCATTTTTCGGTTCCATTTTTCTTTTTCTCAAATTGACGAAAATGATAGCCATTCCGCTTGAGCAGGGCGGGCATGTTGGCGACGGGAATGACGTCCTGCTCCTCGAGCCGCTTCAGGCGGCGAACGGCGAGCCTCCTTCTCGCCGCTTCGAGCGCGGCGAGCTCTTTTTCGAGCTTTTCGGCGGCTTCGGACGCGTCGGCGCATTCTTTCGCGATCTTCTTCCCGAAGATTTCCCGAAGCTTCGCGCCATCGGAAAGCTTTTCCTTCAGCAGCGCCTCAAGACGGTCTTGGCGTTCGGACAGTTTCTTCGTGGAGCAGAGACAGGCGTGCCGGCGGTAGACTTTGTCCTGCACGCTTTCCCATGCCCAAACTTCCTTCGCCTCTTCTTCCGTCCCTTCTTTCACGTCGCGGGGTCTGAAGTCGACGTCGAAGGAGCGCGTTCCCGCGAGCGTGCGTTCCGCGACCCAGCGGCGGTGCTCCATGTCCGCGATGCGGGAGAAAAGCTCGTCGTCCTCCTCCTTCGCCTCGCCTTCGCCGGCGAGGATTTCGCCCCCCTCGACGAGCACCGTCGCGTATTTTCTGAAAGCGTCCAGCTTCTTGAAAGCCTCCCGCTCCTCCGGCGTCGTCTTCCCGTCCTTGGTCTTCACGGCGGCATAGCCCAGCGTGTTCAGATAAACGCGGTAGGAATCGACTTGGAAACGGTTGCTCCAGCGCTTGTATTCGGAGAGCCCGCTCCAGGCGGCTTCCTTGCCGGCGAGCGCGTTCTTGACCGCCTCCTCGTCGCCGACGGAAAGCACCTGCCAGTTCTCATAGAGCACGTTCACGCATTTCGCCAGCTCGTCATTGAGCAGATCCGAATCGAAATCGGAACTCGCGTATCCGAAACGGCGGACGTATTTGTAGCGGTCTTTGTCGAGATCAAGCTTACGGGAAATCTCGTTGCGGTCCGTCGTCTGGCGGATGAGCACGGTGTTCCCGCCCTCCTTCATGGATCTGCGCTGCTCGGCGTTCCCGCGTTCGCCTTCGAGGACGTAAGCGAGCCGCGAGAGCGTGACGCTTTTGTCCTTATCCTGATACTCGAAGACGATTTCCGGCAGGCTCAGCCCCGCAGCGAGCGCGACGTCGTCGCTGCCGAAACAGATCGCGACGGTGAGCAGACAGTCGCAGTCGCGCGCGCTTTTGACGATTATTCGGCGCGCCTCGGGAGATTCGATTTCCGCGCTGACGAAATCGACGTCCACGTCGTAGATCTGCGAGAGATTCGGATAATTCGCCTTGAAGAAGAGCTCGCGCGAGGGATCGCGGTCGACGATGGTGATGCGCGTCTTCTTCTTTTCCTTCGGATACTCCGCGCTTTCGTCGAAATTCGCGTAATGACAGATGCGGAGCGCCTCGAGCACGAGCGCGAGCCCCATCTGATTCAGCCCGACGACGACGAGATGCACGTAGTGCCGGTTGTCCTTCGTGCAGATCGGCAGATAGTCCAGGTCGCGGTAACGGTACTCGCCGTCGTTCCCCCGCCCGAAAAATCCCCACAGGCGCCGCGCCCAATTTTCGTACAGATTGAAGACGCGCGGCACGATGTATTCAAAAGCACTCCCCTGGACGCCTCGGTCGAAACTGTCCAGCTTCTGAATCGCGCTGTAGGTGGAGACGCCGCAGATCTGCACGTTCACGGGAACGCACTTCCCGGAAACGCACGCCTTCCCGCGGTGTTCCCCGACGATGTCGTTGAGCAGACGCATCGCGGACATGTTGCGCACGTCGCGCCCGGAGACGTCCGTCGCGTCGCCGAGCACGAAAATCTCCCGCGCGTTCCACGGCGCGACGTCGTCGAGGCATTCCTTGGAATCCAGGTCGCCGTAGTAAAAGACGATTCCGCCTCGTTTTTTCCCCTCGCTCTCGAGCTCGGAGAAAAGGCGTTCGCGCGCGCGCTCGACGTCCGCGTGCGTCATGATCACGATGTATTCGCCCGAGTAGGCGCCGAAATTTTCGTCCCCCTTGAAGATCGCGCGGATCAGCGCCTCCGTCTCCTCGCCGTTGCCGATGATGACGAAATGATCACGGAAAAAGCCGCGGCGGTAGCGGAAAAGCCCGCGCGTCCGCTCGTCGCTGACGTTCAGAAACAGATTCGTGACCGCGGAGATGAAGACGCCGCCGAAGAAGACCAGCCCCGCCAGGCGCACCACGAAGGCGGCGGCGAAAAGCCGCGAGGACGCGCCGTAGCGCTCTTCGCCGAGATCGGGAACCCAGTCCGTCCCCGAAGTGAATTCGCCCCAGCATTCCGCGAGATGTCGCCAGCCGACGGCGCCGCCGACCAGACAATACAGCGCGAACATCACCGCGAAAATCAGCACGGCCCAGCCCGCCAGCTTCAGCACGGTCCACCAGTAACGTCCCGTCGTCAGCACGGAAACCGGAAACGCGCAGGCCCGAAAAATTTTCAGAAACGCCTTTTTCGAAGAAATCATGGTAAAGCCACGGGGTTTGCAGATGAACTGAAACTATCAGTTCATCCATGAAACGCGCCGCGCGGACTTTTGGCAAGCGCGTTTCCTCCGAACGCGGGCGCAAAAAAGACGCGGGAACGCCGCAAAGCGTCCCCGCGCCTTTCGGATGCGGAATCGTCGAGATTACGCGCCGACGATGTTGCAGACCTTCTCGTCCGCGTTGTAGCGGAGCTCGATGGCTTCGCCGGTCGTCAGATTCGTCGCCTTGACGGAGCCGTCCGCCTGCTTCGCGAGCAGGTATTCCGTGCCGTCCGCGTCGGTGATCGTCGTTTCGGCGATCGGATTGCTGCCCGACCAGAACTGAATCGAGTTGAAGATGATGACGTCGAGGATGCTGCCGACAAAGTAGCAAAGACCGCCCGGAATGATGAAGAGAATTTCGTTCACCCACTTGTTCTGGGAAATTTCCCCGGTGTTGTACTTGTAGACGGCCTTGATGCACACGAAGGTGTCGGACGTCTTGTTGGAATCTCCGAGGCAGCCCGAGAGAACGAGCGCGGAAGCGATGGCCGTTGCAATGATGGCGATTTTCTTTTTCATGTTTTTACTGGTTGTCTGTTGTTAACGAAAAAAATTTCCTCAGATCAGCGGATAGCCCGTGAACGGCGAGGGCTCGCCTTTGTTGCGGCGGCGGATGGATTCGAGATATTCGTCGCGGAACTTCGCGATGCCGCCCTGCACCGGCCAAGCTTCGCCTTCGCCGTGCGCGCAGATCGTGCGCCCGCAGATGGTGTCCGCCACGTCCTTGAGCGTGTCGATGTCCTCGGGCGCGCCGTTCCCGTCGCAGATGCGCTTCGTGATGCGCGCCATCCACATCGAGCCTTCGCGGCAGGGCGTGCACTGTCCGCAGGATTCGTGCTTGTAGAACGCGTTGAGGTTCGCCAGCGCCTGAATCATCTCGACGGAATCGTCGAACACGATCATGCCGCCCGTGCCGATGGACGAGCCGCACGCCATGAGGCTCGCGGCGTCGAGCGGCACGTCTTCGAGCGCGACTTCCTTCTCGTTGCCGTCGGCGTCCTTGATCTTGTATTTTTCGTCGAAGCGCAGCGGCTTCATCGACGAGCCGCCGGGAATGATCGCCTTGAACTTGCGCCCCGGAAGCGGACCGCCGCACATGTCGTTGAGCAGTTCGCCGACCGTGACCGTTCCCGTGGCGATTTCGAAGACGCCCGGCTTCGCGACGAGCCCGGAAACGTTCATGATGCGCGTTCCCGAGTCCCCCTTCGCGCCGATCTTCGCGTAGTTTTCGCCGCCCATGTCGATCGCGTTGAGGCACTGGCAGACGGTTTCGACGTTGTTCACGACCGTCGGGCAGTTGTAAAGACCGAGCACCGCCGGGAAATACGGCGGCTTGATGCGCGGCTGACCGCGCTTGCCTTCGAGCGCTTCGAGCAGCCCCGTTTCCTCGCCGCAGACGTACGCGCCCGCGCCGCGGTGCACGACGATTTCGAGCGAGAAACCACTGCCGAGAATGTTCTCGCCGACGAGATTTTTCGCGCGCGCCTCCTCGATCGCCTTTTCGAGAATCTTCGCGCCGTGGATGAACTCGCCGCGGATGAAGATGAACGCCTGCTTCGCCTGCGTCGCGTAGGAGCAGAGCACGATGCCCTCGATGAGCTGGTGCGGATCGTAGTAGATGACCCAGCGGTCCTTGTGCGTGCCGGGTTCGGATTCGTCCGCGTTCACGACGAAGTAGATTGGCTTGCCGGACTTGCGGTCGAGGAACTTCCACTTCATGCCCGCGGGAAAGCCCGCGCCGCCGCGGCCCTTGATGCCCGCCTTTTCGACCTCGGCGCAGAGCGCGGCGGGATCGCCCGCCTTCATCGCCTTCTTCAGCGTCTCGTAGCCGCCGTTTCTGATGTAGCAGTCGATGTCGGTCGTGTAGCCCGGCGTCCCGATGCGTTTGTAAATGATTCTTGTTTCTTTTGCGTGAGGCATGAGAAATGAAATTTTACGCGGATGCTAACACCTTCCCGCGGATTTGGGAAGCGGAAAGAAACCTGCGCGCGGGCGCGCAAAAATTTTATTGCGGGAGGGTCGCGCATAGGGAAAAATCCTGCCTCCGAAAGCGGGGCGTCCCCGCTCTCGCCAACCAATTCAGAACAGCATTTTCCCAATCATGAGCCAAGCAGTCTGGAACCGCAAAGACCTCATCGACATCGAAAGCGTTTCGGTCGAGGAGCTCGAAACGCTTTTCGCCCAAGCCGAAATCTTCAAAGCCTCGTTCGGCTCCCGAAAGAAATTCGACACGCTGAAGAACCACACCGTCGGCACGTTCTTCTTCGAGCCCTCGACGCGGACGCGCTCGGCGTTCGAGGTCGCGGCGCGCAATCTCGGCGCGGACATCCTCACGCTCAGCGAATCGACCTCCTCGCGCACGAAGGGCGAAACCCTGCGCGACACCGCGCGCAACATACGCGCGATGGGCGTGGACATGGTCATCATGCGCCACTCGGCGGCGGGCGCGGCGGCCTACCTCGCGAACGTGCTCGACATCCCCGTCGTCAACGCCGGCGACGGCGCGCACGCGCACCCGACGCAGGCGCTGCTCGACGCGTTCACGCTGCGCGAGCACTTCGGGCGCGACCTGCGCGGCAAGAAAGTGACGATTCTCGGCGACATCCTCTTCTCGCGCGTCGCGCGCTCCAACATTCACTGCCTGACGAAGCTCGGCGTCGAAGTCACGCTCGCGGGACCGATCACGCTCGTGCCGCAGGAATTCGGCAACTATCCGGGCGTCCGCGTCGCGCACGACCTCAAGTCCGCGCTCGCGGAGGCGGACGCCGTCATGCTGCTGCGCATCCAGCACGAACGCCAGACGACGACGCACTTCCCGTCGCTCGGCGAATACACGGCGCTCTTCGGCATCAACGCGGAACGGCTCGCGTGGATGAAGCCCGAGGCAATCATCATGCACCCGGGCCCGATCAACCGCGGCGTCGAGGTGGAGTCCGAAATCGCCGACGGTCCGCGCAGCGTAATTCTGCGCCAGGTGACGAACGGCGTCGCCGTCCGCATGGCGGGCCTGCACCTGTGCACGCTTTACCACGAAGCGCACGCGCGAAAAAGCGCTTGACGGCCGGGGAGAAAAAAGGCTTAATCGCATCTCCTTTTACGGTGGATGTAGCTCAGTCGGTTAGAGCATCGGATTGTGGTTCCGAGGGTCGCGGGTTCGAGTCTCGTCTTCCACCCCACTTCAAATCCCGCAGCGATGCGGGATTTTTCTTTCACGCGAAATTTTCCCCTCCATGAAAAAAATTCTTTTCGTATGTCTCGGAAACATCTGCCGCTCCCCCGCGGCGGACGGCATTTTCTCGCGCCGCGTCGCCGAAGCCGGGCTTTCGGACGCGATCGCGTGCGATTCCTGCGGCACGGGCGACTGGCACGTCGGCGACCTGCCCGACCCGCGCATGCGCGCCGCGGGAACGCGCCGCGGATTCGACTTCACGCACCGCGCGCGCCGGCTCCGCGACGAGGATTTCGCCGCGTTCGACCTCCTCGTCGTCATGGACGAACAGAACCGCCGCGACGTGCTCGCGCGCGCGCCGCGCGGCTTCGACGCCGCGAAGGTCCGCCTCTTCACGGAATTCTGCACGGGCGAGTTCGCCGCCCTGCCCGGCGTGCCCGACCCGTACTGGAGCGGCGACGACGGCTTCGACCGCGTGCTCGACATTCTCGAAGACGGCTGCAGCGGACTGCTGAAAAAACTTGCTCCGCCTCCGGGCGACGCGCGATAATCCGCGCACCATGAAAAAACTTCTCGCTCTCTGCGCCGCCGCGCTTCTCGCGGCCCCATCCGCGTCTTCCTTCGGGGAAAGCGCCGTTCCCGCCGCCGCCGAAAACGCGGACGGCCGCGTGATCATCGTTCCGAACAAAAAGAAGAAACCGCCAAAGGAGCCGCTCCCGAAACGCAGGCTCACCGACCGCGAGTTCCGCCAGGCGCTCGCGCGGCGGCTCTACGGGAAAATCCGCGTCGTGAGCGTCGGCGAGGACGCCAAGGTGCGCGTCGTCGGCGTCGGCGAAGATCTGCGCGTGCGCGTCGTGAGCGTCGGTGAAGATTCTCCCGGACGCTGGCGCTACGTGGACGTCGGCGAAGACTTCAAGGTCCGCTTCGTCGACGTCGGCGAGGACATCACCGTCCGTTTCGTGGACGTAGGCGAAGGGCCTTCGCGCTGAACCGCCGGAGCGTTCCCGCGTTCAGGGCGCGACGCGGCAGGCGCGCAGCGCGAGGAGTTCCCGCGCGACCTCGCGGTCGTCGAACGGCAGCGTGACGTCGGCGAATTCCTGATACGTCTCGTGCCCCTTGCCGGCGATCAGCACGACGTCGCCCGCGCCTGCGGCGTCGAGCGCCAGCCCGATCGCGCGGCGTCGGTCGGACTCGAACACGATTTTCTCCGGCGCGAAGACGCCCGCGCGCATGTCGTCGAAAATACGGTCGAGCGCCTCCCCGCGCGGGTTGTCGGACGTCGCCCACGCGAAGTCCGCGAGCGCCTGCACCGCGCGCGCCATCTTCGGGCGCTTGCCGCGGTCGCGGTTGCCGCCACAGCCGAACACGACGAGCAGCCTGCCGCGGACGACCTTGCGCAGCATCCCGAGCGCGTTCGTCAGCGCGTCGTCCGTGTGCGCGTAATCGACGAAGACGTCGAACGGGAACGGATTTTCGCGCACGCGCTCCATGCGCCCGGGAACGCCGGGAAAATCCGCCAGATCCGCCGCCGCGCGCGCGACGTCCCCGCCGAGCGCGAAGACGACCGCGAGCGCGCAGAGCGCGTTCGACACGTTGTAATGACCCGGCAACGACGTTTTCGCCGCGAACGTCCCCGCCGGGCAGACCAGCGCGAAACGGCTTCCCGCCGCGTCGGAGACGACGTCGCGCGCCTCGAAGCGCTCCGCGCCGGCGGGCGCGGTCCCGAACCCGTCCGTCCCGAAGACGACCACGCGCGTCTCCGGAGAAACCGCCGCGAGCAGACGCCGCCCGTACGCGTCGTCCGCGTTCACGACGGCGACGCGCGGGCGCGCGCCCTGCGAGCCGTCGAAGAGGCGGCGCTTCACGGCGAAATAATTCTCCATGTCGCCGTGGTAGTCCATGTGGTCCTGCGTCAGATTGGTGAAGGCGACGACGTCGAACGGCAGCCCGTAGACGCGGTTCTGCGCGACCGCGTGCGAGCTCACCTCCATCACGGCGCCCTCGCAGCCGCCGTCGCGCATCTCGGCGAGAAAGCCTAGCACGTCGAGCGATTCCGGCGTCGTCTTGTAGCTCGGCATGCTGCGCGCGCCCAGCTCGTAGCGCACCGTGCCGATGAGCCCCCACGGCGCCCGCGCCCCGCTCTGCCGCATCATCAGAAAACGCACGATCGACGTCACGCTCGTCTTGCCGTTCGTTCCCGTGACGCCGACGAGCTTCAGCGCCTTCTGCGGCTCGCCGTAAAACGCGGCGGCCGCAAACGCGAGCGCGCGCGAAACGTCGGGAACAAGCACCTGCGCGACGCCCGACGGCAGCGCGAGGCGTTCCCGCGAAACGACGGCGACGGCGCCGCGCGCGACCGCGTCCGCGGCGAACAGCGCTCCGTCCGTGCGCAGTCCCCCGAGCGCGAAAAAGAGCGCGCCGGGAATCACGCGCCGGCTGTCCGTGATGAGAATTTCAGGACGGATTTTTCCGTCCCCGAGAATCGACGCTTCGGGAACGCGGACGAAAATTTCTTCGAGAGTCTTCATGGCGAAAATGGGAATGCGGCAGATGAACAACCGCGCGGGAGCGCTGTCAATTTCTAATTTTTCGCCGCCGGATAAGAATGATGTTCAAGGGAGCTTCATAGAACCTTCCGCTTTCCGATTCTTCATCCTTCCGCATGTCGCGCGCAAAAAAAAAGCGTTCCCGCGGAACGAGCCGCGGGAACGCTCTTCTTTGAGCTTAAGCCTTGAACCTTAAGCTTTCGGGTTCCAGACGGAGAACAGCGCTTCGGCGAGGTGCGAAGGCGTTTTCGCGACCGCGATGCCCGCCGCTTCGAGCGCGCGCACCTTGTCTTCCGCCGAGGTGCCCTTGCCGCCGACGACCGCGCCGGCGTGGCCCATGCGGCGGCCGGGAGGCGCCGTGCGGCCCGCGATGAACGCCGCGACCGGCTTCTTCACGTTCGCCTTGATGTATTCGGCGGCTTCGATTTCGGCGGTACCGCCGATTTCGCCGATCATCAGAATCGCATCCGTGTCCGGGTCTTCATTGAAGAGCTTCACCACATCGAGGTGCGTAAGTCCCTGAATCGGGTCGCCGCCGATGCCGACGCAGGTGGACTGCCCGTAGCCGGCCTGGGTGATCTGGTACATGCCTTCGTAGGTCAGCGTTCCCGAGCGGGAAAGGATGCCGACGCGACCCGGACGCGCGATGTAGCCCGGCATGATGCCGATGTTGCACTCGCCCGGCGTCATGATGCCCGGGCAGTTCGGCCCGATGAGGCGGACGCCCGGAGCCTGGCGCAGCTTTTCCTTCACGAGCGCCATGTCGCGCACCGGAATGCCTTCCGTGATGCAGACGATGGTCTTGATGCCCGCGTCGATCGCTTCCATGATGCCTTCCGCGGCGAAGGGCGGCGGAACGAAGATGACGGACGTGTTCGCGCCTTCCTTTTCGACGGCCTCGCGCACCGTGTTGAGCACGGGAATCGACTTGCCGTCGGCGTCAAACTTCTGTCCGCCCTTGCCCGGCGTGACCGCGGCGACGTAGTTCGTGCCGTAGCGGATGTTGTTGAGCGCGTGCTTGGAGCCCGCCTTGCCGGTGATGCCCTGGCCGACGACGCGCGTGTCTTTGTTGACGAGAATACTCATGTTCTGAAACTTTCTCTTTTGAAATTATTTGTTCGCCGCGACGTACGCGTTGACTTCCGCGACGGCCTTCTGCGCGCCGTCGAAGAGGCTGTCCGCCGGCGTGATCTTCAGGCCGCTTTCGGCGAGAACCTTCTTGCCTTCCTCGACCTGATTGCCTTCGAGGCGGACGATCAGCGGCACCTTGATGCCGACCGCCTTCGTCGCTTCGACGACGCCTTCCGCAATCGTGAGGCAGCTCATGATCCCGCCGAAGATGTTGACGAGAATGCCCTTCACGTTCGGGTCCTGCGAAATGATGCGGAACGCCGCCGTGACCTGCTCGACCGTGGCGGAACCGCCGACGTCGAGGAAGTTCGCGGGCGAGCCGCCGCAGTACTTGATGATGTCCATCGTGGACATGGCGAGACCGGCGCCGTTGACGAGGCACGCGATCGAGCCGTCGAGCGCGATGTAGTTCAGGTCATACTTGCGGGCTTCGACTTCCTTCGGGTCTTCCTCCGTGATGTCGCGCAGCGCTTCGACTTCCGGGTGGCGGAACAGCGCGTTGTCGTCGAACGAGACCTTCGCGTCGAGAGCGATGACCTTGCCGTCGTTCGTGGAGACCATCGGGTTGATTTCGACGAGCGAGCAGTCCTTCGCCGCGTAGAGCTTGTAGAGGTTCATCACGAGCTTCTTGAACTGCTTCGCCTCCTCGCCCTCGAAACCGAGCGCGAACGCGAGTTCGCCCGCCTGGTAGGGGCGCATGCCGATCGCGGGATCGATCCAGACCTTGGCGATTTTTTCCGGCGTCTTTTCGGCGACTTCCTCGATGTTCATGCCGCCTTCCGTGGAGGCGATCACGACCGGCTTCGAGCACGTGCGGTCGAGCAGAATCGCGAGATAGTATTCGTGCTTGATCGAAGAGGCTTCGTTGAAATAGATCGTGCGCACGACGCGGCCCGCGGGTCCCGTCTGCTTCGTGATGAGCGTGTTGCCGAGCATCGCCTTCGCGGCGGCGAACGCTTCTTCCTTGCTCTTCGTCACCTTGACGCCGCCCTGATAGCCGTCCTTGAACGTGCCCTTGCCGCGTCCGCCCGCATGAATCTGGGACTTGACGACGTACACGCCGCCCGGAATCTGGTCGATCGCGGCGGCGAATTCTTCTTCTTTCTGACAAGC
Organism: Candidatus Spyradosoma sp.; assembly: GCA_051884495.1. Classification (GTDB taxonomy): domain Bacteria; phylum Verrucomicrobiota; class Verrucomicrobiia; order Opitutales; family UBA953; genus Spyradosoma. The sequence continues at coordinate 74,982 of JBJEVQ010000014.1, forward strand.
AACGCCGGCGGGAACGGGAATTCCGAATTCCGCAAAGAGCTGCTTCGCTTGGTATTCGTGGATGTTCATGATTTTTTGGATTGTTTTGAAAATCGGAGCTCCGGGAACGGCACGTCCGCGGCCGCTGAAACGAGCTCGTCCCGACATTCTCGCCCCGCGCTCCTTTTCTTGCAAGAGGAAAAACGGACGCCCGCAGAAAATTTCGCCCGCCGGAGGCGTCTTCGGGGAACGGGAATGCGAAGTTTCAGAGACGGAGCGACTTTTCGGGGAAGCGGTCTTCCGGTCTCCGGAGAAAATCTTCCTGCGCGAAGTTTTTCAAATCCGCCGATTTTCAAAGTGGTGGGCGCAGCAGGATTCGAACCTGCAACCAAGGGATTATGAGTCCCCTGCTCTGACCGTTGAGCTATGCGCCCGAAAAGAGTTTCGGGAGATTCTGCCGAAAAAAACTCCCGCCGCAAGGATTTATGACGAAGCGGACGCGCAAAAAAGCGTTCCCGCGGAAAACTCGCGGGAGCGCTTCTCGAAACGCGCGATTTTCAAAAAATGTAGCGCACGCCGAAGGAGAAAGTCAGATAGGCTTGAGCCTTGGTTTTGAATTTCTCGCCGTAAACGTCGAACTCCGGACGCATCGTAGAGACAATGTAATCCACACCGACGAGCAACGCGAATTTTTCGCTCAAAAGAAACTCAGCGCCGCCGCCCGCTCCATAAATGATTCCAATATCATTTTCCGTTGCCTGATAGCGAACACGAGTGGAATATCTGGTATAATTGTATTCCGCTTTCAGACGTTCGTAGGCGAGGCCGATTCTTGCTCCTCCGAAAACGGAAACGCGATCCGAAATTGAGCCGCGCAGATTGAAACCTCCGGCGAGCTGCATCGTAAAGAGTTCATAATCAAGTTCTTCGCAAGAAGAATCGTAAATCCAAGTCTGGTCGAGCGAACCGCCGCCGAAGGAAAGTATGCCGAAAAATTCGGGATGGACATCGTAATTCGCGAAAAACGAATCTCGCCCGCTCGCCGTATAGATGGCGCTCAGACCGGCAATGTCCAATTTGTCGATGTCCACGCTGAGAAGTTTCTTTTGCCCGCTACCGTAAAAGCCTTCAACTGCAAACGACTCCGCCCAGCGCGGCGCGCGAACGCCCTGAAGCAAAGGCGGGTTCTGATTTTCCGCCGCGGGAGCACTTCCCGAAGCGATTCTCTGAGGCGCCGCGAACAGCGCGGGAACGGAAGTCAGCGTCAGAACGAACGCAAGTAAAACATTTTTGTTGAGCATGGTTTTCGATGATGTTTTTAGTTGTTTCGGATGTCGTATCGAAACGCGGGAACGCGTATAATGCCCTTAATTTACCCCCCCCCGTAAAAGTCAAGAAATCTCTATGGCGAGCGTTTCGGGGCGTTTTCGCGCGCGGAAAGAGCGCTCAAATTTTCGGTGACGAACTCGCTGAAGAGGAACGCGATAAGCCTCCATAGCCTCATGATTCCGTCGCCTCTGGGTTTTCGCAGCGGCGCGCGCGAAAAATTTCCCGTCGCGGTCAAAGCGCCTTTCGGACCAATAGACGCTTGCGTTCCCGCGGGTTTTGTCTGAAATTTTCGGCATGAAAACAGAACTCATCCTCGCGGTCGACCTCGAAGACAAAGACGTCGCGAAAAAATTTCTCGCGCCGCTCGCCGGCAAGCTCACTTGGGTGAAGCTCGGTCTGCAGCTCTTCACGAAATACGGTCCGAGCGTCGTGGACGAATTCGCCGCGCTCGGCTTCAGAATCTTTCTCGATCTGAAGCTGCACGACATTCCGAACACGGTGGCGAGCGCGATCAAAAGCCTGCGCGGGCGGCCGTGCGACCTGCTCACGATTCACACGCTGGGCGGGAGCGCGATGATGGCGCGCGCCGTCGAGGCCGCGGCGGAGGCGCTCCCGCGGACGCGCCTGCTGGGCGTGACGGTGCTCACCTCGATGGACGCGGCGCAGCTCGCCGGCGTCGGCGTCGGACGCGCTCCGCTCGAACAGGTGGAGCTGCTCGCGAAGCTCGCCGTCGCGAGCGGGATGAAGGGGCTCGTCTGCTCGCCGCTGGAGCTCCCGCGGCTGCGCGCGTTCCTGGGCGAGGAGATCGCGCTCGTCACGCCGGGCATCCGCCCCGCGGGCGCTGCGGGAACGGACGACCAGAACCGCGTGATGACGCCGGCGGAAGCGGCGCGCGCGGGCGCGAGCGGCATCGTCGTCGGACGCCCGATTCTGAAGGCGGCCGACCCCGCCGCGGCGGCGCTCGCGATCGAAGCCGAGCTGCGCGGCGTGAACTGATTTTCACCGAAAAACTCCTCCGCTTTCCCGCCATGTTCTCCAACGGAAACCGCCTCGAGCGCCAACTGAAGCCGACGGATCTGCGCGGCATTCTGAAATACGTGCCGATGTTCCGCGACCACACCTTCGTCATCGCGATCGACGGCAGCATCGTCGAGCACGAGAATTTCCAGAACCTTATTCTGGACATCGCGGTGCTGCGCAGCCTGAACATCAACGTCGTCATCGTGCACGGCATCGGCAAGCAGCTGCGCGACATGGCGAAGGCGCAGCGCAAAACACTCAGCGACGTTTACGGCGAGGGCGTGACGGACGACGCGACGATGGCGCTCGCGCGCGAGGCGGTCGGCATCGTCTCGCAGAGCATCATCGAGGGGCTTACGCACGCGAATCTGAAATGCGCGATCACGAACGCCGTGCGCGCGACGCAGGTCGGCGTGCTCGACGGCGTGGATCAGAAGCTCACCGGCAAGGTCGAGAAAATCGACGCGGCGCTGATCCGCAGCCTGCTCGCGCAGGACATCATTCCGCTCGTTTCTCCGATTCTGTGCGACCGCAACGGCGTCTCGCTGCGTGCGAACAGCGATTCCGTCGCGGCGGACCTGGCGATCGCGCTCGGCGCGTCCAAGCTGATTTACCTGACGCCGTTCCCGGGGCTCGTCATTGACGGCGACCTGAAGGTGAACCTGAACCTGCAGGACCTCGTCGCGGAGCTGAAGCGCAAATCCGTGACGATCGAAGAGCGTCTGCGCGGAAAGGCGCATTTCGCGATTCACGCGCTCGAAAACGGGACGCAGCGCGCGCACATTCTCGACGGGCGCACGAACGGCGGCCTTCTCGCCGAAATCTTCGACAAGGTCGGCACGGGCTCGATGATTCACGCGAACGACTACGACTCGATCCGCCCGGCGAAGAAAAAGGACGCGCCCGCGATCTACGCGATCACGAAGAACGCCGTGCAGAAGAAGAGCCTCGTCCAGCGCACGCACGCGCACATCGAGGCGCACACCGAGGATTATTTCGTGTACGAAATCGACGGCAGCATCATCGGCTGCGCCTGCCTGCGCAAGTTCGACGACATGCCGGGCACGCTCGAAGTCTGCAGCGTTTACGTGCAGCCGTTCTACCAGAACCGCGGCGTCGGCAGAAAGCTGATCGCCTACGCGGAATTTCTCGCGCGGGAACGCGGCGCGAAGTCGCTGATCACGTTCACGACGCAGACCTACGGCTTCTTCCGCAGCGTGTGCGACTTCGCGGACGCCGCGCCGGAGGCGATCCCGCCGTCGCGTCTGGAGGAAATCCGCAGCAACGGACGCAACTCCAAGGCGCTCGTCAAAAAGCTCTGACCCCGCGCGGTCTGCGCAAAAAAAACGTTCCCGTGAGAAAACTCTCGCGGGAACGTTTTTTCGTCGGAAAATCCGAAGCGCGCTCAGTCGACGGTGCCGTCGAAGGTGCGCGGGCCGCGGCTGAATCCGCCCGGACGCTTCGCGCCGAAGGGACGTTTCTTGAATCCGCCTTCGCGGCGTTCGCCTCCGAACCCGCCTTCGCGGCGCGGACCTCCGAACGCCGGACGTTCGCCGCCGAAGCCTCCCTCACGACGCGGAGCGCCGCCGAAACCGCCTTCGCGGCGCGGGCCGCCGAAAGCGGGGCGCTTGGCGCCGAATCCGCCCGGACGCTTCGCGCCGAATTTTCCGGCGCCGAAGCCGAAGCTGCGGCGTTCCCGCGGAGCGGGAGCGTTTTCGTCGCGCGGACGCGCCACGTTCACTTTGAGCGGGCGCCCCATGAATTCGACGCCTTCCGTGTTCTTGATTGCGACTTGCGCCTCTTCGGGCGTGGACATCACGACGAAGCCGAAGCCGCGCGCGCGTCCCGTAAATTTGTCGCGCATCACTTCCGCGGATTCCACCGTGCCGAATCGGCTGAAGTGCTGTTTGAGGTCGTCCTCGCTGGTCTCCCAGGCGAGATTGCCGACGAATAACTTATTGTCCATTTATAACTTGCTGTCTGACTTTTTACGTCGTCTCAGCGTTCCCGACCGTCGGGTTTCAAGAGCTCCGGAAATTTCCGAAAGCGCTCACCATCTGAAACAACGGGTTTTCATTGAAAAACCGGCGCGCAGTCTCGCGATTTCTCCCGCCGAACGCAACGCCAAAAAAAAGCGTTCCCGCGAAAGGGAACGCTTTTTCGAAAGGAAGGAAAAACGCGGATTACGCGCGGCCGAGATAGGCCTTGTTTTCCGTGCTGATGCGGATGACTTCGCCTTCCGCGATGAAGAGCGGAACCATGACCGTGAGGCCGGATTCGATCTTGACCGCTTTCTGCGCGTTGCCCGAAGTGTTGCCCTTGACGGCGGGCGGCGCTTCGACGACCTTCACGTTCACCGACGCCGGAAGATTCACCGAAACCGGTTTTTCTTCGACGAAGAGCACGTCGTACGTCTGACCTTCGATCAGGAAGCCCGCGGAATCCTTCAGCGACGCCGCCGGAATCGGGAATTCCTCGAACGTCTCCGCGTCCGAGAAAACGTAGTTGCCGTCCGCCTGGTAGAGGAGTTCGAGCTGCTTGATCGAGTTGTCGAGCACGTCGAACGAGGCGCCGATGTTGGTGCGGACCGGAATGACGCGGCCCGAAGCGAGCGAACGCAGTTCCATCTGGCAGTAGGAAGCGTTGTTCGGAGGCGTGCGGACCTGGCACTCCAGCACGAGGCAGAGATCGTTGTTGTAGCGGATGATGTTCTTGCGCTTGATGTTGTTGACGGTGGTGTTTGCCATAAGTCGTGAAAAAATCTCAAAACCGCTTTTCCGCGTCAAGCGCGATTTTTCGCGCCGAACGGGCGTCGCACGCGTAAGACGCCGACGGGAAAATTTACTCTCGGCAAAGGGGGCGGAGGCGGGTAGAATCTCGGCAGAAAATTTTTCATCGGGTCTTTCGAACCTTCACTTTTCCTCATGGCCTCAAAAAAAATCAGCCCCCTTTTCTTCGCCTTTCTCATTCCCGTGATCGTCGTCGCGGGCGCGGCGACGCTCATCGCCATGCGTCACAGCCGCGGCGAAGAGCTCGCGTCTCTGCCGGCGGGCGCATTCGAGCGCAGCCCGGAGACATTGCGCGGGAACGTCTATTCCCTTTCCTGCGCGATCGACCGCCAGCTGGCGCAGAGCGAGCGCGGACGCGTGCTCGCCGTGAAGCGGCTGGAAGGCGACGGACGCGTCGCGGTCTATGTGCCGCCGAGCCTCGACCGCAATTTCGAAATCGGCCAGCGCTTCGTGCTGACCGTCCGCGTGAAGAACAACGCGCTTCACGTCGAAGCCCTCAAAAAATTCTGAAACCCGTTCCCGCCATGCGCAGTTTCTCCGCGATTCCCTTTCTGATCTTTCCCCTGCTCGTTCCCGCGACCGCCGCGGCGCAGGCCGTCATCAACAACAATTCCGCGCCGCAGGGCACGACCGCGGGCGACTACCGCAGCAGCACGATTTCCGAGCAGTCGAACAAAATCTTCGACGCCGATTCCGACATGATCAATCCCGGCGAAGGCATGATGCGCTGGAAGGGAAAAATCTTCAGCATCGAGGATTCCAAGCTCTTCCGCGAACGCTTTGAGCGCTACCTTGCCGAGCCCGCGCCCGAACAGCCGCGCGAGGACTACGAGAAGATAGTCAAGAAGATCCACCGAATGCTCAAGCAGGACAAGATCAAGCGCGAGAACGTGAACGCCGAGATGATCAAGGCGATGGATCTGCTGATGGAGCTCGCGGAGTTCGAAGTGGACGCGAACCAGTCGCTCGCGCTCGCGAAGCAGGTCTACAAGGCGTGCCGCCAGCGCGCGGAGCTCTCCGAACTCTACGCGTGGCAGACGGCGCTCAAGACCAAGAAGCAGAATCTGGAGCGCAAGATCGACAACCGCGACAAGATCCGCCGCCGCGACGAGGATTCGCTCAATTCATCGAAGCGCAAGGACGCCAAGCCCGTCGTGCTCCCGCCCTCGCAGGAACAGATATTCCTGACGGCGGCTCTCGCGGAGACCAACGCCGCGATCAAGGCGAAGGGAGAGACGACGGACATGCTCGGCGCGCAGGCGAAGCTGGAATTTCAGAGCACGATGGTGACGTTTCTGACGACGCGCCGCTACGTGCACGCGCTGATGGCGGCGGATTTCTACCGCGTGCTCTTCAAGGGCTCGCAGCAGGATCTGAAGGTCGGCGAAAAGGAGTTCGACGAGCTGCTGCCGATCTCGAATTTCGTGCCCTCGCTCGAATCCTTCGAGCAGGTCGCGCGCGAGCTCCAGCGCGAGACGATGAAGAGCGTGAAGGGCAGCGACGCGCTCTGGAAAAGCGGGCAGAAATACCACGCGTTCCGTCAGCTGCTTTCCGCCTACTTCGTCGGCGAGAACGAGCCGCGCGTCGCCTACTACCCGGAAGAGCGGAAGACGGAATATCTCGCGATGTGGTTCGAGCTGCGCGAACTCCTGCGGCAGAGCGAAAACAAGGATCTGGGTGCGATTGAGGAGACGCTGACGCGCATCAAGACGTTCGCGCCGGACTTTCCGGACTCCGAAATCCGCGGCAAGCTCAACGCCGCCAAGCAGGCGAGCAACATGGCGGTGCTGCGCGCGCGCCAGACCGCGATGATGGCGGGAGCGCAGGGCACGCCCGAAGCGCTCACCCAGGCGATGAGCGACATCGAAGGCTATCTGAAGACCGCCGGCGAATACTGGCCGCAGAATCCGGAAATCCCGAAATTCATGAACGACGTGCTCGAACGCACGAACGTGCTTTCGCAGCTCGCGCCCGAGTTCGACCGCCTCGTCGCCGCGAAGAAGACGCGCGAAATCTTCAACCGCCGCGCGGAATTCACGGCCGCTCTCATGCAGGACGCCGCACGCCGCGGCCGCTTCGAGGAAATCGTCAACCACATCGCGAAGATCGAGACCGCGCTCACGCAGGTGAACGCGCTCATCGCGCGCCACGACGACTACATCGCGTGGGACATGCTCCTCGCCGTGGAGACGCTCGATCCGGAAGACGAAGTCGTCGTGCGCACGAAGGCGAAGCTCGCGACGCTCGTCTCGGACTATTCCCGCCTGCTCGAACGCGCCGCGCAAGACGAACGCGACGGCAAGCACGCCGAGGCGCTGCACAAATTCCTCGCCGCGCAGGACATCAACACCGCGTCCGAAATCTGCCGCCTCGGCATCGAACGCACGGCGCAGGCGCTGCTCGACAGCGTTCCCGCGGAAGCGGGCGCACCGACGAACGCCGCCGCCGCGGGCGGCAATGTCGCGAACGCGCCCGAGCCCGCTCCCGCCGCCGCGAACGGCACCGCCGCAAACGGCGCCGACGAATGGGATTTCTGACGCGCGAGCGCTTCAACGCGACAGGAAAAATTTTTATGCAAGTACAGGCAAAAATCAGTCGAGAATGGCGTGACCGCATGATCATCGTTCTGATCCTGCTGCTCGGTTCCGCCGGATGGTTTTTTTATGACGGCGCCTTCGCCTATCCGAAATACAACGAGCGGGCGGACGCCTATGCCGACGTCAGGCGCGTTTACGGCGCCGACGAAGCGCTCGTCAAAGAGAAATGGCGCGCGCTCGCGATTGAACGCCACTGGAACGCGGACGACGTGCCGCTCAAGCGCAAGAACGAAGCGCAGCAGTTCCATTGGAGCTTCGGACTGCTCGTCGTCGCATGCGCGTTTCTGACGTGGATGGTGCGCGACATGCGCCGCGTCATCGCCGCCGACGACGAATGCTTCACCGGCATCTCCTGCGCGTTCCCGCCGTTCAACCCGCTGCGAAAGGTGCGTTTCGCCTCCGTCTTCGGCATCGACAAGCGCCGCTGGGAAAAGAAGGGCATCGCCGTCGTCCACTACAAGGACGGAAGCGGAAACCGCCGCACCGTTTACGTCGACGACTACAAATACGCCGGAAGCGAAAAGATTCTCGAACGCTGCGAGCGCGAGCTCGAAGCCAGGAAAAGCGCCGGAAAAGAAGGCTGATCCGCGACCGCGCGCCTTCGCCTTCCCGCAGAAAACCACCAACCCGCTCAGACCATGATTCCGCTTTACGTCCTCCTCGCCTTTCTTCTTTACGTCGCGCTTTTCGCGATCGTCGTCAAATGCTCGAAGCACGGGCGCGAGACGCCGTGGATCTATGCCGCCTTCCGCGGCGTGTTCGCGTTGCTCCGCCTGCCGCTCTACCGCCTGCGCACGGTCGGCGCGGAACACGTCCCCGAAGAAGGAGGAGCCCTGCTCTACGCCAATCACGCGGCGTACGTGGACGTGATTCTGCTCGGGCTCGCATGCCGGCGCCCGATCCGCTTTCTCTCCTGGGACGGCTTCGAAAAGATGCCCGCGCTGCGCTGGTTCATGCGTCTGATGCACACGATTCCCGTGTCGCCGACGAACGCGAAGTCCGCCCTGCGCGCGGCGAAGGATGCGCTCGACGCGGGCGCGCTCGTCTGCATCTTCCCCGAAGGCGGCATGACGCGCAACGGCAGCCTGCAGCCCTTCCGCGGCGGCTTCCGGCTCATCGCCGAGCGCGCGGGCGTTCCCGTCGTTCCCGTCTGGCTCGACGGCACGTGGAGTTCGATCTTCGGCTGGCGGCGCAAAAAACTTTTTTGGAAGCTCCCGAAACTTTCCCGCCTCGAAGTGAACGCCGTCTTCGGCGAAGCGTTCCGCATGGGCAGAAACCCGGGCGAAAAATCGCTCGTCGAGGCGCGCGAAATCCTGCTCGATCTGGGCGTGCGCGCCTTCGGGATGCGCGAGACGCTGACGCGCAGGCACGTCGCCGAAAGCATCGTCGAAGCCGCCGCGGCGCATCCGTTCCGCATCGGCGTCGTCGATCATTCGCGCGAACGCATGGTGCTCAAGCGCGGCATTCTCGTCGCCGCCGCCTACTGTCTTTCCAAGCGCGTCCGCCGTCTCGTGCGGGAGCAGCGCGTCGGCATAGTGCTGCCCGCGGGAACGCCCGGCATGCTCGCCAACTACGCCGTCGCCTTCGCGGGAAAAATCCCCGTCAACCTGAACTTCACGCTCGGCAGGGCGCAGATCGAATCCTGCCTCGCCAAGGCGGGCGTGCGCACGATGATCACCGTCGCGCCGATGAAGAAGCAGATCGACGAACGTCTGCCGGACTTCCCGTGGACGCGCGAGCAGATCGACGTTCTCGCGTGGCTCAAGCACATCAACCGCGCCGAAATCATCTTCGCGTTCCTCCAGCTCGTGCTGCTGCCGAGCTGCCTCACCAAACGACTGTGGCGCATCCCGACCGCCGGCGGCGACCGCGAGGCCGCCCTGCTCTTCACCAGCGGCAGCTCCGGCATGCCCAAGGCGGCCGTCATCACGCACCGCAACATTCTCGCCAACGTCGCGCAGATCGTCGATTACGACATCCTCCCGCCCGACACGCGCCTGCTCTGCAACCTGCCGATCTTCCACTGCTTCGGCTTCACCGTGCTGCTCTGGTTCGCGCCGACTCAGGACGTCCGCGCCGTCACCACGCCCTCGCCGCTCGACTACGCGAAGAACGTCGCCGTCATCGAAAAGGAAGGCGTCACCGCCGTCATCAGCACGCCCACGTTCCTGCGCGCCTACCTGAAAAAGGCGACGCCCGAACAGCTCGACACCCTGCGGCTCGTCGTCGCCGGCGCGGAAAAGACGCCCGCCGGATTCGCCGAGGAGTGGATGAAGAAATTCCCGAAATCCGCCTACCTCGAAGGCTACGGCATGACCGAGGCCTCGCCCGTCGTCTCCGTGAACAAGCCCGACGTTCCCGTGAACAACGGCGCGCCCGGCGAAGTCCACCGCGGCGTCAAGCCCGGCTCCGTCGGCATTCTCTTCCCCGGCATGTCCGCGCGCGTCCGCGACACGGACGACGATTCTCCCTGCGGCTTCGACCGCCCCGGAATGCTTTACCTGAAGGGCGCGAACGTCTTCCCCGGCTATCTCGACGACTCGGGCGAACCCGTTCCCGCGACCGACGCCGACGGCTGGTACAAGACGGGCGACCTCGTCTCGATCGACGAAAGCGGCTTCATCACGATCCGCGGCCGCCTCTCACGCTTCTCGAAGATCGGCGGCGAAATGGTGCCGCACGGCACGGTGGAGGAAGCAATCACGCGTGCGCTCGAGCTCGACGTCGAGCAGCTGCCGCAGATCGCGGTCGCCGGACGCCCCGATCCCGCGAAAGGCGAACAGCTCGTGCTGCTCACGACGATTCCGGGGCTCAATCTCGGCGAGCTCTGCAAAAAGCTTTCCGAGGCCGGGCTCGCGAATCTGTGGCTCCCGCGCGAAATGAAGCTCGTGGAAAAAATCCCCGTCCTCGCGACCGGCAAGCTCGACATCAAAGCCTGCGCCGCCCTCGCCGCGGCCGAATCCTGAGCCGCCCCGAAAACGCGCCATGCAGAATTTCCGACCGCTCATTTTTTCGGAAACCAGGGAAACGCTCGCGGCGGCGCTCGAGGCGCGCGGCGAAAAGCCGTTCCGCGCGACGCAGATTTTCGAATGGATCTACAAAAAACGCGTGCGCTCGTTCGACGAAATGACGAACGTTCCCGCGGGAACGCGCGCGTGGCTCACGGAGACCTACGACTTCATGCCCGCCGAGCTCGTCGCGAAAAGCGAACAGTCGGACGACGTCACGGAGAAATTTCTGCTCCGCATGCGCGACGGCGCACTCGTCGAATGCGTGATTCTGCGCGCGCCTCAGGAGGTCGCCGGCGAGGAGCGTTCCCGCAAGACGGTGTGCATCTCCACACAGGTGGGCTGCGCGCAGGGCTGCAGGTTCTGCGCGAGCGGGCTCGCGGGCTGGAAGCGCAATCTGGACGCGGGCGAAATCGTCGCGCAGCTCATGTTCGTGTGCTGGGAGGGCGGAGACAAGGGCACGCGCGAAACGGGCTTCACGGATTTCGACAACATCGTCGTCATGGGCATGGGCGAGCCCCTGCTGAACCTCGACGCCGTGATGCGTGCGCTGCGCGTCGCGAACGCGCCGTGGGGGCTCGGCGTCGGCGCGCGCAGAATCACGATTTCCACGAGCGGCGTCGTGCCGAAAATCCGCGAGCTCGCGGACGACCCGATGCAGTTCCGCCTCGCGATCAGTCTGCACGGCGCGACGGACGAGGTGCGTTCCCGCATCATGCCCGTGAACCGCAAATGGCCGCTCGCGCAGCTCGTTCCCGCGGCGAAGGAATTTTCCGAAAAGCACGGCCGCATGATCACGCTCGAGTTCATTCTGATCGAGGACGTGAACGACTCGAACGAACAGGCGCGCCGGCTTGCCGAAATCGCGCGCGAGCTCCACGCGCACGTGAATCTGATTCCTTACAACACCGTCGAGGGGCTACCGTGGAAACGCCCCTCGGGCAACCGTCAGATGCAGTTTCTGAAGGTGCTTCAGGAACGGCGCGTTCCCGCGACGCTGCGCCGCGAAAAGGGGCACGACATCGACGCCGCCTGCGGCCAGCTCCGCCTCCGCCACCTCGACGAGGAAGGCGCATAGAGAAACGCCGAGCGGACTCGGCGTTTCCGCGAGATATTTTGAAACGGACGGACACTCCGCAGTCACGGAGGGGCGAAAATTCGCCGTTGCGCGCGGGAACGCGCGGGCGCAGAATGGCGGCACTTATGGCAACGAAAAAATCCGAAAACAAAAAAGCCCCCGCGCCCGTCAAGGGCGTGTTCAAGCGGGAAGACGCCGTCAACAAGCTCTCGCCCGAGGAACGCAAGGCGCTCGACGCCTACGTCTCCGTTTACATGAATTACCTTTCCGTCGCGAAGACCGAACGCCGCGCGTACGCGGAGGCCGTCCGTCTGCTCGAAGCGCGCGGATTCAAGCCGCTCGCGTCCGTCAAGACGCTGAAGCCCGGCGACAAGGTTTATCGCGGCTACCACGGCAAGACGCTCTTCGCAGCCGTCATCGGCAAGGACGCGGTTTCCGGCGGCGTGCGCGTCGTCGGCGGCCACACGGACGCGCCGCGCATCGACCTCAAGCCCGTGCCGCTGTGCGAAAAGAACGGCATCGCCTACTTCGACACGCACTATTACGGCGGCATCAAAAAATTTCAGTGGGTCGCGCATCCGCTCGCGCTTTACGGAACCGCCGTGCGCAAGGACGGATCGAAGGTCGACATCGCGATCGGCGACAAGCCCGGCGATCCCGTCTTCATGATTTCGGACATTCTCCCGCACCTCGGACAGGAGCAGGCGGCGAAGGTGCTCGCGGACGCGTTCCCGGGCGAGAATCTCGACCTCGTCATCGCCACCACGCCCTGTCCTGCGGACACGGACGACGCCGAAGTCAAGGAGAAGGTCAAGCTCCACGTGATGCGCATTCTGGAAAAGGAATACGGGCTCACGGAACAGGATCTCATCAGCGCCGAGCTCGAAATCGTTCCCGCGGGGCTTCCGCGCGAAATGGGACTCGACCGCTCGCTCATCACCGGCTACGGGCACGACGACCGCATCTGCGCGTTCGCGGGTCTGCAGGCGATGATGGACGTCAAGGGCGTTCCCGCCAAGACCGCCGTCGTCCTGCTCTGCGACAAGGAGGAAATCGGCTCCGTCGGCGCGACCGGCATGGATTCGACGTTCTTCGAAAACTCGATCGCCGAGCTCGTTTTCCGGCAGGAGAAAAATTATTCCGACATTCTCGTGCGCCGCGCGCTCGAAGCCTCGTCGATGCTCTCGGCGGACGTCTGCGCGGCGGACGATCCGCTGTTCCCGGGCAGCTCCTCCCCGGGCAACATGGCGAAGCTCAACGCGGGCGCGTGCGTGATCAAATACACGGGCTCGCGCGGCAAAGTCATGGCGAACGACGCGAGCGCGGAATTCGTCGCGCGGCTGCGCGAAATCTTCGACGCGGCGGGCGTCGTCTGGCAGGTCGGCGAACTCGGACGCGTGGACGTGGGCGGCGGCGGCACGATCGCGATGTACATGTCGCACTACGGCATGAACGTGATCGACATGGGCACGCCGCTGCTGAACATGCACGCGCCCTGGGAAATCGCCTCCAAGCTCGACACGTACATGACCTACAAGGCCTACAAGGCGTTCTTCGAAGCGCCCGCGGCGCTTGCGTAAGGCGCAAGGCGCGGCACACGAAAGCCTTTCGTCCTTTCCGTCCTCTTTTGCCCGTCGCGGCGAAAAGGCCGGCCCGGATGAAAGGCTTTTTTGCGCGTCGCGCACGTCCGCGGCGACGCGTTTTCCGCATTGCAAAAACGCGGACGGGCGCGCATGATGCTCGCCGTTCGCTCCCGTGGAGGAAGCGGATCATTCAACCCACAAAAATCAAATTAGTTTCTGTATCGCTTATGAAAGTTCTGATGATTTCGCCCGAGGTGACTCCTTACTCCAAGACCGGCGGGCTCGGCGACGCGGTCGCGGCGCTCTCCAAATACATGGCGGCTCACGGGCATGAAGTCCGCATCGTGACGCCCGCTTACGGCTCCGTGAAGCGCGACGCTTCGTGGACGCGCTATCCGGATCCCGTCCGCGTCGAGCTCGGCTTCGGCATGTACGCGGACTGCGCCGTGTGGAACGTGCCCTTCGGCGGCGCCGAAATTTCCTTCGTCGAATACAATCATTTCTTCGGCGGCAACGAAATCTACTCCAAGCGCGCGGACGACGCGCACCGCTTCGCGTTCTTCTGCAAGGCGGCGATCGATTTCTGCGAACAGTCTAACTGGATTCCGGACATCGTGCACTGCCACGACTGGACGACGGGGCTCGTTCCCGCGATTCTGAACACGCGCGACAACTGGCGCCGCATCGCCCGCGCGGGAACGGTCTTCACCATCCACAATCTGCAGCACCAGGGCTACGCGCCCAAGAGCGTGATCGACTACCTCGGGCTGCCGTGGGGGCTCTTCACCGCGGACAACTACGAATCGCTCGGCGGCATCAGCATGATGAAGGGCGCGCTCTACCACGCGACGAAGATCACCACCGTCTCGCCGACCTACGCCTACGAGATTCAGACGCCGCAGTACGGCTTCGGGCTCGACCACGTGCTGCGCCACCGCGCGCGCGACCTCACGGGCATCATCAACGGCATCGACTACGGCGAATGGTCGCCGCTGATCGACGGGCTCGTCCCCGCTCACTTCAACGCTGACGATTTTTCCGGCAAGGACGTGTGCAAGGCGGAACTCCAGCGCCGCTGCGGGCTCGACGTGCGCCGCGACGTGCCCGTCTTCGGCGTCGTCTCGCGCCTCGCCGACCAGAAGGGGCTCGACCTGCTCGCCGCCGTGCTGCCGGATCTGCTCGGACGCGCGGACATGCAGGTCGCCCTGCTCGGCAGCGGCGATCCCGCGCTCGAAAGCGCGTTCTCGCGTCTCGCCGCGATGTTCCCGGCGAAAATGTCCGCGACGATCGGATACAACAACCAGCTGGCGCACCTCATCGAGGCGGGCTCGGACTTCTTCATCATGCCCAGCCGCTTCGAGCCGTGCGGGCTCAATCAGATGTATTCGATGACCTACGGCACGCCGCCGATCGTGCGCACGACGGGCGGGCTCGTGGACACCGTCGCCGCGTGGGATCCGAAGGTCCCGGGCGCGGGAACGGGCATCAACTTCCGCGACGCCGACGCCGGCGCGCTCCGCTGGGCGCTCGAACGCGCGCTGCAGCTCTACTACGATTACCCGCAGGACTACTACGCCGTGCGCTCCAACGGCATGCGCAAGGACTTCAGCTGGGACCGCTCGGTCGAGAAATACGAGGAAGTCTATCGTTCCGCGATGGAGATGCGCAAAGGCATGTTCCCGCCGCCTCCGCCGCCGGTGAAGAAGGCTCCCGCGAAGAAGCCTGAAGCTCCCGCGCCCGAAGCGGCGAAGCCCGCCGCGAAAGCTCCGGCGAAACCCGCGCCGGCCGCCGAACCCGCGAAGAAGCCCGCGCCCGTGAAGGCGCCGGAACCGCCCAAGCCCGCTCCGGCCCCGAAGCCGGCGCCCGCGCCCAAGCCCGTCGCCGCCAAACCGGCGAAGCTCGGCGGCAAAAAGCGGAAATGACGTGAAGCGCGTTTCGCGCCGTTCCATGCTTACGGTTTAAAACGAGAACGGACTTTAAGCCGTAAAAAACGCTCATTCGGGGGCGAAGACGTTTCAGTCTTCGCCCCCGAACGCGTCCTGCGTCCCCGCAGTCTCCGCGTTAAAAAAATTTCCGCCCGCCACGCCGCTTTCCCCGAGAGCGTTCCCGCGAGTTTTTAAGACTTTACAAAAGCGAGAGCATGAAATTAAATCTTTTATAAATTTATAATCATTACAAAAGAAACAAAGGAAAATTATGGAAAACGAAAAGAAACTCACCAACGAGGTCGGCGCGCCCGTCTCGGACAACCGCAACTCGCAGACCGCCGGCGCGCGCGGTCCGATCATGATGCAGGACGTGTGGCTGATGGAAAAGCTCGCGCACTTCGACCGCGAGGTCATTCCCGAGCGGCGCATGCACGCGAAGGGCAGCGGAGCGTTCGGCACGTTCACGACGACGCACGACGTCACGCGCTACACCTGCGCGAAGCTCTTCTCCGAAGTCGGGAAAAAGACGGACGTCTTCGTGCGCTTTTCGACGGTCGCGGGCGAACGCGGCGCCGCCGACGCCGAGCGCGACATCCGCGGCTTCGCGATCAAGTTCTACACCGAAGAAGGCAACTGGGACATGGTCGGCAACAACACGCCGGTGTTCTTCATCCGCGATCCGCTTCAGTTCCCGGATCTTAACCACGCCGTGAAGCGCGACCCGAAGACGAATCTGCGCTCGCCGCAGAACAACTGGGATTTCTGGACGATGCTCCCGGAAGCGCTGCACCAGGTGACGATCGTGATGTCCGACCGCGGCATTCCCGCGAGCTACCGCCACATGCACGGCTTCGGCAGCCACACGTACAGCCTCGTGAACGCCGCGGGCGAGCGCGTCTGGGTGAAGTTCCACTTCATCACGCAGCAGGGCATCAAAAATCTGACGAACGAAGAGGCGGCGGCGATCATCGCGCACGACCGCGAAAGCCACCAGCGCGACCTTTTCGAGGCGATCGAGCGCAAGGAGTTCCCGCGCTGGAAGCTCTGCTTCCAGATCATGACGGAAGAACAGGCGAAGAACTACCGCGAGAATCCCTTCGACATCACGAAGACGTGGAGCCACAAGGAATTTCCGCTGATCGAAGTCGGCGTGCTCGAGCTCAACCGCAATCCCGAAAATTATTTCGCCGACGTCGAGCAGGCCGCGTTCGCGCCCGCGCACGTCGTTCCCGGAATCGGTTTTTCGCCGGACAAGCTCCTGCAGGGCCGTCTCTTTTCCTACGGCGACGCGCAACGCTACCGCCTCGGCGTGAATCACGACCAGATCCCCGTCAACCGTGCCCGCTGCCCGATGCACTCCTACCACCGCGACGGCTTCATGCGCGTGGACGGCAACGCGGGAGCGACGAAGGGCTACGCGCCCAACGGCTTCGGCGAATGGGAGGCGACGCCCGCCGTGCGCCCGCCGCGGCTTGAGCCCGACGGAGCGATCGACCATCACAACCCGTACGAAGACCGCACGGACGACTGCTTCCGCCAGCCGGGCGACCTCTACCGCCTGCTCGCCGAAGACAAAAAGGCGCTCCTCATCGCGAACACGGCGGCGGACATCGCGCCCGTCACCGACAACGTGAAGTACCGCCACGCGGCGCACTGCTACCTCGCGGACAAGGACTACGGCACGCGCCTCGCCGCCGCGCTGAAGCTCGACCTCCGCCGCGTCGAAGAGCTCGCCGCGATGAGCGAAGCCGACCGTCTCGCCGCCACGCGCTCCGCGTGAGGAAGAGGCGACGAAGTCACTGAGTCGGGAACTCCGACTGCGTTCTGAGAAAAGTTCAGGAAGCTGAAGGCGCAAGAGAAGATTTCTCGGCGTTTTTCCCGAAAAGGCCGGAAAGCGGAAAAAAGAATCCGTTTTCCGGCTTTTAATTTGCTTGCCCGGAGCGAGGATTTTGCGGAAAAATTCCCGACGTGAAAAACGCCCCGAAAATCACTTTTGCGCTCTGCGCGTTCTGCCTGACGGCGAATCTCTGCGTTCCCGTCGCCTTCGCCGAACCGTCGGCTCCCGCGAAGAAGCCCGCGAAATCCGCCGTCGCTCCGTCTTCGGCGGGTTCTTCGTCCTCCGCCGCGAAAAAGCCGGCGGCCGCGCCTTCGCTCAGCGGCGGAGAATGGGCCGACGCGGAGAAGCTGATGCGGAATCTGAACCGGAAAGTCGTCAAGAAATTCGAGACCTGGAAACCGGCGGAAATCGACAAGTTCTTCAAGGAGGACGAAAACCGCCGGGACGTCGCCCGCTGGGAGCTGGCGCGCGCCTGCATCGAGGGCGAGAACGGCGCCGAGGAGTTCAAGAAATTCGCGAAGAAGAGTCCGCCGCGCAAGTTCCTCGCCGAGTTCGCGGACGACGTCGATTGGCTCGAAGGCTACCTTTATTCGGCGCCGCCGCAGAACGCGCTTTTCGCGATGCAGCTGCTCAAGGCGTTTTCCGACCGCGATCCCGAGGTGAAGACCAATCCCGTGATCAAACGCATCGCGACCGGCGTCGCCGGAGAGTTTTCCCGCCGGGGCTGGTTCGAGGACGAGTTCGAGTGCGACGACAAGGAGGAGGCCAGAAAAAAAGGACCGACGCGCATCTACAACCGCTTCAAATTTTTCTCGGAAAGCTGGCGTGAAAAGCGGCTCAACAAACTTTTCGACGATCTCGATTACTGGGATACGCGCATCATCGTCGGCATGACCGGGCGCACGAACAACATTTATTACGGGAGCGAGGAATCGCTCCGTTGGGGGCAGGACAACGTCAAGCTCCCCGAAGCCGGCTACGCCAGCACGCGGGACATTTTTCAGATGCCGTATCGCCTCTGGAACAAGATCGGCGACAGCGTGCACACCTCGGACTACTACGCGCCGTTCATGGAATGGTACGGCCGCAACCAGCTGAAGCGCGCGCGGGAAGTCGGCTGCGTCTGCGGCGGCGTTTCGCACTACGGAATGTCCGCCGCCTGCGCGAACGGGGTTCCCGCCGTCACGATGGGCGAACCCGGACACTGCGCCTTCGCCGTCCGCGTCGGCAGAAAGTGGCGCGACAACAATTCCGTCTCCTGGGACCGCAGCCTGCACTGGCAGCTGTGGGACGAAACGCCGTGGTCCTTCCTCCACCTCACTCAGGAAATTTACGACGACAAGAACGTGCTTCCGGCGTTCCGCATCGCGACGCTCGCGCGCCTCGCGGCGGCGGACAAGAAGCCCGGGGCGAACGTCGTGCTCTCCGTCTATGAATACGCGCTCGAGAAGCAGCCCCGCAACTTTCCCGTTTGGCGCGAATATCTCGAGTTCGCCAAGGCGCAGAAGAAGGAAAAGAATTTCTGGAAGAAGGCGCAGGAAAAAATCCTCGCCGCCTACATGCCGGATTATCCCGAGGTCGCCGCGACGCTGCTCTGCAGGCACGTCTATCCCGTGCTGTTTCCGATGATCGAAAAGGACGACGAAAAAATCGCGCTCTGCGTCGAGTACTGGAACAAGGCGGACGGCGCGGGCGTCGGCGGCCGCTGGGACGCGGAATCCGTCTGGGACTACCAGGTGCAGAACGTCGGCGACGGCGCGGGAGCCTCCACGCTCGCGAGCTTCAAGAAGACCTACAAGGCGAAGGAGCCCATCGCTCCCGGGAACGACGGCGCGAAGCAGCGCTACAAGGAGAAGGTCGGCGACGCGCTCGCCTCGAAAAAGGATTACGCCCCGCATTTCGAAAACTGGAAAAAAGGCGGCGTCCGCAAATGATTCCCGCAAAACCGTAACCGCAATCCACGATGAAAAAATTTCTTGTCTCGCTTTTCGTTCTGTTCCTCGCGGGAACGAGCGCTTTCGCCGCGATTCAGGCGAAGAATTTCGCCGCCGCCAAAAAGCGCAATCCCAAGGACGGAATCATCGTCTATTTTTACGGTCCCGACTGGGACGTGCGCAGCACCGAGATGCTGAAGACCTTCTGGGGGAACAACGAGATCAAAAACGCCTGCGGCGATTCCGCCATGCTCGCCGTGCCCGTCTATCAGAATCCTTCGGACAAGGAGAAGAAACACGAGCAGGGACTGCGCGAGGGCATGAAGGTGCCGCACATCTTCAGCTATCCCGCCGTCGTCATGTGCGACGAGGAAGGGCGAAAATACTACATTCTGCAGGGCGACGAAATTCTCGCCAACGTCAAGCAGGTCGCCGAGACGATCCGCGCGAAGCTCGCGCTCTTCCGCAAGCAGAAGGCGCTGCTTCAGAAGGCCGAAAAGGCGAAGGGGATCGAAAAGGCGAAGCTCTACGGGCAGGCGATGCTCGAAGGCATCGATTATCCTCCGAACGCGCTCGAGGTCTTCAAGGAATGTGATCCCGAGGGCGAAACGCCCTACGCCAAGCGCATCAAGTTCGACGTGTTTCCGCTCCTCACCGACAAGACGCACACCGATCCCGACAAGCCCGACCTGAAGCTGATGCCTCCGGATGAAGCGTTTGCGCTCGTCAAAAAGCTCGCGATCGACGACGCCGAGACTTACCTGCCGTGGCAGCGTCAGGAACTTCTCGCTTCGTGCGCCGGATATCTGCGCCGCGTGAACAAGGCGGATCCGCGCATCAAGGCGCTTCATCAGAAAATCCGCAAAATCGATCCGGAATCCGTCTGGGCGTCCGTCGCGACCGAGTCCGAAAAAGTCTGGGGCATCGGCGACGCCAAGGACGACAAGAAAAAGAAGCGGAAAAAGTGAGTTTCGGGCTTTTTCCGAAGGTCTGGGTACGATGATTTTTCGCCGTCCGGAAGAATTCCGTTGCGGCGTTGCCGCGCGTTCAAAACCGCCTCGCGTTTGTCGCGGGAACGTGATTTTCTTTTACGCCTCAAAGTTATGAGCGAAGAATCCAATTCAGCCGAAACGCCGGCGGCGAACCGGCATTTCATCCGCCAAATCATCGACGCCGACCTCGCCGCGGGAACGGTCTCGAAAGTCGTCACGCGCTTCCCGCCCGAACCCAACGGCTATCTGCACATCGGCCACGCCAAGGCGATCTGCCTCGATTTCGGCATGGCGAAGGAATACGGCGGCGAGTGCCACCTGCGCATGGACGACACGAACCCGACGCGCGAGGACGTCGAATACGTCGACGCGATTCAGCAGGACGTGCGCTGGCTCGGCTTCGACTGGGGCGACGGCTATTTCCACGCTTCGGACTATTTCGACAAGATTTACGCCTACGCCGTGAAGCTCATCGAGCTCGGCAAGGCCTACGTCTGCCACCTTTCCGCGGAGGAATGGAAGGACTATCGCGGCGTTCCCGAGAAGCCCGGGAAACATTCTCCGTGGCGCGACCGTCCGGTCGAGGAGAATCTCGCCGAGTTCGCGAAGATGACGCGCGGCGAATACGACGAGGGCGCGGCGACGCTCCGCGCGAAGGTGGACATGGCGTCGCCGAACATGCACATGCGCGATCCCGTCATCTACCGCGTGCGCAAGACCGCGCACCACAACACCGGCGACAAATGGTGCGTGTATCCGATGTACGACTTCGCGCATCCGCTCGAAGACGCGATCGAGGGCGTCACGCATTCCATCTGCACGCTCGAGTTCGAGGTGCACCGCCCGTTCTACGACTGGGTGATCGACACGCTCAATCCGCCCGTGAAGCCGCATCAGTACGAGTTCGCTCGCCTCAATCTCACCTACACGATGATGAGCAAGCGCCGCCTGCTCGAGCTCGTGCAGGAAAAGCGCGTGCGCGGCTGGGACGATCCGCGCATGCCCACCGTGTGCGGGCTTCGCCGCCGCGGCTACACGCCCGAGGCGATCCGCAATTTCTGCGAAATCATCGGCGTGACGAAATACAATTCGCTCACGGACGTCGCGCTGCTCGAGCACGTCGTGCGCGCCGACCTGAACAGGACTTCGCCGCGCGCCATGGCGGTGATGAATCCGCTGCGGCTCGTCATCGACAACTATCCCGAGGGCGCGACGGAAGAACTCGTCGCCGTGAACAATCCCGAGGACGAGGCCGCGGGAACGCGCGCCGTGCCGTTCTCGCGCGAGCTCTTCATCGAGCGAGAGGACTTCATGGAGGACGCGCCGAAGAAGTTTTTCCGCCTCACTCCGGGCCGCGAAGTGCGTCTGCGCTGGGCCTACGTCGTGAAGTGCGTCGGCTGCGAAAAGGACGCCGACGGGAACGTCGTCGCCGTGCACTGCACCTACGATCCCGAGACGCGCGGCGGGAACACGCCCGACGGCCGCAAGATCAAATCGACGATTCACTGGGTTTCGGCGGCGCACGCCAGGCCCGCCGAAGTGCGGCTCTACGACCGCCTTTTCACGAAGGAGGATCCCGCCGACGTTCCCGAGGGCGGCGACTGGCGCGACAACCTCAATCCGGATTCGCTCAAGGTTTCGACGGCGCTCGTCGAGCCTTCGCTGCTGAACGTTCCCGCGGGCTCCCGCTTCCAGTTCGAGCGCATCGGCTACTTCTGCGCCGATCCGGATTCGAAGCCCGGCGCGCCCGTCTTCAACCTTACCGTCACGCTCAAGGACTCGAAGAAGAACTGAGCCCCGGCGGCGGCGCGCGCGTTCCCGGACGACGAGGACGCGCGCGCGTCCGTTCTTCCGCGTCATGATTCCCTTTCCCGATTCTCCCGCCGTGCCGCTGCGGCGCTTTTTCGAGACCGTGCGTTCCCGCGGCGGGCGCGCGCTCTTCGTCGGCGGCTGCGTCCGCGACGCCCTGCGCGGCGAGACGCCCAAGGATTTCGACGTCGAAGTTTACGGGCTTTCCGCGCGCGAAATCGAGACGCAGCTGCGAAGACTGAAGATCCGCTTCGGCGCGGCAGGGCGTTCGTTCGGCGTGTTCAAGATTCACGACGCGCCGGTGGACGTCGCGCTCCCGCGGCGCGAATCAAAATGCGGGCGCGGGCACACGGCGTTCCTCGTCGAGGGCGACCCGCACATGCCGCTCGCGGAAGCGGCGGCACGACGCGACTTCACCGTGAACGCGATTTACTTCGACCCGCTTTCCGGCGAGATTGAAGATCCGTTCGACGGTCGCGGCGACCTCGCGCGCGGCGTGCTGCGGCACACCTCGCCGGCGTTTTCGGAAGACCCGCTGCGCGTGCTGCGCGCGATGCAGTTTCTCTCGCGCTTCCGCTTCGACGTCGCGCCGGAGACGCTTGAGCTCTGCAAAAAAATCGAGCCCGAAGGTCTGTCGCGGGAACGCATTTTCGAAGAGTGGAAAAAACTGCTCGTCAAAGGCGAAGAGCCTTCCCGCGGGCTGAATTTTCTGCGCGCGTGCGGCTGGGTGAAATACTTCCCCGAGCTCGCGGCGCTCGTCGGCGTCGAGCAGGATCCGCTCTGGCACCCCGAAGGCGACGTGTGGAATCACACCCTGCGCGCGATGGACGCGTTCGCGCGCGACCGCGTCGAAGACGATTTCGAGAACGTCGTCGTCGGCTTCGCCGTGCTCTGCCACGATTTCGGCAAACCCGCGACGACCGCGCTCGGCGCCGACGGCAGGATTCACTCCTACAGGCACGAAATCGCGGGCGTCGAGCCGACGAAAAAATTCCTCGCGCGCATGACGGAGCAGCGCGAGATTCTCGCCGACGTTCCCGTGCTCGTCGAGGCGCACATGCGCCCGCGCGCGCTGTTTCTCGCGCAGTCCGGCGACGCCGCCGTGCGCCGCCTCGCGAAGGCGGTCGGCAGAATCGACCGCCTGCTGCGCGTGTGCAAGGCGGACGCGCTCGGCAGCCGTTTTCACGAAAGCGACGATTTTCAAAAGACGGAAGCGTGGCTGACGTCGCGCGCGGAAGCGCTCCGGCTGAAGGATTCGGCGCCGCGTCCGATCGTGCTGGGGCGGCACCTGATCGCGCTCGGCAGAAAACCCGGCGCGGACTTCGAGCCGATTCTCAGCCGCTGCTTCGAAGCGCAGCTCGACGGCGTCTTCATCGACGAACCCGGCGGCGTCGCCTTCCTGAAGAAACTCCTCGCCGAAGAAGCTTAGAAGAAAGCGCCTCCGCCCAAAGGAAAGAGCTTGTCGCCGCGAACGACGCGACTTCTCCGCGCGCAAACAGCTCACGCGGCGGCGCGCGTGAGGCAGAGCAGCGAGCCCGACGCGAACGCCAGCGGGAACGGCGAGCAGTCGAGTCTGCCGAAGTGCCGCGCGTAGATCCGCGAATACAGCGAAAAATTGTAGATCGCCCACGCGCGCTCCGTGCGGAGCGCGTTCAGGAAGTCGCCGCGTTCGCGCATGACGCCGACCGCCTCGCGGACGGCGCGGCGTTCGGCGGCGAAAAGCGCCTCCGCCTCCGCGGGAACGCGCGCGACGAGCGCTCCCGCCCGCGCGTCGATTTCCGAAAAAAGCGCCGCCTCGCGCTCGACGGAAAGCTCCGGTCCGAACAGCTCGAACACGCGCAGACAGTATTCGTAAACGCGGCGCGCGAACGCCGTGCCGCAGCGTTTTCCCGCCGCGCGCAGCAGCTCCGCGAGCGCGCGCCGCGCGAACGAGCCTTCGTGCGCACGGCAGAAATCGGCGACGACGCGGCGCGCCTCTTCAGAATTTCCGGCGCCCGCGAGCGCCGCCTCCAATGCTCTGATCTCTCGTTCCATAACGAAGAGCAAAGCGTCGCCGCCCGCCCTTTTTGTTCCCGGGCGGGCGCGCGGACGGGCGGCTATTTCGCGAGGTGGCGGTGGTATTCCTGGAGACTGCAGACTTCGAAGCGGCCGAACTCGAGCTTGTCCGTCAGTCCTTCGAGCGCGGCGCAGGCTCCGGCGATCGTCGTCGTGACCGGCACGCCCGAGGCGACCGCCTGCGAGCGCATCCGGATCTCGTCCACCATCGCGGCGGCGCCGGATTCGGTCGTGTTCACGATCCACTGGATCTCGCCGTCGCGGACGAGGTCGAGCAGGTTCGGTCTGCCGTCGGAGATGCGGAAGACGGCGCGCGCGCGGATTCCGGAATCGTAGAGCAGCGTCGCCGTGCCGAGCGTGGCGTAGAGCTTGAATCCGAGCTCGACGAGGCGGCGCGCGACGTCGACGATGCGCGGCTTGTCGGCATCCTTGACGGAAAGGAAGACGTTCCCGCTCTGCGGCAGACGGCTTCCCGCGGCGATCTGGCTCTTGAGATACGCGATCCCGCGGTCGCGGTCGATGCTCATCACTTCGCCGGTCGATTTCATTTCCGGGCTGAGCACGACGTCCACGCCGGGGAACTTCACGAACGGAAACACGGCCTCCTTCACGGCGACGTAGGGCAGCCGCACTTCGCGCGTGAATCCGAGCTCTCCGAGCTTTCTGCCCGTCATGCACAGCGCTGCGAGCCCGGGCAGAGAAACGCCGATCGCCTTGCTGACGAACGGCACCGTGCGCGACGCGCGCGGGTTCACCTCGATCATGTAAAGCTCTCCGTCCTTGACGGCGAGCTGCATGTTCATGAGCCCGCAGACGTGCAGCTCGCGCGCGAAGGCGTGCGCGTATTCGCGGACTTTTTCGAGCACGGCGGGCGGAAGCGTCATCGGCGGCGTGACGCTCGCGGAGTCGCCCGAGTGAATGCCCGCGGGCTCGACGTGCTCGAGCACGGCGCCGATGACGGTCGTTTCGCCGTCGGAGATGCAGTCCACGTCCAGCTCGACGGCGTCCTCGAGAAAGCGGTCGATGAGAATCGGCCTTCCTTCGGCGACGGCGGCGGCCTCTTCGACGAATTTGCGGAGATATTTTTCCTTGTAGACGATGACCATGCCGCGCCCGCCGAGCACGAACGACGGACGGACGAGCAGCGGGTAGCCGATTTTTTCGGCGACGGCGAGCGCCTCCTCGACGTTGTGCGCGATGCCGTTTTCGGGCTGGCGGATGCCGACGCGCGCGGCGAGCGTCTTGAAGAAGTCGCGGTCTTCGGCGAGGTCGATGTCGTCGGGGCTCGTGCCGATGACGTTCGCGCCCGCGCGGCGCAGCGCCTGCGCGAGATTGAGCGGCGTCTGCCCGCCGAACTGCACGATGACGCCGCAGCAGCGCTCGCGCTCGTACACGTGCATGACGTCCTCGAGCGTGAGCGGTTCGAAGTAAAGCTTGTCCGAAGTGTCGTAGTCCGTCGAGACCGTCTCCGGATTGGAATTGACCATGACGACCTCGTATCCCGCCTTGCGCAGCGCGAACGCGGCGTGGCAGCAGCAGTAGTCGAACTCGATGCCCTGCCCGATCCGGTTCGGCCCGCCGCCGAGCACCATGACGGATTTCTTCCCGCCGGAATCGCGCGGAGCTTCGCCGGAATCGGCGTAGGCGCTGTAGTAATACGGCGTGAGCGCCTCGAACTCGCCCGCGCAGGTGTCCACGGAACCGAACGCGGGAACGAGCCCGATGCGCGCCCGCGCGGCGCGGACGGCGTCCTCGTCCGTCTTCAGCAGAAACGCGATCTGGCGGTCGGAATAGCCGAGTTCCTTGGCCTGGCGGAAAAGCGCGGGATCGCGCGCGAGCGCGTCGAGCGTTCCCGCGGCGGCGATTTCGTCCTCGAACGCGGCGAGCTCGGCGAAATGGCGCAGGAAATAGCGGTCGATCTTCGTGATCTCGAAGACTTCGTCCGCGCTCCAGCCCCGGCGGAAGGCGGCGCGGACGTAGAAGATGCGCTCGGCGCTGGGACGCGCGAGCTCGGCGCGGAGCGTCGCGTCGTCGGCGCTCTCGAATTTTTCGTCCTTGCCGTCGGCGCCGAATCCGGCGCGCCCGATTTCGAGCGAGCGCAGCGCCTTCTGGAAGCTCTGCTTGAGATTGCGGCCAATCGCCATAGCTTCGCCGACGGACTTCATCTGCGTGCCGAGCGTGGAATCCGCGTTCGGGAACTTCTCGAACGTGAAGCGCGGCACCTTGGTGACGACGTAGTCGAGCGCGGGCTCGAAGCAGCTCGGCGTGGAGCCGGTGATGTCGTTGCGCAGCTCGTCGAGCGTGTAGCCGACGGCGAGCTTGGCGGCGATCTTCGCGATCGGGAAGCCGGTCGCCTTCGACGCGAGCGCGGAAGAGCGCGACACGCGCGGATTCATCTCGATGATGATGCGCCGCCCCGTCTCCGGGTTCACCGCCCACTGCACGTTGGAGCCGCCGGTCTCGACGCCGATCGCCGCGAGCACGCGCAGCGAATCGTCGCGCATTTCCTGATACTCGCGGTCGCTGAGCGTCTGAATCGGCGCGATCGTGATCGAGTCGCCCGTGTGCACGCCCATGGGATCGACGTTTTCGATGGAGCAGACGATGACGCTGTTCCCGCGCTTGTCGCGCATGACCTCCATCTCGAATTCCTTCCAGCCGAGCAGCGATTCCTCGATGAGGACTTCGCTGTTGAGGCTCGCCTCGAGGCCGCGCCGGACGATGGTCTCGAACTCCGCCTCGTCGTGCGCGATGCCGCCGCCCGTGCCGCCGAGCGTGAATCCCGGGCGGATGATGAGCGGCCACGTGCCGATCGTCCGCGCGATCGCACGCGCCTCGTTCTCCGTGTGCGCGGAGCCCGAACGCGGCAGATCAAGCCCGATGGAAAGCATCGTCTCCTTGAAGAGCAGGCGGTCTTCGGCGCGCCGGATCGCGTCCGCGTTCGCGCCGATGAGCTCGACGCCGTAGCGCTTCAGCACGCCCTTGTCCGCGAGTTCCATCGCGAGGTTGAGCGCCGTCTGCCCGCCGAGCGTCGGCAGAATCGCGTCCGGGCGTTCCCGCCGGATGATTTCGTGGAGAATGTCGGCGTTGAGCGGCTCGATGTAGGTGCGGTCCGCGAGCTCGGGGTCGGTCATGACCGTCGCGGGATTGGAGTTGACGAGCACGACCTCGAAGCCGTCGCTCTTCAGCGCCTTGCAGGCCTGAACCCCGGAATAATCGAACTCGCAGCCCTGCCCGATGACGATCGGGCCCGAGCCGATGAGCAGAATTTTGTGGATGTCTGTGCGTTTCGGCATGATTGGAAAAGCGGAATTTTCGGAAAATTTTTCAGCGCGCCATCAGCTCGCGGAAGCGTTCGAAGAGCGGATACGCGTCGTGCGGACCGGGCGCCGCCTCGGGGTGATACTGCACGCTGAAGGCGGGCTCCGTCCTGTGTCGGACGCCCTCGACCGTGCCGTCGTTGAGGTTGACGTGCGTGAGCTCGAGCGCGGAAGGCAGCGCGGCGTCCAGGGCGAAATTGTGATTCTGGCTCGTGATCTCGACCTTGCCCGTGAGCAGATCCTTCACGGGATGATTGCAGCCGTGGTGTCCGAACTTCAGGCGGGAACACGACGCGCCGCACGCGAGCCCGAGCAGCTGGTGCCCGAGGCAGATGCCCATCAGCGGCACCTTGCCGAGCAGGCGGCGGATGTTTTCCGACGCGTATTTCACGGCGGAAGGATCGGCGGGACCATTCGAGAGAAACACGCCGTCCGGGCGCATCGCGAGCACGTCCTCCGCCGGCGTCGCGGCGGGAACGACGGTCACGCGCATGTCGTGCGCGGCAAGCCCGCGGAGGATGTTGCGCTTCACGCCGAAGTCGTAGGCGACGACGCGGTACGTTCCCGCGTCGCTCCACGCGTAGGGCGCGTCCGTCGTCACGCGCGAAGCGTAATCCTGCCCGTCGAGGCCTTCCCAGGCGCGGGCGCGGGCGACGGCTTCGGCCTCGGAGAGGGGCTCGTCGGAAACGTGCAGATACGCCTTCTGGCTCCCGCGGGAACGCAGGATGAGCGTGAGCGCGCGCGTGTCCACGCCGGCGATCGCGGGAACGCCCGCGCGGCGCAGGTAGTCCTCAAGCGACTCCTCGGAACGGAAGTTCGACGGCGCGTTGAGCTCGTGCACGACGAGTCCGTTCAAAAACAACCCCCGCGACTCGGCGTCGGCGGGGGAACATCCGTAATTCCCGATTTCGGGAGACGTCAGCGTGACGAACTGTCCGGCGTAGGAAGGATCCGTGAGGATTTCCTGATATCCGGTCATGCCGGTGTTGAAGACGACTTCGCCGACGGCGTCCTTTTTCGCGCCGACGGAGAACCCGCGCAGCACGGTGCCGTCCGCCAGCGCCAGAAACGCCGCGCGCTCCCGTTTTTCTTTCCAGTTGAATTTCATTGGGGCGCGATACAGGCACAAAGCGTGCCACGCGGCGGGAACGCGCTTCGCGCGGTGCAAGGTACAAGGTGCAGGAGGGGAGATTGAAGGAGAATTTTCTGAAGACACGCTTTCGGAAGCAGGAGAGTTTACAATTTATGAAAACCTCGCATTCCGCGATTTACGAAAAATGTAAGTTCAAATTTCCCGCGCCCTCCTCTTTTCTTTCCGCATCACACTTTCACCCTGCACAGCGGCGTGTTCCCGCGCCATGGCACGCTTTGTGCGAACATGGGCGCCAAATTTTACCGAACTCATGAAAACAGAAAGCCTTTCGAAGCCTCAAATCTTCCGACAGCGCGCGAGCGCGCTCTACGATCCTTCGCAGGAACACGACGCGTGCGGCGTCGGCATGGTCGCCGACCTGAACGGGAACGCCAGCCACCGCGTCGTCGAATGCGGCATCACCGTGCTGCGCCGCCTGATGCACCGCGGCGCGGCGGGCAGCGACCCCGAGACCGGAGACGGCGCGGGCCTGCTGCTCTCGATTCCCGACGCGTTCTTCCGCGCCGTGCTGCCCGTGGCGCTCCCGCCGGCGGGACGCTACGGCGTCGCGATGATCTTCGGCGGGAACGGCGCGGACGAGGCGATGCGCGCCGTCGTCGAAGAGGAAGGCGGCCGCGTGATCTTCCGCCGCGAAGTGCCCGTTCACCCGGAATTCATCGGCAGAACCGCGCGCGAGAGCGCTCCGCGCATCTCGCAGCTCTTCATCGACGGGAGCGCGTTCGCAGACCGCGGCACGTTCGAACGCAAGCTCTTCGTCATGCGCCGCCGCATCGAAAAGCTCGGGCTCGACCTCTACATCTGCAGCATGTCGTCGCGCAGCGTCGTCTATAAAGGCCTGCTGCTCGCGACGCAGCTTTCGGAATTCTATCCGGATCTGAACGATCCGCGCTTCGTGTCGCGGCTCGCGCTCGTGCACCAGCGCTACAGCACGAACACGTTCCCGACGTGGAACCTCGCGCACCCGTTCCGCTATCTCGCGCACAACGGCGAAATCAACACGCTGCGCGGCAACCTGAACGCGCTCAAGGCGCGGGAACGCCTGATGGAATCGCCGCTTTTCGGCGACGACCTGAAGAAGCTGCTCCCGCTCATCGACGCCGGGCAGAGCGACTCCGCGAGCCTCGACAACATGTTCGAGCTGCTCGTCGCCGCCGGCCGCCCGATGGAGCACGCGATGCTGATGCTCCTCCCGCAGGCGTGGGGCGCGAAATACTACATGGGCAACGACGTGCGCGGATTCTTCGAATACCATTCCGCGCTGATGGAGCCCTGGGACGGGCCCGCCGCCGTGGCGTTCAGCGACGGCGTGAACGCGGGCGCGATTCTCGACCGCAACGGGCTGCGCCCCGCGCGCTTCACGCTCTGCCGCGACGGGCTTTTCGTGCTCGCGAGCGAAACCGGCGTGCTCGACATTCCGCCCGCGCAGATCGTCTCCAAGGGCAGACTCAAGCCCGGCGAAATGATCTTCCTCGATCTCGAAAGCCACCGCATTCTGCGCGACGCCGAGCTGAAGAACCGCATCGCTCGCTCCAAGCCCTACCGCCGCTGGGTCGAGGAAAACCGCCTTTCCGTGCACGGACTCTTCACGGACATCACCGCGTCCGAGCCCGAGAGCAACCTCGCCGACCGACAGCGCTTCTTCGGCTACACGCGCGAGGATCTCGACCTCATCATCAAGCCGATGAGCGAAAGCGGCAAGGAGCCGATCGGCTCCATGGGCAACGACGCCGCGCTCGCCGTGCTTTCCTCCAGACCGCAGCTGCTCTTCCAGTATTTCAAACAGCTCTTCGCGCAGGTGACGAACCCGCCGATCGACCCGATCCGCGAGGAGCTCGTCATGAGCCTGATGACCTACATCGGCAACAAGGGCAACATTCTCGCGGAGACGCCCGAACACGCGCGCCTCATCAAGCTGCGCCGACCGATTCTCACGGACGACGAGCTGCGCCGCCTCGAACAGGTGGACGACGCCGGCTACGAGGCGGCGGCGATCACGTGCGCGTTCCCGCGCGGCGGCGACGGGAACGCCCTGCGCGCCGCGCTCGCGGAAATCCGCGAAAAGGCGGTGGCCGCGGTGCGCGGCGGCAAGCGCATCGTCGTGCTTTCCGACCGCGACCTGCCCGCGGGAACGGCGGCGATTCCCTCGCTGCTCGCGACGTCGGCGGTGAACCGCGCGCTCATCGACGCGGGCCTGCGCCCGGAAATCGGGCTCATCGTGCAGTCCGGCGAAGTGCGCGAGATCATGCACTTCGCGCTCCTGCTCGGCTTCGGCGCGACGGCGGTCAATCCTTACCTCGCGCTGCAGACGGTGACGTCGCTCGCGCGCGCCGGCAAGATCGCCTGCGATCCCGTCACCGCGGCGAGCAACTACATCAACGCCGTGGACAAGGGGCTGCTCAAGATCATGTCCAAGCTCGGCGTCTCGACGCTGCGCAGCTACCGCTCCGCGCAGGCGTTCGAGGCGGTCGGGCTTTCCCGCGCCTTCATCGACGAATTTCTGCCCGGCGTCGCGAGCCGCGTCGGCGGAATCGGCGTCGACGAGATCGCGCGCGAGGCGGACGCCCGCGCCGCCGCGCTCGACGCCGCTCCCGAAGCCGCGCCCGCGGCGAAGCCCGGCGTTCCCGCGCCCCTGCCCGAAGGCGGCCAGTACCGCGTCGTCCGCGGCGGCGAGACGCACCTGTGGACGCCGCTCTCGATGAAGACTTTCCGCGAAGCCGTACAGGGCGGCGACTACGCCAAGTTCAAGGAATTTTCCTCCTTCGTGGACGACCAGTCCGAGCGGCTCTGCACGCTGCGCGGGCTCTTCGAGTTCGCGCCGACGCGTCCGCTCCCGCTCGACGCCGTCGAAAGCGCGGAATCGATCATGACGCGCTTCGTCTCCGGCGCGATGTCGCTCGGCTCGCTCAGCCCGGAGACGCACCGCACGATCGCGCTCGCGATGAACCGCATCGGCGCGATGAGCAACTGCGGCGAAGGCGGCGAAAACAGCGACCGCTTCGGCACCGAGCTCAACAGCGCCGTGAAGCAGATCGCGAGCGGCCGATTCGGCGTGACGATCAACTACCTGCGCAACGCGCGCGAGCTCCAGATCAAGATGGCGCAGGGCGCGAAGCCCGGCGAAGGCGGACAGCTGCCCGGACACAAGGTGGACGAATTCATCGCCCAGGTGCGCCACTCGATGCCGCACGTGACGCTGATCTCGCCGCCGCCGCATCACGACATTTATTCGATCGAGGATCTCGCGCAGCTCATCTTCGACCTGCGCAACGCGAATCCCGCAGCGCGGATTTCCGTGAAGCTCGTCTCCGAGCTCGGCGTGGGCACCGTCGCCGCCGGCGTCGCCAAGGCGCACGCGGACGTCGTGCTCATCTCCGGACACGACGGCGGCACGGGCGCCTCGCCGCTGACGAGCATCAAGCACGCCGGGCTCCCGTGGGAACTCGGCCTCGCGGAGGCGCAGCAGACGCTCGTGCTCAACAGGCTCCGCGGGCGCGTCCGCCTGCAGGTGGACGGTCAGATCAAGACCGGACGCGACGTCGTCGTCGGCGCGCTGCTCGGCGCGGAGGAATTCGGCTTCGCGACGATGCTGCTCGCGTGTCTCGGCTGCATCATGGACCGCCGCTGCCACACGAACAAGTGCCCCGTCGGCCTCACGACGCAGGATCCGGAACTGCGCAAAAAATTCGCAGGCAAGCCGGAATACATCGTCAATTATCTGCGCTTCGTCGCGGAGGAGACGCGGGAACACCTCGCCGCGCTCGGTCTGCGCAGCCTCGACGAAGCCTGCGGCCGCAGCGACCTGCTGCGCATGAACCGCGCGATCGATTTCTTCAAGGCGGCGAACCTGGATTTCTCCGCGATCTTCGCGCCCGCGAAGGGCGAACGCGTGCGCTTCGACGCCGACGCGCCGAAGGAGCCGCTCCGCGCCTTCGACGACCGCGAACTGCTCGATGCGCTCAAACTCGACGGCTCGCGCGAAACGCTCTTCCGCGAAATCTCCAACGTGGACCGCACGGCGGGAACGCGCCTCTCGGGCGAAGTCATCGCGCGCTTCGGCGAGAAAGGCCTGCCCGAAGACACGATCACGGTGAACTTCCGCGGCGTCGCCGGGCAGAGCTTCGGCGCCTTCCTCGCGCCGGGCGTCACGCTGCACCTGTGCGGCGAGGCGAACGACTTCGTCGGTAAAGGCATTTCCGGCGGCAAGATCGTCGTGCGCGTTCCGCCGGAAGCGGCGTTCGCGGCGGAGGCGAACGTCATCGCCGGAAACGTCATCGGCTACGGAGGCACTTCGGGCAAGATCTTCGTCAACGGGCTCGCGGGCGAGCGCTTCGGCATCCGCAACAGCGGCGCGACGCTCGTAGCCGAGGGCGTCGGCGACCACGGCTGCGAATACATGACCGGCGGGCGCGTCGTCGTGCTCGGCAAGGTCGGCGTCAACTTCGCCGCGGGCATGACGGGCGGGCTCGCCTACGTCTTCGACGAGACGGGCGACTTCGACCTCAGCTGCAACATCGAGAGCGTGGACCTCGAAAGCATCGAGCCGGGAACGGCGGCGGAGGCGGAGCTGCGCGCGCTCATCGAAGCGCACTACGACGAGACCGGCAGCGCGAAGGCGCGGCGCGTTCTCGAGGACTGGGAAAACTGCCGCCCGAAGTTCGTCCGCGTCTTCCCCGTGGAATACCGCAACGCCCTCGCGAAAATGCAGAGCAAGTGACGGAAAGGAGAAAAGACGAGAGATGAGGGGTTTAGGAGAGCTGAAGAGCTGAAAAGAAAATTTCCCGTTAAACTTTTAAGCTCCATTCTTTCCTGAACGTCCTTGCCGGTTCCGAATTACAGACTCTAGGCCGCGTCATCCCTCGCCTCTCGCCCTTCCCTTGACCTTTAACCTTAACCTTTTTCAATCACCATGCGATTCTTCAAATACACCGGGCTCGGGAACGACTTCGTCGTCGTCCGCGCCGAAGACGTTCCCGCGAAACTCGACGCCGTCGCCCTCTGCGACCGCCGCTTCGGAATCGGCGCCGACGGCGTCGTCATCGTGCGCCCGCTCGGCGGGAACGCCTACGAAATGAGCATCATCAACTCCGACGGCTCCGTCGCGATGATGTGCGGGAACGCCTCGCGCTGCGTCGCGAAATTCATCCGCGACCGTCTCGGCGGCGCCGGCGACGCGTTCGACCTGCACACGCTCAGCGGCGTCGTCCGCACCGAAATCCGCGCCGACGGACTCGTCCGCGTGGACATGGGCAAGGCGCGCGAGTTCCTCGGCGGCATCGCGCTGCGCACGGACGGGCGCGAATTCTCCGCCGAAACCGTTTCGATGGGCAACCCGCACGCCGTGATCTTCACGGACGACGTGAGCGCCGTGCCGCTCGAAAAATGGGGCGCCGCGCTCGAACACGACGCGCAGTTCCCCGACCGCTGCAACATCGAGTTCGCGCAGGCGCTCTCGCGCGAAAAAATCCGCATGCGCGTGTGGGAACGCGGCTGCGGCGTCACCGCCGCCTGCGGCACGGGCAGCTGCGCGACCTTCGTCGCCGCGCAGAAACGCGGGCTCGTCGGCGCGGAGGCGGAAATCGTCCTCGACGGCGGTTCGCTCTTCATCGCGCGCGCGGACGACGCCTCTTCCGTCTTCATGACGGGCGACGCCCGCGAAGTCTTCCTCGGCGAGATATGAAGCGCTCCGCGCCGTTCAATTTCAAATCGCATGATCAGATGAACTTCAAACGATGAACCGCTCCGACGGAGCTTTCCCCGAACAGAAATCCTTATGAACGAAAAAATCCTCAATCCGTATTATTCCCGGCTCCCCGAGAGCTACCTTTTCTCGACGATCGCGGCGCGCATCGCGCAGTACCGCGACGCGCACCCGAGCGCGCGCATCATCCGCCTCGGCATCGGCGACGTCACGCGCCCGCTCGTTCCCGCCGTCGTCGAGGCGATGCACGCCGCCACCGACGAGATGGCGAAGAAGGCGAGCTTCCGCGGCTACGGCCCCGAACAGGGCTACGCATTTCTGCGCGAGGCGGTCGTGCGCGGCGAATACGCGGCGCGTAACGTGGACGTCGGCCCCGACGAAGTCTTCATCAGCGACGGCTCCAAGTGCGACGTCGCGAACTTCCAGGAGCTCTTTTCCTCCGACTGCCGCGTCGCGATTCCCGACCCCGTCTATCCCGTCTATCTCGACAGCAACGTCATGGCGGGGCGCAGCGGCTCCGTCGCGCCCGACGGGCATTTCGACGGCGTTGTCTATCTCGCCGCCGACGCGGACAACGATTTTCAGCCGAGCGTTCCCGACGTTCCCGTGGAGATCATCTACCTGTGCAGCCCGAACAATCCGACGGGCACGGTGCTCAAGCGCGAGACGCTGGAAAAGTTCGTGGACTACGCGCTCGCGCACGGTTCCGTGATTCTCTTCGACGCCGCCTATTCCGCCTACATCCGCGACGAAGGGCTGCCGCATTCGATCTACGAAATTCCCGGCGCGAAGAAATGCGCGGTCGAGTT
Source organism: Candidatus Spyradosoma sp. (assembly GCA_051884495.1). Lineage (GTDB taxonomy): Bacteria > Verrucomicrobiota > Verrucomicrobiia > Opitutales > UBA953 > Spyradosoma. The sequence goes on from JBJEVQ010000014.1 coordinate 109,900, forward strand.
CCGCAGCTTCTCGAAGACCGCCGGCTTCACGGGCGTGCGCTGCGCCTGCACGGTCGTCCCGCGCGACATGCCCGCGCTGCACGCGATGTGGCTGCGCCGCCAGACGACGAAGTTCAACGGCGTGAACTACATCGTGCAGCGCGGCGCCGAAGCGGTCTATTCCGAGGCGGGCAACCGGCAGATCCGCGAAGTCGTCGCCGGCTACATGGCGAACGCCGCGAAGATCCGCGCCAAGCTCGCCGAATGCGGCCACACGGTTTACGGCGGCGAGCATGCGCCCTACATCTGGTGGAAGCTCGCGGGCGGCGAAAAATCGTTCGACTTCTTCGACCGTCTGCTGGCGACCTGCGAGGTCGTCGGCACGCCGGGCAGCGGCTTCGGTCCGCGCGGCGAAGGCTATTTCCGCCTCACCGCCTTCGGCGACCCGGAAGAAACGGAACTCGCCCTGCTCCGCATCGCCGCCAAGCTCTCCCGCTGACGCGGCCTCCCCGAGCACGGAGATCTTCGGGCAAGCGACTTTCGAGCCGCTTGCCCGAAATTTTCCGTACGGATTCTGGGGAAATTCGACGCCCCACCGCATCAGCGAACACTGCTGACGGAAATCTCTCCTGAAAGCGCGCCTTGGGAAACGGGAACGTCCGCGTTGCCGAAGTTCGCGTTCAGAACGCGCACGGCGCGAGCGAGGCGACGCTCATGCCGTGGATGATTTTTTTGTCCGCGGGGCAGACGGTCGCGAGCGCGCCGCCGAGCGTCGTCGAACCGTCCGCGCCGACGAAGTAATACGGGCAGATTCGCGCGCGGCCGAGCATTTCGCGGCGCGCGCCCGCGTCGTCGAAGACCGCGAAGGGCACGCGCGCCGGCTTGCGGAATTCCTGCAGCACGTAGAGCGAGCCGCGCGCGCCCGCCGCGAGCGCCTCGTCCACCGCCGCCGCCCATTCGGTCTGCGCCGCGTCGTTTCCGACCGTCACGCTGCGCGCGCCCCAGGCGTTTTCCGCGAAGCCGCTCGCCTTGAGCACGAAGTCGCGTTCCCGCCGCGGCGCGCGCGCCAGCTCCCGCCAGTCGCGCATCGGGCGCGGCGCGTGCAGCAGCGCGCCCGCAGGCAGCTCGCCGAGCGGTTCGACGATCCACGTCGCGGGAACGATCCTGCGCAGCGTCTCGAAACGGCGCTCGCCGAGCGCCTCGCGCCAGAACGCCTCCAGGCTCGGGTGGCGGAACAGCGCGAGCGAAAGTTTTTCTTCCTGAAACGCGCGCATCGGAGGCACGACGCGCACCGTCCCGCGCTCCGCCTGCGCCGCGAGCGCCGCCGCGCCCCGGAAATTCGCCAGATCGAAAAGTTCGAAGAAACGATAGACGACGTCCGCGCGCCGCCCCGCGAAAAAGACGCCCGCGTCGGAAATTTCGAGCTCGTTCGGATCGCAGACCTCGATCGCCGCGCCGCGTTCCCGCCGCAGCGTCTCCGCGAGCCACTCGAACTCCGGGCGGTACGTCGCCGCCTCTTCGGAGACCGCGACGACGACGCGCGCGTCCGCGTTCCCGCCGCGGACGGCGTCCAGAAAAAGCTCCGGCATCGCGTCGCCGCAGCCGTAGAGGCGCGCGAGAAACGCCGTCAGCCCGACGCCGCCGGGCACGCTGTCGAGCTCCGTCAGCGCGAAGCCCGTCTCCGTCGCCAGCAGATCGGGACGGATGACCGGCGGGAGCGTTCCCGCGAGCGCGGGCGCGCGCCCGTGCGCGACGAGCTCCGGCGGCTTCCCGCGGTCGAGAATCTCCGTCGCCCACGGAGCGCGCAGCTCGCCGTTTCGGAGCAGATTTTTTCCCGCCGCGCCCGCGAGATAAAGCCGTTCCTGCGCGCGGTAGAACGCCGCGCAGGCGTCTCCGATCTCGCGCAGCTCGCGCGTCGTCTCTTCGGAAAAACGCCACGGCTCCGCGGCGACGCGCCACGTCTTTTCCGAGAAGAGCGGCGTTCCCGCGAGCGCCTCGGAAATCTCGGAAAAATCCTTCATCGCGCGCGTCCCCGATTCGGCGCGGCGCTCACTTGTCGGCGTGCGCCGCGCTCCAGTCGGACATTTTTTCCGCGAGATCCTTGAAGAGCCGCGGATCGTCTTCGCGGGCCTGCATCGCCTTCGACGCGCCCGTGATCTGCGTGAGCATGGAGCCGTCCGGCGCGAGCACGATGAGCGTCGGCAGTCCGCCGCCTGCCGCGACCGCAGGACGCGAGCCGAACGGCGTCGCCAGCCATTTCTGCTTGTTCATCTTGTACTGTTTGACGTAGGCGATCATGTCGGACTCGGTCTTGTCCGAACTGGAGAAGACGACGGCGAAGCGCGCCTTGTGCTTTTTCTGAAACTTTTCGAGCTGCGGCGTGAAGTAATGGCAGTAGCCGCACCATTTCGCCGAAAAATAGACGCCGACAAATTTGCCGTCGAGCTCGCGGAAATGATTCTTGCTCGCCTTCGAGGCTTTTTCGCCCGCGGCGATCAGCCCCGACGGGAAGATTTTTCCCCACGGACCCGCCGTTTCGACGGCGGCTTCGGGAACGGCGCGCTGCTGCGCGATTGCGGGAACGCCGGCGCCCAACGCGAACGCGGCAGTCAGAAGAACTGTCAAGGGTTTCAACATAGTGTGGACAAGTCTGTCTCTCCACCCGCGCTTTGCAAGCCGAAATCCTTTCTCGGAAAAACTCTTCCGCACACTCCCCTTTCTCCGCCGTCCGCGCGCTTGCCAGAGGGGGAGCAAAGTGTCAAAATGAACAACTTATGACTCAAAACCAGACGAACACCTCAGCGGCGCCGGAGGAGGCGAACGTTCCCGAAGCGGAAATCGACACCTCCGTTTTCGCCTTGGACAGAATCCCGCCCGAACAGCGAGAAGCCTATTGGCGCAAATACATTTACCGCGCGGACAAGGAACCGCAGCTCACCGTGCGCGGCGCGGTCTTCGGCGGCTGCGTCGGCGTGCTCGCGTGCGCGTCGAGCATGTACACGTCGCTGAAGATCGGCTGGGGCTTCGGCATCGCGCTCGTCGCGGTCATTCTTTCCTTCGTCGTGTTCAACGCGATGCGCTCGCTTTCGGGCGGACGCATCAAGCAGATGGGCGTGCTCGAGAACGCGGCGACGTCGTCGGTCGCCTCCGTCATCGGCATGACGACGACGCACACGGTCGTCTCCGCGTTCGGCGCGCTGATGCTGCTGCAGGGCGTTCCCGCGCCGTGGTACAAGATGGTGCCGACGATCTTCTTCGGCGCGATTCTCGGCACGTGCATCGCGATTCCGCTGAAGAAGGCGCTGATCAATCAGGAGCGCCTGCGCTTCCCGAGCTCCATCGCCTCGGCGGAAACGCTGAAGTCGCTCTACGCGAAGGGCGGGAGCAAGGTCACGCGCAACAAGGTCGCGACGCTGCTCACGGCGCTCGGCTTCGCGGCGGTGCTCGGGCTCGTGAAGCAGCTGCCGACGCTCGCCAACGCGTTCGCGGAAACGGGCAAGGCGAAGCTCGCCGAATTCTGCTCGGCGCTCGCCGTCGTTCCCGACGCGATCGGGCTGCCGGATTTTCTCAACCCGCTTAAGATCTGGGGCCTTCAGGGCGCGACGGTCGTTTCCGACAAGGCGATCACGCCCGAGCTCGCGCAGGCGGGCGTTCCCGCCGTGGGCGGAAAAATCGCGACCGCCGTTCCCGAGAGCGCGGACGGCACGCTGCCGGGCATTTCCGTCGATCCCTCCGTGCTGCTCATCGGCGCGGGCATGCTCTGCGGGCTGCGCGTTTCGCTGACGATGTTCTTCACGGCGATCGCGCTCGACTGGTTCCTCGCGCCGTGGCTCATTTCTCAGGACATTCTGCACGTCGGCTCGGACATTTTCCGCAACATCGAAGTCTCCGTGGACGAGCAGGGCAACTTCGCCGGCTTCCGCGTCGTTTACTGGTCGCTGTGGTGCGGCACGTCGATCATGGTCATGGCGAGCTTCACCGCGCTCGCGTTCCAGTGGCGCACGATCGGGCGCGCGTTCTCCGGCATCTTCCCGAAAAAGGGCGCGGCGGCGACGTCCGAGGCCGACGACGTCAACGCCGACGTCGAAATCCCGATGAAGTGGTTCGTCATCGGCATCGTTCCCGCGGCGATCGGGCTGATCTGCACGCTGCACTTCGCGTTCAACGCGGCGTGGTATCTGGGCGTGCTCGCGATCTTCCTCGCGGGCGCGTTCGGCCTCATCTGCGCGCGCTCCTGCGGCGAGGCGGACACGAATCCGATCGGCGCGATGGGCAAAATTTCCCAGCTCATCTATTCCGTCGTGCCCGGCGCGCGCGGGAACGTGAGCACGAACCTCATCACCGGCGGCGTCACGGCGGCGGCGGGCGGCGCCTCCGGCGACCTCATGTCCGACATGAAGCTCGGCAATCTGCTCGGGCTGAAGCCGCGCATCCAGTTCTTCACTCAGCTGCTCGCGATCTGCATCGGCACGGCGATCGTCGTTCCCGTGTGGCGCCTGCTCGTGCCCGACGTGGACGCGCTCGAAAAATACCCGGCGCCGCCCGCGCGCATGTGGAAGGCCGTCGCGGAATTTCTGAACGATCCGCTGATTTCGCTCCCGACGACGGTTTACTGGGCGATGGCGATCGGCGGGCTCATCGGCGTCGCGATTCCGGTCTGCGAACGCCTGTTCCCGAAGGCGCGCGCGTACATGCCCTCCGCGATCGGCATGGGCATCGTGCTGACGCTCCCGGCGGCGTTCAACAACGCGGCGTCGTTCGCGATCGGCGCGATCTTCGTCTGGCTCTGGAACAAGTTCCACAAGAAGACGGAAGAGGAATACTCGGTCGCGCTGGCGTCGGGTCTCGTCGGCGGCGAATCGATCGCCTGCGCGCTCGCGGCGATGGCGGCGACGGCGATCCTGACCGTCGGCTGAGGCGCCTCCTCCCCCGTTTCCCGAAACGCGCCCCCGCCCCGCGGGAGCGCGTTTTTTTTTGCGCAGTCAGAAATGATTTCGCTCTCTGAAATTTTCGGGAAACGCTCGAATCAAGGCTCTGAAATTTGCGGGAAATGATCGTTTTTCGCGTTTTGAATTTGCGGGAAACGCGAATCCGGCTATGTGCTTTCAGAAAAAAATTCAGCGCGCGGATTTTTCGAAGCTGTCTGCTTTACACCAAGGATCTGCAGACGGAAGGCGACCTTTGGCGTGTCCCGGTTTGCATGACGAGCCTGCTCAACGAAGGCGTTTCCGCGAAGATTTCGTGAATTTCGAGGCAGCGACGCGTGGAAGTCGAACGAATTATTGCGCAATCAAAGATGGACAAACGGCTGTTTGCGGGGAGACGAGCGTTTTTTTACTTTTCCTGAATGAAAATTCTGATTACGGGAATCGGCGGGTTCGTCGGGAAAAATTTGGCGGAGTTTCTGCGCGCGCGCGGACATGAGGTGATCGGGCTCGGGCGCGTCGCGGGAACGGCGGACGCGCGGTATTCGTGGAGCGACGTCGAGGCGGGAATGCTCCCGCGAGTTGATGCCGTGATTCATCTCGCGGGCAAGGCGCACGACCTGAAGAAACGCGCCGGCGCGCAGGTCTATTTCGACGTGAACACGGAGCTGACGAAGAAAATTTTCCGCTGGTTCGAGACTTCGGGCGCGCGGCAGTTTTATTTTTTCAGTTCCGTGAAAGCCGCCGCGGATTTCGTGCGCGACGAAACTTTGACGGAGGACGTCGTTCCCGCGCCGATCGGACCTTACGGCGAGAGCAAAATCGCGGCGGAAAATTTTCTGCGCGAAAATTTCGATTTTGAGGGCGAGGGGAACACGCCCGGCGGCAGGCGCGTTTACGTGCTGCGTCCCTGCATGATTCACGGGCGCGGGAACAAGGGAAATCTGAATCTGCTTTACGCGGTCGTGCGGCTCGGGCTGCCGTGGCCGCTCGGCGCCTTCGAAAACCGGCGGTCGTTTTTGTCCGTCGCGAATCTGGAGTTCGCGCTGGAAAAAATGCTTGCGGGAACGCCGCCTTCGGGCATCTACAATCTCGCCGACGACGAACCGCTTTCGACGAACGAGCTCGTCGCGACGATCTGCGGCGCGCTCGGAAAACGTGCGCGGATCTGGCGCGTTCCCGCCGCACCGATGCGCTTTGCCGCCGCCGCGGGAACGCTGCTTCGTCTGCCCTTCAACCGCGAGCGTCTGACGAAGCTGACGGAAAATTACGTTGTCTCCAACGCGAAGCTCAAGCGCGCTCTCGGCGTCGAACGGCTGCCCGTTTCCGTGCGCGACGGAATCGCCGAAACGGTGCGGAGTTTTCGCTGAGAAAAACGGACGCCCCTTTTTTCGGAGGCGGAGAATTCCCTGTGCAAGAAAATCCCGCGATGCGTGACTCGCGGGGAAAATTTATTTTGAAACGGGGGGGGGTATTATCGATTTTCTCGGTACGCAACACAACGGGAAGACGATTTCCTTTTCGGATTCGAAATAGTCGAGCGCGGATTCGAGCGTCGCCCGCGCGAGCGCCGAAGAGGAAATTCCCGTCTGCTCCTCGAATCTGCGCAGGCGAGCGAGCAGATCTTCGTCCATGCGCACGCCGAGCTGATAGGTTTTCTTTTTCATTTGAGAAAAATCATAATTTCCCCGGCTCAAAAACAAACGAAAATTTTGCTAAACAAAGAAAAGCGGAAGGCTTGCGCGATTTCGACGACGCGGCGGGAACGCCGCATTTGTCAGCGGACCGTTATTTCCCGGACGACGCGGGCGACGTCGTCGTCGGTGAGCGACGAGCCCGAAGGCAGGCAGAGCCCGCGCGCGAAAAGGCTCTCGGAGACGCCGTTCCCGTAGAACGGATTTTTCGCGTAAACGGGCTGCAGGTGCATCGGCTTCCACAGCAGGCGCGATTCGATGTTCGCCGCCGCGAGGCGTTCCCGTAACTCGGCGTTCGTCGCTCCGAATTTTTCGGAATCGACGAGCACGCAGGTCAGCCAGAAGTTCGACGCGAAATCCGCGCCCGGGGCTTCCTTGACCGCGACGCCCGGCGTTTCCGCGAGCAGTTTCGCGTAGAGCGCGTGAATCTCGCGCCGGCGCGTCGCGCGCGCTTCGAGCGCGTCCGTCTGTGCCAGTCCAATGCCCGCGCAGACGTTGCTCATGCGGTAGTTGTAGCCGATTTTTTCGTGATGGTAATACGGGCGGTTCTCGCGCGCCTGCGTCGCGATCTTCAGAACTTCCTCGCGCTCTTCGCGGGAAGGGCAGATGCAGACTCCGCCCGCGCTCGCGGTGACGATTTTGTTGCCGTTGAAGGAAATCGCCGCGAACTCGCCGAACGTTCCGCATTTGCGGCCGCGGTATTCCGAGCCGAGCGCCTCGGCGGCGTCCTCGAGCACGGGAACGCCGTATTTTTCCGCGACGGCGCAGATTTCGTCCATCTTCGCAGGCATCCCGTAAAGATGCACGGGAATGATCGCCTTCGGAAAACGCCCCGTCTTTTCGTGGCGGTCGAGCAGCGCCTTTTCCAGCAGCGCGGGATCCATGTTCCAGGTGTCCGGCTCGGAATCGACGAACACGGGAACGCCGCCGCAGTACACGACGGGATTCGCGCTCGCCGCGAACGTGAAGCTTTGGCAGACGACCTCGTCGCCCGCGCCGACGCCGAGTCGGATCAGTCCGAGGTGAATCGCCGCCGTGCCCGAATTGACGGCGACCGCGTGCCGTTCGCCGCCGCCCAGAGCCGCGACGACCGCGCGTTCGAACACATCGAGATTCGCACCCGCGGGCGCGACCCAGCCGCTCGCGAGCGTTTCCGCGAGCACGTCGCGTTCCCGCCCCGTGAGATGCGGCGGCGAAAGCCAAATTCTTTTTTGCGGATGCGTGCTCATTTTTTCGCGAGAGTCTCCAGGTGCAGATGAAAATACTTTTTCATGAACGCGACGTAAAACGCGGTCAGCGCCGTTCCCGCTCCGATAAGCACGCCCCAGCGCGCCGCCGTTCCCGCCGGATACGCGAGAATGAACGCCGCCGAAATCGCCGCCTGCGTTCCGAAATATCCGAGCGACACGGCGACGTGCGGCACGCGCAGTTCGTTCGACAAAATCTGGTAGAGGTGCTTGCGGTGCGCCTGTCCGATGTTTTCGCGCAGAATGAGCCGGTGCAGAATCGTCAGCACGCTGTCCGCTCCGTACACGAGCAGAAGCGAGATCCAGGTGACGTCGCGCGTCTCGATCATCAGCCGTCCGAGGAAAAACAGAATGACGAAGGCGATCGCCACGCTTCCGACGTCGCCCGCGAAACAGAGCGCCTTTTTCCGGAAATTGAAAAAGCAGAACACGCCTACGGCGGCGATCGTCGTCCACAGCAGACACGTGTCCGCGAACGGCGCGACGGAGACGTTCGCCCATGCGAGCGCGCCGAGCACGGCGAGCGAATACGCGCCCGTGATGCCGTTGATGCCGTCCATGAAATTGTAGGCGTTGATGATGCCGACGCAGAAAATCAGCGCGACGAGCGCGACCGGCCACGGGAACGCCGTGAAGAGCGACCATTCGTGAAACATCAGCCCGAACGCCGAAAAATGGCAGAGCAGGCGGATTTTGTTCGAGACGGAAAAGACGTCGTCGAGAAAACTTACGCCCGCGATGAGCAGCAGCCCCGCGAAAAACCACGGGAACGCGAACCCGTGCGCGCAGAACCACAGCGCCGCCGCGAGCGTGAAGATCACGCCGCCGCCGCGCCGTGTCGAGACCGAGTGCGAGCTGCGCGCGTTCGGCCTGTCCGTGATGCCGAAGCGGTCCGCAATTTTGAAATAAAGGAGTTCCAGCACGAAAAGCGCGGGAACGAGCGCGAGCGCGTAAACGAGTTCAGCGGGCGTCATGCGGCGAGCCTCCGGAAACGTTCAGAATGTCCTCGGGCGAAAACGGCGTATAAGGACCGTCCTTTACCTCGAAAATGACGGTGCCGGATTCGAGCACTTCGAGCCCGTGCCACGTTCCCGCGGGAATGTGGACTCCGTGCGTTCCCGCTTCCGGAGAGAGCTCGACGGAGCTTTTCGCCGCGCCCGCGCCGTCGAAAACCGTGATGCGAAGCCGTCCGCGCAGCACGACGTACGTTTCCGCCGTCGTGCGGTGGCGATGCGCGGGCACGCGCGTTCCGGGTTCGAGCGCGTTGAGCAGTCGCTGTGCGGGCGCGTCGAGAGAAGCGTGAAAATTGCGGTTGAGCCGCAGCCTCGGATTTTTTCCCGCTTCGGCGCTGAGCGCGTCCAACATCGCGGTGTCGATGATTTCCATTGCCGAGAAAATCTACGCGCGGGGCTTTTTTCGGGCAAAAAACAACAGGCTTTATTTTGAACACTTCTGCGAAATTTAGCAAAGCGCAGATAATCAAAATTACACAAAGACAAAAAGGCTTCATCCCCCCCCCCCGGAAGCGTCGCGGCGGGGACGAACGCACAAAAAAAGCGTTCCCGCGGAAGATGCGGGAACGCCTTTCTTTAAGCTTTAAACTTTAACCTTTAAGCTTTCCTCATTCCGAGCCTTTGCGGAGGAGGCGGATGTCCGTCCAGACGCCGGTGTCGGAGGAATCGCCGTCCGCGTCCGCGACGAACTCGAAGACGAGCTGCTTCACGCCCGAGACGTCGAGCGAAACGAGCTGCTTGACCGATTCGGGGCTCATGCCGGCACGCTCGAAGATCTGCTTGCCGTCGGCGAAGATGCGGAACGTGACCGGACCTTTGCCGCCCTGCTCGCGCCCGACGAAGCCGAGGAGCTTGTCCCACGAGCCGTCGAGCTCATAGGCGATTTTCGTTTCCGCGAGCACGGTGATGCCCTTGGCGTGCTTTTCGCCGTCCACAACGATTTCCGGCGCGGACCAGCCCTTGTTGAAGACGGCGCGCCCGTCGATCTTCGCGGGAACGACGCCGACGCGGTCGCCGAGATCGAGCGTCTCGTCCGCGAGCGGAGCGGCGGCGATGTCCTGCATCACGTCGAACTCGGCGGCGGAGCCGAACTGCTCGCCGTGCAGCGCGGAGAGCACGCGCAGGCGGACGTAGCGTCCCCACTTCGCGGGGAAGGCGACCTTCTGGTACTTCGGAGAGCCGTCGGCTTCCGTTTCCGCGGGGAACGCGCCCTTGGCGACGGCCTCGCCGAAATCGCCCGGCGCGCGCGCGACGTAGATTTCGTAATCCTTGATCGCGCCGTTGCCGAGCCCCGCGCGCGGCAGATAGCCGAAGCCGTTGACGGCGGCGAGCTTGCCGATGTCGATGTCGATCGTGTACGGGTGCTTGCCGGGATTGTCGGAATAATTCGAGTGCCAGATCGTTCCCGCCGAGCCGTCGAAGGCGTTGGAGATTCCGCCGCCGCCGGACTGTTCGGACGACGCGACGACCTTGAACTCGGACTTGTCCAGATCCGGCGAAACGACGGGCTCGGGATACGGCTCGAACGCCGCCCACGCGCCGAGTTTCGGCGAAACCTTCAGCGCGACCCGCGCGGGAACGTCCGTGCCGCGTTTCGCGAGCTTGACGAAGACGACGCCGCGGCGGTCTTCCGGATCGAAGCGCCAGCCCTGCACTGAATTTTCATAGACCTTGGCGTCGGGAATTTCGCGGATTTCCATGCCGTCCGCGAGCACGCGCGACGGACGGAACGGCGTGTGAATCTCGAACGCGTAGGCGCGTTCGGCGTATTTGCCGTCGAAGTCGCCGAGCGCGGGACCGACCTCGATCGTGACGTCGCCCGCGACGCCTTTCGGCGCGTCGCAGGTGATGAGCTGCTTGGAGAATTTTCCGTCGAGATACGCCCGCGTGTTCCCGTCGTCCTCATACATTTCGAACGAGGATTTCCCGTAGGGATACACGTCGAAGGTGACGACGTCCTTCGGCTTCTGCGTGCTGTAAAGCATTTCCGGATACATCGGAATGATCGCGCCGCCGCGCACGAAGATCGGGAGCTTTTCAAGCGCGATCGGGTAGTTGTCGATCGTGTACGGGCCGGGCACGACGCGGCCGTCCCAGTAGTCGAACCACACGCCTTCGGGCAGGTAGATGTCTTCCTTGCGCCAGCCTTTGTTCAGCGACATCGCCGTATAGACGGGCGCGACGAGAATGTCTTCGCCGAGCATGAACTGATACTGCGTGGACTTGTCCCAGGTCTTGCGGTCGTTCGGGAAGTTCCACAGCATGCCGCGGACGATGGGCGCGCCGGTGGTCGCGGCGTCGTGCGCGTATTTGTACATGTAAGGCGTCATGCGCAGCTTGCGCTTGAGGTAGCTGCGGTTGATGGAGCGGTAGGGTTCCTCGAACCACCACGGGCTTTTTTTCGGCACGCCCGCCATCGCGTCCGCGTCGCTCCAGCCGTTCATGACGTAGAGCGCGGGCGTGAAGCACTTCCACTGCAGGTCGCGCGTGTAGGTTTCCGGAGAACCGCCGAAAATGCCGTCCACGTCCGTCGTCGCGTAGGCCTGTCCGGACATGCCGGAGGTGATGAGCGTCGGAATGTGGTAGCGGATGAGATTCCAGTCGCCCGCCTGGTCGCCGGTCCAGCACACGGCGTAGCGCTGCGTTCCCGCCCAGCCGAGCACCGTCCACGTGAGCGGGCGCGAATCGGAATTGTCCGCGATGCCGTCCCACGCGATCTTGTTGCATTCGAGCGCATGCTGAATCTTGGAAAGCGGCTTCTCGCGCGTGGTCTTGTTGGTGTCGCTCGTCCAGGCGACGTCGAGCTTCTGCACGCGCGTTCCCGCGACGCCGACTTCCCACGCCATGCGCGTGAGCGCGCCTTCCGTCCAGAGCCCCGTCTTGAAACCCATTCCGGCGAGACTCTTCACGACGTAAGGCAGCTGCACGTAATTGCAGCCGTAGCCGTCGTTCACGAGCATCCAGCCGCAGGGCATGTCGTGCTCGCGATATTTTTCCGCGACGCGATCGAGCGAATACGGCGTGAGCTCCTTGAATTTTCCGTTTTCGAGAAGCGGTTCCTTCGTCTGCGGGTCGCGCGTCATGTAGGCGTCCGCGTCGCCGAGCTCGAAGCCCCAGATCGGGAGAAAATTCGGGCGCCCCGTGAAGCGCGTGTAAAGGTCGAGAACGCGCGGGAAACCGTCGCCGACGAAATAGAACGCGTCGAAGCGGTTTTCGTTGTGCGAGGTCGCGATGGAGTCCGCGCCCGAAAAGTCGTACGCGCCCGTGGCGAACGTGTGACGGAGCACGCCGTAGCCGCGGTTGCTCATGTAGAACGGCGCGGGATTCGGGCGGTCGTTCTCGTTCCAGCCGTTGGCGGAGATTTCGATTTTCGTGCCCTTGTGGGAAAAATGCCCGTTCTGCTGACCGCCGCCGTAGTAAAATTCGTCGGGGTCGGTCGAAAGCGTCTGCGTCACGACGTTCCCGGAGAAGGCGAGCGGCTTTTTCTCAAAGAAAATCGGCGTGCCGTCCGCGCGGAAGAGCGAGAAGGCGCCGTTCGCTCGGCTCATGCGGAGCTCAATCGCCGCCGTGCGCCAGACGATGTCCGCCTCCGTGACTTCGCAGTCGACGCGCTCGCGGTTCACGGGCAGGTCGTCCACGAGAATCTGCGCGGCGGTCGGGTCGTTCAGCGGATCGTCGAACGCGCCGTTCGGCGCCGCCTGAATGCGGAAGACGTCCGTGCCGTAAAATTCGACGCGGAAGCGCATCGCGCCGTCCGTGAATACGTTGAAGGCGGCAGGGCTGAAATCTTCGGGAACGACCTTCGTCACCGTATAGCCTTCGCCCGCGGGCGCGGTCTTCTGCGCGGGAACGGCGGCGGGCTGCTGCGCCGCGGGAGCGGGCGCCGGCGTTTCCGCCGCGGGAGCGGCGTTTTCGGCGGCGGGCGCCGCAGGAACGGCCGAAGCCTGCGTCTGCGCCGCGGGAGCGGCGGGAACGGACGGAGCCGCCTCCGGCGCCGCTTCGAGCGTTTTCTGAGAATCGTTGCACGCCGCGAGCGCAAGCACGGCGAATGTGGGCAAGAGCAAGTGGGCTTTCGGTTTCATCATGATGAAAAAAAACTAACAGACGCTTCCCCGCAAGGCGAATACTTTTTGAAACGCGCGCGGCGCGCCCGGAAAAACGGGAGACGGAGAACGGGAAGCCTGCGGATCCGCTTTTCCGGCGACGGCGCGGCGGGAACGCTCCCCTGCCCCTCCGCACGCGCAAAAAAAAGCGGCGGCGTCTCGTGGACGTCGCCGCGTTTCGCGGAATCGCGTTCCCGCGCTCACCAGTTTTCGGCGAGCACTTCGAAGTGCGCCTGCGGATGGTCGCAGGCCGGGCACTTGATCGGCGCTTCCGAGGCTTCGCAGATGAAGCCGCAGTTGCGGCAGCGCCACCAGATCTTGCCGTCCTTCTTGAAGACTTCGCCCTTGCGGATGTTTTCGCAGAGCGCGCGGTAGCGCTTTTCGTGCTGCTTTTCCGCGACGGCGACGCTGCGGAAGACGGCGGCGATGATCGGGAAGCCTTCCTTCGCGGCGACTTCCGCGAATTCCGGATACATTTCCGACCATTCTTCGTTTTCTCCGCAGGCGGCGGCTTCCAGATTTTCTTCCGTCGTGCCGATCACGCCCGCCGGGAACGTCGCCGTGATTTCAAGATTCCCGCCTTCGAGGAATTTGAAGAAGCGCTTGGCGTGTTCCTTTTCCTGATTCGCCGTCTCTTCGAAGACGTCGGCGATCTGAACGAATCCGTCCTTTTTCGCCTTGCTCGCGAAATACGTGTAGCGCATGCGCGCCTGCGATTCGCCCGCGAAGGCCTTGAGCAGATTCTTTTCGGTTTCGGTTCCTTTGAGTGATTTCATAATTGTATTGATTTTACAGTTGAAAAAGTGGGCGCAGTGTAGCGCGGAAAAGCCGCCGCGTCAAGCGTCGCGAAAAGGAAGCCGCCGCGCGCGGCTTTCCGTGTTGCAATTCCCCGGCGGGAAAAAATAATTTCGCCTCATCATGGAAAACGAATCCGCCCCGCAAAAAGAAGTCCCCGAAAACGCGCCGCAGACGGAAAATCCGGACGCCGCCGTTCCCGCCGCGCCTTTTCTCGGCAGCGAAAATCATGAACCGCCCGCCGGAGGCGCCGTGCCTTCCGCGCCCGCCGTTCCCGCGTCCGAACCCGTTCCCGTCGAGGTCGAGCCGCCGCTCTCGCCGTTCGGCGAGTTCGCGGGCGCGCCCGCGGACGCTTCCGCCGACTGCGGCTGCGGGGGCGGTCAGGACGAGGAGGAGCGCCGCAAGCTGCTCAACCGTCTGCACCGTCTGATCGGGCAGATGCACGGCGTCGAACGCATGGTGGAGGAAGGCGCGCCCTGCATGCGGACGCTGCGTCTCATCTCCGCCGTCGGCGGCGGGCTGCGCGGCATCTGGGCCGCCGTGCTCGCCCGGCACATGAAGGAATGCGTTTCGGAGGCGTTCCGGGAAGGCGACGAACGCATGATCGACGACATCGTCGAGCACCTCCGCAAGATCGGCTGAGCGCGTCTCCGCGCGCGGGCCTCGGATTTCCGTTCCCCTTCTCCCGGGAACGGAAATTTTTCTTGCCTTCCCGAAACATAGGGTATAGCCCTATATCCTATAAATTCCGAAAAGCCATGAGCTGTCCGCATTGCCAGAAAAGAGAACGCGAACTCGCGGAGGCGCGCAAGGCCGCCGCGTCTCCCTGCCGCTGCGCCGACGCCGCGCGGAAACGCCGCGAATCGCGGGAACGGCTCGCGCTCTGGGTCTCCTTCGCGAGCCTCGTCGCGAGCTTCTGCGTCGCGCGCTTCTTCCCCGGATTTCCGGGCTTCCCGCTCGTCGATCCCGCCTGGATCGCGGCCGCGCTCTGCGGCGCGCCGATTCTCCGGTCGGCGGCGGACGCGCTTTTCCGCGAGCGGCGCATCACGTCCGCGCTGCTGATTTCGACGGGCATCGTCGCCTCGATCGCCCTGCAGTGCTTCGCGACGTTCTTCGGCGGCGCGGGCGCGCACGAGCACGAAAGCTACGTCTTCGCCGCGGGCGAAATCGCGTTTCTGATGGGGCTCGGCGAGTGGCTCGAGGCGCGCACGCTGCGCCGCACGCGCGACGGCGTCGAGGCGCTGCTCAAGGTTTCGCCGAAGCGCGCGTCGCGCGTCCGCGCGGACGGCTCGGAGGAGAGCGTGTCCGTCGAGGCGCTCGAGATCGGCGACGTCGTCGCGGTGCGCGCGGACGAGACGATTCCCGCGGACGGCGCGGTGATCGCCGGTTCGAGCGCGGTCGATCAGTCGAGCCTCACGGGCGAGAGCGTTCCCGCGGACAAGCTGCCCGGCGACTCCGTGCTCGCGGGCACGCGCAATCTCGCGGGCTCGCTGCGCGTGCGCGTCTCCAAGCGCACGGGCGACACGGCGATCGCGCGCCTCGTCCGGCTCGTCGAGGAGGCGGAATCGAAGAAGGCGCCGATCCAGAACGTCGCCGACCGCTGGGCGTCGAAGATCGTTCCCGCGGCGATGGTCTTTTCCGTGCTCGTCTTCGCGGCGGCGTTTTTCCTTCTGGACGCGGGCGTCGAGGCGGCGCTCGTGCGCGGCGTGACGGTGCTCGTCGTTTTCTGCCCGTGCGCGTTCGCGCTCGCGACGCCGACGGCGATCGCCGCGGGCATCGGCAACGCGTCGCGCCGGGGCGTGCTCGTGAAGAGCGGCGCCGCGCTCGAACGGCTCGCCGAGACGGACACGGCGGTCTTCGACAAGACGGGAACGCTCACGCGCTCGCGCCTGCGCGTCGAGAGCGTCTTTGCGGCGGAGGGCTTTTCCGAGGCGCGCGTGCTCGCGCTCTGCGGCGCGGCGGAACGGCATTCCGCGCACCCGATCGCGCGCGCGGTCGTCGCCGCCTGCGGAGACGCGCCGCTGCCCGAAGCGACGGAGGCGCGCACGCGCAACGGCGTCGGCATCGAATGCGTCGTCGAGGGCGCGCGCGTGAGCGTGCGTTCCCGCCGCGCCGCCGCCGCGGACACGCGGATTCCGCCCGAAGCCGAGGCGTTCGCCGACGCCCGAGCCGCGCGGGGAGAAACACTCGTCGCGCTGACGGCGGACGGCGCGTTCGCGGGTTTCGTCGCGCTTTCGGACACGCTGCGCGAGGGCGCTCCCGGGCTCGTGCGCGAGCTGAAGGACGCCGGCGTCCGCACGATCGTGCTCACGGGCGACAACCGCGCCGCCGCCGCGCGCGTCGCCGAAAGCGTCGGCGCGGACGAGACGATCGCCGAATGCCTGCCCGAAGACAAGGCGGCCGCGATCCGCGGACTGCGGGAGCGCGGCGCGCGATTCGTGCTGATGGTCGGCGACGGCGTGAACGACGCGCCCGCGCTCGCGTCGGCGGACAGCTCGATCGCCATGGGCGCGCTCGGCGCCGAGCTCGCCGTGGAGACGGCGGAAATCGCGCTGCTCAACGACCGCGTCGAGCTCGTTCCCGCGCTGATCCGTTTTTCCCGCACGGTGCTGCGCACGATCCGCGCGAACTTCGCGTTCTCGATCTGCGTGAACGTCTCCGCGGTCGCGCTCAGCGCGTTCGGCGTGCTCGATCCCGTGAGCGGCGCGGTCGTCCACAACGCGTCGTCGCTGCTCGTCGTGCTCAACTCCGCCTCGCTGATGACGCGCAGGCTCGAAAAAGACGACGCGAAAAAATGAGCGCCGAACGGCATTCGCCCTTCACGGAGATTTTCCGCTTCCCATTTTCCCTTTTCCGTTTTTCATTTTCCGCCATGTCCAAAGAAAAATCGCTCGCTCTTTTCCGAACGCCGCCGCGCAACTGCAACTGCGCGCAGACGATCGCCGTCGGCTTCGGCCGCGAAGATCTCTTCGCCGAGTTCGCGGCCTGCGGCGGCGGCCGCGCGCCCGAAGGCCTCTGCGGCGCGATCTACGCCGCGACGCGTCTCGCGCCCGAATCCGCGCGCGCGGCGATGCTCGAAGCCTTCCGCGCGAAAAACGGCTCCGTTTTCTGCCGGGAGCTGAAGCGCGACTTCCGCGTGCCGTGCCCGCAGTGCGTCGCGACCGCCGCCGAACTGCTGGAAGACGGGCCGACCGCGTCCGCCTGAAAAACGCGCCCGGCGTCGGGCGCGCCATCGCTATTGCGTCCCGGCGCGGGAACGCGCATACTCGCGCGCACTATGGATTCCAAGATTCAGGACGAAGTTCTTCAAATCTTCAAAGACAGCGGCGCGCTCCTCACGGGGCATTTCATTCTGCGCAGCGGGCTGCACAGCGCGAACTACTTCCAGTGCGCGCAGGTGTGCCAGTACATGGACAAGGTCACGCGCCTCGTCGAGCTGCTCCTCCCGAAGCTGAAGGGGCTCGGCGCGGAAACGGTGCTCGCGCCCGCGATGGGCGGGCTCGTCGTCGGGCAGGAAATCGCGCGTCAGCTCGGCGTGCGCTTCATCTTCGCCGAGAAGGAGAACAACAAGCTCGTGCTGCGGCGCAACTTCAGGATCGCGCCCGGCGAAAAAATCCTCGTCGCCGAGGACGTCGTGACGCGCGGCGGCCGCGTGATCGAATGCGCGGACATCATCAAGACCTGGGGCGGCGTTCCCGTCGCGTGCGCGATGCTCGTCGACCGTTCCGCCGGCAACGCGACGCTGCCGACGCCCGCCGTCTCGCTGCTCGAACTTTCGTTCCCGACCTACCCCGCCGACGCGCTCCCGCCCGAGCTCGCCGCGGTTCCCGCCGTCCACCCCGGTTCCTAAAAAACGCGGAAGGACGCAGATCCACACGAACAGATTTTTCTCAGAAACAAGGAAGCAATCATGTGCGCCAAAGCAGCTAAAACCGCAATTTCTCCGCGCCGGGACGAAGATTATCCCGAGTGGTACCAGCAGGTCGTCAAGGCCGCCGACCTCGCCGAAAACTCGCCCGTGCGCGGCTGCATGGTCATCAAGCCCTGGGGCTATTCGCTTTGGGAAAACATTCAGCGCGACCTCGACGCCATGTTCAAGGCGACGGGGCACGTCAACGCGTATTTCCCGCTCTTCATTCCGAAGAGCTTCATCGAAAAGGAGGCCGAGCACGTCGAAGGCTTCGCGAAGGAATGCGCCGTCGTCACGCACTCGCGGCTCGCGGCGGACGGCAGCGGCAGGCTCGTTCCCGCGGGCGAGCTCGAGGAGCCGCTCATCGTGCGCCCGACGTCGGAGACCATCATCGGCGCGACGTATTCGAAGTGGGTGCAGAGCTACCGCGACCTGCCGATTCTCGTGAACCAGTGGGCGAACGTCGTCCGCTGGGAAATGCGCACGCGGCTCTTTCTGCGCACGGCGGAATTTCTCTGGCAGGAAGGCCACACCGTGCACGCGACCGCCGAAGAGGCCGAGGCGGAGACGCGCAAGATGCTCGACGTCTATGCCGACTTCGCCGAAAACTACATGGCGATGCCCGTCATCCGCGGGCACAAGACGGCGTCCGAGCGCTTCCCGGGCGCGGTGGACACGCTCTGCATCGAAGCGATGATGCAGGACCGCAAGGCGCTCCAGGCGGGAACGTCGCACTTCCTCGGACAGAATTTCGCGAAGAGCTGCAACATCCAGTTCCAGAACGAAGCCGGCCAGCTGCAGCACGCGTGGACGACCTCGTGGGGCGTCTCGACGCGCCTCATCGGCGGCATGATCATGACGCACGCGGACGACGACGGCATGGTCGTCCCGCCGCGCCTCGCGCCGCAGCATGTCGTGATTCTCCCGATTTACCGCGATCCCGCGCAGCGCGGCGAAGTGCTCGCCTACTGCGAATCGCTCAAGGCGGAAATCGCCGCGCAGCGCTTCGACGGGCGGCCGATTCTCGTCTCGATCGACGACCGGGATCTGCGCGGCGGCGAAAAGACCTGGGGCTGGATCAAGAAAGGCATCCCGCTGCGCGTCGAAGTCGGCGCGCGCGACATCGCCGAGGGCAAAGTCTTCGTCGGCCGCCGCGACACGGGCGAAAAGGCGGCGTTCCCGCGCGCGGAGTTCGTCGCGACGCTCCCTCAGAAACTGCAGGAAATCCAGGGCAATCTGCTCGCGCGCGCGAAAAAGTTCCGCGCCGACAACACGCGCGAAATCGACACGAAGGAGGAGTTCTACGAATTCTTCACGCCGAAGAACAAGGAAAAGCCCGAAGTGCACGGCGGCTTCGCGCTCTGCCACTGGAACGGCTCGCCGGAAGTCGAGGCGCAGATCAAGGCGGACCTGAACGTGACGATCCGCTGCATTCCGCTCGACGACGCCGCGTTCCCGCCGACGCCCGGCACGTGCCCGTTCACGGGCGAGCCGTCCGCGCGCCGCGTCGTCTTCGCGAAATCGTACTGAGCCGCGGATCCGAAAAAAAAGGCGGCGGGCTGAACACAGGCCCGCCGCCTTTTTTACGCGCGCTTTTCAGCGCAGGAGGTTTTCGCGGACGAGACGGACGACGGCGTCGGGGAGCTCGGCGACGGGAATGAAGCGGCCCGTGTCCGCGCCCATCGCGGGAACGTTTGCCGGGCGCTCCCACAGCACGAAGCCTTCCGTCATCTTGCCGTCGAGCATTTTCTTGAAGCCGTTGAATCCGAAGCGCCCCGCCTGGTGCGAGGTGCACGAGTTCGGGCAGCCCGAAAAACGCAGTTCGCGCACGATCGCGCGGACGTTCTCCGCCGTGCGCGCTTCCGGGTTTTCGCGGAAGAAGGCGTCGAGCGCGAGCGCGACTTCGCGCGCGTATTTCGGCGTGTCGAGCATGCCGATCTTGCACGTCGCCGCGCCGACGCACGCGTCGATCTGACCGACGAAGCTCGCGAACGTGAAATCGACGGAGAGCCGCCGCAGCGCCGCGTAGAGCGCCGGAAGCTCCGCCGCGGGAACGGCGGGGAGCAGCACGTTTTTCTCGAACGCGAGCCGCACGGCGGGAACGCCCGACGCCTCGACGAACGCGGCGAACTCCGCGAACTGCTCCGGCGTCAGCCGTCCGTCCGGCACGAACAGCCGCACGGAAACAAAGTCGTCTCCGAAGCGCGTCGGCTCGACGGCGAGTTTTTTCCACGCGACGAAATCCGCGTCGTTTTCGTCGGGCGCGCCCTCGCGCGGGAACGCGGTCGCGCGGGAACGCAGCTCGCGCGGTTCGGAAAAATCCGGGAGCGGCGGGAGCGCGGCGGCGTCAACCCGATCGAAATATTCGCGGAAGCGCGCGCGGAACGCGTCGTCGCCCCACGCGGTCTTGAGGTGGCGCAGGCGCGCGGCGGCGCGGTTCTTGCGGTTCCCGTTTTCGCTGAAAAGCTCGATCATGGCGCGGAGCGCGCGCGGCATCTCCTTTTCGGGAAGAAAATCGAAGAGCTTCACTCCGAGCGCGGGATTGCGTCCGAACCCGCCGCCGCCGTACACGACGAAGCCGCGCGCGCCGTCCGCGCCGGTCGCCGCGACGAAGCCCAGGTCCTGCCGCAGCGCGAGCGCCTCGTCGCCCTGCGCCGCGAACGCGATTTTGATTTTGCGCGGGAGCGCGAACGCGAGATCCCAGTCGAAGACGGTCTCCGTC
Organism: Candidatus Spyradosoma sp.; assembly: GCA_051884495.1. Lineage (GTDB taxonomy): Bacteria > Verrucomicrobiota > Verrucomicrobiia > Opitutales > UBA953 > Spyradosoma. The sequence goes on from JBJEVQ010000014.1 coordinate 130,288, forward strand.
GCGAAACGCGCGTAGGGCACGAGGTCGAAGAGCCCGCCGGGCGCGACGCCGCTCTCGGGCGTGACGGAGACGCTGCGGAACGTGTCCCCGCCGCCGCCGCGGAACGGCAGCTCGTTGTCCGTGCAGGCGCGGACGATTTTCTCCGCCGCCGCGGGCGTGAGACCGTGCGCCTGGATGTTCTGCCGCGTCGAAAAGAGGGCGAACTCCGGACGCGCGTCGAGAAAGAGCAGCGCGAGGAATTTCAGCGCGCCGAGCGGAATTTCCGCGCCGGGCTGGCGGACGCGCGTCATCATCCTGCCGTCGCGCTGCGGATAGACGCCGAAGAAGGAGCCGAAGGGCTTGACCTGGTCGGTCGTGATTTCGCCGCGTTCGGCGCGTCCGAGCGCGTCGAGCAGCGCGGCCTGCGAGTCTTTGATTTTCTGGAGCAATTCGGGTTTCATGATTTTTCGTAATTAAAAATTATAGATGCGCAGATTGGAAGCCTTGCTTCGCCGAAAAACGTTTTCGCTGCCGAAGCCCCGCAGGAACGCTCTCTCTCTGAAACAAGGCGGGCGCCGTTTCGACGACGACGGCGTTGCGACGAAGCCCCGCAGGGGCGACCTTCTCTGAAACCCCAGGTGGAAACCTGGGGACAGGCGAAGAAAAACGACAAGCCCCGTCGGGGCGTCCCTGCGCCGGAGACGTCCGTTCGACGCGGGAACAGGGGCACCTTCACAAGGTTTTTCCGTGTCGCGGGTCCGTCCCCGGGCTTTGAGCCTGCGCGTTTTTCCGCATGCTCCCCCGCGAAGCGAAAAGCCTTCCTCTCCAAACGCTCAACGCTCATCTCTCATCGTTCCCCCTTTCCGTTCGGCGCGCCGTTCACCGCTTCGCCGTAGTTGACGAACAGAATCCCCGGCAGGTCGGTCTTCGGGAGCTTGAGCGAGTCGAGCGTGCCCGAGACGGAAAACTCGCGCGCGCCGCCGCAGCCGAACACGGCGAGCACGGGCGTTTCGGCGGGAACGCCCTCGGCGAGCAGACGCGCGGCGATGCGCGGGAACGCCTCCACGCCCATGTAGATGATCTGCCGCGCGGGATTTTCCGACGGAGCGTCCGCGGCGCCGCCGATTTCGCTCCCGCCCGCGGCGAGCGCTCCCGTGACGATGCGCACCGACCGCGCGTTCCCGCGCTCCGTGAGCGGCAGACTTTCGCCCGCGGCCGCCGCCTGAAACGCGCTCACGCCGGGCAGAATCTTCCACGCGATTCCCGCCGCGCGCAGCGCGTCGAGCTCCTCGCGCAGCCGCGCGAAAATCGTCGGGTCGCCGCCCTTGAGCCGCACGACGCGCCGCCCGCTCCGCGCGAACGCGACGCACATCGCGGAAATTTCCGCCTGCGAAAACGCGTGGCGCGAGCGCCGTTTGCCGACGTCGATCTTCTCCGCGCCCGCGCGGACGAAGCCGAGCACGTCGTGCGGAATCAGCGCGTCGTGCAGGCAGACGTCGCACGCGCGGAGCGCTTCGACGACGTTCAGCGTGACGTTCCCGCGTCCGACGCCCGCGCCCGCGATGACGACGGGCGGCGGCGTTCCCGCCGCGGCGCGTTCTTCCTCGTCGGCGAGAATCGCGTCCGCGCGCGAGGCGAGGGCGTCCGCCGCTCCCGCGCGCAGGGCGTCTGCGGCGGCGCGCGTGCGGCGGTGATTTTCTCCGCCGGAGGAAACGGCGAAGTTCAGTCCGCCGTCGGCGGACTCGACGAGCGCGGGCAGAATGAAGTCGCCTTCGCGCCAGGAAAAATCCGAGGCGCAGACGAGCGCGGCCCCGCGTTCCCGCGCGGCGCGGAGCACGGCGGAATTCGTCGCGGCGTCGTTCGTCGCGGCGACGACGAGAAACGCGCCCTCGGCGTCCTCGGGCAGAAATTCGCGTTCGCGCAGTTCGATTTTTCCCTCCGCCGCGAGCGCTCGGAATTCCGGAGCGACCTTCGGCGCCGCGACGCGCAGCCGCGCGCCCGCCGCGAGCAGCTTGCGCGCCTTTTTCAGCGCGACCGTTCCCGCGCCGACGAGCAGGCACTCGCGACCCTCCGAAAGCAGACTGACGGGGAAAATCTTCATGCGATGAAAGCGCGTCCGGCGCCGAGGAATTCAGATTCTACAAAATCAACCGAATCCCTAGCAACAAACTATGCTTTCCCCCTTCCGTCAACACCAAAGCGCGGACGTCCGCGTCTCCGCTCTCGGCGCGCGCGTCCGCGGCGCGGAATCCGCGCGCCTAAAAAAAAGCTTGCGTCCGCGCGCCGACGCGCCGAAAATCTCCCGCAGTTTAACACAAGACACCAAGAAAAATTCCGCGAACGCCCGAAAGGCTTCGCCGCACTAAGAAATCCATGATCCGCAAAAGCAGTTTTCCGCTGCCGTCGTCGCGTCGCGTTCCCGCGCGTCGCGGGCTTTCGCGCGCCCGCGCCTCATGATTCTTTCCCCTTTCAAAATTCAAAAAAACACTAAGAAAATCATAATTCAAAATTATTCCTCACCTCTCTCCTCGCCGCCGCGACGATGAGCGTCAGCGCGTACGCCGCACCGGTCGGGAACGTCGAATATACGGGCGGAACGGACGTCGCCGCAGGAACGACAATCGGTTCCTATACGCTTGACGAAGCCGTTTCCATGGGCACCACCGCTTTGGACGCTTCGCTCGGTTCTTTGACGGCGGCAGGAAACTTCTATCCTCCCGCGTACACGCTCTCCTTCTGGGTGGATATTTCGGCGTTGCCTTCCTCCGGCAACATCACGTTGTTCACCTACGGCGGAAGTTCTCCCAGCGGCGACAACGGATCCAACGCGTTGGTGCTGAATTCCAACGGCACGCTCACTTTCGGACAGGGAAAAACCAACGGAACTTCATTCACTTTCAACACTGGTACCAACCGTCAGCAGACGACTACCACCGCGCTCTCTACGGATACCGTTTATCACATCGCGCTCGTCAACAACGGCGGAGACGGCGCTGCCAATACTGCGACGCTCTACATCAACGGCACGGCGGTGCTGGACAACGTTACCGTCAACTTGAACATGGCGGGCGGGAGCACAGGTACCGTCTTCTCCAATCTCAGTCTCGCTTCTGCGAGCAACATTTCCTACGGCAGCGCGTATCTTTACAATTCCGCGCTGAGCGCGGGGACCGTGCAGAAAATAACGGAAAACTACACGATTACGTGGAACGGCGGCGAGACCGGTGGTACGTGGAATTCGACGGACACGAACACGAACTGGACGCACGACGGTTCCGACGTCGCGTTCGACAACAGCGGTGGCGATAACGTGAAATTCACGAGCGACGCCGCCGTCACGGTCGGCGAAGCCGTCGCCGTGCGTACCCTCTACGTCACGGGCGGCACGGTTTCGTTCTCGGGATCGGCGATCACGGCCGCAAACGTTTCCGTCACGGGCGGCACGTTGGATATTTCGACCAACGTTTTCTCCTCGGGGACGAGCTATTCCGTTTCCGGAGACGGTGTGCTCACGGGAACGATTACGTCCATGGACGCGGGAACGTCGCTGACGCTCGCGGGAACGGGCGCCTCCAATGTCACGTTGAGCGCGAACGAAAAAGCAATTTCCGGGAATATCACCATCGGTGCGGGTTCGACTGTGACGGTGGCTAAAGGCAAAGCGGAAGTCTTCAATTACGACCAAACCGGAATCACGATCACGCTGAACGGCGGCGTTTTGGATTTAGGCGATAAACGCCAGACAATCGGGAGCGGGACGACTATCGTATTGAACGGCGGGACAATCAAAGCGACAGACGGCAATACGACAGGAGACGGTTTCGGCTCGCTTGACTTGAAGGGAGCGCGCTCGATTAACGTGACCGCGAGTTCGGAGATTTCCGCGAGCATCCGTCTGCGCGGAAACACAACGTTCAATGTTACGGACGGCACGCTGACGCTCAGCGGTATCCTTGACCCGCAGGGCGACACCAGTAAGGATACTGACGGCAAGATCATCAAGACCGGTGCGGGCGACATGATTGTTTCCGGAACGAGCAGCAGCTATAACGGCGGTTTCGACGTCAACGAAGGCAAGCTTATCGTGCAGGGCGCGAATGCGCTCGGCTCGGGCGCGGTGACGGTCAACGGCAACGGCTCGATTCTCGATTTTGCGGTTTCCGGCGGCACGTTCACGCAGGCGCAGACGCTGACGACGACGGGCGCGGGCAAAATCACCGTTTCGGCGGGAACGCTCGAACTTGCGGGCGCGGTCAATCTTTCCAACGCGATTGAGGTCGCGGACGGCGCGGATCTGACGGCGACGGGCGACGTCCTGTTCTCGCTTGCGAATCTGACGGGAACGACGAGCGGCAACGTCACGACGTATTCGCTCGTGTCGTTGCTCGGCGAATCTCAGACGCTCGGTTCGGATTGGACGGGGCTTGGCGTGTCGAACGTCAGTCTTGCGGGCACGAGCATCATCGGACGCGGCGCGACGGCGACCTTCAACGCCGACGGCACCGTCACCGCCGTCGACGGCACGGCGGGCGAGCTGACTTGGGTCGGCGACTCTGCAGGCGCGGGAACGTGGAATTACACCGAGAGCAATCAGCCGTGGACGAGCAGCGACGTGGCTACGGCGTTCGTCAACAACGACAACGTGACGTTCGCCAAAGATGCCGCCGTGACGGTCGATGCCGCCGGAATCTGTGTGGGAAAAATGACGATCGCTTCCGGCAACACGGTCGCACTCACGGGCGGCAACCTCACGGTCAGCGACAGCATCGAGCTCGGAACCGGCGCGACGCTTTCGCTCGGCGCCGGCAGCGCGAACGGCGCCACGGCGACGCTCGCCGACAATTCCGTTTACGCGATTACCGCGTCCGCGGGCGGCGCGGTCGCGCTCGATAATGTTTCGGGCACGGGGACGCTGAAATTCGCCGGGGTGGGAAATCTGAGTGATTCCGGAGGAAACGATAGTTCGTTCAGCACCGTGTCGATCGGGAGCGGTTTCACGGGAACGGTGGAAATCACGGCCGGGCTTGTCGATATGCTGGAAAATGCAACTGCTACGTCCGCGATTTTGCCTTCCCGCCTCGGCAACGCGAGCAAGGTCGTGCTCAACGGCGGCGGTCTGCTTTTCCGCAACGTGAACAACACGACGCAGAGCGATAAGGGCACGTTCACAACGGCGATTGAGGTCGGCGCGGCCGGCGGCGTGATTCGCGTTTACGGAAGCGGAAACGTCACGCTCGCGAGCGACATTTCCGGCTCGGGAACGCTGAAGCACACCGACGGCGGCACGCTGACGCTGACGGGAACGGTCAATCTGACCGGAGGTTTCACGAGTGCCAAAGGAACGACGAACTTCACCGGCAAGACGACTCTCGGCACGCTGACTGTTTCGAACGACAGTTCGCTGAACGCGACGAGTCTGCTTGTTTCCGCGGGCGAGGCGACGGCGAACGGCACTATCGCGGCGGAGAGCGTGACGATTTCATCAACCGGCACGACGACGATCACGAACGGCACCATCGTCGGCAATCAAGGCGTGCTGACGATTTCGAGAGGTGGGGAAAACAGCTCTCTGCGCGGCGGGGTCACTGTTCAAGACGGAGGCACGCTGAAACTTGCGGCCAACGATGCGACCGGATGGGGCACCGGTATCGGCAATGTCACCATCGATCATGGCGGAGTGCTCGAAATGGCCATGAATAGCAATACCTCGTTCATAGGCAAGCTGACGTTGAACGGCACGATGAAGGCCGGAACAGGTTCGGGATCGAGTACACGCTGGGATTTTTACAGTGGATCGTCGCTCGAGACGACGGTCGCCGGAGCGAAGATTGAATCCGGAGTGAATGTTTTTTTGCGTAGAAACGACGTCGAATTCGCTGTGAACGGTACGGACGCGAGTCTGGAAATCGCTTCGGTAATCGGCAAAAACGAAGGAAACGGAATTCTGAAAAAAACCGGAACGGGGACGCTTATTCTCTCTGGCACGAATACGCATTTAGGCGTGACGATTTCCGGCGGCGTGCTCGTCGCCGCGAACGCGAGCGCGCTCGGTGCTTCGACGGAGACGGCGACGGCGACGACGACGGTCAATTCCGGCGGCGTGCTGAAGGTCGCCGTGGACGGCGGCGTGACGGCGGGAGCGGTGACGCTCAATGAAGGCGCGCTGTTCGCGATTGATTTGGCGGCGTACTCGAACGTCGAGGAAGGAACGGCGCTGACGATCATCGCGTCGAGCGCGATTTCGTTCAATTCGGTTTCGGCGGGCAATTTGAACTCGAACGACATCGAAGCGTATTTTTCCGTTTCGGATTCCAATCTCGCCTCTTGGTCGAGCTATCTGCGCGAATGGTCTTACGACGCGGGCAGCGGTCTTCAGCTGACGCTGACGATTCCGGAGCCGTCGGTGTTCGGTCTTCTGGCGGGTCTGGGCGCGCTCGCGCTCGCGGGTTCGCGTCGCCGCCGCCGGAAAGCTTAAAGGTTAAGGCTTAAAGCTTAAAGAAGACGCTCCCGCGGGGAAAACTCGCGGGAGCGTTTTTTGCGTTTGGGGGCGAAGACGTCCACGTCTTCGTCGCGGGGCTGACGGAGCCCGGAAGCGGAATTCCGTTCGGGAAGAATCGTCCGCCGCACGGACGAAGACAGGAATGTCTTCGCTCCCAAAAACGCCTTCCCGCGAATCTCCGCTTCCCTGCTCCTCCGTTCCTCTGTGTTCGAAAAAGCTTAGAAGTCAGGGGTTAAAGCTTAAAAAAAGGGAGCGGATTTTCGGGAACGCGTCGGGAACGCCGCGCGCGTTTCGACGAAAAACATCCGTGTAAATTCGTGTTCATTCGTGGTTTTCAAAAAATCCGCATGAAGCGGACTTCCGAAAAGCGACAGGAATGTCACTAGTGTCCACTAAAAAATCGTCTGATTCGCGTTGAAGTCTTTATTTATC
>JBJEVQ010000015.1:0-125704 GCA_051884495.1 Candidatus Spyradosoma sp.
CCGATTCCGTGGACGACCCAGTCCTTGAACTGATTTTTAGTGGACACTAGTGACATTCCTGTCGCTTCTTCGGAATCCGCCCGCACAAACTTCCCCTTTAAGCTTTAACCCTTAAGCTTTAAGCTCTTCTTTTGACACAGAGGAACGGAGGAGCAGGGAAACGGAGCTCCGCGGGAACGCCGCCTTGGGGGGCGAAGGCGTTCCCGCCTTCGGGCGTGCGGCGGGCGATTTTCAGAGGACGCATTTTCGCCGCGCGCGTTCCCGTGCCGCGCATGGGGTTAGCGTTGTTTCGCCCCGATGGGCGTTTTCTGCGTCAATCCGCGAGTTCTGCGGGAAATTTTTCACGTTCCCGCGATTTTTCGCTTGAAAAAACGCATCTTATCTGCAAATTTTAGTCTAATCGAGCCGACTTCCGTTTCGCGGGAACGCGGTGTTCCCGCCGGCCCGATTTTCGAAATTCCACAAACGAAAAACCTCCATGAAAAAATCTCTTCTAATATTTGTTTTGTTCGCCTTGCCGTTCGTTCATTTTTGGGCGGAAGCACATGCGGAAACGACTTCAATGAACCAAACCGCCGAGGTGGATTGGGAAACGGTCAATTGGAAAGAGGGGATGCGTAAAAATTATCATCCCCTGTCGCCGGAAGATGCCGAAACCATGTGGAAACGGATACAAAAGGAACCACAGTTCCAAGCCCTGCCGCAAGTATTCAAGAATTTGATTGAGCATAATAAAGACATGTATAAGATGCTTTCAGGTGATGTCAGCACATTTGTTGTTGGTAAACAGGGGGAGGGTAGTTTTTTTGTATCTGAGCTTTTAGCGATTAGTTTTGGTAATCGGGGGGGGATTAACTGTTACTATTAAGAAATTAGAAGACATGAAATTTATAGATGAACCGGTGGAGACGCCGGCCGTGAACCCTAAAACAAAACGCCCGTATGTGGCCCCCTCTAACGCCACATTGCGGTCGTTAAAGGGGGATGATTTGGCGTATGTCAAAGCGTTCACCGAGGTAGTGAACCGGAACATCCACTATTTGGGGGCGTCCCCCGTTCCGCGCTTGGATATGAAGCGGGTGAAACAGGGCGAGTATATCGGCATGAGTCTGTGGCCGTTAAGTTTGGTGCAGCCCCAAAAGATGTATGAAACGCGTAAAAAGGATATAGCGCGTTCCCCCCAAGAGGTGAAAGCGTATTTTGCGGGGGGGGACGAGGTCACCTATCGCCTGCAAAACATCCTGGGCACACCGCTTTACAACCCGCGCGTGTTTGCACCGGAAGCACGTATAGCAATTGATGCTGATTGTTACGGGCATCCGACCCCTAAATTTTGGGGGGTGAATGTGGTATCGTTGGCACAGGCGCGGCAGGCCACCGCACCGGAACGGGTGCTAAACTTTGCCTATAAACGGTATTTTGAGGCGGTTGTCGCTTCCTGTAACCTGTTCAAAACGGGGATGGAAAGCGAGTTAAACGCGCTGGATAAAAAATCCCCCCGCGGTCGGGCGGTGAACGAGGTGGTGAAACAGGCGGAGAAGTATTTGTCGCAGATTGAAAAGGCGGCGGCAAAGTGCATCGAAAACGCCGACACGGTTTATCTGAATCCGCCGAAAACGCTGCTGACGGCGAAGTGAGATGAAATAAAAGCTTAAAGCTTAAGGCTTAAAGCTTAAAGGAAAGTTTGTTTTTTGGAGATTTCGGAGAAGCGACTTTCCAGTCGCTTTTTTGAAGCCGTTTTAAAGGAAATTTTCTTTTTGCGGATTTCGATGAAGCGACAGGTAAGCGAAGCGTGGAGCCATGTCGCTTCTCTCTTCTTTAACTTCCTTTAACTTTGCGGTTTCAAAAAAAATCTGCGGGAATCTGCGAGATCCGCGGGAAAAAAGTTTGTGCAGGCGGATTTCGATAAAGCGACAGGAATGTCGCCTCTCCCCAAAACTTTCTTTGAGTTTTCGGTTTCAAAAATCTGCGGGAATCTGCGAGATCCGCGGGAAAAAATTTGTGTGGGGAGGATTTCGAAGAAGCGACAAGAATGCCGCTTCCCCCCTTTTTGACTTTGCGGTTTTCTTAGCGTTCCCGCGGAACGGGTTTTACGCCGTCGGGAGGAAGGGAGCGAAGAATTCCGGGGGCGGGCTTTCGAGCTCGACGCGGGCGCCCGTGCGCGGGTGCGGGAACGCGATTTTCCACGCGTGCAGGGCGAGGCGTTCGGCGCGGGCGCGCCCGTAGAAGCGGTCGCCGAGCACGGCGTGCCCGATTTCCGCGAACTGCACGCGGATCTGATTCTTGCGCCCCGTGAGCAGCTCCGCGCGCACGCAGGTCCAGCCGTTCCCGCGCGCGAGCACGCGCCAGCGCGTCCGGGCGAGCTTGCCGAGCGTTTCGTCGCGTACGGAGTGCACGCGGTAGTCTTCGTCCTGGGCGAGAAAGGATTTCAGCTCGCCTTCGTCGTTCGGGAGCGTTCCCGCGAGCACGGCGACGTAGAATTTTTCCACGGCGTCCCAGCGTTCGTGCATGCGTTCGCGCATCGCGAGCGATTTCGCGAAGAGCAGGATGCCGCTCGTCTCGCGGTCGAGGCGGTTCACGGCGAAGAGCTCCTTGCGCGATCGGCTCTGCCCCTTGCGGATGAAGCGCGTCAGCAGCGCGAGCGCGTTGCGTTCCGGCTCGTAGCGCGCGGGAACGCTCAGCAGCCCGCAGGGCTTCTCGACGACGAGCAGGTCGGCGTCTTCGAAGAGAATGCGGACGCCGCGCGGGAGAAATTTTTTCGGAGGAGCTTTCGGCATGACGGCGATGCGTGTTCAGCGGGCCGTTCCCGCGTCGGGCGCGGGCGGCGGCGAGTCGAGCAGGGCGCGGATTTCCCGCTGCAGGGTTTCCGCTTCGGCGCGGCGGCGTTCGACGTTTTCCCAGAGGGCGCGCAGCTCGGCGCTTTCGCGGCGGTCGCGCGTGCCGACCTGCGGCGCCCAGATCGAGGAGCCCTCGCGCAGCTCGCGCGATTCGTCCGCGCGCTCGGCGATTTTTTCGAGAAAAATTCCCAGCTCGACGAACGCGTTGTGCCAGACGGGATTCGTCGTCGGCAGGGCTTCGCGGATTTCGACGAGGCGCGCGAACGCGAGCTTCTTCACGCCGAGCGCCTCGCGGCGTTCGATGAGCGCGGCCGCGCCGACGCGTTCGTCGGGTCTGCCGTCGGCGTTTCCGACGACGAAGCGCGTCGCCTCCGCGAAGCGCGCGCCGGATTCGCCGGGCGATTCCGTTCCCGCGGGCGTGCGGTCGATCGCGGCGAAATACGCCGTGCGCCAGGCGAGCTCGGCGGCGTCCGCGGGCGCGTTTTTTTTCTGCGGGAACGCGGTCGCGATCGGGTCGCGCAGCGTCGCGACGAAGAAGGCGGGAAAGCTCTGCCACGCGGCGAGCGGGCGTCGGCGCAGCCAGCGGTAAAACCAGAACGCGCCCGCGCGGAAACGCTCCGGCGGGAACGCGGCGGGGCGCGCCTCCGTCGCCGCGTCGAAAAGCTCGGCGGCGCTCGGCGGCGCGAGCTCGAGCGAGCGTCTGCGGAAAAGCAGCAGCGCGCCGTGCCGCCCGGAAAGCGCCGTCTCTTCGGCGAGCGCCGAGACCGCCCAGCACGGGGGCTGCGCGTTCGCGAAGTTCAGCCCGACTTCCTTGCCGTATTGGCGGAGCGCCGTCTGCGCGAGCGCGTAGGCGATTTCGTAGTCGTCGAGCTTGAGCACGTCGGCGAAGAGCGTGCACGCGGCGTTGCGGCGATAGTCGCGCCCGACCTCGAAGAGCGCCGCGCTCCGCGGGTCCGTCTCGACGCGGACGGAAAGCTTCGCGCCGTCGGCGTCGCGGCGGCGCGGCAGAATCGCGTTGAGCTGGGATTCGAGACGTTCGGTGACGGCGGCGACGCGGCGCATGCGCGCGACGTCGTCCGCGTAAATCTCGAAAAAGCGCGTCCGCGTTTCGTAAATGGTCGGCAGGGAGCGGATCGCCTCGTCGATGCGCGCCTGTTCTGCTTCGGGCGTTTCGTCGGGAGAGTCCGCCGTCGCCGCGTCCTGCGCGCGGGCGTGCGGGAACGCGGCCGCGAGCGCACAGAGCGCGAACAGGAAGCCGCGGGTCGTCGGCGACGGACGGCAGGGACGCTGCGGATTCCGCCGGACAGAATTTTCTGAAAAATTTCTTTTCGGCATCATCTTGTCGCTTGTCGCCTGCCGCGTTTTTCAGGCGTTGGGCGAGAACGCGAGCGTCGTCACCTTGCCCGCGCGCAGACGGAAAGGCTTGTCGAGCGCCTCGTTCGTGTCGTTGCGGAAAATCGTGATCTCGACGTCCTCGCGCATCGGTCCGAAATCGAAGCGCCAGAGATTGGAGCCCGCGTAGTCCATCGGCACGGATTTCTTCAGCGAAAGCCCCGGCGCCTTGCCGCGCAGGTAGGGACGCTCTCCGACGCCGAACGCCGCCTTGAGAATCAGCGCCGTGTGCGGCAGGTCTTCGATGAGCGGCAGCTCGCCTTCGGCGACGGGACGGCGGCGCGGCTCGGCGGGAACGCTCGTCTCCGTCGGCTCGGGCCGGGCTCCGGGAGCGGATTCGGGCGTTTCGTCCGCGGTCGCGGCGGGCTTTTCCGCCTCGGGGAAATATTCGATCACGACGACGGTCGCGGGCGCTTCGTCCGCCTTCGCGGGAACGTCGGCGATGAGCTTGGCGGCGGCGGACGCGGCGGTGGCGGCGTTCGCTTCGCGCGCGCGTTCGAGCATGTTTTCGGGAAGCGGGAACGCGTCCGCGTCGTCGGCTTCGTCGGCGAGCAGTTCGTCGGTCTCGAAGCCGTCGTCCTCCTCGTTTTCATCGGCGCGCGCGGCGAAGAGCGCGTCGAGCTTTTCGAGAATTTCGTCCTGCGTCTCGGCGACGGCGTCGAGGCTTTCGCGCAGCGGCTTCAGGTCGGGCGCGGGCGTCTTCGCGGCTTCGACGCGCTCCTGCACGCGCTGCGTGTGCGCTTCGAGGCGTTCGGAAAATTCTTCGGCGAGGGCTGCGAGGCGTTCGTTCAGCTTTTCGATTTCGTCGGAAATCTCGTCGAGGTCGCCGCGCGTCTCGGGGCGGTTTTTCGCGGCGTCGGCGAGCGCGCGTTCGAGCGCGGCGAGGCGGGCGGAAAGCGCCTCGAAGTCGTCGTGGACTTCCTTGTGGATGATTTCCTGATTCGCGAAGGACTGGCGCATGCGCCGGTCGAACGCCTCGAGCAGCGGTCCCGCCGCCTCTTCCGCCGCGAGCCGCCTGGATTCGGCGTGCCACTGCAGCGCGGCGAAGATTTCTCCGGCGAGCAGCACGAGGCAGAGCAGGGCGAGCGTCACGGCGTCGTGCTCCTGCGACGAAACGTAGATCAGCACGGCGACGACGGCGACGACGAACACGGCGACGCCCGTCCAGCGGGCGTTCCCGCGGCGCGCGGAGGATTTTTGGCGGGGATGTTCTTCGGTGGAGATTTCCATGGCGGCTTGGGATTTTTTGGGGATTGTCTTTAAATTGTTTCAGCGCGGGAAAGGAGGCTACGACGGAACGAAGGCTCTCCGCGATTCCGGCATCAGCGCGCGCGCTCGGGGAAGCCCACTTTGCGGTAGACTTTCGAGAGCGTCTTCCACGCCGTCTTCTGCGCGGCTTCGGCGCCGGCCTTGAGCACTTCGTCCAGATAACCCTGGTCCTTGACGAGCTCTTCGTAGCGCGTGCGCACGGGCGCGAGCGTCTCGACGACCGCTTCGGCGACGGCCTTCTTGAACTCGCCGTAGCCCTTGCCCGCGAACTCGTCCTCGATTGCCGCGGCGCTTTTGTCCGTGATCGCGGAATAGATCGAAATGAGGTTCGTCACGCCCGGCTTCGCGGCCGCGTCCGCGCGCACGCTCGACTCGGAATCCGTCACGGCGGACATGATCTTCCTGCGCACGGCGTCGGCGGGATCGACGAGATAGACGGTGCCGAGCTGGTTGTCGTCGGACTTGGACATTTTCGCCGTCGGGTTCTGCAGCGACATGACGCGCGCGCCCGCCTTGCCGATGTAGGGCTCGGGCACGTTGAACGTGGGCGAAAACGTCGCGTTGAATTTTTCCGCGAGGTCGCGCGTGAGCTCGAGATGCTGCTTCTGGTCTTCGCCGACGGGCACGACGTTCGCATTGTAGAGCAGGATGTCCGCCGCCATCAGCACCGGATAGAAGAGCAGGCCGGAATTGACGGAAATCTGCTTCTTCGCCTTGTCCTTGAACTGCGTCATGCGTTCGAGCTGACCGAGCGGGCAGATGCACGAGAGCACCCAAGCGAGCTCGTTGTGGCCGTAGACGTGGCTCTGCGCGAAGAGGCGGCTCTTCGCCGGGTCGAGCCCGCACGCCATGTACTGCGCGAGGCAGGAATACGTGTTTTTGCGCAGCTCGGCGGGCACCTTCGGGAGCGTGATCGCGTGCTGGTTGGTGACGAAGAAGTAGCAGTCGTAGTCGTCCTGCATGGCGCTCCAGTTGCGCACGGCGCCGAGATAATTTCCGAGGTGGAGGCGGCCGGTGGGCTGGGCTCCGGTTAAGATGACGGGTTTGGAAACGTTTTCAGGATTTGCCATAAACTTCTGTGCGAAACTATGAGCGCGCCGCCGCGCCGCCGCAACGCGAAAAGGGGACGGCCTCAGCGGGCGGGGAGGGAGAAGAACGCGCGGGCGTTTTCCGTGGTGCGGGCTTCGATTTCTTCGACGGGAAGGCCGAAGAGCTCCGCGACGAATTCCGCCGTGCGCCGCAGGAAGGCGGGTTCGTTGCGCCTGCCGCGGTGTTCGCAGGGCGCGAGATACGGGCAGTCCGTCTCGAGCATGAGCTTGTCCGGTCCCTGCGCGAGCGCGGCTTCGCGCACCTGCGCCGCGTTCCTGTAGGTGATCGTTCCCGTGAACGAGGCGCGCCCGCCGCGGGCGTTCAGCGCGCGCACGGCGTCGGCGTTTTCCGCGAAGCAGTGAAAGACGACCTTGCGCCAGTCCACGCCGCTGCGGTCGATCGCCGCGACCGTCGCCGCGAACGCGTCGCGCGCGTGCACGATGACGGGAAGATCCAGAGCCTTCGCGAGCGCGAGCTGCCGTTCGAAGACTTCGAGCTGCGCGCGGCGGACGCGTTCGGCCTCCGCCGGGTCCTTCGGCATGTAGTGCTCGTCGAGCCCGATTTCGCCGACGGCGACCGGCGCGGGAACGTCGCGGAAGAACGCGGGCAGCGCGTCGAGCTGCGCTTCGAAGTCCTCGCCGACGTTGCCGGGATGCAGCCCGACGGCGTGGAAGATTCTGCGCGGGAACGCCGCCGCGAGATCACGGTAGATCGGCCAGTCGGCGGCGTCCGTGCCCGCGCAGACGAATTGCCCGACGCCCGCGGCTTCCGCGCGCGCGAGCACGGCGTCGAGTTCTCCGGCCCTGAAAAACGTATCCGGATGGCAATGGCTGTCGATGAGCATGGGTGTTTCGCGGAGGTCGTCGGTTCCGAAAAGAAAAGGCGGCAGGGCAACGCGCCGTGCCGCCTTTCTTGCGCGCGCGGCGTCTCAGCCTTCGTTCGCCAGCATTTCGAGCTGGCGCCAGCACTGGTACAGGCCGCGCGGCACGTGGAAGCAGCCCTTCCATTTTCCGCCCTTGAGCGAGAGCAGCGGTTCGCCGCGGCGGTTCAGATAGCCGAACCATTCCGGATATTTTTCGTCCTTGAAGTGCGACCACGCGTAAGCGTGCACGCGCTCGAACCATTCCCAGCATTTCGGATTCTTCGTGAGGCGGTAGCCCTTGAGCAGCGCGATCAGCGTCTCGATGTGCACCCACCACAGCTTCTGGTCCCATTCGAGCTGCTGGAGCGGGCGGCCGAGCCGGTCCATGAAATAGAAAATGCCGTCGTGCTTCTTGTCCCAGCCGTATTCGAGCGCGTTGAGCGAAATCTTCACCGCCTTTTCGATGAGTTCGGGGCGGCCGAGACGCTCGCCGAGATCCATCATGAACCACGTCGATTCAATCATGTGCCCCGGATTGAGCAGGCGGCCGTCCATGTTGTCCGCGAGCGTGCCGTCGGAATTGAGGTGCTCGACGATGAGCCCCGGTCCGACCTCGGGACGGTAAAATTCGTCCATGACCAGATGCACGCTTTTTTCGATGGCGTTCTTGAGGAACTCCGGCTCGATGAGCGGCTCGATCTCAAGCGCGAGATTGCAGACGATCATCGGCAGCGCGAACGCCTTCATCGGACGCGCCTTCGGCGAAGCCTTGCTCCAGCGTCCCTTCGGATTGTCGAAGCGAGCGACGACGCGGTCGAACGCCTTTTTCGCGATCTCGGCGTACTCGCGGCTGCCCGTCGCGATGGAGAGCTGGCCGAACGCCATCGCCGCGAACGTGTTGGAGAAAATGTTGTAGGGCTCGACCTGCGGCGTGCCGTCGCGGGAAAGCGAGAAGTAGAAATTGTATTCGCCGTCGTGCCCGTGCTCCCGCAGAAATTCCGCGCCGAGAATCGAGGCGTCGAGCCATTCCTGCTTCTTTTCGAGATGGTTGTAGAGAAACGCGAACATCCACACTTCGCGTCCCTGCAGCCAGACGAATTTGTCCGTGTCGAAGACGGTGCCGTCGCGGTCGAGGCAGGTGAAGTAGCCGCCGAATTCCTTGTCGAGCGACTTTTCGAGCCAGAACGGGATGACGTTGTCGAGCAGCTCCGACTTGTACTGTTGAGCGAGTTGTTTGAATTTTTCTTTCATACGTTGCCGAAATTATTTCACAAAAACGGAAAAAGTGAAGCGGAAGTTTTCGCGCGCTCGTCCGCGCCGCCGCCGCGGCGTCTTTCAAATTTCAATTTGCGTTCCCGCGGGGCGAGTGTTTCCATTGAGCGCACTTATGGAAGTTTACATCGACGGAAAATTCTACAAAAAAGAAGACGCCAAAATCTCCGTCTTCGATCACGGCCTGCTCTACGGGGACGGTCTCTTTGAAGGCATTCGCGTCTATGACAACTGCATTTTCAAACTCGACGAACACATCGAGCGCATCGAGTATTCGGCGAAGGCGATCGCGCTCGATCTGCCGTGGTCGCGCGAGGAGCTCGCGCAGGCGCACATCGAGGCGTGCCGCCGCAACGGCGTCGCCAACGGCTACATCCGTTCGGTCATCACGCGCGGCGCGGGCGACCTCGGGCTCAGCCCGCGCAACTGCTCGAACCCGTCGCTCATCATTATTGCGGACAAGATCAAGCTGTATCCGGAATCCGTTTACGAAAACGGCATCAGGCTCATCACGGTGCCGACGCGCCGCATGAGCGTCGCCGCGCTCCCGCCGATGGTGAAGTCGCTGAACTACCTGAACAACATTCTCGCGAAAATCGAGGCACTCAACTGCGGCTTCGACGAATGCCTGCTGCTCAACGACCAGGGCAACGTCGCGGAATGTTCCGGCGACAACATCTTCATCATTCACAAGGGAAAGCTCATCACGCCGCAGCCCTCGTCGAGCCTGCTCAAGGGCATTACGCGCGCGGCGACGATGGAGTGCGCGGAGGAGCTCGGCATTCCCGTCGTCGAAACGACGCTCACGCGCTACGACATCTGGAACGCGGACGAAGCCTTCCTCACGGGCTCGGCGGCGGAAGTGATTCCGGTCGTCGAACTCGACGGACGCAGGATCGGCTGCGGCAAGTGCGGCCCGCTCACGGCGAAGCTGCTCGAGCTCTTCCGCAAAAAAGTCCGCACCGACGGCGCGATGATCGCGTGAGCGGATTTCCGTTCCCATCAAAAAGCGTTCCCGTCGCGGGAACGCTTTTTTGCGCCGCGGCCGGAGGATTTCTGACGAAGCGCCGCACGAGGCGCGGAAAAATCTTCTCGACGCGGGAACGCGGGAAAAACGATAATGCGCGCATGGCAGAAGGCGGCTCAGGTTTCATCATCTTCTCGGGCGACGACGATTTTCTCGTCGGGCGCGCGGCGCGCGCGCGCTGGGAAAAGGAAAGCGCCGAGGCGTTCGACGACATGTCGAAGGATGTCGTCGAGGGCACCGCGCTCGGCGTGGACGATGTCGCGGAGATCGTGGACCGCTTCGTCGAGGCCGTGCGCACGCTCCCGCTCTTCGGCGGAAAAAAATACGTCTGGCTGCGCAACGTGAACTGGCTTTCGGACGGCCGCCTCGTCGAGTCCGACAAGACCGCCGCCGCCGTCGAGCGTCTCGCCGAAGAAGCCGCGCGCACGGACGGGAACGCCGTCTTCGCGATGATTTCCGTCGTGAAGCCCGACAAGCGCCGTTCGGCGACGAAGCGCCTCTTCAAGCTCGGCGAGCTGAACGCGGTCGTGGGCGGGAGCGATCCCGAAGACCTCTTTCCTGCGCTCGAGGCGGAGGCGCGCCGGCTCGGTGTGAAGATCGACGACGACGCGCTGCGCGTGCTCGTCGAAAAAGTGAACGCGCATACGCGCATGTGCTGCGTCGAGCTCGAAAAGCTCGCGTGCTACGTCGGCGAAGGCGGCACGATCGACGCGGAGACTGTGCGCGGGCTCGTCCCCGTCTTCGGCGAGGGCGATTTCTTCGAGCCCGTGGAGACGTTCTTTTCCGGCGATCTCGCGAAGACGCTGGCGTCGCTGCGCGCCTATTTCTTCAACAACGATTCGGCGCGTCCGCTGCTGAGCGCGATGCAGAAACGCAACAGCCTGCTGATTCAGCTGCGCGCGCTGACGGATTCCGGCGCCGCGCGGCTGAATTTCCGCGGGGAAATTCCCAAGGGCGACATTCTCGCGGCGGCGGAACGCTACGGACAGCTGTTCGGCGGGAACGACGAAAAATCGAGCTACAATCTTTTTTCGCAGAACGCGTGGTACGTCGGCGCGAAGGTCGCGGGAACGCTGCGCGATCCGCGCGTGACGCTGCGGCGGCTCATCGACTGGCAGCTCGATTTCCTGCGCGCGTTCGAAGAGCTCGTCGCGCGCCCTCGCGAAGACGAGGCCGTGATGCGCGAGCTCGTCTCCCGCTGCCTGTCCTGACGCCTCAGCAGCCCGGCTTTTGAGCGCGGCAAACAGAAAATCCGCCTCCCCGCCGCCGAATCGAGGAGAGCGGGCGGCAATTTTTTGTTGCGGATTTCGGGCGCGCCGCGTTTTCATTCGTTTTCGCCATGGAGATTTCCGCGCTGATTTCGTTTCTGACCGCGTCCGTGCTGCTGACGCTCGCGCCGGGACCGGACATTCTTTTCGTGCTCGCGAAAAGCCTCGCCGAAGGCGCGCGCGCGGGGTTTTCCGTCGCCTGCGGACTGATCACGGGAACGTTCGTGCACACGGCGCTCGCGGCGTTCGGCGTCTCGCTGCTCGTGCGGCAGTCTCCCGCGCTTTTCGGCGCGGTGAAATGGCTCGGCGCGGCGTATCTGATTTTTCTCGGCGTCCGCGCGTGGCGGCTCCGAAGCGAAAATCCCACTTCGGGCGTCCCGACGGACGCGGGCGCGGCGAAGCGCGCGGACGCGTTCCCGCGGCTGTGGGCGACGGGGCTGCTGATGGCGACGCTCAATCCGAAGCTCATCGTCTTCTTTCTCGCGTTTTTCCCGCAGTTTCTGCCGCGCGACGCCGCGGACCCGCGCGCCTGCCTTCTGCTGCTCGGCGCGATTTTTTCCGCGCAGGCGCTGGCGGTGTTTTCGTGCGTCGCCGTGTTCGCGGGAAGACTTTCGCGCGCTCTGCGGGAACGCCCTGCCGCCGCGCGCGTCCTGAACGCGGCGACCGCGCTTACCCTCTTCGCCATCGCCGCAGGCGTTCTCTTCGCCGCATGAGAAGCGGAAGCGCGCTTCCGACCTCGAGCTTCCCCGAAAGAAATTGCGGTTCTGCTTTTCAGCGGGGGCGGCGGATTTGAGGTGTTGCGGGGGCTGGGGAAAAACGTCAGACTCCTTTTTTTTAAACGAGAATGGACATGCTCAACAACAAATGGATTCGCGGCGTCGTTCCCGCGCTCGGCATTCACCTGTGCATCGGCTCGGTTTACGCGTGGTCGCTGTTCGTCAGTCCGATTGCGCGACACCTCGAATGCGATCCCCGGCTCGTGCAGATCGCGTTCAGTCTGGCGATTTTCTTCCTCGGCACGTCGGCGGCGTTCGCGGGTCCGTTCGTCGAAAAGAACGTGCGCCGTTCGAGCCTGCTCAGCTGCGCGTGCTTCGTGAGCGGGCTGCTCATGACGGCGATCGCGCTGCATTTCAAAAGCCTCGCGGGAATTTATCTCGGCTACGGCTGCCTGATGGGCGTCGGGCTGGGCATCGGCTACATCTCGCCGGTGAAGACGCTGATGATGTGGTTCTTCGACCGCAAAGGGCTCGCGACGGGCATCGCGATCATGGGCTTCGGTTTCGCGAGCACGCTGGCGAAATGGATCTCCACGCCGATTCTGAACGCGACGGGCTCGATCGCCGCGACGCTCGCGATTCTCGCAGGCATCTACGTCGTGCCGATGCTCGCGGGTGCGCTGCTCATCAAAAAACCTTACGACGACAGCGTTTCCGTCGCGCATGAAAACGAGGTGCCTTTCCGCTACACAAGCATTCTGCGCAACGGCGTCTTCTTGCTGATCTGGCTGATGTTCTTCCTGAACATTCACTGCGGACTCGCGCTGATCTCGACGGCGAAGCCGATGATCGAGGCGTTCGCGGGACCGGAAATCGGCGCGGTCGCCGCCGCGGCGCTCGGCGGCACGGCGGTCGCGGTCATGGGCGTGTTCAACGGCGCGGGGCGGCTCGCGTTTTCGGCGGTCTCGGACAGATTCCGCTACCGCGCGAACATCTACATCGTCATCTTCGCGCTGTCCGTGGCGCCGATCGCGGCGGCGATTCTCAGCGGCTTCAACCGCTACGCGCTCGTCGCGATGCTCTGCGTCATTTCCGCGACCTACGGGGCGGGCTTCTCCAATCTGCCGACGCTGCTCGCCGACCAGTTCGGCATGCGCAACATCAGCAAAATCCACGGACTGAGCCTCACCGCGTGGGCGGTCGCCGGGCTGACGGGCAACCAGATGAGCGCGGCGATCTTCGCATATTTCGGGAGCTACGACGCCGTGCTCTACTGCCTGATTCCGCAGTTCGCGCTCGCGCTCGGCGTCGCGTGCTACGTCCTGCACAAGCGCCGCACCTCGCCCGCGCCGAAACAGGCGTGAGCGGGAGTCAGCGGGAGATTTTCCGCCGGCATCGCGTTCCCGCGAGGGCGAGAGCGCCTAGTCCCGCGAGCAGCGCGAACGCCGAAGGTTCGGGAACGGAAATGAGGTTGATCAAGAGCGTCTCGCCGCCGTCGATTTCGCGGATCGCTCCGAAGACGCCCGCGGCCGTGCGCGGCATCCAGTCGTGTTCAGCGTCGGCGAGAACCATGTCCGACGCGAACGCGAATTCTGCCGCCATATCGGCCGCGAGCGTGTCGTAATCGTAAAACGATTCGTCGGCGGGATTCTGAAACACGAAGAGCGTGAACTCCGTCGAGCTCGCCGCGTTCGCGCCGTTGCCGATGAAAAAATAGAGCGTGCCCGAAAATCTTCCGTTCTCCACGAGCGTCTGCGCGGAAAATTCCGTGCCGGAAAAGAAGTTTCCGTTCTCGCCGGGCGCGATGTCGGCATGATTTTCAGCGCGCGAAAACTCCGCGAAAATCTCCGCGGCCGAGCCCGAGACGACTTCGGTCGAGAGCTGCCCGATTGCCATGCAGCCGGTTGCGAGCGCGTTGCCGACGGAGTCGTTGATCACGAAGCTGCTTCCGTTCTCTGGGTCGTTGAAGAACAGAAGGTCGGCCGAGGTCGCGTCCGTCGCGCGTGCGATCGGCGCGCACGCGCATGCGGCCGAGAGAAAAACCGTCGTCAGAAATTTACGCATTTTGAGAATTCCTTCCTGTGTCCTCGCGAGAATCATCGCGTGAAAATTTTGAACGTCTTGAAAATCTCGTCCGGGTCTTCGGAGGAGCGTTCGACGAGAACGGCCTCTCCGAGCTCGTCCGCGTTCTCGGCTTCGAGCCAGGCGCCTCCGGAGAAAATTTTCGCGGAGGTCAGAAAACTCATCGCGCCCGCGCCGGAGTTGCCGAACGTCTGCGGGAAGGCGTCTCCCGTGCAGAGAAGTTCGCGCGCGGAGTCCATCTTTACGAGCGCGTCCCCGTTCAGCGTCGCACCCGCGACGGCGAGCACGAGATCCGCGCCGGATTTTCTCACGACGCGTACGGGCTCGTGCGGGTGCAGGGGAATGTCTCCGAACGAGGCGTTTGCGCCCCAGCGTCCGGTCGTCGCCCAGCCGGAGCTGTTTTTATAGAAAAGCTTTATCGTCGCGCCGCCGCCGATGTTCGGATAGACGGCGTCGCCGCTGAGCGAGGTTCCGACCTTGAGTTCTCCGGCGGCGAAGCTCGCGCCGAAGATTTCGTCCGTCGTCCACGCTTCGCGCAGACGGAACGCCGTTCCCGGCGTCTGCGCGAGCAGCCGCACGGCGTCGCTGTCGGCGACGGTCAGCGTGTTTCCTTCCGCGCGCCACGAGTCTCCGCTTTCGCCGCGCCAGAAATCGCGGTTGAGCAGGAAGACGGCGTCGCCTTTCTCCGTCACGATTTCGAGGAGGTACGCGCGGCCGCTTTCGAGAAGCTCGGAGAAGTCCACGTCTTCGTCTGCAAGAATCGTGATTTCTCCGGTCTCGTCGTTCGCGTAAAAACTAGCTGCGGCTTCCGTGAGCGCGGGTTTCTGAACGGTCGCGGAGAAATAGCTCGTCGTGCCTGCGGGAAGGCTTTTCGCGACGAAGCCCTGCGGGAGCGTCCACGCTTCCCAGACTTTCGGCGCGGGGAGAATTCCGGAGAACGCGCGCAGCCCGAAGAAGCAGCCGCCCTGCGTGGTCGTCGGCGTGCCCGCCGTGATCGCGAGCGAATACGTCTTTCCGGGTTCGAGCTCGACGAGGTAGGGAAGCGCCGCTTCGACCGTCTGCCCGTCCGCCGTGAAATTCGTGACGGCGAGATCGTCCTGCGTGAACTTCACGCCGTCGAACGCGACCGTCAGCTTGAGATTGCGCGTCCCCACCTGTGCGTCGCCGCTGCTGTTGAAGGCGACGAGCACGAGCGAAATCCTGCTGACGCTCACCGTGCCCGCTCCGTTGTTTTTGACGGTGAAGTTGGCCGTCCAGCCCTTCGTCGTCGAGTTCGTCTGCACGTTCGTGTCCGGCGTGAAGAGCGTCGTCGTGCCCGCGATGCTTCCGCTCGAGAGCTGAGCGACGTCGCTTCCTCCGGTCGCGGCGTCCTTGCACGAGACGAAGGCGACTTCGAGATCGACGCCGTCGGCGAGCGCGGTCGCGAGGCTCGTCTTGTTGGTGAAAGTCGTCGTCCACAGGGCGTCTTCCGCGGCTCCCGCGGGCACGCACGCGAGAGAAAAGGCGAGTATCGCTGAAAAGAAATGTTTCATGGCGTCGAATCGGAATTCAGTATGTGGTCAGGCGTACGTTCAGACGGAGAAACTGACGGACGGATCCTGCGGCCGGGATTCTGCTCCGTACGGAGATCGTGCCCGCGTCGGCGTCTTCGATGATTTCGACCGCGTCCGCGCCGTTCGTCCACGCGCCCGTGTTTTCGTCCCAGAGTTCGCCGAAGAACTCGACATCCTCGGCGAGCGTGTTTTTCGGATACGTCACGCGGAGAAATTCGTCCTCCGAATCTTCGGCGTCCTTCTCGATGCTCGCTTCGCCGAGGTCGCCGTATTTTTTCTTCGCGTCGAGCCCGAGCGCGTATTTGAGGACGTTCGGGACTTCGTCGCCGGAAAAACTCTCGTCCGGCGCGGCCGCGTCCGATTCCGCCTCTTCGCCGAACGCATACGTCTTCCAGCCGGAATAGTTTTCCGCGACTTCCTGCGAAACGGTGATCGTCTGTTCGGCGCCGTCGGTGCAGACGAGCGTGATCGTGCCTTCGCGGCGCGCGCCGGCGGGATTGTTCGCGACGGAGATCCTCAGTTTTCCCGAAGTCGCGGCGGAATTCAGATTTTCTTCCGGGGAAATCTCGATCCAGCCGCCGGAATCCGTGGACGCGCTCCAGGTCGTTCCGGAGGATTTCGTCACTTCCAGAACGTATTTTCCTCCGGCCGAGAACGTGCTGATCTCGCGTGTGTTCACGCCGAAATCCGAGCCGACGGAAAACGCGTCCGCGGGAATCGCCGTCGCTTCATCCGCGCCCGGGAGCAGCCACTTCATCTCAAGAGAGGCGCCCGCCGTGCCCGACGCGGCGACGTATTCGAGGCGGAACGGATGCGTGCCGGCCGCGAGGAGGATTTTCCGCGTGCCGCTCGCGCGCTCGGTGCCGACGTTCATGTATGAGCTCGCTTCCGCGCCCGCCGTGTAGCAGTTGTCCGCGTCGATCAGCGGCATCACGCCGTGGAGCTTCGCGAACGCCTTCGAGCCTTCGTTCGCGTCGGTCTTCAGATAAAAAACGTATTCGCCCGTCGTCGGCACCGTGATGAAGCCTTCGAGCGTGACGCCGACCGGACCTGCGGTCGCGCCCGCTTCCGCCGGCATCAGCATGCCCGCGGATTCGAGCCGCGCCGTTCCGGACGTCTTCGCCTTCAGGTGCGTCTGCCGGAAATCCGGCACCCACGGAAACGCCTTTTCCGGCGCGAAGATTTCGAAATTCAGCCGAGCCTTCACGTCGCTGCGCGGCGCGTCCGGCGGGACGGCGTTCGCGGTGGCGGTGAAATACGCGCGTGTTCCGGCATCCGCGGTGCCGTCGGGCTCACGGCGCGTCCTCAGGGCTTTTTTGCGGAGTTTTTCCGTGATGCCGTTTGCGGCGTCGGTCTCCGTGCCGGCGAGATTCGTCGTCTCCTGCGGGTCGTCGAGCGTGTCGTAGATTTCGAAATCGAGTTCGGAGAAGACTGTTCCCGCGGTCAGACCGCGCACGAATCCCTTGTAGTCCTTGCCGTCCTCGCCCTTGACGTAGAGGATCAGCTGATTCGTGTTCGTTGCGTTTTTGTGCGCGGCGATCCAGTCGGAGTATCCGGCCGGATTCGTGCCGCTGTAATCGACCCAGATGTCGCAGTCCGCCTGCGTGCCTTCGCCCGTGAGATCGGGCAGGAGCGAGACGCCGCTCGACGAGGCCGGCACTTCAGCGTTCGCGAGATCGGAGAGCGTCGCGAGCCAGTCCTGAAATTGGCTCGCGTGCGTGCTCGTGGAGCCGGGCGCGATTTTCTTCGGCCAGCACACGATCGCAGGCTCGCGCATGCCGCCGTCGAAGCAGCTGCGCTTGATGCCGTCCATCATGCCGTAAGTCTTGAAGAACGACGGATCCTGCGCGGGCGAGCTCGACGCGTAGATGCCCTGCGCGGCGTCGCTTCCCTGCTCGTTGTGCGGACCATTGTCCGACGTGAAGACGATGAGCGTGTCCTCCGCGATGTTCATGTCCGCGAGCAGCTGCCGGATGTCCGCCACGGCGTCGGAGACGCGCCGCACCATCGTCGAGTGCCGCCGCGCCGCGTCGTTCGCGAAGCCGGCGTTCTCTTCGTGAATGTAGCCGTCGAGCCCGGCCCACGTCGCGCCCGCGGCGGTCGCGAGCGCCTCCGTGGACGTGTTGCAGGTCTGCACTGTGACGCCCTCCGCCGTCGTCTCCACCCATTGAATTCCGCCGTTTTTGCCGCCGCCGCTCGGGTACGAGCACGGCGGCACGCGCAGCGAGCCGTGCGGCGCGGTGTACGTCAGCAGCAGGAAGAACGGTTTCCCCGTCGCCGCGGGATCGTTGTCGGCGATCCATTTTTTCGCGCGCGCGGTGTAGAGGTCCGTCGAGTACGCGACGACCTTTTCGAGCGGATTTTTCGAAACGCCGGAATACTGGTTTTGAATGACTTCGTCGTTCTCGTAAATCGCCGTCGTCGCCGAGCCCGTGTTGAGCGCCGGATAATGAAAGTGCCCGCCGAGGTGCGCGTTCTGCCCGAAAAAGTAGTCGAACCCGCGCGCCCGCGGCAGGGCCGTCTCCGAGAGTTCGGACTGCCCGCCGCCGCCGATTCCCCATTTCCCGATGACCGCCGTTGCGTAGCCCGCGTCGCGCATCACGCTGCCGAGCGTGTGCACGTTCGCTATCGGGTGGTCGAAGCAGTTGTCGCGCACGTTGCGCGTGTGCCCCGTGTGCATGCCCGTGAGCAGACACGCGCGCGCCGCCACCGAGACCGGCGCCGCCGTGTAGTGGCGCAGCAGCAGCATGCCGTCCGCCGCCATCGCGTCGAGCCCGGGCGTCGCGTAGGAATTGTCGGCGTTGCGCGTGCGGTTGTTGAACGTCGAGCCGTAGCGCCAGTTGGCGTTCAGGTCGCCCCAGCCCATGTCGTCCACGAGAATGAAGATGACGTTCGGCTTCGAACCCGCCGCCGGAATGCTCTCCGCGACGGCAACCTCGGCCGCGGAAACGACGAAAGGCGCGATCGCCAGTGCTGTCGCGCAGAAAGAAAGATTCGGAATAGTGAGCATGGGGCGGGGAATTTTTGCGTGAGACGAATCCGAAGAAAAAACAGGGAAAGCGGCGGAGGCGATGCACCCGCGCCGCTTCCCCGTTCGCGGGCATCAGCGGCGACGGCGGCGACGCGTTCCCGCGAGCGCCAGCGCCCCCAAGCCCGCGAGCAGCCCGAACGTCGAGGGCTCGGGAATCACGGAACCGGAATAGGCGATGGAATTGAGGCCGATGAAGCAGCCGCCGGATGACGGATTGCTTGCACCTTTGGAAACCGCCAGTTCCGCGACGAGCGAGTCGCTGCTCTGCAGTGAGCTCAGAAGAATCGGCGACGCGGAGGTGAGCGTGACGTTCGCGTTGGTGTTGCTGTCATTCACTCCCGTTATCGAAACGTCGGAGAGTGAGAATGTCCCTAGCGTGTCCCCTCCGTTTTTCAGCGTCAGGGTGAAATCGAAGTAGCGGGTGACGGTGGAGGACTGCCATTTGCCGTCTGAGTTGTAAAGTCCGACGTTCAGCGTGACGGAATCGAGGCTCGTGATGCCGGTAATTCCTCCGGAATAGGTGAATGCCGAAGTCCAAGTTTCGCCGTTCCGACATTCACGTTAGGCGAAAAGAAGCTCGTGATGGGTCCGACGGTTCCGCTCGTCAAATAAGGAGTTGCAATCGCACTCCCTGAGGAACTAAGAGCGCTGAACGACGTGACGGAGCCGGTGACGGGGTCGAGCAGAGCCAGCACTTCCGGATCCAATCCGGCCGACCAGGTGTTGGTGAGCGTGACGTTGCTCGCGGTTGCCTGCGCCGCGTTGCCGAACGTCGTCGTCAGCACTGTCTCCGCGTTCGTCAAGGCGGTTCCCGTAAGTAAAACCGCCGCAGTGATGAGATATTTTTTCATAAGCATCCTTGGTTTGTTGTTGTTTGTTTGCGTGAAAATGGAAATCGTTTCTGCGCACAGTATCCCTGGTTGCGAATACCGAGGGGTAAACGCTGCCGAGCCTCGTAATCATCGGATTTTGTCTGACAAGTGAACATAAGTCTGATTTTTAAGACAAAGCAACACAGAGGAACGAAGAAACGGAGCAACGGAGTTCCGCGGCGACGAAAAAGGAATGCTCCTTTTCCTTTGTGGTCTTGGCATTTTGGCGGGAAAACTCTGTGTCTGCGCTTCCGACAAGCGACTGCTAAGCGAAGCGTGAAGCCAAGTCGCTTCCCCGAAAAGGTTTTCCGTGCCTTTCCGTGTTTTTCGTGGCCAAAAATTTTGGCTTGCACCGGTATTCGCAACCGGGGCGAAGGGAGCGAAACTGAATAAGAACGATCTGCCGAAAGAGCGTTCCCGTCCGCAGATTTCGTCTTGGATTTTTTGCCCGCGAGATCCGCACACGCGGAGACGGAAAGAAGCGGCGATTTCGCCAGGGGCAGGCGGCGAAGCGTGGAGACATGCAGCTTCCTCTAAAAGGAGGTAACGCCGCCGCCCATTCCGCGTTCTCAACCGCTCCGCGCCCGAAAAATCCGTGTCCGTCCGTAATTTTCGAAAAAGTCTGTGCGGACGAATTTCATTTTTTCAAGCTCGCGGCTTTCTTTACAAAATTTTTACCGGGGCACGGAAGCGGCGTTCGAAAAATGTAAAAACGGCTTGAGGGGAAACGCGGCGGATCGGCGCGTAACCCGCATGAAATCAAGGATTTCGCCTTGGCACGGCGCGTGCTTTGCGGCGGTCATTATTCTTCGTTTCAACGTTATGAAAATGATAATCGCATACATCAAGCCTGAGCGGCTCAACGCCGTGAAGCAGGAATTATACATGCGGCGGATCTACAAAATGTCCGTCACCAACGCGCTCGGCTGCGGCGAGCAGAAGGGCTTCGTGAAGGCCTATCGCGGCGCGGAGGTCGAAGTGAATCTGCTCAAGAAGGTGCAGCTCACGATCGCCGTGAACGACGAGTTCGTCGAAAGCACGATCCAGGGCATCATGGCGGGCGCGGCGACCGGACACATCGGCGACGGCAAGATTTTCGTGCTGCCGCTCGAGCGCGCGATCCGCATCCGCACGAAGGAGGAAAACTCCGGCGCGATCGGGTGAGGAAAAGCGGCAGGCGACAAGAAATCACCTCTGAAAAAACAAAGGAAATTTTATGAACAGAAAAAATCTGATATTGACTGCGCTCGTCGGCGCGTCGGTCGCGGCGGCGGGAACGCTCTTCGCTCAGGACGCGGCGGGAACGCCCGCGGCGGCGGCGGCCGTCGTTCCCGCGGTTTCGCCCGTTCCGGCGGCGGATTCGGCGCAGAACTTCTTCGTGAACAATCTTTGGGTGCTCATCGGCGGAATGCTCGTCTTCATGATGCACCTGGGATTCGCGGCGGTGGAGTCCGGTCTTTCCCGGGCGAAGAACTGCACGAACATTTTGTTCAAGAACACGATGGTGCCGCCGATCGGCTTTCTGACCTATGCGGCGGTCGGCTTCGCGATGATGTATCCGGGCGCGGGCAACTGGCTGCTCGGACACGTGTTCGGCTTCGGCGGCTTCGGGCTGACGCCGCCCGAGGGCGATCCGTTCGCGTACAACGGCGCGTTCACGTACTGGACGGACTTCTTCTTCCAGGGCATGTTCGCGGCGACGAGCGCGACGATCGTCTCCGGCGCGGTCGCGGGGCGCATGAAGCTCAACTCGTTCCTGCTGTTCACGGTCGTGTTCGTGACGCTCGTCTATCCGATCGTCGGCTCGTGGGGCTGGGGCGGAGGCTGGCTCGCGGATCTTAACTTCCACGACTTCGCGGGCTCGACCTTCGTGCACGCGGTCGGCGGCTGGGCGGCGCTCGCGGGAGCGATTCTCGTCGGCCCGCGCATCGGAAAATTCGTCAACGGCGTGGCGCGTCCGATCATGGGGCACAACATGCCGCTCGCGGTGATCGGCGTGTTCCTGCTGTGGTTCGGATGGTTCGGATTCAACGGCGGGAGCGTGCTCAACGCGGATCCGGAAAAGATTTCGTTCGTGCTCGTGACGACGATGTTCGGCGCGTCGGCGGGCATCGTGGGCGCGGCGCTGACGAGCAGCATCGTGCTGAAGAAGCCCGATCTCTCGATGACGCTGAACGGCTGCCTCGCGGGGCTCGTGAGCATCACGGCGGGCGCGGACTGCGTGTCGTGGGGCGCGTCGATTCTGATCGGGCTCATCGGCGGCGTGATCGTCGTGCTCTCGGTGCTGCTCGTGGACAAGCTGCGCGTGGACGATCCCGTGGGCGCGGTCTCGGTGCACCTCGTGTGCGGCGTCTGGGGCACGCTCGCGGTGGGGATCTTTTCGACGGTTCCCGAATACACGTTCGGCGTGCAGCTGCTCGGCGTGCTGGCGGGCTTCGTCTCGTTCCCGTGCGCGCTGGCGATTTTCTGGGTGATCAAGAAGACGCTCGGTCTGCGCGTCGAAGAGGAGACGGAGCTGCGCGGGCTCGACCTCGACGAGCACGGCGCGGAAGCCTACGCGGGATTCCAGATTTTCTCGAATCAGTAATAAGTACGATCGGCGGCGCGCCTTCGAAGCGCGCGCGCCGAGCGGCGGCCGGGAAGGGCGTTCCCGACCGCCGTTTTTTTTTGCGCTTCGCGAAGAAAAATTTCCTTTTCGGCGAAGCCGGGCGCATGCGTCTTCATCGCCTCCGTCCGCGCGCGGCGCGCTT
The DNA here is from genome assembly GCA_051884495.1 of Candidatus Spyradosoma sp. Lineage (GTDB taxonomy): Bacteria > Verrucomicrobiota > Verrucomicrobiia > Opitutales > UBA953 > Spyradosoma. The sequence goes on from JBJEVQ010000015.1 coordinate 22,021, forward strand.
GCGTTCCCGGCGGGAACGCGTTTTTATTGGGCGCATGAGCAACGAGACCTCAATCGACTTCGGCTTGGTGAAAATCGCGGCGGCGTCGCCCGTGCTGCATCTGGCGAACGTGCCCGCGAACGTCCGCGAAATCGGCACGCTGATGAGCCGCGCGGCGGAGCAGGGCGCGGCGGTCGTCGTGTTCCCGGAACTCTCGCTCACGGGTCATTCCTGCGGAGACCTCTTTTACCAGACGGCGCTGCTGCGCGAAGTCGAGCGCGGGTTGCTCGCGCTCGCTAAGCTCACGGCGGAGCTCGACGTCACGGCAATCGTCGGCGCGCCGCTGCTCATCCGCCAGCACCTCTACAACTGCGCGGTCGTGCTCGGAGGCGGGAAGGCGCTCGGCGTCGTGCCGAAGTCGCACCTGCCCAACACGCACGAGTTTTACGAAAAGCGCTGGTTCGCGCCCGCGGACAGACTTCGCGTCTCCGAAATCGAAATCGGCGCGTGCGGCTATTCCGTTCCCGCCGGCGCGGATCTCATTTTCGAAAACAGCCTCTTCCGTTCCTGCTCCTTCGGCGTCGAGCTCTGCGAGGATCTGTGGGTCACGGAGCCGCCGAGCGGCAGGCTCGCGCTCGCGGGCGCGTCGATGATCTTCAACCTTTCCGCGAGCGACGAAGTCGTCGGCAAGACGCAGTTCCGCCGCGACCTCGTGCGCATGCAGTCCGCGCGTTGCCTCGCCGCCTACGCCTACGCGGGCGCGGGCATGGGCGAATCGACGACGGACATCGTCTATGCGGGCGAGTGCTTCATCGCGCAGAACGGCGAAATGCTCGCGGCTTCGGAAAAATTTCCCGCCGCGGGAACGCTCGTCTTCGCGCAGGCGGACGTCGATCTGCTCGCGCACCAGCGGCGCACGAACGCGGAATTTCTCGCGTCGGACACGGCGGGAACGCGCCGCGAGTTCCGCCGCGTGCACTTCCCGCTGCCCGCCTCGCACACGGAGCTGCCGGCGGAGGTTTTCGGAAAAATTTCCTGCACGCCGTTCGTGCCCGGCGACGACGTCGTGCGCGAGCGCCATTGCCGCGAGGCGTTCGACATTCAGGTCGCTGGGCTGATGCGCCGGCTCGCGCACACGCGGACGAAAAACGTCGTGCTCGGCATTTCCGGCGGTCTGGATTCGACGCTCGCGATTCTCGTCGTGAAGGAGGCGTTCGCGCGGCTCGGGCTCGATCCCGCGGGGATTCACGGCTATTCGCTGCCGGGTCCGGGAACGTCCGAGCGCACGCGCCGCAACGCGCTCGACCTGATGACGCGCCTCGGCGTCGAGGCGAAGGAGATTTCCATCGTTCCCGCCGTCGCGCAGCACCTGGACGACATCGGGCATCCGGCGGACAGCTTCGACGCCGCCTACGAAAACGCTCAGGCGCGGGAACGCACGCAGATTCTGATGGATCTCGCGAACCGCTTCGGCGGATTCGTCGTCGGCACGGGAGACCTCTCCGAGGCGGCGCTCGGCTGGTGCACCTTCAACGGCGACCACATGTCCATGTATCACGTGAACATCGGCGTGCCCAAGACGCTCATCCGCCACATCATCGCGTGGTTCGCCGCCGAGCGCCGCAGCGAGGAAGTCGCGCGCACGCTCGCGGACATCGTGGACACGCCGATTTCCCCCGAGCTCAAGCCGCCCACCGCCGAAGGCGAAATCGCGCAGAAGACGGAAGACCTCGTCGGCCCCTACGAGCTGCACGACTTTTTCCTGTTCCATTTCTGCGGGAACGCGTTCACGCCGCGCAAGATTTTCTTCCTCGCGGAAAAGGCGTTCGCGGGCGCCTACGACGCGGAGACGATCCGCAGATGGCTCGGCGTCTTCCTGCGGCGCTTCTTCTCGCAGCAGTTCAAGCGCTCGGCGTGCCCGGACGGCCCGAAGGTCATCGCGATCGGGCTTTCGCCGCGCGGCGACTGGCGCATGCCCTCCGACGCCGAGGCCGCCATGTGGCTCTCGGAAGTCGAGGAGCTGGAGAATCGAAAAGGTTGAGGAGTGAATACCTTTTGAACTCCTCGGTTTCGCCCTCGCTGTTTTCGTCGTTGCGCGGGGAGAATTGGAATGGTTTTATTTTCGTATGAAATACAAATGCGGCGTTTGCGGTTTCGTCTATGACGAAGAAAAGGAAAACAAGGCTTGGGACGCGTTGCCGGAAGGCTGGACCTGCCCGATCTGCGGAGTGGGCAAGGACATGTTCGCGCCCGTTCCCGAAACGGCGGACGCGCCGGCGGAAAAATCCGTTCCCGCGGGAACGGCGGGCGGCGACGCGGGGTCGGAGGCGGCGACGCGCACGGCGTCCGACCTGATCGCGGAGACGCTGCGCAACTTCGGCGTGCGGCGAGTGTTCGGCATGGTCGGGCACTCGAATCTCGGCATGGCGGACGCGATCCGCCGCTGCGCCGAGCGCGGCGAAATGGAGTTCGTCAGCATCCGCCACGAGGGCGCGGCGGCGTTCGCGGCGGCGGCCTACGGCAAGCTCACGGGAATGCCCGCCGCGTGTCTGACGATCGCCGGACCGGGCGCGACGAATCTGCTTACGGGGCTCGCGGACGCCGCGCTCGACCGCGCTCCTGCGATCGCGCTCACGGGGCAGGTGCCGAGCCGCGAACTCGGCCGAAACGCCTTTCAGGAAATCGATCTCGTGCGCGCGCTCGGAGCCGCCGCGAGCCTGCAGCAGACGGCGGCCGCCTCGTCCGATTTCGCCGCGCTCGCTTCGCGCGCCGCGCGGCACGCGATTCTGACGCGCTCGGTCGCGCAGATCGTGCTGCCCGACGACGTGCAGAACGTCGCCGTCGCGCCGGACGCGCCCGCGGGAACGCCCGAGGGCGAAATTTTCAACGGCGTGGCGACGTGCGCTTCCGACGCCGCGCTCGCCGAGACCGCCGCGATGATTTCCCGCGCGAAGCGGCCGTTCGTCGTCGTCGGGGAAGGCTGCCGCCACGCGGTCGCCGAGGCGCTCGCGTTCGCGGAAGCGGCGAACGCCGCCGTCGCGACGACCTACCGTGCCAAGGGTTTCGTGTCCGACGCCTTCCCGCTCGCGTGCGGCGTCGTCGGGCGCAGCGGCACGCTCGTTTCCGCGAAGATGATGGCGGACTGCGACTGCATCGTCGGGCTCGGCGTCTCTTTCAGCAATCACTCCGAAATCGCGAAGGGCAGGCCGACCGTGCAGATCGACCGCGATCCCGCCGCGCTCGGCCGCCTGCGCAAGATCGACTGCGGCGTGCTCGGCGAACTTTCGGAGACGCTCCCGGCGCTGACGCGTCTGCTGCGCGGGAACGTCGCGGCGGAGAATCCGCGGGAACGCGTCGCCGCGCTCTGGGCGGAATGGCGCGCCGAGAAACGCCGCCGCGCCGAGCGGAGCGCGCCGGGGAAAATCGCGCCTGCGGCCGTCTGCGCCGCGCTCTCGGAATGCGTGCCCGAGAATGCCGTCGTCTCCGTGGACGTCGGGAACGTCGCTTACGCGTTCGGCAGATATTTCGAGGCGAAGAATCAGCGCGCGCTGCTGTCGTTCTACCTCGGCTCGATCGGCGTGGGGCTGCCCGCGGCGATCGGCGCGTGGTGCGCGACGCGGGACAACGCCGCGCTCGGCAGGCGCCCGGTCGTCGCCGTCGTGGGAGACGGCGGACTGGGGCAGTATCTCGCCGAATGGACGACGGTCGTGCGTTGCGGCATGGACGTGAAATGCGTCGTGTTCAACAATTCCGAGCTGGCGAAGATTTCGCTCGAACAGCGCAACGCGCACGTGAGCGTGTGGGAAACGCGCCTGCACAATCCGAATCTTGCGGAGTTCGCGAAGCTCTGCGGAAGCGCCGGCGTGCGCATTTCCGATCCCGCGACGCTGCACGAGAACCTCGCCCGCGCGTTCGCGACGCCCGGTCCCGTTCTCATCGAAGTCCTCACCGATCCCGACGCGGCGTGAGCGGCGGAGGTGATGAAGTTGCGGAGTCCATGGAGCCTCCTCGCGGTTCGTTTCGCGAAGAAAATTCTTGAAATCCTTTCGGTGAAGCCGGGCGCAAAGGACTCCTTCATGAGCTCGTCACTCCCCGCGTCGCGTCGCAAAAAATCTCTCGCCAAGGGCGGAGGCGGCTCTTAGGCTTCGGGCAAGATTTTCCTTTCGTGAAAGCCTCGAAAAAACAGCCCTGCGCGCGGCCGCCCGTTCCCGTTTCGACGACGGGGACGGACGCGCGCGGCGTCGTGCTCGAAGCCCGGATTTCCGGCACGTGGGCGCTCGCCGACGGGCTCTCCGACGAGAGCTCGCTTGAGGCCGCTCTCGCCGCGCTCGCGCCGGGAACGCGCGCGGGAACGCTCCGCTTCGACTGCTCCGCGCTCGGGCGCTTCGATTCGAGCCTGCTCTGCTACGTCGTCCGCTGCGCGGCGCTGTGCTCCGAACGCGGGATTCTCCTTGCGCGCGAGACGCTGCCCGCGGACGTCGCGAAGCTGCTCGACCTCACGCTCGCGAACCGCCGCCCGCCGGACGCCGAGCACGGGAGCGATCCGGCGTTCACGGCGCGCGTCGGCCGCTGGGGCGAAAGAATCTTCCGCGACGCCGATCGCGCGATGAGCTTCTTCGGCGAGACCGTGGTCGCCGTCGTCCGTCTGCTTCGCGGCAAGGCGCGTTTCCGCCGCCGCGACGTGCTTTATTTCATCGAAGAATGCGGCGTGAACGCGCTGCCGATCATCACGCTGATCTCCTTCATCACGGGCATGATTCTCGCCTACATCGGCTCGATGCAGCTGCAGCAGTTCGGCGCGGTGATCTACGTCGCGAGCCTGATCGCGCTCGCGATGACGCGCGAGATGGGCGTCATCATGACGAGCGTCATCATGTGCGGGCGCACGGGTTCGGCGTTCGCGGCGCAGATCGGGAGCATGCAGGCGAGCGAGGAGATTTCCGCGCTGCGCGTGCTCGGCGTCAATCCCGTGGAATACCTCGTGCTCCCGCGGCTGATCGCCTTGACGCTGATGCTGCCGCTGCTCACGCTTTATTCGGACTGCGTCGGGATGCTCGGCGGGCTTTTCGTGATGGGCTCGATGGACATCACCCCGGAGCAGTACTGGCGGCAGATCGTCGTCACGCTGAACATGAAGCATGTGTTTTCCGGCGTGCTCAAGAGCTTCTTCTTCGGCTTTCTGGTCGCCTGGGCGGGCTGCCACCGCGGGATGGCGGCGGGCAAGAGCTCGCTCGACGTGGGCGGCGCGGCGACGTCCGCGGCGGTGCTGGGCATGGTGCTCATCGTCATCGGCGACGGCGTCTTCGCCGTGCTTTTCAACGCGATGGGATTCTGAGCGATGAACGTGCCCGCGCCCATATCCGTCCGGAATCTGAAGATGGCCTACGGTTCCCACGTCGTGATGGAGCGGCTGAACTTCGACGTCCGCGCGGGCGAAATCTTCATCATCATGGGCGGGAGCGGCTGCGGCAAATCGACGCTGCTGCGCCACCTCATCGGTCTGAAAAGCCCGGCGGAAGGCGAAATTCGGCTCTTCGGCGAGAACGTCGGCGCCGCCGCTCCGCGCGAACGCGACGAGCTGCTGCGCCGCGTCGGCGTGATGTACCAGGGCGGGGCGCTGTGGTCGTCCATGACGCTGCTGGAGAACGTCGAGCTCCCGATCGAGGAATACACGACGCTGAACCCGCGCGAACGCGACGAGCTCGCGCGCTGCAAGCTCGCGCTCGTCGGGCTTTCCGGCTTCGAGAATTACTACCCGTCGGAGATTTCCGGCGGCATGGCGAAGCGCGCCTCCATCGCGCGCGCGATCGCGCTCGACCCCGAGATTCTCTTTTTCGACGAACCCGGCGCGGGGCTCGATCCGCTCAGCTCCAAGCTGCTCGACGACCTGACGCTGAACATCCGCGATTCGCTCGGCACGACGATCGTCATCGTCACGCACGAGCTGGATAGCATCTTCGCCATCGGCGACCGCTGCCTTTTCCTGGACACGGCGACGAAGACCGTCGGCGCCGTCGGCGACCCGCGGAAGCTCCGCGACGATCCGCCTTCGCCCGCGATCCGCGAATTTCTCACGCGCGCGGGAACGCTCCCCGCGCCCTCCGCCATTTCGAATCCCTCCCGACAACAATGAGTAAACCCGTCAATCATTCGCTCATCGGCGTCTTCGTGCTCGGCGCGCTCGCGCTGATCGTCGTCGCCTTCGTCGCGTTCGGCTCCTTCACGTTCACGAAGCGTTCGTATCCGTTCATCATATACGTCACGGACTCGCTCAACGGCCTCACGCTCAATTCGGACGTGAAGTTCAAGGGCGTCAAGATCGGCAAGGTGCAGCAGATTCTCGTGCATTTCCAGGAGAAGAGCCGCGGCGTGCGCGCGATTCCGGTCGTCATCGAAATCGACGAGGCCTTCGTCCGCGACGGGCGCGCGATTTCCGACGAGGAAGTGAAGCGGCGCCTTCTGGTCGGCGTGGAGCAGGGGCTCCGCGCGCGCATCCAGCAGGCGAACCTGCTCACGGGCATGCTCTACGTCGAGCTGGACTACTTCCCGGGAACGCCCGCCGTCGTGCGCGGCGCGGAAGACGGATACGGCTATCCGGAAATCCCGACGATTACGTCCAACATGTCGCAGATGCTCGGCTCCGTCGCGCGGATTCTGGAAAACCTTTCGCAGATCGACTTCAAGAGCTTTTCCGGCGCCGTGGAGGATACTTTCGGCAGGCTCAACGCGGGCATCGACGCGATCGAGTTCGAGAAGATCAACGCGAACGTCGTCGCGGCGAGCGAGTCCGCGAAGAAGCTGCTCGCCGATCCGCGCCTGCATTCCGTCCTGGACAACGCGGAGCGGCTGACGCGCAGCGCGGCGGCGTTCTCCGAAAGAATCGACGCCGACTTCGGGCCGGTCGCGGGCGAGTTCCGCACCGCCGTGAACGAGCTGCGCGCGACGCTCGAGGAAATCGACGCGACCGCGGCGACGCTGCGCTCGGCGATGACCGGCGCGCGCGGCTCCCTGCGCGAGGATTTCGCCGACACGCTCGAACAGCTCGCCGAGGCGGCGCGTTCCGTGCGCGCGTTCGCCGATTATCTGCAGAGCAATCCGTCGGCGCTCGTCTTCGGGGCGCCCGAGGAAAAACAGGAAAAGTGAGAGCCTGCGACGTTCACCGTTTTAATCAGATCACGACCATGAAGAAAAATTACGGAAAACTTTTCGCGCTTCCCGCGTTCGCGGCGGCGCTCCTCGTCGCGGCGGGCTGCTGCTTCAACCGGACTCCGGCGACGCTCTACACGCTCGACGCCGACGTTCCCGCGGATTTCGGTCCCCTTCCCTCGGGGAATTTTTCCGAAATCGCCTTCGCCCGCGTCTCCGTTCCCGACTACGCGGACGTGCCGCAGATCGTCACGCGCACCGGCGAGAACACCGTCGCGCGCGCCGACTCGCGCCTCTGGGCGGAACCGCTCGCTCGCGCCGTCCGCCGCGCCGTTCCCGTGCAGGTCTCGAAGCTGCTCCGCGGAAAGAAGACGCGGGACGTCGAAAGCGTCTCCGTTTACGTCGACCGGCTCGACGGCGCGCTCGACGGCGAAGTCCGCATCGCCGCGCAGATCGTCGTCCGGGCGAAGGGCGCGGACGGAAAGTCGGCGAGCCTCGCCTACGATTTCGCGAAGAGCGTTCCGCTGCCCGCGGCGGCGTCCGCCGACGCGCGCTACGCGAATTACGTGAAGGGCGTTTCCGCCGCCGTGTTCGCGCTTTCCGAAGCCGTCGCCGCGCGCCTCGAAGAGAAGTGATGAATTTAAGCTGAGAACGGCGCGACGCGCCGGTTCTCGCCCGAACACGAATTTTACAGCTTTCAATCATGATTCTGCCGACTCCCACCGACGACCCGAACATGCTTTACAGCACGGCGACGGGCGAAATCTGTCTCGACCTGCCGTCGCCCTACATTCCGCACAGGGCGACGGGCCTGCTGCATCTGCCGCGCTTCATCGCGAAAATCCGCAAGCATCTCGCGGGAACGCTCCCGAAGTCCTACCGCCGCAATTTCTGCAAGGGCTTCGACCGCTTCCTCTGTCTGCACCTCGGCGTGGATCCGCAGGCGGTTGTCGAAGCCGTGCGCGAGTGCGGGAACGACGAGGCGAAGCTCGACGCGAAGCTGCTTGAAATTTTTCCGAAGGATCTGCGCGTCGCGAAATGGAACCGCGAATGCGTGCAGAAAGGGATGAGCGAAATGGGGCGCGAGGCGCTCGACGACGCCAAGCGCAAGATGGACGCGCTCGACCGCACGGACATCATCTCCTTCGCCGACATGATCGACTTCGACGAACAGCGCATTCCGTGAACGCGCTTGCGGGAACGCCCGCGCGGGCGCGAATTTCGTTTCCAAAAAAATTTTTCCGCGTATAATGAAGCGCGTTTTCGGGGCGTTCACGCGCCGGCGAAAATTCACCCCCAACAGAAAGGTTCCCCATCATGAATAATATCTTGGTTTGCGTTGACGGTTCGAGCTACGGACAGGTCTGCACGGCGTACGCCGTCTGGCTTTCGAAGCAGACGGGAATGCGCGTCTCCGCGCTTTACGTCTCCGAACTCTGGCAATACGAAACGCCGCTCGTCGCGGATTTCGGCGGCGCGCTCGGAACTCAGCCCTATATGGGGCTCACCGCTCAGCTGCGCGAGATCGAGTCCGGCAAGGCGAAGGTGATCGAGAATTACGTCCGCGGCGAATTCGCCAAGGCGGGCATTCCCGACCGCGTCGATTTCCATCACCGCTCGGGGATTCTCGTGGACTGCATCGACGAGTTCGAGAACCAGCGCAAGGACATCAGCGTCATCGTGCTCGGCAAGCGCGGCGAAAACGCGAATTTCGCGAAGGGGCATCTGGGCTCCAACATGGAGCGCGTGATTCGTTCCACGCGGCGGCCGTGCTTCGTCGCCAACCGGAAATTCATCGAGCAGAAGAAGATCGTGCTCGCCTACGACGGCAGCCCGAGCGCGACGCGCGCGCTGGAATACCTCGCGACGCAGAAGGAATTCATCACGCAGGAAGTCCATCTCGTCACCGTCGCCAAGCCGGGCGCGGAGGCGGACGCGACGCGGCTGCTCTTCTCCGCGGAGGCGCGTCTCAAGGGCGGACCGATTTCGCCCGTCACTCAGGTGCTTTCCGGCGCGCCCGGCGAAGCGCTGGAGAAATACGTCGAGGAAAACGGCATCACCTGCCTGATCATGGGCGCCTACGGGCACTCGCGCGTGCGCCAGTTCATCATCGGGAGCACGACGACGGAGCTCGTCCGCCGCTGTCTCGTTCCCGTCATCATGTTCCGCTGAGGAAGTGACGGAGTCATGAAGTCATGAGGCTGCGGAAGCCGTGATTTTCCGCTTCGCGTTCCGCCGCCTCACGAGTTCATGACTTCGCTGCCTCTTTTTTACCTCGCGCGGAAAAATTCCACGAACGGACGGACGAGGTCGCCGCCGCATTCTACGGAAATCAGTTCCGCGTCCGCCCGCGCCGCCTCCCGCGCGAACGCGTCGCGTTCCCGCGCCGTCGTTTCCGCCCAGAGTCTGCGCGCGCGCGCGTTCCCGCGGACGGCGCCGCGCGCGGACGTTTCCGCGTCGGCGAAATTCCACGTGCCCGCGAACGGCGGCCGCAGCTCCGCCGGATCTTCGACGCGCACGAGCACGACGTCGTGCCGCCGCGCGAGCATGCCCAGCGCGTCCGCTCTGCCTTCCGAGGCGTCGAGAAAATCCGAAATCACGAAGATCACGCTGCGCCGTTTCAGCGAGCGCCGCAGCTGCGTGAGCGTTCCCGCGACGTCGGTGCCGCGTCCCTGCGGCTCGGTCGCGACGAGCTCGCGCAGCATCCGCAGCACGTGGGCGCGCCCGCCGCGCACGGGCAGGTGCTTTTCGACGCGGTCCGAAAACGTGATCATGCCGACCTTGTCGCGGTTGCGCACGGCGCTCAGCGCGAGCAGTGCGGCGATTTCCGCTTCCGTGCGCAGCTTCGTCTTCGCGCCCGAGCCGAAAAGCCCCGACGCCGAAACGTCCGCCGCGAGCACGACCTGCAGCTCGCGCTCTTCGACGTATTTCTTCACGAAAGGCGCGCCCATGCGCGCGGAAACGTTCCAGTCGATGTCGCGCACGTCGTCGCCGAACGCGTATTCGCGCACTTCCTCGAACTCGATTCCGCGCCCCTTGAAGCGGGAACGGTAGGCGCCGCCGACGAGATCGTCCACGACGCGGCGCGTGCGGATCTCCAGCCGCCGCACTTCCGAAATCAGCTCTCCGACGTCCATCATCTTCGTCGTCCGCGGGAACGCGCGCTCACGGCGTCTTCAGGTTTTCGAGAATGAAGCTCACGACGTCGAGCGCCGAGACGTTTTCCGCCTCCGCCTCGTAGGTGAGCGAGACGCGGTGCGCGAGCACGTCCGGCGCGACCGCCTTCACGTCCTGCGGCACGACGTAGGCGCGGCCTTCGAGGAACGCGTGCGCGCGCGCGGACAGCGCCAGCGCGATCGGCGCGCGCGGCGAAGCGCCGACGGCGACCCATTCGGGAATGCGCGAAAGGTCCGTCTCGCTCTGCCGCGACGAGAGCGAATCCCGCCGCCCGGGACGCGTCGCGACGACGAGGTCGAGAATGTAGTCCAGCACCTTTTCGTCCATGTAGATCTTGTCGAGCAGGGCGCGCGCTTCGAGAATCTCGTCGAGCGTGCAGACGCGGTTCGCGGCGAGCTTCGTTTCCGGATGCGCCATGCGCTCGACGACGCGGCGTTCGTCGTCGCGCGAGGGATAATCGACGCGCACCTTGAAGAGGAAGCGGTCGATCTGCGCCTCGGGAAGCGGGTAGGTGCCTTCCTGCTCGATCGGATTCTGCGTCGCCATCACGAGGAACGGATGCGGGAGCGCGTGCGTCTCGCCGCCGATCGTCACCTGCCGCTCCTGCATCGCTTCGAGCAGCGCCGCCTGCACCTTCGCGGGCGCGCGGTTGATTTCGTCGGCGAGCACGACGTTCGCGAAGATCGGTCCGCGTCGCACGGAGAATTCGCCCTTCGCGGCGTTGTAGATTGTCGTTCCCGTCACGTCCGCGGGAAGCAGATCCGGCGTGAACTGCACGCGCGAGAACGTGCCGCCGACCGCCTGCGCGAGCGTCTTCACGGCGAGCGTCTTCGCCAGTCCCGGCAGCCCTTCGACGAGCAGATGCCCGTTCGTCAGCAAGCCGATGATCATGCGCGAGACGAGTTTTTCCTGTCCGGCGACGACGCGCCCGATTTCGACGCGCAGCCGTCCCGCGAACGCGGACGCCGCCGCCACGCGCTGTTGAAGTTCGTTGAGTTCCTGCTGTTCCATAGTTTTTCGAATTATAAATGCATCAGCGTTCCGGAGGGCGAAATTTTTCTCCGCGCGCGCGTTTCCGCTCAGCCTTTCGCGCCGTAGTCGCGCGCGCCGAAGAGCGCGGTGCCGACGCGCACCGTCGTGGAGCCCGCGGCGACGGCGGGCGCGAGATCGTGCGACATGCCCATGGAAAGCTCGGGGAGCTTCACGCCGAACTCGTCTTCGAGCCGGTCGCGCCATTCCCGAAGCGTGTCGAAGCAGCGGCGCGCGGTTTCGAGCGAATCGTCGTCCACGGGCGCGACGCACATCAGCCCGTCGAGGCGCAGGCGCGTTCCCGCGAGCGCGGCTTCGGCGAGCGCGCGCAGCGCGTCGAAATCCGTCGTGCCGAATTTCGCGGGATCGCTCCCGGCGTTCGCCTGCAGCAGAATCGGCAGGCGTTCCCGCCCGATTTCGCCGCAGATGCGGTCGAGCTTCCGCGCGAGCGCGACGGAATCGACGCTCTGCACGCGGTCGAAATTTTCGGCGGCGTGGCGCGCCTTGTTGCTCTGCAGGTGGCCGATGAGCTCCCAGCGCGGCGCCGGCGTTCCCGCGGGCGCGGCGTCGGCGAACTCTCTTTTCTTCGTCACGGCTTCCTGCACGCGGTTTTCGCCGACGGCGGCGAATCCGGCGCGCGCGGCGTAGAGCGGGGCGGCGACGGGGTGGTTTTTCGTCACCGGGAGAATCGTCACGTCCGCGGGATCGCGTCCGCACGCGGCGCAGGCTTCGGCGACGCGTGCGCGCACGCGCGCGCAGTTTTCGGAAAATTCTTCGAAGGAAATCATGACCCGATTATCCGCGGAAACTCTCCCGAACGCACGGAAATTTTTCCCGCCTCCGCCGCGCGCAAAAAAATCCCGCAGGGAGGTTCCTGCGGGAAGGAGCGCACGCGGCGGCGCGGTCAGCGCTGCAGCTCGGCGATGATTTCGCGGGAGGCGGCGAGCTCCGCTTCGAACGCGGCGAGGTCGCCCTTGAGGTCCTCGAGCTCGACGTTCTTCGCGGCGACGAGGGCGTCGGCCTCGCGGGAACGCTCGCGCAGACGGACGATCTCGCCGCTGAGCTCGTCGGCGCGCGTTTTCGCGGCCTCGATTTCGGCGATCAGCTTTTCGGCGCGCGCCTTTTCCTCGGCGAGCGCGGCCTCCGCGCGGGAACGCGCTTCGAGCGCTTCGAGACGCTGCTTCGCGGCGTCGTCGGAAAAGAGCTTCATCTTCGCCAGGTCGTTGTCCTTGACGGCGATGACGTTCTTGAGCGAGTCGTTTTCTTCGAGAAGCTTCTTGCTGTCCTCGACGGATTCGGCGTTGAGCTTTTCGAGCGCCGAGATGCGTTCCTTGAGCGTGAAGACTTCGCGGTTTTCCGCGCGGAGCTTTTCGACGACGGCCTGCTTCTGCTCGCTTTCGGCGGCGACTGCGCGCATCTCGAGCGCGAAATAGATCGCCAGCGCCCCGAGCAGGACGGCGGCGAGCAAAGTATAGACGGTTGATTTTTTCATAAGCGAAAAATCTTAGGACGAAAATTTCCGGGCTTAAAGCGGAAAAATTTCCCCCGCCCGGCGAAATCCGCGCGCGAGACTTCGCGGCTGAAACGGAGGTCAGCGGAGGGAGAGGACGAGCGATTCCAGCGCCTGCGCGAGCAGGATCAGCGGTTTCGCGAGCGCGCCGAAGATCGGGCCGAGCACGATCTGGAGAATCGAGTTGCTCGGCGAAGGCAGCAGAATCAGCGCGAGCAGAATCCACCACGCGTTGCGGGAGATCTTGTCGAAGACGTCCCGGCTCATCTTCACCGTGTTGAAGAGCAGGCGGGAGCCGTCCAGCGGCGGCACCGGAATGAGATTGAAGAGCATCAGCGCGAGATTGAGCTGCAGGAAAAGCGCGAAAAACTTCACGTGCGGCGCGACCGTCTCCTGCGTTCCCGCGCCGAAAAGCCCTGCGGAGACGCCCAGCAGCATTGCGCCGAGAACCGCGAGAAGCAGGTTCATCGCGGGACCGGCGAGCGTCGTGAGCACGTCGTCGCGCTTGCGCGTCTTCGGGTTCGGCAGGGAAATCATGACGGGCTTGCCCCAGCCGAAGATGATGCCGGGCGAGCCGCCGAGCAGGGCGGGAACGAAAATCATCAGCCCCGGCAGAATCAGCGTGCCGAAGCGGTCCGCGTGCGCGAGCGGGTTCAGCGTGACGCGCCCGAGGCGCCGCGGGAGCGGGTCGCCGCATTTGTCCGCCATCCACGCGTGCCCGAATTCGTGGAGCGAAATCGAAACGAGCAGGGCGATGAAGAGCAGCGCCGCCTGCCGCAGGTTTTCGAGGTAGGCGACGCCCGCAAGAAGTTCGAAGGAATGCGTCATGGTTTTTCGGATACGGTTTTTCTCTTTTCGGAAAGGATTTCGCGCACGCGGCCGCGGGAGCGTTCGAGGCGCGGGTCGGCGCCGGCGCGGAGGATCTCTTCCGCCTCGGCGAAGCGTCCGAGTTCCGCGAACGCGCGCGCGCGGTGCAGTTCAAGCGTTTCCGCGACGAATTTTCGTGCGTCGGAATCGGCGGCGCCGAGCTCTGGCGCGCGCGCGGCGAGGGTTTTCGCGAGCGTCCACGCGTCGAGCGCGGCGGCGAAGTCGGGCTCGGCGACGTCGTAAAAGGATTCGGCGTAGCGGACGGCCTCGTCGAGCGCGTCGGGCTTCAGCGCGCGTGCGGCGCGGAAGGCGTTCTGCATCGCCGCGTCGAGCGCGCCCGCGTCCGCGAAGACGCCCGCGCCGAGGAGCTCCGCGCGGAAGAGGCGCAGGATTTCGCCGAGCTGCGTCTGGTATTCCGCCGTGCCGGGGTCGAGCTCGACGGCTTCGCGCAGGCGTCGCGCCGCGGCGGCGAAATCGCCCCGCTCCGCGGCGATCGCGCCGAGCTGCTGGCGGACGACGGCCCAGTCCGGGCGGAGCGCCGCCGCCTTTTCGAGGCGTTCGCGCGCGGCGTCGTCCTCGCCGCCCTCGCGCAGAAATTTCGCGCTGAGCACGAGCGCGCGCGCGTCGCCGGGAAAGCGCGCGAGGAAGTTTTCGTAGCGCGCGGCGACGGCGGAGAGGCGGCGGGAACGCTCGAGATCGGAGAGTTTCGCGTCGCGGATCTCCGCGAGGGTTTTCCGCTGCGCGCGCGCGATTTCGAGCAGCTCCGCGTCGCGCGTCTTCTGCTCGGCGGCGCGGACGGCTTCGGCGGCCGCGTCCGTCGTGCCCGCGTCGGGGCGCGGGGCGGCTTCCGCCGCGGGGAAGAGGGCGGCGGCGAGCGTCGCGGCGGCGGCGAGCGTCTTCTGCGTCTGCGTGAATGCGGCGGTCATCGCGAAAAAATTTTCGAAAATTATACGGGAACGAAATTTTTTATTGAAGCGCAAAGGGCAAAGTAAAATAATTCCTTTTCGCTGACGGCGAAAATCCTTTCCCGCCTCGGCGACACTTAAATCCAATACAATCAAATCAATGGCCGATATCATCGACTCAGTGTTGCAATCCGTGATTGCACGAGATCCCGACCAGCCCGAGTTCCATCAGGCGGTCGCCGAAGTTCTTCACTCGCTGAAAGACTTCCTCAAAAAAAATCCCAAATACGCCAAAGCCGCCGTTCTCGAACGCATGGTCGAGCCGGAACGCGTGATCATGTTCCGCGTGCCGTGGATGGACGACAAAGGCAACGTTCGCGTGAATCGCGGTTTCCGCATTCAGATGAACAACGCGATCGGGCCCTACAAGGGCGGTCTGCGTTTTCACCCGTCGGTGAATTTGAGCATTCTCAAATTCCTCGCGTTCGAACAGGTCTTCAAAAACTCGCTCACGACGCTCCCCATGGGCGGCGGCAAGGGCGGTTCCGACTTCGATCCGAAGGGCAAGAGCGACAATGAAGTCATGCGCTTCTGCCAGTCGTTCATGACGGAACTCTATCGCCACATCGGCGCCGACGCGGACGTTCCCGCGGGCGACATCGGCGTGGGCGGCCGCGAAATCGGCTACCTCTTCGGCATGTACAAGAAGATCACCAAGCAGTTCGAGGGCGTCCTCACCGGCAAGCCGCTTTCCTACGGCGGTTCGCTGATCCGCCCCGAGGCGACCGGCTACGGCACGGTCTATTTCGCGCGCGAAATGCTCGCGACGCGCGGCGACTCCTTCGACGGCAAGAAGGTCACGATCTCCGGCTCCGGCAACGTCGCCCAGTACGCGGCGGAAAAATGCCTTGAGCTCGGCGCGACGGTGCTCACGCTCTCCGACTCCAACGGCACGATCGTCGCCAAGGACGGCATCACGAAGAAGCAGCTCGCGTGGATCATGGATCTGAAGAACGTGAAGCGCGGCCGCATCGCCGAAGCCGCCAAGAAGTTCGGCTTCGAATACCTCGAAGGCAAGCGCCCGTGGTCCGTCAAGTGCGACATCGCGCTCCCGTGCGCGACGCAGAACGAGCTCAACGGCGCGGAAGCGAAGACGCTCCTCAAGAACGGCGTGATCTGCGTCGCCGAAGGCGCGAACATGCCCTCGACGCCGGAAGCGATCGAAGCCTTCCAGAAGGCCGGCATCCTCTACGCGCCGGGCAAGGCGTCCAACGCCGGCGGCGTCGCGACCTCCGGTCTCGAAATGTCGCAGAACTCGCTGCGCCTCTCCTGGACGCGCGAAGAAGTGGACGCGCGTCTGCTCAAGATCATGCAGGACATCCACGAAGCGTGCGTGAAGTACGGCAAGAACGCCGACGGCTCCGTCGACTACGTGCGCGGCGCGAACGTCGCGGGCTTCGTCAAGGTCGCCGACGCGATGCTCTCGCAGGGCGTCTGCTGAGTCCGCTCCGGAACTCACGAAAGAAGCGCGTTCCCGCTTTCGCGCGGGAACGCGCTTTTTTTCGTTCGCGCGGAGAAGCGGCTTTCGGAAAGCGGAATTCCGGGCGCTATTTCAAAATCTTCAGAGAACTTTTTCCCGAAAAATTTCAAAAAAATTTAAGATTCTGCGGGTTCGTTCGTTATCCGTGCAGAAAACCTTTTTTCAAGTTCACTCAAAACCTGCAAAACCATGATCAAGACATCCAAAAACATGCTGCTCGCCGCGACGGTCGCGGCGGCCTCAATCGTTCCCGCCGTCGGCGCGTTCGCGCAGGACGCGGACTTCGCGCCCGCACCCGCGGCCTCGCCGTGGGCGGTTTCGCTCGGCGCGGAAGCCTTCTACGGCACGCCGACCAAAAACGTCTTCAAAGACGACTCCGATTTCGACAAGATCGACATCGGCGGCGTCAATCTGCGCTGCACGCTGAAGAACGCGGATCTTGAGCTTGCGCCCGGACTGACGCCGGAGTTCTTCGGCATCGTCGGCGTCGGCAGCGGTTCCGAAGAGGTCAAAACTTACGGATACGGCGTTCTCGAAGATGACGACAAGATTTCGGTCGTCGAGGCGCAGCTCGCGGTCGGCGCGAATCTGCGCTGGCAGGCGACGGAGCATTTTTCCGTGTTCGCGGGCGTGCGCGTCGGACTCGGCTACCTCTGGGTCGAAGGCGAAGACAAGATACTCAACGAAAAACACGACGAGAGCGACGTCGGCTTCCTCTACGGCGCGGGCGTCGGCGCGGAATGGGCGTTCAACGCGCACCACGCGGTGACGGTCGGCTACGATTTCGTCGGCTCGACGGCGCGTCCGAAAGTCGGATCCTCCGACGAGAAGGAAAAGGTCGAGGCGCAGAACTACCACATGTTCTCGATCGGCTATAAATACACGTTCTGAGAGCGGCGGACGGGAAGGGGCGACGGTTTTCCGTCGCCCCTTTTTTCGTGCGTCCGCGAAAGGACGTCGGGGACAAAAAGGACGCGGAAGCAGGGCCCCCGGCGGGAGCTTTACGATGCGGGAACGAAGGCAGGAATGTCTTCCCTCCCCCGGGGAATTCGCGATCCGGAAAAATTTTTCAAAAAAATTTTAAGATTTTTCGGATTCGTTCGTTATCCTTATACTATGGGAGCAATGAAAATCTCAAAACACCGTGAAAAACGCTCCGCCTTCGGGGCGTGGTTCGTCGCGCTAGCCGTCGCTTGGACGCTCGTTCCCGCTGCGGAAACGCTCGCTGAAGAGCTGCCCGAAAAGGTGGTCGTCGAGGGAAGTTATGAGTACGACGGCTCGACGCTGACGCTGAAGGACGACGCGGCGGCGTTCGTCGAAGCGGGCGCGGAGTGGACGCTCGCGCACGTCGTTTTCGGTTCGGGAACGGATAATTCGTTCGTCGTCGAAAGCGGCGCGAAACTCACGCTCACGCTCGGAACGAGGGCGGTTTTCGCGGATTCCGGCACGGAAACCGGCGGCAAGGTCAAAATCGCGAACGTGTCGGATCTGACCTTTTCGCTCGACGAATCCGTCGTTCCCGCAGGCGCGGGAACGGTCACGGTCGGGCTTTTCTCGTGGACCGAGGACACAGAGGCGGTCACGCGGGACGTCATCGAGATCGTCGTCGGCAGCGAAACGCTGACGGACGCCGACGAAACGGCGCTGAACGCGGCGTTCGGAGAGGTTTCCGTCGTCGGGAACGGCGCAGAGGCGCGAATTACAAGCAAAGTCTTCAAGAAGAACGTGAATTCGCTTCTGGGAACGACCACGATTTCCGCCGTGCTGACGTTCATCCCTGAGCCGTCGGCGTTCGGGCTGTTCGCGGGGCTCGGCGCGCTCGCGTTCACGGCGATGCGCCGCAGACGGAGAAAATAAAAAATGAAACACACTGCTCTCAGCTTTTCTTTAGCCTTCGCCGCGCTGCTGTGCGCGGGAACGCCCGCCGCATTCTCCGCGGGCGGCGAGGCCGCCAATCTTTCCCGCACGCTCGGCGACGAGCGCCGCGAGGCCGAGCGCGAGGCGCGCATCCGCAATCTCCAGGAAAAGCGCGACGCCGTCGAGTCCACGCCCGACGCTTCCGCCGAACCCGCTCCGCAGGACGTGGACGACGGCGAGACGTTCCTCATCGCCGCCGTCGAATTTTCGACGCCCTCGCGCGTGTTTTCGCAGGACGAGCTGCACGCCTTCCGCGAGCTGCTCCCGCGCGGGAACGTCTCCGTCGGCGCGCTGCGGCGCTGGCTCGACGCGATCAACCGCAATTACGCCGCGCGCGGCTTCGCGGTCGCGCAGGCGCTCGCGGCGATCCGCGGGAACGCGCTCGTCGTGAGCCTGCTCGAGCCCGAGGTGGACTCCGTCACCGTCAGCGGGAACGCTTCGACGAACGCCGGCTTCGTCACGAGCCAGATCGGCATCGAGCCGGGCGATCTCGTGAACATGGACGATTTTCACGCGCGTCTGCTGCGCTTCAACGCGACGAACGACGCCGCCGCGCGCGTCGCGTTCTCTCCCGGCTCGCGCTACGGCACGAGCTCGGTCGAGGAAATCCTCGTCGAGCCCCCGCGCGTCTCCGCCGCGATCTTCACGGACAACTACGGCAACTACGCGACGGGCGAGCTCCGTGCCGGGACCTACGGCGTCTGGCGCAGCGTCACGGGGCGGCGCGACGCGCTCAGCGCGGGCGGCGTGCTCTCCGAAGGCAGCAAATCCCTTTTCGCGAGCTACGACGTTCCCGTTCCCGGGCTGAGCGGCGTGCATCTGCTCGCGGGCGGCGACTTCTCCAAGACGGAAATCGTCAACGGCGAGCTCAAGGACATCGACCTCACTGGCAAATACTACGACGCGTTTCTGGGCGTGAAGGTGCCGCTCTTCGTCTCCGAGACGCTGATCTCGAACCTCACGCTCACGGCGACGACGAAGCGCGGCGAATCGCTCGTCTCCGGCGAACGCATCCAGAAATCGGACACGGACACGCTCTGCGCCGAGGCGGACCTGCTGTGGTTCTTCGACGGCGGGCACGTCTATTCCAAAATCGGCGCGACGCAGGGCTTCAACATTTCGGGCAATTCCGACAAATACACCTACTTCGAGCTTTACGCCGAGGCGGAGAACGAGCTCACGGGGCCGCTCTACGACCGCGTGCGCTTCGACGGCGGCTGGTCCGCAGACCAGGACAAAATTCCCTCGTCGGAGTCCTTTCAGCTCGGCGGCATCTATTCCGTGCGCGGCTACGAAAGCAGTTTTCTCTGCGGCGCGAAGGGCTTTTCCGCCTCGGCGGAGCTCGGCTGCGAC
Source organism: Candidatus Spyradosoma sp. (assembly GCA_051884495.1). Classification (GTDB taxonomy): domain Bacteria; phylum Verrucomicrobiota; class Verrucomicrobiia; order Opitutales; family UBA953; genus Spyradosoma. Next base: position 41,444 of record JBJEVQ010000015.1, read on the forward strand.
CTGGCGAAGACGCCGCTGAGCCTGCGCAGCCTGCCGACGTCGCGCGCGTTCGTGTTCTTCGACTACGGCCGCGTCTTCGACGACGCGCGGCAGGGCGGGAGCGATCTCCGCAGGCCGATCTACAGCACGGGCTTCGGTCTGCGCGTCGCCGCGGACCGCTTCTGGGAAGCCGACCTGACGGGCGCGTGGCTGCTCGCCGACCACCCCTACGAACGCGCCGGCGAGGACGCCTTCAAGCTGCTTTTTTCGCTCAAGGCGAAGTTCTGAAACGGAGAACGAAACCGCGAATGAACACGAACGGACACGAAACTTTGAAAAAACTCCGTAAAGGACGATTCGTGGTTTCCGGAAAAACAATTTAACGACCAAGACGAGGAGAGAATCCCGATGAGCAAAAATCTGAAAATCAAATCTTCAGTGAAAATTTCCCTGCTGACGCTGTTCGCGTTCGCGGGAACGGCGGCGTTCGCCGAGGCCGCGAAAATGATCGAGACCGACGGCCGCACGGCGACCTCCGTCACCGAAAACGGCGGCGTCTGGAACGTCTCGACCTCGACCGCGCGCGGCAAAAACGCCTTCAATTCGTTCTCGCGCTTCGACGTCGATTCGGGCACGACGGTCAACCTCTACCTGCCTTCGGGAACGTCGAATCTCATCAATCTCGTCCGCGACAAGAAGACGAGCATCGACGGCATTCTCAATTCCTTCAAGGACGGCGCGCTCGGCGCCGGGAACGTCTTCTTCCTCAACCCGAACGGCATCGCCGTCGGCGCGGGCGCGGTCGTGAACACCGGCTCGCTGCTGCTGATGACGCCGACCAAGGAGTTCATGGACGAGCTGATCGCCGCCGACGGCGCGATTTCCGACGCCAAGACCGCCGCCGTGCTCGCGGGCGACGTGCCGATCTCCGCCGACGGGCTCATCTCCGTCAAGGCGCGCCTCGACAAGGTCCGCGCGTTCGCGGCCTACGGCTCCGAAGTCTCCGTCGCGGGAACGCTCGCTCCCGCGGCGGGCGCGATGGTGAATCTGCGCGACGACGGCGGCGCGGACGCGCTCCGCGGCGCGGGCGTCTTCCTTTCGGCGAGCAAGGCGATCCGCGTCGAAAAATCCGGCGCGATCGACGCCGCTTCCTCCGGGAAAAACTTCGTCGCGCGCGGCGAGGGCGACTACACGCAGGAGGCGGGAACGCGCGTCTCCGCGCAGGCGATCGACATCGCCGTCGGCGGGAACTCGAAACTCGAAGGCGATTCCGACGCGCGCGCCGTGCTCGCGGCTTCGGAAACGCTTTCGCTGAAGGCGGACGGCGACGTGAGTCTCGCCTGCGCGGACGTTTCCGCATCGGGCGCGTCGCTGAAAATCGCTTCCGGCGAGAACGCGACGTTCGACGGAAAGTCGAAGGTCTCCGGCTCGGCGGCGGACGCGGTCGTTTCCTCGGGCGGCAATTTCTCTCTCGCCGACGAATCCTCCGTCGAAACGAAGACGCTCGTCGTTTCCGCGGACGGCTCAATCATGCTCGGAAGCACGTTGATCGGTTCGGACAAGGTGAAGATTTCCGCCGAAAAAATTCTGCTGGACGCGGGTGAAGAGTTCCGCGCGGACGTGGGCTCGCGCGTCGAGGCGACGGCGGGAACGCTCGCGGTCGCGGCGGACGGCGGCGTCACGCTGCTGCTCGCGGATCTCTCGGCGAAGGACACGCTCGCAATCTTCACGAAAGGCTCCGTTTCCGTGGACGACAGCTCGCTCGGCTGGGTCTCCTCGTGGTTCAACAGGTTGGACGGCACGCGGCTCGGCGGGCGCAACGTCACGATTCAGGCGAACGGCGACGTCTCGATCAACGCGCAGAAGCTCTCGGTCGCCGTGCTCGACGCCGTCGTTCCGCCGACGGCTCTGGCGCAGGAGACGTTCAAACCGACGATCACGGCGGACGCGACGACGGGCGTCGTCTCGATTTATTCCGACGGTTCGCTGAAGAACGCCGCCGAGATCACGGCGCATGAAACGCGCTTCAGCGCGGCGGCGAATCTCGATTGGGCGGGGCAGATTCTCGACGGTGCGGCGACGATCACGGGCGAAAACATCCGCGTCGAGACGGACAACGTTTCCGACGCGACGATTTCCTACAAGGCGGACAATACGTTCACGCTCGCGGAAGGCGTCACGATCCGGTCGCGCGAGGGCGACGTCTTCGTCTGCGCGCAGGAAATCACGCTCGAGAAAAATTCCGGGATTTTCGCGGACGCGGGCGAGATCCTGCTGCTCGCGAACATGTCGAGCAACGCGCTGATTTCGGCGCTTCCGGAGGCGAAGGTCGAAATCGGCGAAGGCGCCGTCGTGCAGGCGCGCGGGAACGTGAACGTCTTTGCGCTCGCGTTTTCCGACCGTTCTTTGACGGGAACGACCGAGGCGTTCTCGGGCATCGAGGAGAAGCTCAGCGGCAAGGGCGGATCTCTCTGGTACAGCACGATTCTGCCCGCCGTCGCCGAAACTTTCAAAATCGTGACGGACACGAATCTGTTTCCGAAAGATCTGCAGACGGCCCGCGACGTGCTCCCGTTCAGCTACGTGAACGCGACGGCGAAGGTCGTCGTCGGCAGGAATGCGCACGTCGAATCGACGCACGGGAAGACGACGCTGCTCGCCCGCGCGGAATCGCGCTCGCACGCGATGATGACGACGCCCGGCGGCGCGATCTCGCTCGCGATCGCCAGGGGCGAGTCGCTCGTGGACGTCGGCGAGGGCGCGACCGTGAGCGGGGAAAGCGTCGCGATTCTTTCGCAGATGAAGACGGACTGCGCCTCCGCCGCGTCCGCCGTCTACAACAAGACGCTTTTCTCGAATTGGTCGAGCGTGCTCCAGTACGACGCCTCGCTCGCTCTCGGCGTGCAGAGCACGGACTGCGACGTGTCGGTCGCGAAGGGCGCGACCGTGCGTTCGACGGCGCTCACGGACGTTTCCGCGCTCGCGCTCGACGCGGATTTCCGCGCCTTCGTCGAGGGCGCGGGCTTCGCCGTTCCCGCCGCCGAGGCGCTGGATATGAAGATCGCGGCGACGACGAACAAGGCGTTCGCCGTCTCCGCCGAGGCGAGTTCGCTGGACGACGGCGCGGTTTCCGTCGCGGGCGCGGTCGGCGTCTCGACGGTGAACAATTCCGTGAAGATCAACGGGAACGTCGTCTCCGCCGGCAACATGGCGGTTTCGTCGTCGATTTCCGGCTCGGAGGACATGGGCGCGACGACGAACGTCGGCGGCACGCTCGGTTTCGTGCCCAAAATGATTTCGGAAAAGCTGCAGGGAGCGATCTCCGGTCTCTTTTCCTCCACCTCGCGGAACGCGGCGAACGCCGCGCAGAACAACGCCAACGCCCAGATGAACGCGGCGAACGCGCAGGGCGTCGAGTTCGGGTTCTCGGGCGCGTTTTCGGTCGGCGTCACGAAAAACGTCTCGGAGATCGTCGTCGGCGATCAGATCGTTCCCGCGGGAACGTCCGCGCCCGGCGTCGCGGCGCGCCTTTCCGGCGGGAACGTCTCGATTTCCTCGAGCGTTTCCGCGAACGCCAAGAGCGGCATCAACGCCAACGTCGTTTCGATGAAAGACAAGAAGGAGAACGGACTCGCGGTCGGCGTGAACGTGCTCGTCGATTCCAACGAGGCGGACGCGATCGTGAAGGGCGGCGCGAAAATCGACGCGACCAAAAGCTTCGTGCTCAACTCCGTCAGCAAGATGCCGTTCTGGAAAGCCGCGATGTTCACGGGCGACTGGAACGACCTGAACCGCGGCGGGCTCGTGGACATGCTCCACAAATACGTGAACGACGTCGTGAAGAAGCTCACCATGGGGGCCGTGAAGTCGAAGGTCGAAGACTCGAAGTTCTCTCCCGAAAAGAAGATGTTCATGCCGACCTCCTTCATGGGGCTCGTCGCCTCGTCGTCCAACACGAGTTCGGTCACGACGGCGAAGGGCGCGGGGCTCGGCGACGTCGGCGTCGCCGGGAACTTGCAGGTGAAGGTGCGCGGCAACACGGCGCACGCGACGATCGAGGACGGCGCGCTGATCAACCAAAGCGGCGGAAGCGCGGGAACGGTCTCCGTGACGGCGAAGGGCGTGCAGGATTCCGTGGACACGATGGTGCAGGATTCCGCCAAGGCGAAGAACGGCGGCGGGCTCACCGTGATGATCGACGTCTTCAATTCCGACGTGCGCGCGGAAGTCGGCGCGGCGAAAATCGACGCGAAGAATCTCAAGATCGTCGCGGACAACCGCCAGCGCTACGTCTCGGTCGCGTGCGCGGGCAACATCGTTTCGCCGTTTTCGCCTCTGAAGCCGCCCGCCGGAATGCAGATCATCGCCGAGGGCTCGTACACGCAGACCGATTCGAGCGCGAAAGTCTATGCGGGGCTCAGCGGCGCGGCGACGGTGAACGTCTCCGGCTCGACGAAGATTTCCGCGAAGAATTCGAGCAAGATCGTGAACGTCGCCGGCGAACTTTCCACGGGCTCGAAAGCGGCGATCGGCGTCGGCGTCGCGATCACGGACGCGGCGAGCGACGTGCGCGCCTACGTCGGCGAAATCTTCGAGACTGACGCGGAAACGCCCGCGAGCTCGCTCGCGGCGGGAACGCTCTCGCTCGGCGACGCGTCGGTGACGGCGGAAAACACGGGCTGGCACTTCGCGGTCGGCGCGTCGGGCGCGGTCACGACGAACAGCTCGGCGGGCAACGGCGTCGCCGCGGGCGCGGCGGTGAACAACGGCGGCGTCGGCGCCGCGCAGAACGGGAACGTCGGGGGCGCGAACGCGGGCGTCGCCGCGGTGAACAACGGCGGCGCGGCGCAGGGACAGGCGGCGGGCGGCGCGAACTGGGGCGTCGGCATTTCCGGCGAAATCGGCTACAACCGCGAATCGCTGACGACGCTCGCCTACGTGCTCGGCTCGGGCAAACTCGCGTCCAATGTCACGCTGCGCTCGCTCGAGGTTTCCGCGAAGGAAAAAATGAATATTCTCGGCGGCGTCGGCGCGCTCGCGGCGAATCTGAATTCGCAGACGAAGGGCTCCGTCACGGTCGCGGGCGCGGCGGGCATGAACTTCATCCGCAACGACCTGCGCGCGTTCGTGCAGGACGTCTCGCTCGCGCAGAAACTCGGCTCCGACGGCGCGTACGGCGACGTCTCCGTCTCCGCGACGGACGAGAACCGCATCATCGCGGTCGCCGCCACGGCGGGCATTTCCGCGGGCTCGAAGGACGAAGGCAAATCCTTCAACGTCGCGGGCGCGGTCGGCGTGAACGGCATCGAGGGCAAGCGGCACGAAGCGTATCTGAAGAACGTGAATCTCGCGCTCGCGGACGGCGCGGTCGCCGCGGACAAGGCGGGAACGCTTTCCCTTTCCGCGAAGAACGCCGCGACGATCTACGCGGGCGCGGCGACGTTCCAGTTCGCGTTCGACGGGAACGGCGTCGGCGCCGCGATCGGCGTGAACATCATCGGCGGCGACGCGGTCGCGAGCGTCGAAAATTCGAACGTCGCCGTTTCGGGCGCGGCGTCGGTCGTCGCGGAAAACGTCTCCGAGATTCAGAGCGTCGCGGCGGGCGTCGGCATTTCCGGCGGCAAGGTCGGCGTCGAAGGCTCGATCGCGGTGAACAGCATTTCCTCGGCGGCGCGCGCGCTGCTGAAGGATTCGACGCTCACGGCGGGAACGCTTTCGATGGACTCGCTGAACCGCGAGACGATCCGCTTCTACGGCGGCGAGCTCACAATCACGGGCGGGAACGCCAAGCTCGGCGTCGGCGTCTCCGTCGTCGTGGACACGATGAAGAGCACGGCGGAAACGACCGTCGAAAATTCGAACGTCGCGGCGGCGAAAACGGCGCTCGCGGCGGATTCGGAGACCGACACGGCGATTTATCTCGTCTCCGGCGGGCTGGCGTTCGGCGGGAGCGCGATCGACGTGAACGTCGCCGTCGCGACCGTGGACGCGCACGCGAACGTGCTCGTGGACCGCTCGCTCGTGGACGGGCTGCTTTCCGGCAAGGCGACGGAAACGATGCTCGGCGGCATCTACGGCGGCGAGGTCGCGATCAGCCTCAGCCAGTCGGGCGTCGGCATCGGCGTTTACGCGAGCGTCTTCTCGGGCAAGCACGACGTCGGCGCGGTCGTGAAGAATTCGACCGTGCTCGGCGCGGTGAATCTCGAAGCGACGACGGACGACCTTTTCGGCGCGATCGTCGTGACCGCCGGCGGAAGCGTGAGCGTCGGCGGCGCGGGCAACATCGCCGTTTACAGAATTTCGGGAACGACGCGCGCGGCGCTCGAGGATTCGAGCGTGGACGCGGGAACGGCGGGAGACGTTTCGCTGAACGCGGACGACAGGACCGTCGTCGGCGAAGAGAGCGGCGGCAGGACGGTCGCGCTCGGCGCGGGCGCGGCGGGCATTTCCGCGGGCGCGCTCGCCGCGAGCATCGGCGTCTCCGACATCAGCAACACGACCGCCGCCGAAGCGCTCCGCAGCGACGTGACGGCGCGCGATCTGAAGATCACGGCGCACGCGGATCACCGCGTCGCGTCGTACCTGATTTCGGCGAGCATCGGACAGTATTTCGCGGGCGCGGCGAGCGTCGGCGTCGGCACGATCACCTCGAACACGCGCGCGCTCTTCGACGGCGGGAACGGCGCGCGCAGGAATCTCGCGCTCGCGGGCGACCTCGCGATCGACGCGAAGACGGAGCAGGCTTTCTACCAAGGCAACGGCGCCGCCGCGGTCAACTTCAACTACGGCGCGGCGGTCACCGCCGCCGTGGACGTGCTTTCCTCCTACGGCGAGACGCGCGCCGAGCTGTGCGGGAACGCGGACGTCTCCGTCGGCGGCGACGTCGCGGTCAAGGCGGACACGAGGCGCGACTTCTACGCGGTCACGGTCGGCGCGGCGGGCGGCTTCGTCACGCTGCAGGCGGCGCTCAACTTCATCACGGTCGGTTCCGGCATGGCGGACGACGTGCGGAAGGCGTTCGCGGGCGCGCAGGAGGAAAGCGGCGAGGCGCTCTCGCGGATCGGCGAAAATCTCGCGGAGCTTTCCGCGCAGACGGGCACGGCGGGAACGTTCGCGCGCGTCGGCGCGGGCGTGAAGATCGCCGACGCGCGGGACGTCCGCGTCGTCGCGCACGATTTCATCAACGCGTTTTCGACGACGGGCGACGTGAACGCCTCCCTCGCGGGGATGGGCGCGAACGTCGCGCTCGCGGACCTGTCCACGAGCACGCGCGCGCTCTTCGAGGCGGATTCCGCCGACCTGCGCGGCAAGCTGAGCCTCGACGCGGAGACGGAAGTCGCGAAGAACAAGATCAAGGCGTTCCGCGGCAGTCTTCAGCTCGGCGGGAACACGGCGACGGTCGCGAAGGTCTCCGCGGAAGACACGCTGACGGAAGCGGCGGTGCTCGGCAACGTCTCGACGCTGAAGGCGGATTCGGTTTCCGTGCGCGCGAACGACAAGTTCGGACTCACGGCGGAAGGCTACGGCATCGCCGTCTCGGGCGGCGACGTCTCCGCCGTCGTTTCCCAGGTGAGCAAGGGCGGGCGCGTCGTCGCGGCGTCCTACGCGCAGTCCGCGGAGCTTTCCGGCAATCTCGACGTCGTCGCTTCCGACGACGCGGACTTCCTCGTCTATGCGCTCACGGGCGCGGGAACGATCGGCGGCATTCAGGGCACGGTCGCGAATTCGTATCTGGAAAACACGCTTCTGGCGACGCTGGCGGGCTCGACGACGGCGGGCGGGAAAATCTCCGTCTCGACGGACGCGCGGGAAAAGATCCGTTCGCAGGTGGACGGCTGGAATTTCGGCGGGCTCGCGGTCGGCGCGTCGCTCACCAAGGCGGTGAACACGATGCGCGGCGCGGTCGTCGTCTCGGGAACGCAGACGGCGGCGGAGATTTCCGCGCTCGCGAAAATCTCGCTCGCGGAAGTGCGCTCGGACGCGTTCGCGGCGGGCGGCGCGCTCGTCAGCGGGCAGGGCGCGGGCGCGACCGCGAAGCTCGCGGGAACGCTCTCGACGGAAGTGCTTTCGGGCGCGCGCCTTTCGGCGGGAACGCTCTCGCTCGGCGCGCGCGGCGATTCTTACGTCCGCGCCCACGGCACGGCGAACCACGGCGGCGTGGTCGCGGCGGGCGGCGTGGACGCGACGTCGGAAATCGACCTCAAGCGCAGACTTTCCGTCGGGAACGCCGACGGTTCGGCGACGCTGCGCGCGGACGGCGGCGAGGTGAATTTCGCCGTCGCGGGAACGGACGTCGCGCGCGCGCTTTCCGAACTCGGCTCGGGCGGCGCGCTCGACACGCAGGGCGTCTTTTCCACCGCGCACGTCGCTTCGGACGCGACGATCGCCCTCGTGAAGGCGAACGTTTCCGCGGCGAAGATTTCCGCCTTCGCCGAGAGCGCGGTCGATCAGCGCGCGCAGCTCGACGCTTCGCACGGCGGCGCGGCGGCGTTCGGCGGCGTGAGATCCTACGCGACGACGAAGGGCGCGGCGACGATCACGGCTTCCGGCTCGACGCTGCGCGCGCACGATTTCGATTTCGCGACGAACGCGGCTTTCCGCAACGGCCCGGGCGACGATTCCTACGGCGCGGATTCCGCGTTCGGCGGACTGCTCTCCGGGGAAGGCGATTCGCTGAAATGGAACGGCGTCTTCGAATCGTACGTCTCGTTCGACGAGGCGACCAAGCTGCTCGGCGATTCCGCGACGGACGCGGGAACGCTCTCCGTGAAGGCGACGAGCGACGTGCGCGTCCGCGAGGCGCTGCGTTCCGTCGCGAAATTCTCGCTGCTCGGCGGCTCGGGCGCGACTTTGGAAATGCGCTCGGAGCAGCACGACGACGTCAGGCTCCGCGGACTGATTTCGTTCGCGGGCGACGTGAAGGCGCAGGCCGCCTCGAAAAGCGATCTGCAGGCGAGGACGCTTTCGAGCTGCGACGCCGGTTTCGCCGGCTACGTCGAAGGCAAGGCGCGCATCTACGCTTCCGCGGACAACCGCGTCGCCGTCTCCGGGAAAATCGCCGCGAAGTCCGTCGATCTGCAGGCGAAGAATCTGGGCGCGTCCGTGCACGGTTCCGCCTACGTGTGGAACTACAACGTCATTCCCACGGGCTGGTACAGCGACGGCATCGGCGATTTCAGGCTGAACGACTCCGTCGCCGTTCTCGGCGGCGCGGAAATCCTGACCGCGGGCGGCGGCGTGAACATCGCCGTCGAAGACGGCGCGATCGACGCCTACGGCAGATACTGGAACAAGACGTTTTACCAGAAGGAATATCAGGCGAAGACCGGCGTCGTCGCGGGCGCGCACACGTTCGCCTTCGTGCAGATCGACGGGAACGTCACCGTGGACAATTCGCTCGCGCGCACGGGCGTCGTCATCGACGCGGACGGAAAAATCTTCGTGACGCGCGCGGCCTTCGACGACGCCGGGAACGTCTCGCGCCTCGAGTCCGAGGACGTTTCGGGCGAATACGTCGCCGCGGGAACGACCGATCTCTACGCGGCGTACAGCGCGAAGATCGCCGAATACGAGGCGGCGAAGGCGGAATACGTCGCCGCGAAGAGATTCCCCGGCTCCTCGGCGGACGTCTCGGACTCCGTGACGCGCTACTACGACGAGCAGATCGCCGCCGTGCGCGCCTCGATGGCGGAGCAGGGCATCGACGCGGAACACCGCACGGCGGAGGCGTTCTGCGTGCGCCCCGGGCTTGAAGTCTCCGGCGCGCACGGCGTGAAGATCGTCACGCCGGAATACCGCGCGGCGTTCTCGCCGGACCCGACGCCCTCGGGCAGGATCCGCATCGTCGGGAGCGGCGGGCTCTCCGTCGAAAACCGTTCCGACAAGAATCTGTTCGTCGCGGGGCTTTCCGTTTCCGACGCGCAGTCGGGCCTCACGTCCGTCGGCGCTCCGTTCCGCGGCGACGTGCAGGCGGACGCCGCCGTGACGGAAATCTCGATCGTCGCGCGCAAGCCCGCGAACGGACGCGCGACCGCGATTTCTCTCGGCGGCGAAATCGTCAACACTTACGGGAGCGTGCTCGTCCGCAACGAAAGCGGCGGCGCCGTCGAGACTTCGGCGACGATTCGCGCCGATTCCGTGACGATCGACGCAGGGCGCGGCAATTTCTACCTGAACTTGCCGTCCTACTACGACGGTTCGGGAAGATTCTCGGCGTACGCGTTCGGCAACTTCGCCTACGACCAGGCGACGCACGGCTTTTCGCAGGGCGGCGCGGAGCTGCGCGCGAACAACGTCACGCTGATCGCCGACGTGATCGACGTCAACGGCGACATCGTCGCGGGAACGGAGCGCTACACGCTCGTCGTGCCGGAGACGCTCGCGCTCCACGGCGCGGCGTCCGTCGAAGCGGCGCGCGCGTCCTACGCGTCGGGAGGCGAGGAGCGCTACCGCATCACGAACGCGACGGGCAACGTCGAGGCGTGGTACAACGCGAGGCTCGACGCCGTGGAGGTCGAGGAGATCGACGCGCGCGGCGGCACGGTCGAGCTCGTCGGCAAAGTCGTTTCCACGGGAACGGGCAGGCTGACGCCGCTTTCCTCCATCGGCGGCGTCGTTTCCGCGACGAAGCTCGTCGCGGAGGACAAGCGCGCGACGATTTCCGTCTTCGACGGCCACGCGCGGATTTCCGTGGACAACAAAAGCGCCTACGGGCTTTACCTGAACGAGCTCGGGACCGGCTCCGACGTCGAGGGCAAGCTCATCATCCGCGACAGGGTCGTCGACTACGATTCCGCGGGCAAACCCGCGCTTCTCCCCGGCGACGTCACGGTGTTCTCGCGCCTGAACGGCGTCGTGACGAAGACGGTGAACGGCGTCGCGCAGACGGGCGACGTCTCGACGTTCACGCCGAACACGGGCGCGGACTTCGGCGGCTTCGGCGGCGTGCTCGCCTTCGACACGATGCTCGGCGGGCAGTACTACATGAGCTCGGGCGACTGGCTGGCGGCGTTCACTTACAAGAACGTCAATCCGAACGTTCCCGTGAACGTCGCGTTCGTCGGCGCGGCGACCGGAAGCGTCTCGGTGACTTCGCGCGGCGCGGGCATCCGCGTCGCGGGAGCGCTCGGCGGCGACGGGAACGTCGACGTCTCGCTTTCCTCGACTTCGGGCTCGATCGAATCGCTCGGCGAATCGGCTCTCCTGCGCGGAAAGAACATCGGCGTGAGCGCCTCCGCCGGCGACGTGAACGTCTTCGTGAACCAGACGCCGGGCGGCAGGCTCGACGCGCGCGGGAACGCCGTTTCGATCGCCGCGCCCGCGAGCGGCGTCGCCTACGGCAGCGTCGTCGCGTACGGCGACCTTTCGATCGACGCGCGCGGCGACGTCGCGCGGAGTTCCGCCGGCGGCGCGCTCGCCATGCGGAAGGACGGCGCGGCGATTTCGCTCGTCTCGCGCGAGGGCGGCGTCTCCGCGCTCGTGGACGGCGGCTACGGCACGTACAAGCTCTCCGTCCGGGCGTACGGCGACGTTTCGGTTTCCGGCATGTCGGCGCCGGGCTCCTGGGAGCCCGATCCTTACGTCTCGTTCCTCGTCGATTCCGTGAAGAGCGAGACGGGAGACGTCGCGTTCAGCAGCGTTTACGGCGTGTACGACGGGAACGACGAAAGCGTTTCCGCCTGGGAAGCCGACGAGGAGGCGCTTTCCGCGTGGCGCGCGCTCGGGCTCACCCGGCTCGACGAAACGCAGCTCGCCGAGGCCGAGTCGGACTACGAGACCGCGCGCACGGGCGAGTATTTCCTCTACTGGACCGCGCACGAGAACGGAAGGAAGGTCGAGGGCGACGCGATCGCGTTCTCGCCGGAAATGCGCATCGCGCTGCGGGAACGCGGCTACGACGACGCGGCGATCGACGCGCTCGAAAAGACCGATCTCGACACGCAGTTCGGCGCGCTCTACGGCGGCGGCGGGTTCGACAAGGATTTCGCCTATTCCGCGAGCGACGCCGAGCGCGCCGAGCTCCGCAGGGGCGCGGGCTGCACCGAGGCGCAGCTCAAGACCGTGCTCGTCGGCGTCTCGAAGACGGACGAGACCGTCAACACGCGCTTCGACTGGGAGGTGCCGAACGTCGTCGGCAAAAACGTTTCGATTTCCGCCAAGAAAATCGGAAAAGTCGCGAAAGAACGCGTGGAGATCGATCTGCGCGACCCGGAAATCCTCACCGACGAACAGCGGAAGATTCTCGCGTCCGCCTCGCGCGAGGACATGGAATACCGCTTCGACGAGGCGGGAAATCTCCTGAGCGTCTCCGTGCGCATCGCGGAAGACCTGAACGTCGAGGCGAGCGGCGTGCTCGACGCGTCGGCGTCCTACGACCTGCGGATCGGCTCCGAAAGCGACATCACGGTCGGGAACGTCGGCTCGTACGCGTACGGCGGCGTCGTTCAGCTGAAGACTTCGGGCAGCATTCTCGCGGCGAACGCGGATTCGAAGATCGTCGGGGGAATCGGGTCGGTTTCGCTCGAAGCCGCCTACGGTCAAATCGGGAGCGCGGAAACGCCGCTGACGGTCGAGTTCGAAGAATACCGCTTCACGGACGCGCTCTTCGGCGCGCGCACGGCGGGCGACGTCTTCGTGAACATCGCGGGCTCGCGCAAGGTCGTCGGAATCGACTACGTGCTCGGCGGGAACGTCAGCATCGCGGCGGAGGGCAAGACGCTCGCGAACTACCGCACGGACGGCACGACGAACGTGCGCGCGACCGCGCTCGAGATCCGCGCCGGGCAGCTCGGCGCCGCCGACGCGGACTTCAACATCCACATGCGCGCGGGAACGGAAGGCGAGGCGAACGGCGTGAAGATCTTCACCGAAGGCGACGTCTTCATCGACAACCGCTCGGCGAAGCTCGTCGTGGACACGATTTCGAGCGCGCACGGGAACGTGACGATCTCCGCCGGCGACGTCGTCGGCGGGAACGGCAGCGATCCGAGCATTTCCGCGGAAACGATCACGCTCAACGCGGCGGGCGACATCGGCGAGCTCCGCGCGGACAGGGACGTGCCCGGCATGGAGATCGACGTGCGCGGCGTGCTCAACGCGGTCGGGCGCAACGTGTACATCGGTTCCGTCGGCGAGGCGCCGCTCACGCTCGGCACGGTCGCCGCGAGCGGGGACGCGTGCCTGTATTCGGAGAACAGCGACGTCGTGCTCTCCGGCACGGGCGCGGGCGTTTCCGCGGGCGGGCTGCTCATCGTCGATTCGGACAAGGGCGGCATCGGGCGCGCGGACAATTATTTCCGCTTCGCGGCGGGCGAGACGGATTTCTTCGCGGGCGGAGGGAACATCTACCTCGCGGCGCAGGACAACTACGTCGCCTCGGCGACGGCGTTGAAGGGCTCGATCTACGTGCGTTCGGAGGGCATGCTCGTCGCGGAAAATCTCTACGCGAAGAACGACCTGCGCCTGGACGCGCGGGGCTACGTCGAGCTCGAAAACGCGGTTGCGGAGACGGGCGACGTGCGCGTCGTTTCCTCGGGCGCGTACGCGCGTCTGTCGAACGTGCGCGCGGGCCGCGACCTCGGTGTCGTGGGCTACGGCGCGATCGACCTGGACGGCTTCGCCTTCGGGCGCAACTGTTCGATGGTGTACATGGGCACGGACAGCAACGTGGTGTGGGTGATCAACGGGGAGAGGATCGATCTGAGCACGCTGGATCTCGGGGACGACATCTACGAGGAATGGGAGCGTCGGGCGCGCAATCGCGCGATCGAGTCCGTTCCCGCCCCGGCGACGGATCTCCTCGGCGCGCCCCGCGTGAACCGCGACCGCGCCGCCGCTCCCGCCTCACTCCCGACCTCCTCCCCGCTCGCCCGCACCGTGATCGGGAATTGAACTCCAACCCGGAAAGCCGCGAAGACGGCGGAAGTCAAAGAAGGCTCTTTCTTCTTTCTCTTCCGCGTCTTCCCGGTTTCCCCAAGCGGCGGCGGAGGGAAAAAAATCGTTTTCGCGCGCGCGGAATTCGCGCAGAATGGAGAAAATCATGGAGCAGGGCGCACCCATAGGCATTTTCGATTCCGGCTACGGCGGTCTCACCGTCTTCCGAAAAATCCGGGAGGCGTTGCCGTCGCACGATTTCGTCTATCTCGGCGACAACGCGCGCGCGCCTTACGGGACGCGCTCGTTCGACGTGGTGTACGCGTTCACGCGCCAGGCGGTCTTCTGGCTTTTCGAGGCGGGCTGCCCGCTCGTCGTGCTCGCCTGCAACACGGCGTCGGCGAAGGCGCTGCGCACGATTCAGCAGCAGGATCTGCCGCGTTCCCGCGACCCGAGCCGCCGCGTCCTCGGCGTGATCCGGCCGACGGTGGAGACGCTCGACGCGCTCAGCCGCACGAAGCACGTCGGCGTGCTCGCCACGCCGGGCACGATAGCGTCGGAATCCTATGCGCTCGAAATCGCCAAGCTCTTCCCGCACATGCGCGTGACGGGCGAGGCGTGCCCGATGTGGGTGCCGCTCGTGGAAAACCGCGAAATCGACACGCCCGGCGCGGATTATTTCGTCCGCCGCCACCTGGACGCGCTTTTTTCGCGCGACCCGCAGATCGACACGCTCGTGCTCGGCTGCACGCATTATCCGCTGCTGCTCGAAAAAATCCGCCGCCACGTTCCCGCGGGCGTGCGCGTCTGTCCGCAGGGCGAGCGCGTCGCGGAGGCGCTCGTCGATTACCTGCGGCGGCACCCGGAAATGGATGATAGACTTTCCAAAAACGGAAATACGAAGTTTTTCACGACGGAGTCTCCGGAGCGTTTTTCCGAAAACGCGGCGGCGTTTCTCGGCGCGCCCGCGCCCGCGGAAAAAATCGCGCTGGAAAACTGACGGAGCGATAAGCTTGTCGACTTATGAACTTGAGTGCGTACCGCGTTCGCGCAGTACGACTTATGTTTCCAAAAGAGGAAAGTTTTAGAAACGTAAAAATTTTTTGAAATTCGTTTGACCGCGGCGCGTTCCGGTGTTTCAATTCTCCGAAAATTTAACCCTGTTATCCCCGATTTTTTATGGACAGAGCCACCATTGAGACATTGGTTCGCAACGCGCTTCTCAAGCGTCTCGGCAACGCTCCCGCGACCGACGCACCCGCGCCGACGCTCGTCGTCAACAGCTCCGCGCGCCACATGCACATTTCGCAGGAGGATCTCGAAACGCTTTTCGGCCCAGGCTACAAGCTGAACGTTCACAAGATGCTTTATCAGGACGGGCAGTACGCCGCGAAGGAGACCGTCACCCTCATCGGGCCGCGCAAGCGCATGATTCCGAATCTGCGCATTCTCGGGCCGACGCGCAAGCAGTCGCAGATTGAACTCGCGTTCACGGACGCGGTTTCGCTCGGCATTCCGGACATTCCGACGCGCATGTCGGGCGAGCTCGACGGCACGCCGGGCGCCTACATCATGGGGCCGAAAGGCATTCTGGAACTGAAGCAGGGCGTCATCCGCGCGATGCGCCACGTGCACATGTCGCCCGCGGACGCGGCGTTTTACGGGCTGAAGAACCGCGACCTGTGCCAGCTGAAGATCACGGCGCCGGGCTGCACGACGGTCTTCGACGAAGTCGCCGTGCGCATCGATCCCACGTTCAAGCTCGAAGTGCACATCGACACCGACGAGGCGAACGCGTGCGATCTCGACCACGCGACGAAGGTGGAAATCCTCAAAGCGTAAAATTTCCAAAACATCACAAAACAACCAACAAAAAATACTATCATGAGCGAAGCAATCGGACTTATTGAAACGCGCGGCTACGTCGGCCTGGTGGAAGCCAGCGACGCGATGGTGAAGGCCGCGAACGTCGAGCTCGTCAAGTCGATTTCCATCGGCGGGGCGCTGGTCACGACGATCATCAAGGGCGACGTCGGCAGCGTCAAGGCGGCCGTCGAAGCGGGCAAGGAAACGGCGTCGCGCGTGGGCAACCTCGTCGCCTCGCACGTCATGGCGCGCCCGTCGCCGGAACTGCTGAAGTTCTTCGTCGGCTGAGCCGGCGCGGGGATTTCGCGAACATCAGAAAACATTTCAGACAAAGGAAAACATCATGGCTGCACAAGCACTTGGAATGGTTGAAACGAAGGGACTCGTTTGCCAATTTGAAGCCACGGACGCGATGCTGAAGAGCGCGGACGTCGAACTCGTCGGTTGGGAAAAGATCGGCTCGGGACACGTCTGCGTGTTCGTCCGCGGGCAGGTCGCCGCGGTGAAGGCCGCCGTCGAAGCCGGCGCGACCGCCGCGAGCACGATCGGCGAAGTCGTCGCCGTCCACGTCATTCCGCGCCCGCACGAGGATCTCGGCCAGCTCGGCAAGTTCCTCGGCTCGACCGCGACGCCGGCGAAGAAATAAGCTTCCCGCGCGTGCGCCTCGGGGCGTTTTTCCCGTAAGTTCTTCGGAATCATCGTCATGGCAAACAAAATTCTGGTCGCCAACATCGGCAGCACCTCGTTTAAGTTCAAGCTTTACGAGATGCCGTCGGAACGCGTGCTCGCCTCGGGCGGCATCGAGCGCATCGGCGCCGCGGAAGGTTCGTTCAAGCACGTGATCGGCTCCGCGCAGGAGGTCCGCGGCACCGCCGCGTTCTCGGACTACGCGGCGGCGATCGCGTTCGTCGAAAAAATCCTCGGCGGTTTCGGCGATCTCGCGGCGGTCGGATTCAAGCCCGTCATGGCGAAAGGCATCTCGGGGACGCAGTTCATGGAAGAGCCCGTGCTCGCGGCGATGGAGGCGCTCTACACGCTTTTCCCCGCGCACAATCCGCCCTACGTGAACGCGATCCGCAGCTTCCGCAAGGCGTTCCCGAACCTGCCCTGCATCGGCACGTTCGAGACCGCGTTCTACGACGATCTGCCCGAGCACAACCGCCGCTATCCCGTCCCGCGCGACTGGGAAGCCCGCTACGGCATCCGCCGCTACGGCTTCCACGGCGCCTCGCACCGCTACATTTCGCAGCGCGTCGCGGAGCTTCGCGGGGGCGAGAAAAATCTGCGCGTGATCTCCTGCCACCTCGGCGGAAGCTCGTCGGTGTGCTGCATCAGAAACGGCACGGCGATCGACTCCTCCTGGGGCATGACGCCGCAGAGCGGGCTGCCGCAGAACAACCGCGTCGGCGATTTCGACGTCTTCGCGGCGATTTATCTCGCGCGGGATCTGAACCTCGGCGTCGATGAAGTCGAGCGCGTGCTCTCGAAGGAGTCCGGCCTCAAGGGGCTTTCCGGGCTGCCGCAGGGCGACATGCGCGACCTCCTCGCCGCCGCCGAAAGCGGAAACGCGGACGCGGCCGTCGCCATCGACGTCTTCGTCGGCGCGATCCGCAAGTACGTCGGGCAGTTTCTCGTGGAGATGAACGGCGCGGACGTGATTTCGTTCACGGCGGGCATCGCGGAAAACAACCCGCTTCTGCGCGAAAAGATTCTCGAAGGCATGGACTTCGCGGGCGTGAAGCTCGACAAGGCCGCGAACGACGCGGCGCGCGGCCGCGAGGCCGTAATCTCCGCGCCGGACTCGAAGATCGAAGTGCGCCTCGTGCCCACGAACGAAGAACTCATCATCGCCCGCAACGCCTGGGCGAAGCTGAACGGAACGCTGTGACGCTCACCAACTTTTTCAAAAAAATTTAACAACCAAAACGAAAGAAAAAACATTATGGCAAATCAAGCACTTGGAATGATTGAAACCCGCGGGCTTATCGCGCTCGTCGAAGCGACGGACGCCATGCTCAAATCCGCGAACGTGGAACTCGTCGGCCCGATGACTCAGGTCGGGAACGCGATGGTCACGGTCTGCGTGACGGGCGACGTCGCCGCCGTCAAGGCCGCCGTCGAAGCCGGCAAGACCGCCGCGCAGGCCCTCGGCGAAGTCGTCTCCACGAGCGTCATCGCGCGCCCGCACAACGACACCTCGGTCGTGCTTCCGAAGGCGAAATAAGCCTTCCCCGGGAGCGTTTTTCTCGCACGAAACCCTCGGCGTTCTTGTGAAATGTTGATCGCGCGCGTAGAAGGTTCGGTCGTCGCGACGAAAAAGAACGACAAGATGACCGGCCGGCGCATGGTGCTCGTCCGCCCGTTCGTGGTGAGCGAGCCCGGCGCGACGGCGTTCAAGCCGTCGTCCTCGACGCTCGTCGCCTACGACGCGCTCGGCGCGGGCGCGGGCGAGCTCGTGCTCGTCGTGCAGGGCTCGTCGGCGCGCCTCGCGGCGCCGGACAAGGACACGCCCGTGGACGCCGTCGTCATCGGCATCGTCGATTCCGTCGACTGCGGCAAAGCGAAGCTGTATTCTTCGAATACATAGGTGACGAAGTTATGGCGGTTATGAGGTTATGGAAGTTGTTACCTCGCATAAGGATCTGAAAGCTTGGCAGGAAGCAATGTCTTTGGTCGTGGACGTTTACGATGCGACGCGCCTTTTTCCCAGAGAAGAAGCGTATGCGCTGACCTCGCAGATGCGTCGCGCGGCCGTTTCCATTCCCTCGAACATCGCGGAAGGCGCCGGGCGTTTCGGCAACAGGGAGTTTTCGAGATTCCTTGGAATCGCCTTGGGCTCCGTCGCGGAACTTGAAACGCAGATAGAAATCGCCTTCAGAATCGGCTACATAAAGACGACCGAGGCGCTGATGTCGAAAATCCGTTTCCTCCGCATTCTGATCAGGCGCCTCATCGAATCCGTCGAAAGCCGTTAACTTCATAACCTCATAACTCAGCGAAGCGACATAACCTCATAACTTGAATTCATTTTCTATGATCGATAAAAATTTAGTTTCCAGCGTCGTCGCGGAAGTCCTCCAGAAGCTCCGCGAAAACGGCGTCAACCCCACGGGAATGCCCACGGGCGCGTGTTCCGCCGTTCCCGCGCAGACCCAGTTCGGCGTCTATGAAAAGATGGAGGACGCCATCGACGCCGCCCAGCGCTCCTACAAGATGCTCTGCAAGCAGGGCGTCGCCGCCCGCCGCAAGGCGGTCGCGTGCATCCGCCGGCTCGCCGTCGAGAACGCCGAGCCCTGGGGCAAGATGGAATTTGAAGAAACCAAGATCGGCAAGCTCGCGCACAAGATCGAAAAGCTGCGCTCGTGCATTCCCGTCGTTCCCGGCGTGGAATACCTCGACCGCACGGCGTTTTCGGGCGACGCGGGGCTGACCGTCATCGACAACACGCCGTGGGGCGTCATCGGCGCGATCACGCCTTCGACGCACTCTGTGCCGACGCTGAGCGGCAACGCCATCAACATGATCGCCGCCGGCAACGCCGTCGTGTTCAACACGCACCCGGGCGCCTGCAAGATCGCCGCTCACGCGATCCGCGCCTACAACGAGGCGATCTACAAGGAAATCGGCATTCCGGATCTGCTCGCGTGCGTGAAGAAGCCGACGCTCGAATCCTTCGACGCGATGTGCAAGTCTCCGCTGGTGCGTCTGCTGTGCGTCACGGGCGGCGGCGCGGTCGTCAAGGCGGCTATGAATTCCGGCAAGCGCGCCATCTGCGGCGGCCCGGGCAACCCGCCCGTCATCGTCGATGAAACGGCGGACCTCGCCAAGGCCGCGCGCGACATTCTCGCGGGCGCCGCGTTCGACAACAATCTCCTCTGCTGCGGCGAAAAGGAAGTCTTCGTCGTCGAGAGCGTCGCCGACCAGCTCCTCGCCGAGTTCGACAAGCTCAAGTGCGTGCGTCTCTCGCGCGAGCAGATGGACGCCGTCGTGCGCGAATGCTTCCTCCCCTACGACGGCAAGGGCTACCCGCACCCGAAAAAGGAATTCGTCGGCAAGGACGCCGCCGTCATCGCCAAGGCGATCGGGCTCAGCGTTCCCGCGGACACGGAAATGCTCTTCGGCGAAACCGATGCGGACCACCAGCTCGTCCAGGGCGAGCAGATGATGCCCGTCATGCCGATCGTGCGCGTGCCGTGCTGGAAGGCCGCGATCAAGGCGGCGCTCCAGGCGGAGCACAGCTTCCGCCACACGTCCGTGATGCACTCGAAGAACGTCGATCGCCTCACGGAAATGGCGCAGCGCTGCGACACGACCCTCTTCGTCAAGAACGGACCTTCCACGGCGGGCCTCGGGCTCGGCGGAGAAGGCTTCCTCAGCTTCACGATCGCGACGCCGACGGGCGAAGGCGTGACCACGCCGATGACGTTCACGCGTTCCCGCCGCTGCGTCATGGTCGAAGCGCTGAACCTGTATTAAGCGACGAACGATGAATGACGCGGCGCGGAGAAACGCCGGAGAAAAATTCTTTTAAGCTTCCTTCTCCGCCGACGCGTCATTCATTTTTTTTCCATCAATCATTCATTTCCCTGAAAGTGCGCATCGCGATCATCAAAGGCAAAGTCACGGCGACGGTGAAACACCCGACGCTCGAGGGCTGGCGCATGCTGATCGCGCAGCCCGTCACGCCGGACGACACGCCCGACGGCCCGCCGCAGATCGTCATCGATCCGCTCGGCGCCGCCGTCGGTCAGCGCGTCGTCATCAACAGCGACGGCGCGGAGGCGCGCCGCCTCATCGGCGCGAAGCATTCGCCCGCGCGCTGGACGGTGCTCGGCATCGTCGATCCCGCGAAACCCGCCGCCGACGGCGAAGGAGGCGCGCGATGAGAGCGGGGACGGTCATCGGGCGCGTCGTGTGCACGGTCATGCACCCGGCCTTCCGCGGCGACACTTTCGTGCTCGTGCTCCCGTGGAACACGAAAACGTGGAAAGCGGGCGGCAAGGCGGATTTCGACAATTCGCTGGTCGCCTACGACGAACTCGGCGCCGCCGACGGACAGACCGTCGCCTTCGCCGAATCCGGCGAGGCCGCCGCCGCGCTCAATCCGCCCAAGCCCGTGGACGCCTACTGCGCCATGATCCTGGACGCGATCGACTACACCCCCTGACGGCTCCGCGTCGCGGAACCGGACAAAACACTACTGAACTTCTCTATGCTCATTCGAAAATTTTTTCTCGCGCTCCCTTGCGCCCTCTGCTTCTGCGTTCCCGCAGAAGCGAAGGACGTCTCCGTTTTCCGCCTCTGAAAACAAAAGGAGAGAATTTTTACTATGACGTTGGAAGAAAAGGCAGAAATCGCGCGCAAGGCCATCAAGAAGGATTATCCGAACAAGGAAATCGGGAAGATCATCCATTTCGGGAGGCTCGGGGACGACGATTTTTTCGGGAGCGAGCTCACGAAAAGACTTCTCGCAGACTACGGAGCAATTCGAGTCGGGAACGACGGTAAGCATAAACATTTTGAAGCGTTTGATTGCATGCCTGTCTGGAACGATTCAAGATTTGTTCGGACCAAGAAGAAGATTTGAAAACGGCGTGCGCGTCCGCTTCTTGCGGAGACGCGTTCCCGCAGCGTCGGATTTTTCGTTTTCAATTTGAACCTCAAAGACTTTAACTACCGCCATGACATTGGAAGAAAAGGCTGAAATCGCGCGCAATGCCATCAAGAAGGATTATCCGAACAAGGACATCGGGAAGCTCATCCACTTCGGGAGGCTCGGGGACGACGATTTTTTCGGGAGCGAGCTCACGGAAAGGCTTCTCAACGACTACGGGGCTATTCGTGTAGGGAACGACGGTAAGCATGAGCGTTTGGACTCCTTCGATTTCATGCCTGTTTGGCATGATTCAAGATTTATAGCGTTTGACAACGCTGACGTCTGAAACGGCGTGCGCGTCCGCTTCTTGCGGAGACGCGCTCCCGCAGCGTCGGATTTTTCGTTTTCAATTTGAATCTCAAAGACTTTAACTACCGCCATGACGTTGGAGGAAAAGGCAGAAATCGCGTTTCGAGAGGCGGAGAAAATGTTTCCCGCAGACGGCCTTCTCGGCGTGAAGCACATCGGAAAGCTTGGCGACGAAGACTTTTTCGACGCCGAAATCAATTTCGAACTTGTTGCGGATTTCGAAGCGATTTCCATTTCGGAAGACGGGAGACTTCGATTCATAGCCATGTTCGATTTTTGGGACGTGGAAGCCCAAAAAGGCTTCACGAAGCACGAACGAGTCTTCCTATTTGGTGGGGAGAAGCGATAGCGCCGGGAGAGCCCGTTCCCGCGGATTTTCGCAGTCGTTCCTTCCCGCGCGCGTTCGGGAGGTGTTCGTCCGCGCCGGCGCGAGAAAAATTCTTTAATCTTCGGGCGTCAGGCGTTAAGCTGTTTCCCACTTATGGCAAATATCCCTCCCTTCAAATATCAGCACCCGTTCCCGCTCGGCGAAGACAAGACCGAGTATTATCTGCTCACGAAGGATTACGTCTCCGTGAGCGAGTTCGAAGGCGTTCCCGTCCTCAAGATCGCCAAGGAAGGCCTCACCGCGATGGCGAACGCGGCGTTCCGCGACGTCTCGTTCATGCTGCGCCGCTCGCACAACGAGCAGGTCGCGAAGATTCTCCGCGACCCCGACGCGAGCGAGAACGACAAATACGTCGCGCTCACTTTCCTGCGCAACGCGGAAGTCGCCTGCAAGGGCAAGCTCCCGCTCTGCCAGGACACGGGAACGGCGATCATCCACGGCGAAAAGGGACAGCAGGTCTGGACCGGATTCTGCGACGAGGAAGCGCTCTCGCTCGGCGTCTATAAGACCTACACCGAGGAAAATCTGCGTTACTCGCAGAACGCGCCGCTCACGATGTACGACGAAGTGAACACGAAGTGCAACCTGCCCGCGCAGATTGACCTCGAGGCGACGGAGGGCATGGAATACAAGTTCCTCTGCGTCACGAAGGGAGGCGGAAGCGCGAACAAGACCTATCTTTATCAGGAGACGAAGGCGCTGCTGAATCCGAAGACGCTCGTGCCCTTCCTCGTCGAAAAGATGAAGACGCTCGGCACGGCCGCGTGCCCGCCCTACCACGTTGCGTTCTGCATCGGCGGCACTTCGGCGGAGAAGAATCTGCTCACGGTGAAGCTCGCCTCGACGCACTACTACGACGAGCTCCCGACCAGCGGGAACGAGTTCGGCCGCGCGTTCCGCGACGTCGAGCTGGAAAAGCAGGTGCTCGCCGAAGCGCACCGCATCGGGCTCGGCGCGCAGTTCGGCGGCAAATATCTCGCGCACGACGTGCGCATCGTCCGCCTTCCGCGTCACGGCGCGAGCTGCCCCGTCGGCATGGGCGTCTCCTGCTCCGCCGACCGAAACATCAAATGCAAAATCAACAAGGACGGCATCTGGATCGAAAAGCTCGACGACAATCCCGGCTCGCTCATCCCCGAGGAACTCCGCCGCGCGGGCGAAGGCGACGCGGTCCGCATCGACCTCAACCGCCCGATGCCGGAAATCCTCAAGGAACTTTCCAAGTACCCCGTCGCGACGCGTCTCTCGCTCAACGGCACGATCATCGTCGGACGCGACATCGCGCACGCGAAGCTGAAGGAACGCCTCGACCGCGGCGAAGAGCTTCCGCAGTACGTCAAGGATCACCCGATCTACTACGCGGGTCCTGCGAAGACGCCCGAGGGCATGGCGTGCGGCTCGATGGGACCGACGACCGCGGGGCGCATGGACTCCTACGTCGATCTGTTCCAGTCGCACGGCGGCTCGCTCATCATGCTCGCGAAGGGCAACCGCAGCCAGCAGGTGACGGACGCGTGCAAGTCGCACGGCGGCTTCTACCTCGGCTCGATCGGCGGTCCCGCGGCGATTCTCGCGCAGAACAACATCAAGTCCATCGAATGCGTCGAGTATCCCGAACTGGGCATGGAGGCGATCTGGAAAATCGAAGTCGAAAACTTCCCGGCGTTCATTCTCGTGGACGACAAGGGCAACGACTTCTTCAAGCAGATCAAGCCCGTCTGCCCGAAAGCGTAAAAGCGAGTCGAGAAGTTTAAAAGACTGAGGAGTTGAGAGGTGATCGCCTTCTCGGCTCCTCAGCTTTTTTTACTCCTCCGCGTTTAAGCTCCTCGGCTCTTCTTGGCGAGGAGGCGGGAGGCGGCGGGAATGACGGCGAGGGAGAGGACCGTCGCCGAAATCAGACCGCCGAACTGGACGATCGCGAGCGGGCCGAGCAGCTCGCCGCCGGGGCGGTCGATCGCGACGATCAGCGGAAGCAGCCCGAGCTCCGTCGTCAGCGACGTCATCACGATAGGCACGACGCGTTCCCGCGAGCCGACGCGGATCGCCTCGTCCGCGCCCATGCCGCTTTTCACGAGCTCGCGGTAGCGGTTCAGCAGAATCAGCCCGGAGCGCACGCCGAAGCCGATCACCGTCACGAATCCCACGATCGAGGCGACGGAGAGAATCGGCGCCTCGTATGCGCCGCCGCCGAACACGGACGCGAGCGTTCCCGGCGAGGCGACGAACACCGCGACGATTCCGCCGATGAGACACAGCGGAATGTTCACGAGCGTCACCGCCGCGCTGCGCAGGCTGCCGAGCGCCGTCGTCAGCAGAAACACGACGGCGACGAGAATCGCCGCGCCGAGCAGGTAGAGCCGCCGCGCCGCGGATTCTCGCGCCTGGATCGTTCCCGCGTATTCGACGGTGCAGCCCAGCTCGTGCATAGCCGGGTCGAGCTTTTCGCGGCACGCCTCGACGAGGTCGCCGAGGTTGGAGCCGGGCGCGGGATTGCAGGAGATCATCGCCTTGCGCATCGTGTCGTCGCGCAGAATGAGGTTGGTGACCTCCTCGCGCGAAACGTCGGCGGCGTCGCCGAGGCGTACGCTTCTGCCGTCCGCGCCGAGCAGTTCGAGGTCGCGCACGTCGTCCACGGACATGCGCAGCGCGGGATCGAGGCGCAGCACGACGTTCCAGCGGTCCTGGTTTCTGATGACTTCGCCGACCCGCAGCCCGTTGAGCGCGGCGGAAACCTGCTCGGCGGCCTCGGCGATCGTGAGCCCGAACGCGCCGAGAATCTCCTGGTCGTAGCGGATGCGCACGGTGTCCACCATGACTTCGCGGTTGGCGCGGGCGTCGGCGGCTTCGGGCATTTTTTCGAGAATCTCCTTCGCCCTGAGCGCGGCGGCGCGCAGCTGCGGCAGCTCGCTCCCGTAGATGTTGATCGCCATCTCGGAATTGGAGCCGGAGAGCGCGGCGGAAATGCGGTGCGCGAGCGGGTAGCCGATCATCGTGCTCGTGCCGGGAATGCCCTCGATCGCGCCGCGGATCGCCTCGCGGATTTTTTTCTGATCCTTTTTCAGATCGACGCGCACGAGCAGCTCCGACGCGGAGACGGGCTCGGCGTGCTCGTCGTTTTCGGCGCGTCCCGTGCGCTGCGCGACGGAGAGCACGCCGTCGATTCTGCCGACGCGCTCGGCGCAGCCGCGGGCGATGCGCTCCGTCTCTTCGAGCGACGTTCCCGGCACGGCGTTCACGAAGACCGTGTAGCAGTCTTCGTTGAAGGGCGGAAGAAAACTCGCGCCGAACGTGCCCGCGAGCCACAGCGCGCCCGCCGTCAGCGCGAGCGTTCCCGCGACGACGAGCTTCGCGCGGCGCATGCAGAACCTCAGCACGGGCTCGTAAAGGCGGTGGATCAGCCGCACGGAAAAACTCTCGCGCGGAGGCGTTCCCGCGTCCGCTCCGGACGCGCTTTTCTTCGCGCGGAACGCGAGCGAGCACAGCACGGGAACGACCGTCACCGCGACGGCGAGCGACATCGCGAACGCGAGCATGAACGAGATGCCCAGCGGGCGGAAGAACTGTCCTTCGAGCCCCGACAGGAAAAGCACCGGCGTGAACACGAGCAGAATGATCGCCGAGGAATAGCCGATCGAGCCGAGGATTTCGCTCTTCGCCGCCATGAGCACCTCGTATTTCGTGCGCCGCTTCTCCGGCGGGAGCGCGGCGTTTTCCGAGAGCCGCCTCCACGCGATTTCGACGAAGATGATCGCGTTGTCCACGACGTCGCCGACCGCGACCGCGAGCCCGCCCAGCGTCATGATGTTCACCGCGAGCCCGAACGCCGGGAACAGCAGCATCGCGAACAGAATCGAAAGCGGCATCGCCGCGAGCGTGACGAGCGCCGTGCGCACGTTCAGCAGCGTGAGAAAAATCACGAGCATGACGACGACGCCCGCCGTGATCAGCGTCTCCGCGCCGTTCGCGAGCGACATTTCGATGAAGTCCGACTGTCGGTAGGCGTTCGCGTGCAGGCGCATTCCCTCGGGCAGCCGGCTCGCGGAAAATTCCGCGACCGCCTTGTCCACGGCGCGCGTGAGCTCCTGCGTGTTCGCTCCGGGCGTCTTCTGCACGGAAAGCACGACCGCGTCCGTGCCCATGAAGCCGGCGTTCCCGCGGCGCGGCGCGCCGTCGATGCGCACGTCGGCGAGGTCTTCGATCTTCGCCGTTCCCGACGGATGCGCGGGAACGAGCGAGCGGCGCAGCTGCTCGAGCGTCTCCACGCGCGATTCCTGCTGAATCGGCAGCTCCGCGCCCGAGACTTCCTCGAGGTAGCCGGCGGGCGCCGTGGAGCCCGCGGACTCGACCGCCGCGCGCAGGTCGTCGAGCGAAATCTTCGCCTGACGCAGGCGCGCGGGATCGTACACGACCTGGTATTCCGGCAGGCGGCCGCCGAGCACCGTCACCTGTCCGACGCCGGGAATCGCGAGCAGCCGGTTGCGCAGGCGGTATTCCGCGATCCGGCGCATGTCGAGCAGCTGCCGCGCGCGTTCCTCTTCGGTGAGATTTTTCGAAAACTCCTCGTCGGGCGTGAGCGCGAGGAGCATGATCTCGCCCGTCACGGAAACGATGGGCGCGAGCTCCGGCGAGACGTTCTGCGGGAGCGCGGCGCGCACGCTCGAAAGGCGCTCCGTCACGATCTGCCGCGCGAGGTAGATGTCCGTGTCCCAGTCGAAATCGACCCACACGAACGAGAGCCCGCCTCCGGAGGAGGAGCGCACGCGCTTCACGCCCGCCGTGCCGTTCATCGCGGATTCGACGGGAAGCGTCACATAGCGTTCGACTTCTTCGGCGGTGAGCCCGCTCGCCTCGGTCTGAATCGTGACGCGCGGCACTTTGAGTTCCGGGAACACGTCCACGGGAATGTTTTTGACGACGAAAAAGGAAACCGCCGCGAGCAGCGCCGTGAGCAGCAGCACCGTGAGGCGTTTCCGCAGACAGAAGGAAATGATTGCGTTCATTTTTGTTCGTAAATTTTTATCGGATACGTTTTTCGGGGAACGACGAAAGACGAGGGCAAAGATTCTTTAAGCTTTCCTCTCATCTCTCATCTCTCATCCCTCATCTCTCATTCCTCATCTTCCATCAGTGTTCGCCTTCGTGGAATTTTCCGTCGGCGTGGAAGTGTCCGGCGGCCTTCTTCGGCGCGTTCCCGTCCGCGGGAAGCACGTATTTCAGTTCGTAGCCGCCTTTGACGACGACGGTTTCGCCCGCACGAACGCCTTTCACGGGCGTCACGCCGCGGCGCGTCGGGCGCGTCTTCACCTTGCGCGCGAAGAACGCGTTCGCGTCCTGCGGGTCGCGCACGAAGACGACGTCGTCCACGCCGACCTTGATGACGGCGCCGCTCGGCACGGCGACGAAACCTTCGTCTGCCTCGTCGCGACGGAAGACTTCGAGCCGCGCGACTTGTCCCGGGTACACGCCTTCGGGCAGATTTTCCGGCGTGAAATAAATCGTGCGCGCCTGCGTCGCCTCATCGATCTGCGCCTCGACGCGCAGCGTTCCCGCGAGGCGAAGCGTCTCGCCGCCGACGGACACCGCGAGCCGCGCCTGCGTTCCCGCGAACGCGTCCGCGCCGAACGCCGCGCCTTTGAACTCGAGCGCGTGCGAGGCGACGAGCGTGAGCGCGCCCGCGCCGCGTTCGCCCCAGGCGCCCTCGCTGAGGTCGAGCGACTGAATCCGTCCGGCGAACGGCGCGGAGACGATCAGCTTGCCGTCGCGCAGTTCGGCGCCGTCGGTCGCGGCGTGCCAGAGTCCGCGGGAACGCTCGGCGGCGGCGGCGAGCACGGGAATTTCCGCGCGCAGAAACGCGGCTTCGCTTTCGAGCGCTCCGTTTTTCGTGCCGATCTGCGCGAGGCGTTCGAGGCGCGTTTCAAGCGCGGCGAGGTTCGAGCGCGCGCGGGCGAGATCCGCTTCCGCCTGCGCGAGATCGCTGCGCATCGCGATGAGCTCCGGCGAGGCGAGCGCGTAGAGCGGTGCGCCGGGCTCGACGTTCTGTCCGGGCGTCACGAAAAAGCGCACGCGTCCGGAGGCGGGCAGGGCGGCCGTCTTCATCGCTTCGGCGGGAACGCGCATCTGCCCGTAGTAGGAGCGCGCCGCGCTCACCGGCGCGTCGGAAACCGTCTCGAAACGCATCTCGAGGGACTGGCGCACGCGCGGCGAAATTTCGACGCGCGTTCCCGCCTCCTCGGCGTGTTCGTCGTGCGCGTGGTCGGCGTGGTCGTGCGCCCCGCCGCAGTCCGCGCCGTCGTGTTCGTCGTGCGCATGCGCTTCATGCGCGGCTTCGTCATGGTCGTCGTGCGCGTGCGTTTCGTGGGCGCAGCCTGCGCCGTGTTCGTGTTCTTCCGCGTTCGCGAAAACGGCGAGCGTTCCCGCGAGCGCGAGCGTGATGAGAAATTTTTTGCTCATGGAATTTCAGTGTCTAGTGACTTGTCGCCTGCGGGTTCTCACTTTTCGAGCGCCTTCCGGATTCCGGCGGAAAAGCCTTCGGCGGTCCTGGCGGAAATTTCCAGATGCGCTTCCGTGGCGAAGAGCTCGAATTCGCGCGTCTCCGGCGTTTTGTCCGCGATGAAGATCACGGAATTGTCGTTGAGCGAGCTGTGCGGACGCAGGCCTTCAGCCTTGAGCTCGATGCCGAAGCGCTTCTTCGCTTCGTCGCGGAATTCGAGCGCGGCGAGACGCGCGGCGGAGTTCCCGCGTTCGTAGAACACGCGCGTCGTTTCGCGCAGCGGGAACGCGGGGGCGCCCTCCGCGAGCACGACGTAAAACGCCGGCGCCGCTTCGGCGGACGCGGTTTTGCCCGCGTCGCCCGCGGGAACGCTTGAGCACGCGGACGCGAGCGTCGCGACCGCGATCGAAAGAATGAGGAAGAATGTTTTTTTGTTCATGATTTTTCTATGTAAGTGGTTTTTGTTTTCGAAGTGATCGGCGGGAAGTGGAATCTTGAAGACGCTTCATCTTCTCCCTTGTCGCCGCTCACTTCTCTCCGTTTCGCGTCCGCAGCGCCTCGATCCGAATCCGCGCCTTCAGAAAATCGCCGAGCGCGTCGCAGTAGGCGAGCTGCGCGGAAAAATTCTGCGCGGCGGCTTCGGAAAGCGCGGTCGGGAGTGTTTCCCCGGCGGCAATTTCCGCATAGATTTTTTCCGTGCGGCGCAGAAAATCGCGGGAACGCAGCTCCTGCGCGCGGCAGTGGTTTTCCGCGATTTTCTGTTCGGCTTCGAGGAGGCGCAGGCGGTGAAACTGATCCTGCCACAGCGCGAGCGTCTCGATGCGGGCGACCTCGCGCGCGCCTTCCGCCTCCGCGACGCCGCGGCGGTTGCGGTTCCACAGCGGGAGCGTGAAGCCGATGCCGAGCGTGAACGAATCCGCGAACTCGTCGTTCCCGTCGAGCTCGTAGCTCGGCGAGAGCGAAAGCTCCGGGTACTGACGGCGGATTTCCGTCTTCAGCGCGGTCTCGCTCGCGGCGTAGCGGGCGAGGGCGGCGCGGACGCGCGGGAGCTCGGCGAGCTCTTCCGGCGTCGGCGAAAGCGCGGCTGC
Source organism: Candidatus Spyradosoma sp. (assembly GCA_051884495.1). Lineage (GTDB taxonomy): Bacteria > Verrucomicrobiota > Verrucomicrobiia > Opitutales > UBA953 > Spyradosoma. Next base: position 71,092 of record JBJEVQ010000015.1, read on the forward strand.
GGGAACGCCCGCGGGCAGCGCGGCGACGAGCTTCAGCGCGCGCGCGGCGGTCGGCGCGAGCCCGAGCCGCGCGGCGATGCGGGAACGCACGTCCGCAAGACGCGTGTCGAGGTCTCGCTTTTCCAGCGCGGCGGCGTTCACGCGGTCGTTTTCCTTCTGCAGCTCGGCGGCGGTGACTTCGCCCGCGTCGAAAAGCCGTTCCAGGCGGGCGCGTTCCTCGCGGGCGGTGCGCAGGTAAGGCTCGGCGACGCGCAGTTTCGCCTCGACGACGGCGCAGTCCGTCCACAGCTCGGCGAGCGCTTCGGCGAAATCGATTTCCGCCTGAGCGAGCGTCCAGTAGTCCTCTTCGGCGTAGCGCGCGGCGGCTTCTTCGGCGAGCGCGGGCAGCCCGGTCACCGGCAGCGTCAGCGACACGCCCGGCGTGTAGGCCCACGGCTGGGCGCTCGTGTTCAGCACGCGTTTGACGGAGAACGAGACGGAGGGATCGTCCCACCAGCCGGAGGCGTCGCGCACGGCGCGGCTCCCGGCGAGGCGAGCGCGGGCGCGGTTCAGTTCGGGATTGAGCGCGAGACCGATCAGCTTCGCGTCGGCGAACGAAAGCTCCGTGCGTTCGCTCGCGATTTTTTCGGACTGCTCCCGCCACGCGGCGGTTTCGCGTCCGAGATCGATCGGCCGCTCCTCGTAGCTCGCGCACGCCGAAAGCATCAGCGCGGGCAGGCAGAGCGCGTAAAATTTTTTTCTCATGATCTGAATTTTCGTTTTCTTTTCTGAAGGGGATTTTTTCGGAAAACGGAGCGCGAAACGGGCGCGGCGAAGCGCCGGGCTTCGGGATTTTTTGTTTTTCCGAAGAAGGGGGACGCACGAAAAAAGCGGCGCGGGAACGCCGTTTTCGTTGAAAAAACGGACGCCGGCTATGCCAGCAGCGGAAGCACGCCCGCGCGGTTCGGCGCGCGGAGCAGGGCGAGAAGCGTGTTTTCAGGCGGGAACGGCGGCGGCGCGTCGCGGGGGCGGAGCGCGGCGGAGTCGAACAGCGCGGAGAAAAATTCGGCGAAGAAAAACGCGTCCGGCGCGGGAACGCCTTTCGGGAAGGCGATGGCGGAGAGGTCGTCGTCGAGCGAGACGGTCAGCGGCGCGTGCGGGGCGCGGAAATCGTCCGCGTCCGCGCAGTCCGCGGCGTCATCGGAGTGCGCCGCCGTTTCCGGGCTTTCCGTGCACGCGGCGTCCCCGACGAAGGAGATTTCTCCGTCGGCGAAGCACGCGGTCGTCGTCGCCGTGTTGCCGATGAGCGTCAGCAGCAGCGCGAAGCAGAGGAAAAGGTTTCGGAAAAGACGCATGAACGGGGAAAATGAACCTCAATGCGTTTTTTTCAGCAGCGCGATGAGTTCGTCGAGCTGGCGCATGTCCTTGTTGGCGACGGATTCGCGGATGCATCCGGAAAGGTGGTCGTTGAGCACTTCCGTCCACACCCCGCGCAGGGCTCCCGAGACGGAGGCGATGAGCCGCAGGATTTCGACGCATTCGCGGTCGCTCTCGATCATCTGCTGGAGCGCGCGCGTCTGTCCTTCGATGCGGCGCACGCGCGAGACGAGCTTTTTCTTCATCTCCGGTGTCCTGCAGTGCGTATGTCCTTGCTTGCTCATCTTCTCCGCATAGGGTTACCCCCTATCTCTCCCGCCGTCAAGCCGTTTTTCCCGCGCGTTCAGGCGCTGGGCTTCTTCAGCGCTCGGGCGATTTCGAGCGCGATTCTGCGGTGGGCGGGGCTTTCGCGCAGACGCGCGGCGGATTCGTAGGCGGACTTCAGCTCGGAGATCATGCGCTCCGCCGCGTCGCGTTCCCGCGCCGTCTCCGAAGCCGCCGCGGCGCCTCCGCCCGTCGGCGTTTCCCGATTTGCTTCCATTTCCTCGTTCATGACATGAGCTCCTTGAAGTTTTCGTCGCGGGAAAGCATTTCCCGCAGGCGTTTCGTGATGCGGTGCACCGCGTTGTTCACGACGTTCGGCGACACGCCGAGCTCGCTCACGACGCGCTCGACCGGGCGCCCCTCGAGCTTCACCATCTCGAAGGCGACGCAGGTGTTCGGCGCGAACTCGCCGCGTATGCACGTGTAGGCGTCGAGCAGAATCGCGCGGCGGAACGCGCGCAGCTCCTCGGCTTCGAGCCGCTCGGTCTCGCTCGGCGCGTCCGCCGCCGCCGCGTTTTCCGCGCGGGCGCGGGCGTCCCCTTCGTCGTCGTCGAGCGATTCCGCGGGCGCGCCGCCGTTTCTGCGCAGAAAATCGACGACGCGGCGGTCGCACACCGTCTTCAGAAAAAAGCGGAACCGCGATTTCGAGGCGTCGTAGCGGCGCGCCGCGAAGATTTCGTTGAGCGAGACGACGACGTCGGCGATCACGTCGTCCGTCACGCTCGCGGGAACGCCGTAGAGCCCGCGCCTGTAAAAGGAGTTGCACACCATCACCTTGATCGTCGCGTGATAGATGTCGAAAAAATCCCGCCACGCGCCGTTCCACGCCGCGTTCTGCTCGGGCGCGATCAGCTTTTCGAGGACGGTCTTCGGTGTCTGCGGAAATTCCATCTGAAGATTACATTCGCGGGAACGCGGGAAAAATCAAGGCTCGGCGGCGAGTTTTTTCGCCTGCGCGAGCTTCTCCGCGACGTAGGCGCGGTAGGCGGAATCGTCGGCGAGCTCGCGTTCCGTGCGCGCGATCGTCCCGCTCAGATTCGCGAGGCGTTCCCGCGCGATTTTCACCTCATAATGCAGGTTCTGCCTGTCCGGCTCGCGGGCGCGGATTTCCTCTTCGGACAGGCGCGCGAGCGCGAGGTCTCTCGCGAAATCCTTTTTCAGACCTTCGAGAAATTCCCGTCGGCCTTTCCGCCAGGCTTCGCGGTCGTCGATGTACACGCCGCGCTCCTCGTCGCGCAGCCCCTCGGCGGAAATCTTTCCGAAAAGCGCGTCCGCGACCGCGGGCGGTTCGTAGGACGGATACGCGAGCGAATAATAAATCCGCGTTCCCGCGAGAACGGCGCCCGCGCCGAGAGCGGCGGCGACGGCGCTCGCGAGTGCTCCCGCGCGGAAGAATCTGCGCCGCGCGGTCTTTTCCGCGGTCGTCCGGAACGTGCGGGAACTTTCGAAATCGTCCGAGAGCGCGGCGTTCCTGAAGTCCGCGAGCGTGACGAAGCGGTCCGCCGGATTTTCCGCGATCGCGCGCAGAATGCAGCGGTGCAGGTGCAGACGGCGTTCCCGCTCCTCGTCCGAAAATTTTTCCTCCGCGCCTTCGGGAAAAAGGAAGGCGGCACGGCCGATCGCGTCGGGCAGGTTTCCGGTCGCGAGCGTGTAGAGCGTCGCCGCGAGCCCGTAGGCGTCGGGATTGCCGCCGCTGTCGAGAAACCACGACGGCGCGGCGAAGAGCGGCGTGCCGAGGCGGCTCAGCGAACGGCGGTCGCGTTCGAGCAGGCTGAAGTCGGCGAGCTTCGCCCTGCCGCCGAAAAAGAGCACGTTCGCCGGCTTGATGTCGCGGTGAAGCAGCCCGCGCTCGCCGAGCGCGATCGCGGCGTCGAACACGGGCGCGATGATTTCCGCGATTTCCTCGCCGGAGAACCACGGCGCGACCGGGTGTTCCCGCCGCTGCTCGATGAGATTCCAGAGCGATTTTTCCTGCCAGCGGAAATCCGTCGGCGAGAACGCGTGCGGCGTTTCGAGCGCGTCCGCGAGCGGCATCGCGAAAAACGCCGCGCCGTCGGCGACTCCGTAGTCGAGGATTTCGACGAGGTTCGCGCGGTCGGGCAGGGTCGCGTATTTTTCGATGGCGCGGCGTTCCCGTTCGGCGTTTTCGCTTTCGATGAGCTTCAGCGCGACGAAGCCCTCCACGCCGTCCCGCCGCGCGAGATGCACGCTGCCGAAGCCGCCTTCGCCGATTTTCCGCAGAAGCGTGTAGCCGCAGATCCGCCGTTGTGCGCCGTACTCGTCCATGGATCGGAACTATACCATAAGCGCGGAAGAGTTGATAATTGAAAGTTTGGACCGGCAAGGAACGGAAGAGAAAGAAAGATGAGAAAAGAACGCGGCACGGCTCTCGCTCCGCCTGGATGTCCGCCGAGGCGCGACGGAGGAGGGCGGCTTCTGGGGGCGAAGACATTCCTGTCTTCGTTCCCGAGACGGGCGGTTTCTCGGGGAGGAACGTTCTCCGCGCGGCGTCCGCGCGTTCCCGCGGCGGAGACGCGGACGTCTCTACTCCCAACGCGCCCGCGAACGCACAAAGCCCCCGCAGGGGGCGAACCTTTTAGAAACCCCAGGCGGGAGCCTGGGGCACGGCGGAAATGCCGATAAGCCCCGTAGGGGCGTCCCTGCGCCGGGAAGGTTCGTCCACCACGGGAACGGGTCGCCTTTACAAGGCTTTTCCGTTTTGTGCGCATTCCCCGGGCTCCCGCCCGGGGTTTCTTTTTGGGTCGCCCCTCCGGGGCTTTCATTTGTGTTCATCCGCGACATCCGCGGCAAAAAATTCCCTCCGCATGCTCGCGCTTCGTGTCCCTCCGGGGCTTTTGGGGGCGAAGACATTCCTGTCTTCGTTCCCGTGGCGGGCGGTTTCTCCTAGGACGAACGTTCCCCGCGCGGCGGAGACGCGGACGTCTCTGCTCCCATGGAGCCCGCGCCCGAAAATTTCGCGTGATTTTTCGCGTGCGCCCGCGAATGTATCCGTATGCGCTATTTCGAAGCGACAGTTTCCGCACGCGCGGCGGCGCCCCGGCGTTCCCGCGTCTTGAACGTGTACGGCAGCTCGATTTTCCCGCCGTTGCGCTTCGCGTCATCCAGAAGCGACTTCACCGCGAGCCGCACGATGTCCGACGCGTTCAGCCGCCACCGTTCCGCCAGCTCTTCCAGAGTCTTGCGGTCTTCGGGGTCGAGGCGTATGCCCATGGACGGTTTCGAACTCATCTGCCGCAACTATGCCCGCGTTCCCGCCGACGCGCAAACCATTTTCTGCCTTAAATCTTGACAAAATCTACATTTGCGGCACAATGAGCCGCATTATCAACCCGTGATTCCTGAACCCGAAATGCCTTCCGAAGTCGAAACGACATTCGTCGAACTCGACCTCCGCCCCGAAGAGTGGGCGCAGCTCCTGCGCATCGCCGGGGCGAGGGGCGTTTCGCTCGAAGAGCTCGTCGCCTCCGCCGTCAAGGAATACCTCGCCGCCGTGCGGAGCTCTCCCGCAAACGCCGATCTGTGATTTTTTCTGAAATAAACCTGTAAAACTCATCTCATATGGAAAAACAAAAGACAAAAAAGAAAAGAGGACCGATCCGTTTCGTCCTCGAAGTTCTCCTGCTCCTCCTCATCTTGGGGATTCTGGCCGTTCTCGTCGCCGGGCGCTTCCTGCCGTCCGCCTCCTGATTTCGGCAACGCTTCGAAAAATCTTTAACCACAGACATTTTTTCACATCATGCCTCCCAAATATCTTACGCACAACTGGAGCACGATTCTCGGCGCGCTCGCCTTCGTGGTCCTCTCGATTGTTTTCAGCCTCGTCTGGTCGCCGCTCTGGGCGATTCTCGCGTTGCTGCTGCTGCGCACGTTCTACATCGCCGACCTCGGCATCTTCGTCGATCCCGCGAACGACCGCATCTCTTTTGCGGGTTCCGAAGCGACGCTGAAACCCCGCGACGTGCTCGCGCCTTTCAAACGCAAGGAAATCCGCCTTTCGCAGGTGACTTCCGTCAAGACCGAAAAGCGCGGCGCAATGTATCTGAACCGCGCGAACGCCGTCTGCGTTTCCGGAGCTTTCGGCGAAGCCAAAATTTTCTGCGAATCCGAGGCCGCCGCGAAAGCCCTCGCCGCCGCCGTCGAATCCGAAATGGGCAAGCCGGCTCCCGCAGTCGTTCCTGCGGCTGCCTCCGCTCCTTCCGTGAACGTCGCGGAGATTTTCTCTGCCGCGAGAAAAGGGTGTCTGAAAATTCTGTGCGCGCTTTTGATTCTCCTTGTCGGGTTGACGATTGTCCTCGGCATTATCGAGGCGGTTGATCGTTGGGTAAATAACGGAGCTGTCATGCGGTTCATTTATCTGCTTTCTAAGTGAGCGACTCAAAAACATGTCAGCATAGACCGCAAACGATTTTTTCTGACTAAAAAACAATACGATCATGAGTACTGAAAACCAAAACTCCGCGGGAACGACGTCCGCTCTCGCTCAAAAAACCGGCGTCAAGCCGCTTGCAAAAATCATCGCCGGCGTCTGTGCGGCCGTCGTTGTCCTCGTGGCTCTCTGCTCGATATTCGGAGATCCGGCAGGCGTCGCGATGGTGAAAAACTCCGTGTGGAAATATGATGATACAGTGACTTTCGAGGAGGCTCTCAGCGCCTATTGCGAAAGGAAGACTAGAAAAGATGGAAAAGGCGGGAATTATTTTGAAGACGCGAAAGAATTCAAAGAAAAGGCATCTTTTTGGCATAATAGTGAAACGCGGCCTAATGTGGCATTCCTGTCCGAGCGACTTAACGAACAACTTAAGAAAAATGCGGTCGGTTGTATCATATCCGCCCATAATGCGAAGCTTGTTCCTGTGTGGAAAGATGAAGGAGAAACTTCTACGGGCGTTCGAAAAGTAAAGTTGACGCTTATGTGGGAAGGCGATCGTTGGATTGAAGCGGATGATAAAAATTTGGATGGAGAGTCGTTGGCAGGATTTCACTCGGACTACGGGAGTAATTTTTACAGAGTAAAATATGAGGAGAAGGACTGTACGCTTAACTTCCTGATTTATCCGGACGGTCGTATCGACTCTGATAAGGATCAGTTTGTGAAATTTTTCATATATGGTCGCTATTGAATGGCTAATATTCCGTTAAAGAATCTGAAATCATGCCTAAAAAATCTTTTATCCGTCGAACGAATCTTTCTCTTCAATAAAAACGGTCGCTTCACTTTGGGGAAAAGAAGTATCTCCCCGTCACTGCGCGTTTTTGTCGGAGATTCGAAAGAGGTCTGGATTCCTTCGGAAAAGCCTACTAAAAATTGGACCAATGAAGCTTCCGAAGATTTTCAGACGATTCGCGAATCTCCGAACTGCGTCGACTCGGACGAGAGGAAGAAGAAGCTTTCTGAAAATTTCGACGGCACCATAAAGACGCGAATTGTCTTTTGGCGCGCCGAAGTCTGTCGCTTCGTCGGCGTCTATGAATTGGACGAGTCCGACGGCGATCCTTATTCGCGTTTGTGGCGGCGCATCGCCGTCGAAGTTTCCGTTCCCGCTTAAGCGGGAACGGAAGCAATTATTCTCAATAAGAAAATTTGAAGCTTATGAAACCCATAATCATCTTAGTTCGCGGTGTCGCAGATAGCGGAAAGACGACCATTCTTCGCAAGTTTTATGAAAAGTCCGGAAAGTCTTTGCCCAAAGGACTTAAAGAAATTAAAGGAGAAATCGTCACGATAGACGGAATCGTTTTCGGAATCCGCACTAAGGGCGATCCCGGTTCGGAAAAGGAGACGGTAGAAGTCTTGGAAGAGTTTATTGCGGATGGAAGAGTTCAGATTATCCTCTGCGCGTCGAGAACCTCCGGAGGAACCGTTGAGACTGTTCACCGTTTTTATTACGACGGAAAGGTCGATTTCGTCCATCTGCTCGAACCTTTTGAGCGCGAGGAAAAGGCGAATTGGTGCAAAGCCAAGCTGAAAAAATTAGAAAAACTGGTCGAACGCGTTCGCGAGCTGCATAATTTATAAAACTTCAGCCCCTCTGATTGCATGAGCGAAGAAGCCGAGGCGCTCGGCGCCATCATAGGAATCGCCCTGCTGTGCATCGCGGGGCTGATCGTTTTTCTTTTGCCGACGCTGATCGCGTTCGGGCGCGGACACCACTACAAGTGGATCATCTTCGTGTTGAACGTGTTCGGCTCGACGCTTTTCGGCGTGGGCTGGATTGCGGCGTTCATCTGGGCCGTGTGGCCGCGGGCGACGGGCGTGGCGGATGTGGTGCTGAACGATCCGACGACGAATTCTTCCGACGCGAACCGTCGGATTTACGGGCGCTACGGCGAGAACGTGCGCGCCGTGACGGAGAGCGCGGCCGGGCATGTTCCCGCCAAACGATTTTGTCCGCACTGCGGCGCTCCCGTGAGCGGCGGCGCGTTCTGCGCGAAGTGCGGCGGCAGACTCTGAGCCGAGGGAAGGAAGGAGATTCTTATGTTCTGCACGCATTGCGGGAACGCGCTTCCCGAAGACGCCAGATTCTGCCCGAGCTGCGGGAACGCCGTGACGCCGCCCGCGGACGGGGGCGCGCCCGCTGCCGAAACGCCGGTGGGCGCGGAAACGCCGCCGCCGATGCCCGCCGCTTCCACGCTCGCGCCTGCGGCGGAGAGCGTCCCCGCGCCCGTTCCCGCGCCGGAAGCTGCCGCGGCGGAGGCGTCCGCTGTTCCTCGGGTTTCGGCGGAGGACGCGAGCACGAATCGGCTCATCGCGTGGCTCATCGCCTGCGTTCCGCTCATGGGCTCGCTGATCACGCTGGTCACGGGAATCGGCGCGTCGAGCTGGGGCGCGTCGGCGATTCTGTACTGTGCGCTGAACTCGATTTTCTGCTCGATCAACGAGTCGCGCCTGAAGAAGCAGGGCTTCGACACTTCGTCGTGTTCGTGGTTTTGGGGCGCGTTGCTGGTGCCCGTCTATATTTACCGAAGGGCGCGGCTCGTCGGCGACGACAATTCGTATTTCATCGGCTGGTTCGTGATGCTCGGCGCCTCGCTGTTCGTGGACCTGTGCGCGTGAGAGAGCGTGAAGAGGCCGGCGTCTTTCCGGGCAGCCTGTTCGCGCTTTGTGCATTCCAGAAGCGCGCCTGAAGTCCGAACGGGAACGGTGAGAAGGAGCGCGCCGCCGCTCAGAAAAACGGGTTTTCGGCGAGCTCGGCGGCGAGGGTCGTCGCGGGGCCGTGACCGGGCGCGACGAGCGTTTCCGGCGGGAACGCGCCGAAGAGCCGCGCGCGCACGTTCGCGAGCGCGGCTTCCAGGTCGCCCGGAAGGCAGCCGCCGACGCTCCCGAGGAAAAGCGCGTCGCCCGTGAACGCGACCGGCGGGAAGGGCGCGGGCGGATTTTCCCAGACGAAGACCGCGGAATCCGGCGTGTGCCCGGGCACGGCGACGGCGCACAGACGAAAATCCGCGGGCGCGATTTCCTCCGAAAAACGCTCCGCGCCCGCCGCGCCGAAGATTTCCGCGTGCGAGAAAACCGGCGTCCGCGGGAACGCGCGGAGCACTTCGCGCGCGCCGTCCGAGTGGTCGAAATGCGCGTGCGTGAGGCAGAGGCCGCGCGGCGTCAGACGGCGTTCGCGCAGAAAGCGGACGAGCGGCGCGCCGTTCATTCCGCAGTCGAAGAGCAGGGCGTTCCCGCGCCCGAAATCGGCGGCGACGTAGGCACACGCGCTCATCGTCGGCAGGGCGCGTATGCCGCAGGGCATGACGAAGCGGAAAAGATTCGGCGGGAACGGCGGTTCGGGCAGGGCGGAGCCGCGCGCCTCCGCGGCGCGTTTTTCGTCGAGCGCGCGCAGACGGGCGGCGTTCAGCCCGAGCGCGGCGGCGAGGCGTTCCCGCGTTTCCGCGTCGGCGCCTCCGCGGCGCAGGAGGCGGATCTTTTCAAGGGGCACGCCCGTGCTTTCGGCGAGCGCCCGCGAAGCGACGCCGCGCCCGAGCATGGCTTTACGCAGGACGTGCGCCGCGCCGTCTTCAATTTTTATCGACATCGCCGACAATCTCGGTTTCATCGTCGTCAAATGCAAGAGTTTATTTCGGCAATCCGGAAAAATGCGGCGCTGCTCGCGGCGCTTTCGGCAACGGCGTTCGCGGCGCTTCCGCTCTTCGGCGCGGGGCGTCCGGCGAATCACGTCGTCCGCGCCGAGCTGCCGCCCCCGCTCGCGCTCTCGCCGGTTTCGCGCGGGACGGAGCCGCTGACGCTCGTTCCCGCGGCGCGGCATTCGCGGGAGCTCGTGAAGGAAAATTCCGGGCTGGAAAACTGCTCGACGGCGCCCGGCGCGTTTTGGACGCTGAACGATTCCGGCGGCGAGCCGCGCCTTTTCGCGGTCCGCGCGGACGGTTCGCTCGTCGCGCCCGAAGGCGCCGGCGCGGCGGCTTACCGCGGCGTGCTCCTCACGGGGCGGCGCAACATCGACTGGGAGGCGGTCGCCGCGGACGGCGCCGGAAATCTCGTCGTCGCCGACATCGGCAACAACGAAAGCCGCCGCCGCAACCTCTGTTTTTACGTCGTTCCCGAGCCGAGCCCGTTCGCGGAAAAGACCGCCGCCTCGCGCAAGATTTCCTTTTACTATCCGACGCAGGACGCCTTCCCGGATCCGTCGCTCAACTACGACGCGGAATCGTGCTTCGCGCTCAACGGCTTCATCTACTGGTTCACGAAGCATTGGACGGACACGTTCACCGTGCTCTGGCGCGTCGATCCGACGACGGAGCGCTACCAGGCCGCCGTGCCCGTGGCGCGCTTCGACGTCGGCGGGCTCGTGACGGACGCCGCGCTGTCTCCGTCGCGCTCGCGCCTCGCTGTGCTCACGTATCATTCGATCTGGGTCTTCGAGCTTCCGGAGAAGGATGCTTCGGGCGCGCGCGACGAGACGCGCTTCTTTACGGGCGTTTCGCGCTGGCGGAAAATCGCCGCGCCGGTCCGCGACTGGCAGGTCGAGGGCATCGCCTTCATCGACGAGGAGACGCTGCTCGTCTCGTCGGAATCGGGCGCGCTGTTCCGCGTTCCCGTATCCGAAATCCGATGACGTCCGAAAGCCCGAAGTCTGACGCTTGATCAAAGAGTGTTTTTCGGGAGAAGAAGTTCGCTCCGGCGCGAGAAAAAAGCATTGACTTGCTTTCCGGAAAAGGCTTTAATGCATTTCACTTTTTTCATCCGCCCAGGTGGTGAAATTGGTAGACACGCAGGTTTCAGGTACCTGTGCCGCGAGGCATAGGGGTTCGAGTCCCCTCTTGGGCACCACTTCAAAAAAGCCCGCGAAGTCGCTTGAATGCCGACTTCGCGGGCTTTTTCGCACGAATGCGGAGACGTTCAGCAGGGAAGCTCCGCTGGCGCTTCGGTCGCGGTCTCGGGCGTTCCCGCGTCGGGCGACGGGGCGGGCTCGGCGTCCGGCGCTGCGAGGAAGATCAGCGCGCACAGGCACAGCACGGGAATGAGGATCGGCAGGCTGTAGCGCAGCATGTAGCCGAAGAAGGTCGGCATCTTCACCTTTTCGGATTCCGCGATGGACTTCACCATGAAGTTCGGCCCGTTGCCGATGTAGGTCAGCGCGCCGAAGAAGACGGAGCCGAGCGACACCGCGACGACCAGCAGGTTGTACTGGTGGTTCTCGGAATTCGTCATCCAAGAGACGATGTTCGACGTGTTCGCGGCTTCAGGATCATTTTCCGCGAGGCTGCGGATCAGATCGAAGAAGTTCGCGTAGGTCGGCGTGTTGTCGAGGAAGCCCGAAAGCGAGCCCGACGCGAAATAATAGTGCGCGGGATGCGTCAGCGCGGCGCCGATTTCCGGGCCGTGCGCGGTCAGATACGCGAGCGCGGGCACCATCGTCAGGAAGATGCCGATGAAGAGGAACCCGACTTCGCGGATCGGCTCGAACGAGAAGTTGTTTTCCTCGTGAATCTTCGGGTGCGTCTGGAAATACGACGCGGCGGCGGCGGCGATCATCACGATTTCGCGGATGAAATACGTCTCCAGCACTTCGCGCACGGACGCGGAGACCTGCCCGGGCAGAAACACCGCGCAGACGACCACCATCAGGTAGCCGATGTTCTTCATGCCGCTCACGGAAAGCGTCATGCCCTCCGCGGACTGTTCCGCGACGTGCCCGCGCGCGCCCGCCTTGCGGAAGCTGCGCACGTCGAGCAGGTAGAACACGCCCAGCAGCGCGGCGACGACGAAGCTCCACGGCAGATTCGCGTGCTCGAACACCCAGAAGAAGTCGATGCCGCGCAGGTAGCCGATGTAGAGCGGCGGGTCGCCGATCGGCGTCAGCGCGCCGCCCACGTTCGAGACGATGAAGATGAAGAACACGATGTGATACGCCGACAGGCGGAATTTGTTCATGCGCATCCACGGGCGGATGAGCACCATCGACGCGCCCGTCGTGCCGATGAGATTCGCGAGCAGCGCGCCCATGAGCAGAAAGACGACGTTCGTCTTCGGCGTCGCCTCGCCGTTGAGCTTTATCGTGATTCCGCCGGAGATCACGTAGAGCGAGCCCACCAGCGCGATGAACGACACGTATTCCTTGAACGAGTGCCACACCGCGTGGCCGCCGTCGGGAATGAACAGCGCGTAGAGCGCCGCGACAACGACGCCCAGCCCTACGGCGACGTGCGGATAGTATTTCTCCCAAAGCTCCTTCGTCCTGTGCGGCGTGAGCGGTGCGATCGCGATCAGCAGCAGCAGCAGGGCGAACGGAATCGCCATCCAGAGCTTCACGGGCGTTTCCGCGGCGGCGGAAAAAATCTGCGGAAAAAAGTCGTTCATGGTGAAAAAAGTCTCTTAGAAACGGGCGGGAAGTTCAACGAGATTCGGTTTCGCCGGGCGCGGAAAGGGGCGGCGGCGGGATTTCCGCGCGCGCGCGGACGCGCCACGTGAAGAGCGCGAGCAGTGCGCACGCGAACAGCGTTCCCGCGAGCAGCGAGACGTCGTAGCCGAGCGCGAGTCCGCCGAGTCCGTGCGGCGCGGACAGGAAATACGTCGCGCACACCGCGCTCAGGAAGGCTGCGGGAAGGCTCAGCGCCCAGTGCGGCCTGCGTTCCCGCGCCAGCCACGTCGCGCACGCCCAGAGCGTGAGCGCCGCGAGCGTCTGGTTGCCCACGCCGACGTAGCGCCAGATGACGTCGAATGAAATCCGGCTCAGCGCGAGCGCGACCGCGAAGATCGGCAGCGAGACGAGCACGCGGTTCAGCATCGGCTTCTGTGAGACGCCGAGCGCGTCCGCCGCGATCAGCCGCACGCTGCGCAGCGCCGTGTCGCCCGACGTGATCGGGCAGACGATGACGCCGAGAATCGCCGCGACCGCCCCGGCGGCGCCGAGCCAGTCCGTGCAGATCGCGTTCACGAGAATCGCGGGCGTTTTTCCCGCCTGCGCCGCGGCGTTGAGCCCTTCCGCGCCGCCGCAGTACGCGATCGCCGCCGACGCCCAGATCAGCGCCATCACGCCCTCGGCGATCATGCCTCCGTAGAACACGGGGCGCGCGTAGCGTTCGCTTTTGAGGCAGCGCGCCATCATCGGCGACTGCGTGGCGTGAAAGCCCGAAATCGCTCCGCAGGAAATCACGACGAAAAGCATCGGGAAGAGCGGATTCGCTCCCGCGTTCGCGTGAAAGTTCTTGAGCGTGGAAAACGTCAGCTCCTGCATCGGGAGCGCGCCCGTCGCCGCCTTCCACAGCATCGCGCCGGAGACGCCGAGCGTCATGAAGACCAGCGCCACGCTGAAGATCGGGTAGATCCTGCCGATGATCTTGTTGATCGGCATCAGCACCGCGAAAACGTAGTAGAGCACGATCGCGCCCGTCCAGAACGCCGCCCAGCCGAGCGTTCCCGCGAAGGGAAGCGTGATTCCGTCCTTCGACACGACCGACGCGGGAACGGCCTCGGAAAGCGTTCCCGAAAGCTGCGCGAGCAGCCCCGCCGGCCCGCTCACGAACGCGATGCCGATCGCGAGCAGCATCAGCGCGGAAAACGGAATCAGCACGCGCCGCGCGCCCGTTCCGAGCATTTTCCCGATGAGCTCGGGCAGGCTGCATCCGTCGAAGCGCATCGAAATCGCGCCGGAGAAAAAGTCGTGCGCCGCGCCCATGAACACGCAGCCGAGCACGATCCACAGATAGGCGACGGGACCGTAGGCGGCGCCGAGCACCGCGCCGAAGATCGGGCCCAGCCCGGCGATGTTCAGCAGCTGGATCATGAACGCGCGCCACGGGCGGATCTCGATGAAATCGACGCCGTCGCGCAGACGCTGCGCGGGCGTCTCCCGCGCGGGATCGACGCCGAAGAGCTTCGCGACGAACCTGCCGTAAAAGACGTAGCCCAGGATCAGGCACGCCAAAGCGATGAAGAACGTGATCATCTTCCGAAAAAACGTGAGCGCCTATTGCATACCTTTGCGGGAACGGAGGAAAGAATTTTCTGTCCTCGTACGCGGCGAATTTTCCGGGCCGCCGAGCCTCGACGCCTCATCGCTTTCCGCTTTTGGTGCTTGAAGTGGGGGCGCGGGAACGCTATCCTCCCGAACTTTCATTTATCCCAAAAAAACTTATGTCCACATCAACCTCGATCTATAACAAATACCTGCTGTTCATCGCAGGTCTCGGCGGTCTCCTTTACGGGATCGACGTCGGCGTCATCGCCGGCGCGCTTCCGTATCTGCAGGCGACGACGAACTACACGCCCGGCCAGCTCTCCACGGTGGTCGCGGCGGTGCTGCTCGGCTCGGTGCTCTCCTCGCTGTTCGCGGGAGCGCTTTCCGACCTGTTCGGGCGCAAGAAAATCATGATTCTGGCGGGCGTCTGCTTCGTGCTCTCCGTTCCCGTCATCTGCGTGCCGGAAGGCTTCTACTGGCTGGTCGCGGGCCGCATTCTGCAGGGCGCGGCGGCGGGCCTCATCGGCGTCGTCGTTCCGCTCTATCTCGCGGAATGCCTCACGGCGGACAAGCGCGGCTTCGGCACGGGCATGTTCCAGTTCATGCTGACGGTCGGCCTCGTGTTCGCGGCGGCGGTCGGTCTTTACTTCGCGAGCCAGGTCGAAGCGGTCTCCTCCGCGGAATACGCTTCCGTCGCCGAGCGCGGCGCGGCGATTCTCGCCGAAAAGAACTTCGCGTGGCGCGCGATCTTCTGGGCCTGCGCGGTTCCGGGCGTGATCTTCTCGTTCGGCGCGCTGTTCATCTCCGAATCCGCCCGCTGGCTTTACAAGAAAAACCGCATCGCCGACGCCCTGAAGGCGCTCGCGCGTTCCCGCGGCGAAGCCGAAGCTCGGAAGGAGCTCGACGAAATGGGCGCCGCTTCCGCCGAGGACGCTCCCGCCGACAAGAAGGCGGACGCCCCGAAGGATTCCCTCCTTCAGAAAAAATACATCGTGCCGTTCGTGCTCGCGGTCGTCATTCTCGCGTGCAATCAGGCGACGGGCATCAACTCCGTGCTCGCCTACATCGTTGACGTGCTGAAGCAGGCCGGCCTCGACGGATCCGTCGCGAACCAGGGCGACCTCGTCGTCAAGATTCTCAACATGGTGATGACGATCGTCGCGATGGTGCTCGTGGACCGCAAGGGCCGCAAGTTCCTGCTCACCGTCGGCACCTCCGGCATCATCGTCGGGCTGCTCGGCGTCGCCGCGCTCTTCCTCAACGCGGAAAGCAAGATGCAGAACTTCACCGACAAGCTGGCGCCCGAGGCGTTCGGCTTCTCGCGCACGGAAGTCATCGTCAACGAAAAGACCGGACTCGAGGAGATCGACGAAAACGGCGTCGCGAAGACGCATCTCGTCAAGTACGCGTATTATTCGCAGATGACGAAGGAACAGGCGCAGGCGCTGATGAATACGGAAACGTTCGTTCCCGCGCAGGTGAAGTTCGTGTACACGGTCAACGATGACATGAACGTCAAGACGCTCGTCGTTCGCGAGGACACTCCGGCGGACGAACTCGAAATCAAGGTGCCGTACGAAGACGGGCAGAAGTTCGAGGTCAAGTCCTTCGAAGTCGGTCCGCTCCCGAGCGAGGCGAACGGCTGGCTCGTGACGCTGTTCTTCGCGATCTTCATCGCGTCGTTCGCCGCCGGTCCGGGCGTGTGCGTCTGGCTCGCGCTCTCCGAGCTCATGCCGAACCGCATCCGCGCGATGGGCATGTCGATTGCGCTGCTGATCAACCAGGGCGTCTCGACGGTCATCGCGGGAACGTTCCTGCCGGTCGTGGGCAACTTCGGTTATTCGACGATCTTCTTCTTCTGCGCGGGCTGCACGGTGATCTACTGGATCACGGCCGTGTTCTTCCTGCCGGAAACGAAGGGACGCACGCTCGAAGAAATCGAAGCGCACTTCGAAGGCAAAAAGAAGCTCTGAGATTCCGGAGCATCCGCAAAAAAAAGCGTTTCCGCCTGCGCGGGAACGCTTTTTTGTCTTCCGGGGAAGCGACTTTCGAGCCGCCCGACGGAATCCGTCCGCGCAGGTTTTCCCGAAAAATCTCCTTTCCGCTCCTCCGTGTCGGAAACTGTGCGGGGCGGGGTCAGCTTCGCGGGAGAATGCTCAGGGCGGATATCGTGCTGGCGTCGAGCTCGCGCATGGAGGCGAGGACGGCGTCGGCGCCCGCGCGTTCGAGGAGATTCCGCGGGTTGACGGTGGCGACGGCGACCGTCTTCATGCCGGCGGCGCGCGCGGCCTCGATTCCGGAAATCGTGCTCAGCACGGCGATGCAGTCCCGGGGCGCGCGGTCCACCGCCTTCGCCGCGAGCTGAAACGCCTCCGCCGCGCCGACGTTCGTCTGCACGTTCCCGTGGGCGATGACGGCGGAAAAGGCGCCCGTCAGCCCGAGAATCTCCAGCACGAAATCGACTTCCTCGCGGAAGACGGGGCAGGCGACGGCGCAGGGAATTTCGCGTTCGCGGAGGGCGTTGAGGAGACCGCGGACGCCCGGGAGCGGCTCCGGCGTCTCTTCGGTGAAGATCTGCCGCATCAGCGCCTCCTTGCGTTCCGCGAGCGCCTCCGCGCGTCCCGGATCCGAAGTCCAGTTCAGCACGGACGTGATGACGGAAACGTTGTCGCGCCCGAACGTCTTGCGCAGATAGCCCGCCGGGAGAACGAAGCCGTGTTCGTCGGCGAGCGCCTTCCAGCTGCGTTCGTGGTAATCCGCGGAGTCGAGAACGACGCCGTCCCAAGCAAAAATGACGCCTGTCTTCATGGGGAAAATGGGGTAGGGGTGACCGAAGAAGAATTTCCGTCAGCATTGCGCAATTCCCGGCGAAAGTCGAACAGAAAATCCGCCGCGCGGCTTTCGCCCGCCGCGTGGGCGGGAGGGACGGAAAACATTGATTTCGGCGCGAAAATGTGGAGAATCTCACGCACCCCATGATTATCGATACCTTGAACAATTCCGCGCGCATTGAGGCACTCAATCCGCATTTCAAAAAAATCTTCGACTACATCAAGACGCACGACCTTTCGCGCGTGCCCGCCGGAAAAATCGTCATCGACGGCGACGACGCGTTCATCAACGTCGTCGATCATCCCGGCAAGACGAAGGAGACGGCGAAGCTCGAAAGCCACAACGATTTCCTCGACGTGCATCTGCCGCTTTCCGCGCCGGAGACGCTCGGCTGGACGCCGCGCGCCGACCTGCCGGAAACGCCCTACGACGCCGCGGGCGACTGCTCGCTCTACGACGGTCCCGCGCAGATCTACACGACGATCGTTCCCGGCCAGCTCGCTGTCTATTTCCCGGAAGACGTGCACGCGCCCGCGATTTCGCCGGTGCCCTTCCGCAAGCTCATCGTCAAGGCGCGCGTCTGAGGCTCTCCCCATTTCATCCACAACAAAAACGACAAGAAAGAAAAGATTATGGCAAAAAAACTCGAAGGACTCATCGCGGCGCCGCATACGCCGTTCAACGCTGACGGTTCCGTCAATCTCGACATGATTCCGAAGCAGATCGACGTGCTGCTGAAGCAGGGCGTCATCGGCGCGTACATCTGCGGCACGACGGGCGAAGGCATCTGCTGTTCCGTCGAAGAACGCAAGGCGGTCATGAAGAAATGGGCGGAATACGGCAAGGGGAAGCTCTTCATCATCGCGCACGTCGGCGCGCTCTCCATCGCGGACGCGCGGGAACTCGCCGCCTACGCGCAGGAGCTCAAGCTCGACGCCACCTCCATCGTGCCGCCGAACTTCTTCAAGCCCGGCTCGATCGACGCGCTCATCGACTATCTGAACGCCGTGCTTTCCGCCGCGCCGAAGCTGCCGTTCTACTATTACCACACGGGCATGTCGGGCGTGAACTTCGACATGGAGCAGTTCCTGATCAAGGCGGACGGGAAGATCAAGAACCTCGCCGGCATCAAGTTCAACTATCCGGACCTCTACATGTTCCAGCGCTGCCAGCGCGCGTGCGGGGGCAAGTACGACATCACCTGGGGCATCGACGAATGGTTCGCGGGCGCGCTCGCCTGCGGCGCCAAGTCCGCGATCGGCTCCACCTACAATTACGCCGCGAAGCTCTATTACGACATCTGGAACGCGTACACGCTCGGCGACCAGAAGAAGATCGACAAGGGCATGGCGAAGGTCTGCAAGATCGTCGACATCCTCGTCCAGTACGGCGGCGTCGTCGGCGGCAAGGCGATGATGGCGTACCACAAGCTCGACATGGGCGGCGTCCGCCCGCCGCTCACCTGCCTCACGGAAGAGCAGAAGGCGGACTGCGTCGCGCGCCTGAAGAAGATTCTGAGCGGAAAATGATCTCCGGATCTTTTCCGGACATGAAGAGCGTTCCCGCCGTCTCCGCGCGCGGGAACGCTTTTTTCGTCTCGCGCGGAAGCGCCCCGGCGCGCTAAATTCGCGGATTATGAAGCATTACGTCACCGAGCCTTTCCGCGTGCGCTTTTCCGAAACCGACATGGCGGGCGTCGTTCACTTTTCGCAGATTCTCCGCTGGGCGGAAAACGCCGAGAGCGAGTTTTTCCGCGAGCACGGGCTGCCCTTCGTCGAGGCGGGCGAAAGCGCGGGAACGCTTTTCGGCTGGCCGCGCGCGCGCGTCTCCGCGGATTTTCTCGCGCCCGCGCGCTACGACGAGCGCGTCCGCGTCCGCATCCGTCCGCGCGGCGTTCCCGCCGAAAACTCCTCGGCGCTGCAATGGGACTTCGAGATAGTCGCCGGCGAGGAAGGCGAGCCGGAGCGCGCGATCGCCCGCGGCTCGTGGACGAGCGTCTATGCGCGCGTCGATTCCGCCGGAAAATCCGTGCGGGCGGAAAACGTTCCCGAAGCGTTCAGAAAAATTTTAAAAATCTTCGAAAACTGACTTGACGGAATCGGCGAAAAACGATTTAGTCTTTCCCATACGATTTTGAAGTCGTATCCGACCTGGGGTGGTAGCTCAGCTGGTTAGAGCGCCTGCCTGTCACGCAGGAGGTCGCGGGTTCGAGTCCCGTCCATCCCGCCATTCACGAAGCCCGCAGCAATGCGGGCTTCTTCGTGTTCATGCGGGGCGCGCGCCGGCGGGAGCGCCTTCCGCAAAGGCGCCGCGAGGCGAAGATTTTCGCACGCGAAGTCAACGGAAGCCGACGAAAGTTTCGGGAAGGCGAAATTCCGAGATGGCTTTTTGGTGTAGAGTTGATTCGCACAGAAGCGCGAGGGAGCTTAAGAGTTTAAAAAGTTATGAGGTTGTTGAACGGTGAGGGATGAGAGGAAAGTTCACTCCAAGCTCTCCGCCCTAAGCTCTCTAGGCCTTCTTCTGAACTCTTCAGATTTTAAACTTTTATTCTTCTGTTTTCTCTTGCCGTTTCGTCGTTCAAGTTTTAGAGCTTCGACCATGAAAAAATTCCTCGCCGCCTGCCTCTTCCTCGCCGTCCTCCCGCTCTTCGCCGGAGACTTCCCGAAAAAGATTCCGACGGGACCTGGACGAAAAGCCGCCCTCGAAAAAATCTACGGGCGAGTCGCGATCATCCAAGATCAGGTATGCGCCGACTACAAAATCACTTTCGTCGAAAACGATGTGGATGCTGACATTCGAGTGGCTTTTTCGAACAATCCCGATTCACCGGGATTGTGGAAGCCGGTTTCTTCGTCGCCTGATTTTACGGTCTGCGTCGTCGACTGGGTTTATGCCGATTTTCGTGTCATAATCGTCAGAAACGGAGATCATGGCGTCCGTTGCGTCGAGTGAGCGTTTTCAACTCCTCGGCTCTATTTGTTCGCGTCCGCGGCGGCGCGGCGTTAGAGTGGGCGCATGTTTTCCACCGTACATTCCGGAGCCTTGAGCGGCGTGGACGCCGTGCCCGTCTGCGTCGAAGTCAAATCCGACATGCCGGGCGAGTTCCGTTTTCTCATCGTCGGGCTGCCGGACGCGGCGGTCAAGGAGTCGTCGGACCGCGTGACGGCGGCGCTCGCGAACTGCCGTCTGCCCATGCCGCAGACGAAGACGGTGGTGAATCTCGCACCGGGCGACATCCGCAAGGAGGGTCCGATGTACGACCTGCCGATCGCGCTCGCGCTGCTGGCGGCGCAGGGCGTGATTCCGCGGGAACGGCTGGAGGGCTTCGTGATCGCGGGCGAGCTGGGGCTGAACGGCGACGTGCGCGTGGTGCGCGGGGGCGTGTCGCTGGCGCTGCTCGCGCTGCGGGAAAAGCGCGCCGTGCTGCTGCCGCGCAAGTCCGCGGAGGAGGCTGCGCTCGTCGAAGGCGTGAAGGTCTTTCCCGTGAGCTCGCTGCGGGAATGCACGGATTTTCTGCTCGGCGCCGCGAAGATCGAGCCGCTTTCGCCGGAAAAGAGCGCCTTCCGGCGGCGCCGGAGCGGCGTTCCCGCGGCGGACTTTTCCGAGGTCAAGGGGCAGAAGCAGGTGCGCCGCGCGGTGGAGGTCGCCGTCGCGGGCGGACACAACGTGCTGATGATCGGCTCGCCGGGCTCGGGCAAGAGCATGATCGCGAAGCGGATTCCGACGATTCTGCCGGAGCCTTCGCTCGAGGAATTTCTGGAGATTCTCGGCATCCATTCTGCGGCGGGCATCACGATCGCGGACGAATCCTGCGCGATCCGGCGGCCGTTCCGCTCGCCGCACCACACGATTTCGGACGTCGGGCTCATCGGCGGCGGGAGCATTCCCGGGCCGGGCGAAATCTCGCTCGCGCACAACGGCGTGCTTTTTCTCGACGAATTTCCGGAGTTCAAGCGTTCGGCGCTCGAAGTGATGCGCCAGCCGCTCGAGGACGGCGAAGTGAGCATCTCGCGCGCGGCGGGGAAAATCACGATCCCGTCGCGCTTCATGCTCGTCGCGGCGATGAATCCGTGTCCGTGCGGCTACCTCGGCGACAGACACCACAAATGCACGTGCACGCCCGTGCAGATTCAGCGCTACCGCGCGCGCATCTCCGGGCCGCTGCTCGACCGCATCGACATTCACGTCGAGGCGCCCACGCTTTCCATCGACGAGCTGCGCACCGCCGCGCCGGGCGAGACTTCCGCCGCGATGCGGGAACGCATCGTCGCCGCGCGCGAACGCCAGCGGGAACGCTTCCGCGCCGACGAAGACGCGGACGGCGCCTCCGCGAAGACGCGCTGCAACGCCCGCATGTCGTCGCGGCAGATCCGCCGCTGGTGCGCGCTCGACGACGCGCAGGGGCTCATTCTCCAGCGCGCGATGGAGCGCCTCGGGCTTTCCGCGCGCGCCTACGACCGCATTCTGAAGGTCTCGCGCACGATCGCCGACCTCGCGGGCGCGGAAAAAATCGCGACGGAGCATCTGCTCGAAGCGATCAACTACCGCTCGCTCGACCGCCGCACGCAGTATTTCTGACGCGTTTCCGCGGCGGCGTTTCGCGCTTTACTCGCCGAAATTCCTCGGCTATGCTGACGGCACAATTCTTACTGTAATTCACTATGGCAAACGAACCTACAACCAACCAAAAACTCATCAACTGGGTGAACGAATTCGTTGCGCTCTGCAAGCCCGCCAAGGTGCAGTGGTGCGACGGTTCCAAGGAAGAAGCCGACAAGCTCTTCGCCGAGATGGTCGCCAGCGGAATGGCGATCAAGCTCAACGAGGAAAAGCGTCCGGGCTGCTACCTTTACCGCTCCGATCCCCGCGACGTCGCGCGCGTCGAAAAGCGCACGCTGATCTGCTCCAAGGAGAAGGAAAACGCGGGTCCGACGAACAACTGGGAAGACCCGGTCGTCATGAAGGAAAAAATGCGCGCCCTCTACGACGGCTGCATGGAAGGCCGCACGATGTACATCATCCCGTTCGCGATGGGACCGCTCGGCTCGCCGATCGCGCAGTACGGCGTCGAAATCACGGACTCTCCCTACGTCGTCGTCTCGATGCGCATCATGGCGCGCGTCTCGACGGAAGTCTTCCGCCACATCGAAAAGGACGACTTCTTCGTGCCCTGCGTGCACTCCGTCGGCATGCCGCTGAAGCCGGGCGTGCAGGACGTCCGCTGGCCGTGCAATCCGGAAAACACCTACATCGTCCACTTCCCGGAAGAATCGACGATCTGGTCGTTCGGTTCCGGCTACGGAGGAAACGCTCTCCTCGGCAAGAAGTGCTTCGCGCTCCGCATCGCCTCGAACCTCGCCCGCAAGCAGGGCTGGCTCGCCGAGCACATGCTCATCCTCGGCGTCAAGACGCCTGAAGGCAAGAAGCACTACGTCACGGCGGCGTTCCCGTCCGCGTGCGGCAAGACGAATTTCGCCATGCTGATCCCGCCGAAGGCGCTCCGCGACAAGGGCTGGGAAATCACCTGCGTCGGCGACGACATCGCCTGGATCAAGCCGGACGCGACCGGACAGCTCCGCGCCATCAATCCCGAAAACGGATTCTTCGGCGTCGCCCCGGGAACGGCCATGGAAACGAACCCGAACGCGCTCCTTTCCTGCGCCAAGAACACCATCTTCACGAACGTCGCGCTCACGGACGACGGCGACATCTGGTGGGAAGGCATGACGAAGGAAAAGCCGAAGCACCTCATCGACTGGCAGGGCAACGACTGGACGCCCGACATGATCGACGAAAAGACCGGCAAGCCGAAACTGTCCTCGCACCCGAACTCCCGCTTCGCCGCTCCCGCCGCGAACTGCCCGTGCATCGATCCGGAATGGCAGAGCCCCGAAGGCGTTCCCGTGGACGTGTTCGTGTACGGCGGCCGCCGCATGAACGACATCCCGCTCGTGTTCCAGGCTCACAACTGGGCGCACGGCGTCTATCTCGGCGCCACCGTCGGCTCCGAGCAGACCGCCGCCGCTGAAGGCCAGGTCGGCGCTCTCCGCCGCGACCCGTTCGCGATGCTGCCGTTCTGCGGCTACCACATGGGCGACTACTTCGCGCACTATCTGGAAATGGCGAAGCTCGCCAAGACGCCCGCCGTGTTCCACGTCAACTGGTTCCGCAAGACGCCGGAAGGCAAGTTCATGTGGCCGGGCTACGGCGACAACGCCCGCGTGCTCGCGTGGATGATCGGCCGTGTCGAAGGCACCGCTTCCGCCAAGGATTCGCCGTTCGGCTACATTCCTTCCTACGAAGACCTCGACTTCGACGGTCTCGACTTCTCGAAGGAACAGTTCGACGCCGTTATGGCGATCGACCCGAACCGCGTCAAGGAACTCGCCGAAGCGAACACCGATTACCTCAAGAACACGATCGGTCACGCTTCGCCGGAACTCCTCGCGGTCTCCGACGACATCATCGCCCGCTGCAAGTAATCCGCTCTGCAACGGCAAAGAAGAAAGACGCGTTCCCGCACGGGAGCGCGTCTTTTTTTTGCGCGCGCGGAAGATTTTGTCTGTTTCCGCAGAAGGACTTCGCCAAGCGGCTTTTAAAAGCTTTCCGTTTGCCGCTTTCCGTTTTAGCATGGCGGCATGATTTTGAGAGATCTCGTTGTCGGAAAATTTTTCGTCTGCGCGGCGCTGCTGAAGCAGGAAATCTGCGCCGCGTGCTCCGGGCGTCTGCGCCGCGCCGGATACGAGCGCGCGAAGCTGCGGAAAATCTGCGAAGAAATGATCGCGCTCGACAAGGAGTCGATCCGGGCGGACTATGCGAAGGAGGCGAGCCGCTTCCGGTGCGCGCAGTGAACCTTTCCGCGAAATCGCCGTGAACCTTTTCCGCAGCGCGTTCATGTGGGTCTGCCGCCGGCTCGCCCGCCGTTACGATTCGAGCGTCACGCTCTCCCTTCCGGAGGCGTGGCGCGAGACGCGTCCGCCCGCCTGGGAACGCCTGATGCGCTGGATCTTCGGCGCGCCGTTTTCCGACGACTTCACGCCGAAATCGTTTTTCTGGCGCTGGGTCGGCAGAATCGCGATCTTCGCCATTTACCTTTTCTTCCTCTGGCTGCTTTACGAAAGCCTTTGGGCCTGGAACATCTTCGGAGGCGACTGAAAACCATGAAAATGCTGATAACCGCCGGCGCGACGCGCGAATTTTTCGATCCCGTGCGCTACATCTCCAACCCGTCCACAGGGAAAATGGGCTACGCGATCGCAGCCGCCGCGCGCGAACGCGGCTGGGACGTCGAGATCGTCTCCGCGAACGTCGCGCTCCCGCCGCCGGAAGGCGCGCGCGTGACGCCCGTCGTCACCGGCGAAGAAATGCTCGCCGCCGCGCGAGAGGCGTTCCCGCGCTGCGACGTGCTCGTGAAGACGGCCGCCGTCTGCGATTTCCGGCCGAAGCACTACGAGCCGCAGAAGCGCAAGAAGGACGGACGCGGCATGACCGTCGAGTTCGAGCCCGTGACGGACATTCTGAAGACGCTCGCCGCGGAGAAGGCTCCGGGGCAGACCGTCGTCGGCTTCGCGGCGGAGACGCGCGACGTCGAGGCGTACGCGCTGCGGAAGCTGGAGGAGAAACGGCTCGATCTGATCGTCGCGAATCTCGTCGGGCGCGGGAACGTCGGCGCTTTCGGCGCGGACGACAACGCGGTCGTGCTGCTCGGGCACGGCGGCTTCCGCAAGGCGTTCGCGCGCGCGCCGAAGCTCGAAATCGCCCGCGCCCTCGTCGCCGAAATCGAGGCCTTCCGCGCCTCCGCCCCGCGCTGACGGACGCGGGAACGCGCTTGCGGGGCGGCGCCGAACAATGTTTGATAAACCGTCATGTTCGAAAGCCTGACCGACAAGATGACCGCCGCGCTGCGAAACCTGCGCGGACTCGGCAAAATTTCCGAATCCAACATCGCGGACGCGCTCGCCGAAGTGCGCACCGCGCTGCTTTCCGCCGACGTGCATTTCCGCGTCGCGCGCGAGTTCTGCGAACGCGTCAAGGAACAGTGCCTCGGGCAGGAGGTGCTCGCGAGCGTCACGCCCGGGCAGATGGCGGTGAAGATCATTCACGACGAGCTGGTGCGTCTGCTCGGCGAGGATTCGACGAAATTCTCGCCCGTGCGCCCGCTCAAGATCATGCTCGTCGGTCTGCACGGGAGCGGCAAGACGACTTCCGCCGGCAAGCTCGCGCGCCATCTGCGCGCCCACGGCAACTACCGCCCCGCGCTCGTCGCGTGCGACGTGTACCGCCCCGCCGCGATCGACCAGCTCGAAACCCTCGCGAAGGCCACGGGAACGCCGTTCTTCTGCGACCGCGAGTCGAAGGACGTTCCCGCCATCGGCGAAAAATTTCTCCGCGAGGCGCTGAACGCCTCCGCCGACCTCGTGATCTTCGACACCGCCGGACGCCTTCAGATCGACGAGACGCTGATCGAGGAAATCAAGCGCCTGCGGGAACGCGTGCAGCCCGACGAGACGCTGCTCGTCGCCGACGCCGCGCTCGGGCAGGAAGCCGTCAACGTCGCCAGGCATTTCCACGAAGCCGTCAACCTCACGGGCATCATTCTGACGAAGCTCGACGGCGACGCGCGCGGCGGCGCGGCGCTTTCGATGAAAGCGGTCACGGGCGTGCCGATCAAGTTCATGGGCACGGGCGAGAAGCTCGAAGATTTTTCGCCGTTCCATCCCGACCGCATGGCGCAGCGCATTCTCGGCATGGGCGACGTCGTTTCGCTCGTCGAAAAGGCGCAGGAGACGATCGACCAGAAGGAGGCCGAGCGCCTCGCCGAAAAGATGAAGAAGGCGGACTTCGACCTTGAGGATTTTCTCGCCCAGCTTCAGCAGATGAAGAAGATGGGGCCGCTCGGCAGCATCATGAAGATGATGCCCGGCATGAGCGGCATTCAGGTCGGCGAAAAGGAGGAGCGCAAGCTCAAGCGCACGGAGGCGATCATCCAGTCGATGACGAAGAAGGAGCGCGCGCGCCCGGAGATTCTGAACGGCTCGCGCCGCGCGCGCATCGCGAAAGGCTCGGGAACGAAGGTGTCCGACGTGAACGCGCTGCTGAAGCAGTTTTCGCAGATGCGGCAGATGATGAAGATGCTCAAGGGCGGCAAGATGAAGACGCTGATGCGCGGGCTCGGCGGCAGGCTTCCCGGCATGGGCGGCGGCAAGTTCCCGTTCTGAGAAAACTGCGAAGTCAAAGTTCTCCGCGCGACGTTCCCGTTCTTGAATTCGCTCGCGGGAACGCCGGAAACAATTTATTTTCCGCCGACATGAAAAAACGTCTTTCGATTTTTGCGCTTCTCTGCGCCGCCGCTCTCTGCGGGAACGGCTGCACCTATTTCATGCTGTGGAAAATCTCGTCGCACGAGCGCGACGAGACCGCCGCCGACCGCGAGATGCGCGCGCTCGAAGAGGAACGCGCGCTGCGCATGCAGAACGACGCGAACTACACGGACCAGCAGATCAACGCCGTGAACGCGCGTTCGTCCATAGGCACGCGGCGTTCGACGACGTCGCACCCGCTCTCGCTCGAAGAGCTGCGCGAACAGCAGGAGCGCGAGCGCGCGGCGCGCAAGAACCGCTGAGCCCGCCCGTCCGCGCGGCGCCTCTTCTCCCGATTTCCACGCGATGTTCCGCTTCGTTCTGAGACGTCTGCTCGAGGCCGTTCCCGTGCTTTTCGTCGTGGCGACGGCGACGTTCTTTCTCGCGCGCTTCGCGCCCGGCGGTCCCTTCGACGAGGCGCGTCCGCTCCCGCCCGAAGTCAAGGCGCAGATGGACGCGCACTACGGGCTGGACAAGCCGCTCGGCGTGCAGTACGTGCGCTTTCTCGGCAATCTCGCGCGCGGCGATTTCGGGCCGTCCTACAAATACCACGGCTGGAGCGTGAACGAGCTGATTGCGGACCGCGTTCCCGCGTCGCTCGCGCTCGGCGGCGGGGCGCTGGCGATCGCGCTCGCGCTCGGCATTCCGCTGGGCTGCGTCGCTTCGATAAAGCCGGATTCGTGGCTGGACCGTCTGCCGACCGGGCTGGCGACGCTCGGCATCTGCCTGCCGACGTTCGTCATCGGGCCGCTGCTGGTGCTGATTTTTTCGGTCCGTTTGGGCTGGTTCAACGCGTCGGGATGGAACGTGCCGTCGGACTTCGTGCTGCCGTCGCTGACGCTGGGGCTCGTGTACGCGGCGCCCGTCGCGCGGCTGATGCGCGCCTCGATGCTCGAAGTGCGCGGCGCCGACTACATGAAGACCGCGCGTGCGAAGGGACTTTCGCCGCTGCGCGTCTATTTCGTCCACGGGCTGCGCAACGCGCTGATTCCCGTGGTCTCCTACGTCGCGCCGACGGCGGCGGGACTGATTTCCGGCTCGTTCGTCGTGGAGTCGATGTTCAACGTTCCCGGACTCGGACAGTTTTTCGTCAAGGCGGCGTTCAACCGCGACTTCACGATGATCGTCGGCACGGTGATGTTCTACGCGGTCGTGCTCGTCGCGCTGAATCTGCTGGGCGAGATCGTTCTCGCGAAGCTCAACCCGCGCGTGCGCCTCGACTGAACGGAAAGCCTTTAACCTTTTTCCCATCATGAAAGCCCTGATCACCGGAGCGAGCGGCGGCATCGGCCGCGAAATCGCGAAAGTTTTGGCGGAGCGCGGCTGCGCGCTCATTCTGTGTTCCCGCGACGAGGCGGCGCTGAACGCCGCGGCGGCGGAGCTCGCGCACGTTCCCGTGCGCACGATCGCGCTCGACCTCTCCGTCGAGGAAAACTGCCGCAGGCTGCACGCGATGACGCGCGATGACGACGTGGACGTTCTCGTCAACAACGCCGGCTTCGGCGTCTTCGGCGCGTTCGACGAGACGGATCTGGACGCGGAGCTCAATCTGATCGACCTGAACGTGCGCGCCGTGCACGTGCTGACGAAGCTCTTTCTGCGCGACTTTCTCGCGCGCGGGAGCGCCGCCGCGCCGTGCCGCATTCTGAACGTGTCGTCGATGGCGGGCTTTTTCGCGGGACCGCTTTTCGCGTCCTACTACGCGTCGAAGAACTACGTGACGCGCCTTTCCGAAGGCGTCGCGGAGGAACTGCGGCGGAAGCGCGCGCCCGTGACGATTTCGCTGTTGTGCCCGGGACCCGTCCCGACGGGCTTCGGCGCGCGCGCGGGCGTCTCCTTCGGACTCGCGGGAACGCCGGTCCGCGCCGTCGCCGAGGCCGCCGTGCGCGGCATGCTCGCGGGAAAGCTCTACGTCGTGCCCGGCCTTTCCAACAAAATTCTGCGTTTTCTCGGCGCGCTGTTTTCGTCGCGCTTCGCCGCCCGCATCGTCTATCGCCTCCAAAGCTCGAAGACTCTCGCGTGCCGGCGCTGAGAAAGGCGAAGGCGAAGGTGACGCTCAAACGCCGCTCGCGCCAGTCGAATTTCAATTTGTCGCGGCACGCGAATTGCGGTATCGTGTTCCCTCAAGAATTTTTTCCCGAATCATGAGCTACATCATTCCCAGCGTCGTCGAACGCGACGCCCGCGGCGAGAGGTCGTGGGACATTTACAGCCGTCTGCTCAAGGACCGCATCATCTTTCTCGGCTCGCCCATTTACGACGAAGTGGCGAACGCCGTCATCGCGCAGATGCTCTTTCTGCAGATGGAGGATCCGAAGAAGGACATTCACGTGTACATCAATTCGCCGGGCGGGAGCGTCACCGCGGGCATGGCGATCTACGACACGATGCAGTTTCTGAAGTGCGACGTCGTCACGTACTGCGTCGGCATGGCGGCTTCGATGGGCACGGTGCTGCTCGCGGGAGGCACGAAGGGCAAGCGCTACGCGCTCCCGAACTCGAGCGTGATGATCCACCAGCCCAGCGGCGGCGCGGGCGGGCAGGCTTCGGACATTTCCATCGCCGCGAAGGAGATTCTGCGCTGGCGCGAAACGCTCAACCGCGTTCTCGCCAAACACACGGGCAAGACCGTCGAGCAGATCGCCAAGGACTCCGACCGCGATCACTACATGACCGCGCAGGAAGCCCTCGACTACGGCATCGTCGACAAAGTGATCGAAGCGAAATGATGATTCGAAGAAACCACGAATTACACGAATTTTCACGAATGGGCGAAATCGTTTTCGAAAAATTCGTGTGAATTCGTGTTTATTCGCGGTTAAAAATATTTTCCTCAATGGCCAAAGACGAACCCAAATGCGCGTTCTGCGGGCGTTCCCGCAGCGAAGTCGGAATCCTCATCATCGGGCCCGACGGCGCCAACATCTGCGACGAGTGCGCCAAGCTCTGCGTCGAAATGACCGAGAGTCAGAGCACGCGCAAGAACGCCGCGGCCGAGCCGATGACGCCCGCCAAGGTCGCCGCGACCGCCGCGAAGATGCGCGCCGAGCAGAAGCCCGAGCCGCAGCCGCTCAAGCCCATTGCGCTCAAGAAACCCGCGGAGATTCGTGCCGTGCTCGACGATTACGTCATCGGTCAGTCGCAGGCGAAGAAAGTGCTTTCCGTCGCCGTTTACAATCACTACAAGCGCCTCAACGACAAGCTGTTCGGGAACGCCGACGACGCCGCTGCGGACGACGGGCTCCGCGACGTCGAGGTCGAAAAGAGCAACATTCTCGTCATCGGTCCCACGGGCTGCGGCAAGACGCTGCTCGCCAAGACGCTCGCGCGCGTGCTCGACGTGCCGTTCGCCATCGCGGACGCGACGACGCTCACGCAGGCGGGCTACGTCGGCGACGACGTCGAAAACATTCTCGTGCGTCTGCTTCAGGCGGCGGACGGCGACGTCAAGCGCGCCGAGACCGGAATCGTCTATGTCGACGAAATCGACAAAATCGGCCGCAAGGGCGATTCCGCCTCGCTCACGCGCGACGTCTCCGGCGAAGGCGTGCAGCAGGCGCTGCTGAAGATCATCGAAGGCACGCTCAGCAACGTGCCGCCGAACGGCG
This sequence comes from Candidatus Spyradosoma sp., assembly GCA_051884495.1. Lineage (GTDB taxonomy): Bacteria > Verrucomicrobiota > Verrucomicrobiia > Opitutales > UBA953 > Spyradosoma. The sequence continues at coordinate 100,996 of JBJEVQ010000015.1, forward strand.
GACGCAAGCACCCCGACCAGAAATACGTGCAGATCGACACGTCGAACATTCTTTTCATCTGCGGCGGCGCCTTCGTCGGTCTCGACCGCATCATCGGCTCGCGCATCGGAAACAAATTCCTCGGCTTCGACGTTTCGGAAAAGACCGGGGCGACGCTTTCCGCCGAACAGATCATGGCGGAGCTCCAGCCGGAAGACCTCTTCGAGTTCGGCATGATTCCCGAATTCATCGGCCGTCTGCCCGTCGTCTCCGCGCTTTCGCAGCTCACGCGGAAGGATCTAGAGCACATTCTCACGCAGCCGAAGAATGCGCTCGTGAAGCAGTTCCGCAAGCTCTTCGCGATGGAGGGCGTCGAGCTCGTCTTCGAGGACGCCGCCGTCTCCGCCGTCGCGGAAAAGGCGATCGCGCTCGGCACGGGTGCGCGCGGTCTGCGCTCGATTCTGGAAAAATTCATGCTCGACACGATGTACGAGCTTCCGAACCGCGGGAACGTCCGCCGCGTCGTCGTCACCGCCGACGTCGTGAACGGGCTCGCCGCCCCGACGATCGAGTGATTTTCGTTTGCGCCGCCTTCCGTGCGGCGCGCGGAAATTTTTCGCGTTTTCGCCGTTGCGCGGCGGGCGCGGCGGGGGCAGAATCTTCCGCTCTTATGACCATCGAAGAAAAAATTTCCGAACTCGGTCTCACGCTCCCGCAGCCTCCGGCGCCCGCCGGCGCCTACGTTCCCGCGGTGCGGACCGGCAACCTGCTGTTCCTTTCGGGAACGCTCCCCATGGCGGAAGGCAAGCTCACGCACACGGGCATGATCGGCTCTTCGCCGGAAAAGGACGTCGCCTACGGCTACGCGGCGGCGCGCCAGTGCGCGCTGGCGGCGCTCGCCAACGCGAAGGCGCATCTCGGCTCGCTGGACAAGGTGAAGCGCGTCGTGAACGTCAACGGCTTCGTCTACGCGCCGGAAGGCTTCGCGGACGCGCCGAAGGTCATCAACGGCGCTTCGGAGCTCTTCCTCGCGCTTTTCGGCGAGAACGGCAGGCACGCCCGCGCGGCGGTCGCTCTCGGCGGCGTGCCGCTTCACGCGACGGCGGAAGTCCAGGTCGTCCTCGAAGTCGAATGAGTTTCCGCGCGGCGTCGCCATGGAAGGTTTCGTCGAAGAACTGGAACGGCTCGTCGCGGGCGTCGGGCGTCCTTCGTGGGACGCCTACTTCGCGGCGATGGCGGTGCTGATCGCCTCGCGCTCGGCATGCGAGCGGCTGCACGTCGGCTGCGTGCTCGTCTCCGCGGGAACGCATCCGAACCGCGTCATCGCCGCCGGCTACAACGGTTTTCTGCCCGGCGCGCCGCACTGCTCCTGCGTCCGCGACGGACATGAGCAGGCGACCGTGCACGCCGAGCAGAACGCGATCGCGGACGCCGCCAAGCGCGGCGTTTCCGTGATGGGCGCGACGGTGTACGTCACGCATTTTCCGTGCGTGAACTGCGCGAAGATTCTGGCTTCGGCGGGCGTCGGCGTCGTCAAGTACATCCACGATTACCGCAACGATCCGCTGGTGCCGCAGCTGCTCGCCGACGCGAAGATCCGCGTCGAGAAGCTGAATCTCGCCGGCGCGGACGCGGCGTGATTTTCCCGCGATGGCGAAGCCGGAAGAGGAGGACGCCTACGACAAGGTGCGCGGCAATTTTCTGCTGGCGCGTCTCGGCGTGAAGGGCATTTTCGAGCGCTCCGTCGTCTGGATTTCTCGCTTCTCCCGCGACGAAGGCGCGCAGGGGCTGATTCTCAATGCGCCGATGCGGCGCATGCTGGGCGAGTGCTCGCCGTCGTTCACGGGAACGCCGCTCGCGAAGATTCCGATGCACGTCGGCGGCCCCGTCGAGGCGGCGGGACTGACGCTGCTCGCGTGCATCCGCAGTCCCATTACGGGCGGGCGCGTCGTGCAGCTGGGCATTTCTCCCGAGCGCGTGCGCGAGCTCGCCGGCGATCCCGCGGCGCGCCTCTTCGCGTTCGCGGGAACGTCGGGCTGGGCGCCGCGTCAGCTCGAAGACGAACTCGCCTCGGGAACATGGCTGCCCGTCCGCGCGGATTTCGACGCGTGGTGCGAATCCGCCGACCCCGACCTGTGGCGCCGGCTCGCGGAAAAGAGCCGCCGCCTTGAAGCGCGCCTGATGACGCGCGCCCCCCGCGATCTCTCCTCGAACTGAGCCGCGCCCCTTCCGAAATTTTGAAAGCGGGCGCACTTTCAATTTGCGGGGAGGCGGGCGCTTCGGCTATAGTGCGCGCTTTCAATTTTTCGACATGGAAATCCTCACTACAGTCATCATCGCGGCGTCGGCCGCCGTCGTCGGTTACGTTCTCGGCTCGATTCCGTTCGCGGTGATCGTGGCGAAGCGCCACGGCGTGGACATTCTGCACGCCGGCAGCGGCAATCCCGGCGCGACGAACGTCAAGCGCACCTGCGGCAAGGCGGCGGGCAATCTCGTGTTCTTCCTCGACATGCTCAAGGGCTTTCTCGCGGCGTTTCTGCCGTGGATCGCGCTCAGCCCGATTACGGTCGTTCCGGAACAACAGGACGCCTGGACGCACGTGATCGCGGTCGCGCAGCTCTGCGGATTCGCGGGCGCGCTGCTCGGGCACTGTTTTTCGATGTTCCTGAAATTCAAGGGCGGCAAGGGCGTCTCGACGACGATCGGCGGACTGCTCGGCGCGATGCCGATTGCGGTGCTCGTCGGGCTCGTCGTCTGGCTCGCGGTGTATTTCCCGACGCGCATCGTCGCGATCGCGTCGATGGTGTTCGGGCTCTCGCTGCCGCTCACGTCGATGATTCTCGCCAAGGCGTTCCCGCAGCTGGGCTACACGACGATTCACGTCGGCTTCTGCCTCGTCGTGGCGATCATCATCATCATCATGCACCGCTCGAACATCGCCCGGCTCATGCGCGGCGAGGAGAACTCCTTCAAAAAGAAATGAACGCGCGTTCCCGCGGCGGGCGCGCGCACCCAGGATTCAATTACAAAATTTTTTAAGATGGAAAAAACGAAAATCGGCATCGGATTCATCGGCTTCGGCACGGTCGGGCAGGGCGTCTGGAAACACCTGCAGGCGCAGCGCGAAGAACTGGAAAACCGCCTCGGCGTGGAAATCGCGTTCCCGCGCGTCGCCGTGCGCGACGCCAAGCGCGAGCGCAGCGTGAGCGTTCCCGAAAACGTGCTCACGACGGATCCCATGGCGGTCGTGAACGATCCCGCGGTGAACGTCGTCTGCGAACTCATGGGCGGCACGACGAAGGCGAAGGACTACACGCTCGCCGCGCTGAAGCTCGGCAAGGTCGTCGTCTCCGCGAACAAGGCGCTCATCTACGAGTTCGGGCGCGAAATCTTCGACGCCGTCAAGAGCTTCGGCGGGCACTACTACTTCGAAGCGTCCGTCGCGGGCGGGATTCCGATCATCAAGACGCTGCGCGAAGGCCTCGTCGCCAACCGCTTCGAGTCCATCGCCGGCATCATCAACGGCACCTGCAACTACATTCTTTCCCGCATGGAGGCGGAGGGAAAATCCTACGAGGAAATTCTCCGCGACGCGAAAAAGCTCGGCTACGTCGAAGCGGACGACCGTCTCGACCTCGACGGCTGGGACGCGTTCCACAAGGCGGTCATTCTCGCCTTCCTCGCCCACGGAAAGTGGGTTTCGGAGCACGACGCGCTCGTCGAAGGCATCCGCGACGTGACGCTCGAGGACATGCACCGCGCGCGCGATTTCGGCTACCGCATCAAGCTGCTCGGCATGATCCGCCGCAACTTCAAGACGGGCGCGCTCTCGCTCGGCGTCTATCCCGCGCTCATTCCGCTGGACAAGACGCTCGCGCGCGTGGACGGCGTGTACAACGCGATCAAGCTCTCCGGCGACGTCGCGGGAACGACGATTCTCATCGGGCGCGGCGCGGGGCAGGACGCGACGTCCTCCGCCGTCATCTCCGACATCGTGGACGCGATGATCGGCATCCGCGACGACGCGCACAAATTCCTCACGCCGAGCGACATCGACGCGTGCTACCGCCTCGGCGAAAGCGCGCGCATGGCGACGATGGACGAAATCCGCTCGAAATTCTACCTGCGCATTTCGATTCTGGACGAGCCGGGAACGCTCGTCGGGCTCTACCAGGCGCTGGCGAAGCACAACGTCTCCGTGGCGCGCGTCATCACCTACGAAAACAAAAACTCCAAGAGCGGCACAATCACGCTCGCGACGTATCCGACTTCCGAAGCCGTGATGGAGCGCGTCGTCGCCGACCTGAATGCGCTCCCGCAGATTCTCACGAAGCCGCTTCTGCTGCGCATCTACGAGCCCACGCGCGAGTGAGCGGAGAAAATCCGCTCCGCAAAAAAAAAGCGTTCCCGCGCGGGAACGCTTTTTTTCGCGCGCGTCTCACGCGTCGAAGCCGAGCATCTGCAGGAAGAGCTTCGCGCGGTCGCGGACGTCGCCCTGGATTTCGATCGTGTCTTCGACGATCGCGCCGCCGGCGGCGAATTTGCGCTTCAGCGAGGCGAGCAGGTCTTCGCGGCGTTCCGCCGTCAGCGCCCGAACGCCGGGACCGCCGAGCACCGTCATCGTCTTGCCGGAACGCCCGGATTTCTCGATGTTCATGTGGACGCGGCCGAGGCGCTCGGCGCGATCGGGTTTGGCGTCCGCGGATCTGCGCTTCGTCGCGGCGGGTTCCGCGTATTGCGGCAGATCCGCGATGTGGAGCGCGTCGAACGCGTTGTTGATGGAGGTTTCGGCGGAGGCTTTTCCGTCGGTCGGGATTTTTTTCATGGGAAGAAAAGGGCGAATCGGAAAACGGAGCAGGGCGATTTCAGGCGGCGTCCTCGGAATCCGCCTCGGAGGCGCGTTCGGCGGCTTCGACGCGTTCCCGCACGAGCGCCTTCAGCGCGTCGAGCCCTTCGCCCGTCAGGCAGGAGACTTTCGCGATCTCGACGCCTTTCCACTTGCGGCGGAACGCGGTCAGATTCTTCGCCGAAGCCTCGCAGTCCATTTTGTTGGCGACGACGAGCCGCGGTTTCGCCGCGAGCGCGGGATCGAAATTTTCGAGCTCGACGAGCAGCTGCGCGTAGTCGGCCGCGGGCTTGCGGTTGTCCGTTCCCGCCATGTCGATGATGAAGACGAGCAGCTTGCAGCGCTCGATGTGCTTGAGAAAACGGTGCCCGAGGCCGCGGTTTTCGCTCGCGCCTTCGATGAGGCCGGGAACGTCCGCCATCGAAATCCGCGCGAAGTCGTCGTATTCGATCACGCCGACGCTCGGCGTCTTCGTCGTGAACGGGTAGGGCGCGCATTTCGGGCGCGCGTTCGTGAACGCGTTGGTCAGCGACGATTTTCCCGCGTTGGGAAAGCCGACGAGGCCGACGTCCGCGATCGTCTTCAGCTTGAAGACGTATTCGCCCGAAGCGCCTTCCTTGCCGGGAGTCGTCTTGCGCGGAGCCTGGTTGACGGAATTCTTGAACTGGTTGTTCCCGAGGCCGCCCCGGCCGCCTTTGAGCAGGACGACGCGCTCGCCGTCGTCGAGCAGCTCGGCGACGAGCAGCTCCGATTCCGCCTCGAAGACCTGCGTGCCCGGCGGCACTTCGAGAACGACGTCGTCGCCGTCCGCGCCGTGCTTGTTGCGGCCTTCGCCGGGACGCCCGTTCCTGGCGTTGCGGTGCGGCTGGAATTTGTATTCGCGCAGGTCGTTCAGATTTTCGTTGCAGAGCAGCACGACGTCGCCGCCCTTGCCGCCGTCGCCGCCGTCCGGCCCGCCTTTGGGCAGGTATTTTTCGCGGCGGAAACTCAGACAGCCGTTCCCGCCGTTGCCGGCGCGCAAAAAGACTCTCGCTTCATCGATGAACATGGCGCAAAAGGAAATTCCGCCGCGCGCGGGAACGCAAACCTTAAAAGAGGAGAAGTGAAGGAGGAGGGGAAAGAAGTTGAGGAGTTTAAAAGGTTGAGGAGTTGAAAGGTGATTACTCTCCCACTCCCAAATCCCAAACCATAAACAGCGCGTTCGCGCTCGTGCGCCGCTGCGTCACGGACCTCTCGCCGCGCGAAGTCGAAGAGCTCTCCCTGCCCGACTTCATGGAGATCGCGAACCGCGTGAACGCAGGCGCGCCGGGTTTTCCGCAACCGAGCTCCGCAGAGGCTACCTGATCCTCGCGGACGCCACGGGCTGGCAGCCGAGCGAGCTCGACGCGCTCGACGTCTCCGACTTCGTCAACTACCTGCTCCTCATCAAAGAGGCGCGGGAACGGGCATGAGCGGGAATCGTTCCGTTCTTCACTCGAACAAAAGCCCGAAACACCCAATCGCGATTCGGCCGCAGAGATAGATAAGAGCGATTCCGCCGCCAATCGCAAAAACAGACAGCACGAGAAGCCGCACGAAGAGGCAGAGCGTGCCGCACGCGGCGACGACAAATTCAATGCGCTCGGAAAAACTCATGAGGCGATTATTTCTTCGCGGAAATTTAAGGTCAACGTAAAATGTCAACTTCTTCATTTGCAGTTTCACTTACCCTCGGCGCCGTTCTCGGAGCCGGTTGGGTAAAAACTTTTTCCGAAGGCGCGAAGTCAATCGGTATGATGAATTCGCTTTCCGGCTATCTCGGCAATTCTCTGAAAGAGATCGGCGCGACGAGATTTTCGCTCTCCGGGCTGGAAGCCGCCGAAAAATCTCTCGAGAAGACCCGCGCGAAGCTGGAAAAGCTGAAAACCGCGCTCCGCGACAAAAAGCCGACCGCCGACCAGCAGCGCGAACTCGCGCGGCTGACGGCGGCGGTCGAGACGGAGACGCGCGGACGCGACAAGCAGAAACGCAAGCTCGACGAATGGAAAAAGAAGATGCGCGAAGCCAACGTCGACGTCGAAAAGGCAATGAGCCTGATGCGGGGACAGACGCTTTTCGCGGGGCTTTCCCAATCGCTCGGCGAGCTCTCAAAAAAAGCCTCCGGGCTCGGCTCCGTCCTCAGAAACGCGTTTTTCGCCGTTTCCGGATACGTCGGCGGGCTGACGGCGGCGACGGCGAGCGTCTCCGACTGGGGCGACACGATGGCGAAGACGGCGCAGCGCCTGAACATGTTCGACGCCGCGGGAACGGAAAACGTAGAGCGCCTGCAGCGCATGCAGTGGGCGGCGCTCCAGGCGAACATCGAAAACGAAGCCTTCACCGACGCGCTCGACAAAATGAACCAGGTCATCGGACAGGCGGCGATGCAGGGCGGCGAGACCGCCAAGGCGTTCGAGCGGCTCGGGCTTTCGGCGAAAGCCCTTTCAGGCATGGGCGCGGGCCGGCAGTTCGAGCTCATCGTCAAAAAGCTCGAGGGCGTGACGAGCGCGAGCGAGCGCGCGCGCATCGTGCAGCAGATCTGGGGACGCGGAGCCGTAGGCATGCAGAATCTCGTGGCGCGCGGCTGGAAGACCATCGCCGCGGACATGGACGGAGCGACGAACCGGCGTGTTCAGTTGACGCCGGGAAACCTGTCCACGTAGCGGATTTTGAAATCGGGATGAGAATCGACGAGACGAATCTTGTAATCGGGAAAGCGATCGACGGGCTGCCACTTTCCGGGAGCGTCCGGAAAGCGCTCCACGAGCTGCACGCGCAGATCCTCGTGGCGGTCCACGATCTGCACGTCGTAGTCGGCGAAAGCCTCCACGAACTGAATGCGCCCGTAGATGCTCCCGACGTCCGCGCTCTTTTTCGCTTCCGGAGCGGGAACGGCGAGCAGCGCGGCGCAGGCGAACGGCACGGCGAAAAGTTTCATCATGCGTTCAATTTAATCTTCAACCCCATGAAATTCAAGAAAGAGAAGAGACGCGCGCCGGCGTTCGCAGTCAGTCGGCGCGGTGCGGACGAGCTGAACGTGAGAGCTGTCATGCGGCAGGGTAAGACATCCGTCCTCGAGCCTCTATTTCCCCATTAAAAATTAGACATAACATTTATTGTGCATAATACGGACTAGGGCGAAAAACCGCTTAAAATCAGGCTTGGTGAGGCATTCGAGGGCTTTTGAAAGGCGTTCCCGCAACGTGCGGTTTTCGCGGCATCGTTTCAGGCGCGGTCGATGGTCAGCGTCGGCTCGAACGTCAGCGCTTCCGAAAATTTCGGCGGCGGCAGCTGCGCGTCGAACCACGCGGCGAAGGCGATCATCGCGGCGTTGTCGCCGGTGTGCTTCGGCCTGGCGAGCAGCAGCGGAATTTTTTTGCGCCGCGCGAGTTCGCCGAACGCCGCACGCAGCGCGCCGTTGTTGGAGACGCCGCCGGAAAGCCCGAGGCTCACGTAGCGTTTTTTCTCGAACTGCACGGCCGCCTTTTCGACGAGCTGGCGGACGATCGCCTCCTGGTAGTCGGCGCAGATTTCCGGGAGGGCTTCGGCAAGCTCGGCGTCGGACATTTTTTCGAGGCGGTAGCGCAGGCTCGTCTTGAGCCCGGAAAAGCTGAAACGCGGCTCGCGCTTGATGGCGTCGCCGTGCGGGAACGGAAATCTGCCGCGTTCCCGCGCCTCGCGGGCGCGTTTTTCGATGAGCGCGCCGCCCGGATACGGCATGCCGAGCAGTTTCGCCCCTTTGTCGAAGGCTTCGCCGGCGGCGTCGTCCACCGTTCCCGCGAGCACGCGCACGCGGCGTTCGGCGTCGACTTCGACCAGCAGCGAATTGCCCCCCGAGGCGACGAGCCCGAGATGCGGGAAGAGCGCCCTGCCCGTCTTTTCGAAATTCGCGGGATCGGCTTCGTGAAGCGGCAGGAACGGCGAAAAGAGATGCCCGCGCAGGTGATTCACGCCGACGAGAGGTCTGTTCCACGCAAGCGCGACCGTGCGCGCCGACGCGATGCCGAGCGCGAGACAGGCCGCGAGCCCGGGTCCGCGCGTGACGGCGACGGCGTCCACGCCCGCCGGGTCGATTTCCCGGGCGGCTTCCGCGAGCAGGAACGGGAAATTGCGCAGGTGCTCCCGCGCCGCAAGGTCCGGCACGACGCCGCCGTACTGCGCGTGGAGCGCGATCTGCGTGTTGACGCGCTCGAAGACGACGCCGCGCGCGGAATCGAAGAGCGCGACCGCCGATTCGTCGCAGGAGCTTTCGAGAGCCAAAATTCTCATGCCGCCGATGCTACCGCAAACGCCCGAAAATTTGAAATCCTTTCGGCGGCGCCGAGGGCTAAGATTCTACACGAGCTTCATGACTTCATCGTCTCGTCGCCTGAAAATGTGCTTTCGTCGCGGGAGCGGCGAGGATAGGCTTAGGCGCAGTTATGGCAAAAGTTCTGGTGGCACTTTCCGGAGGCGTGGACAGCGCCGTCGCCGCGATGCTCCTCAAGCGCGAGGGGCACGACGTTCACGCCGCCTACATGCGGACCTGGATGAACGAGGAAGGCGGAAAATTCCTCGGCGAATGCCCGTGGGAGGACGACGTCGCCAACGCGCGCGCCGTCGCGGACAAGCTCGGCATTCCCTTCCGAATCGTCGATCTGATCCGAGACTACCGCGAGCACGTCGTCGCGTATCTGGTGGACGGATACAGGCGCGGGCTCACGCCGAATCCGGACGTGCTCTGCAACCGCGAGATGAAGTTCGGAGTGTTCGCGCGCAAGGCGTTCGCCGACGGCTTCGACTTCGTCGCGACCGGGCACTACGCGCGCCGACGCGACAACGCCGACGGCACGACGGACATTCTCTGCGGGAGCGATCCGAACAAGGACCAGACCTATTTCCTCGCCCTGCTCCGCCAGGAGCAGGCGCGCCGCGCCCTCTTTCCCGTGGGCCATCTGCTCAAGCCGCGTCTGCGCGAGCTCGCGGCGCAGGCGGGGCTGCCGAACGCGAAGCGCAAGGACAGCCAGGGCATCTGCTTCATCGGCAAAATCCGCATCAACGATTTTCTCGAGCAGTACATCCCGCAGAAGCCGGGAAAAATCGTGAACACGGCGGGCAAGGTGCTCGGCGAGCACAAGGGGCTTTTCCACTACACGATCGGCCAGCGGCGCGGCATCAACGTGCCGTCCAACGCCGACAACGAATACTACGTCGTCGTCGCCAAGCGCTTCGAGGAAAACGAGCTCGTCGTCGCGTTCGACCATCCGGAGACAGCGGACGGGCTCTACGTGACGGAATCGCGCGTGCACAATCTTTCGTGGGTGAACCGCCCGCTGACGGAGCCCTGCGAAACGCTCGTCCGCGTGCGCTACCGCGACGCCTCGACGCCCGTCGTCTTCACGCCCGACGGGCACGGCGGCGCGCATCTCGCCTACAGGCACGTGCAGCGCGGCATCGCGTCCGGGCAGATCTGCGCGTTCTACGACGGCGACGTCCTGCTCGGCGGCGGCGTGTTCGCGTGAAGGCGCGGAGCATTACGCGGTTCGCGCGCGCAAAAAAAAGCCCGGGAACATTCCCGGGCTTTTTCGTGTCGTGCGGCGATCTCAGTATTTGCCGTAGATCGGGCCGAAGTTCGCGCAGGCGCGGAAGTCGGCGCCTTCGGGATCGGCGGTGCCGAACAGGCTCCACGCCGCCGGACGATAGACCTTGTCCTCGGGAACGTTGTGCGCGTACACCGGGATGCGGAGCATCGAGGCGAGCGTGATCAGATCCGCGCCGACGTGGCCGTAGGTCCACGCGCCGTGGTTCGCGCCCATGTTCGCCATGACGGAATAGACGTCCGTGAACGCGCCCTTGCCCGTGAGGATCGGCGCGAACCAGGTCGTCGGCCAGCCCGGGTCGGTGCGTTCGTCGAGAATCTTGTTCACGTTCTCGGGGAGCGTGCAGGTGTAGCCTTCGGCGATGACGAGGACCGGCCCCTGCCCCTTGACGAGGTTCATGCGGATCATCGTCACGGGAACGTCGCCCTTCGAGACGAAGTGCAGCGAGTAGCCTCCGCCGCGGAAGTATTCGCGGTTCGCCGGGCACCATTCGGACGCCGCCATCATCGCGTCGATGTCCTGGAACGTCGTTTCGCCGGTCTTCTTCATGACGGGCTTGCCGTTCACGTCGAGCGCCTGCATGTTGCCGTCGAGCGCGGTCGAGCCGGAGTTGATGAGGTGCATGATGCCGTTCTTCGCGTGGCCTTCCATCGTGTAGCCGGAGACGCGCTTGACGGCCTCGGGCGACCAATACGTGCGGATGTCGGAGAAGCACGCCGCCTGACCCGTGAGCTGGTGCAGCAGGAGCTGGCAGACGCCGTTCATCGCGTCGTTCTCCGTCGCGAACGGAATCGCCTCGCGCGGACCGTTCCAGTCGAAGGTGCTGTTGAGGAGCGATTCCGCCATGTCGCCGTTCGGGTAGTAGTCCGTCCAGTGGCGCTGTCCCTGGAAGCCGCCGCAGATGGCGTTGAAGCCGAGGCCTTCTTCCTCGCAGTCGATCGTCTTCAGGTACGGATTGCCGTGCATCATGTCGCGGAAGATGATCATCATCAGCAGCGATTCGCGCAGCGTGCGTTCCTTTTCTTCCGGCGAAAGCACGAGGTCGGGGCGGTTGCGGTCCGGGCCGATCTTCACGTATTTCTTCGCCCATTCGAGCGCGAGCTCAAATTCCTTCTTGTCGTAGATGCCGAGATCCATGCGGCGGCGGACTTCCGTCATGTCCACCGGCTGGACGCGCATGCCGAGGTAGCTTTCCCAGAACGAATGGTCGAGAATCGAGCCGGCGATGCCCATCGCGCAACCGCCGATGGAGAGGTAGCCCTTGCCCTTCAGCGTCGCGACCGCGAGACCCGCGCGCGCGAAGCGGAGGATTTTTTCCGCGACGTCCTCGGGAATGCTCGTGTCGTCCTTGTCCTGCACGTCGTGCCCGTAGATCGAGAACGCGGGAACGCCCTTCTGCGCGTAGCCGGCGAGCGCGGCGGCGAGATAGACGGCGCCCGGGCGCTCCGTGCCGTTGAAGCCCCAGATCGCCTTCGGCGTGGTCGCGTCCGTCTCGAACGTTTCCGTGATGTAGCACCAGCACGGCGTGACGGCGAGCGAGCAGCCGACGTTGTTTTCGAGGAACTTCTGATTTGCCGCGGCGGCTTCCGCGGGACCGCCGATGCACGTGTCGGCGATGACGCACTGCACGGGCTGGCCGTTCGCGTGCTTCACGTTCGCTTCGATGAGCGCGGCGGCGGCTTTCGCCATGTTCATGGTCTGTTCTTCCAGCGACTCGCGGACGCCGAGACGGCGGCCGTCGATCGTCGGACGAATTCCGATTTTAGGTAACGTATCGTATTTCATAATTCAATTGGTTTGGTGAAATTTTTTGAAAGATTAAAGCTTAACGCTTAGAGCTTAAAGAGCCGGGCGACAAGCGGCAAGGGCATCGAAGCGCTTCGCACTGCTCTTGTCACCCGTCGCTTCCTTTTAACTCATTCGCGCGAAGGGTTTTCTCGCTTGCGGAAAATCAGACTGTACGCGAGCACGACCGCGAAGCAGATCGCGGGAACGATGAACGACGCGCGCAGCGCCGCCGAGGACGTCTTCAGATTCGTGTCCCACGTGCCGTCGAACGCGGACGTCAGCGAAAGCCAGCACGAATCCGAGCTGCCGATGATCGACGACATCCACGGCGTGATGATCGCGCCGCCGAGAATCGCCATGATCAGCCCCGCCGCGCCGAGCTTCACCACGCGCGAGTCGAGCCCGCCGAGCGCGATCCCGTAGATCGTCGGGAACATCAGCGACATGCAGCCGCTCATCGCGATCAGGCAGAGCACGTTCGCCGAGAAGTTCAGTCCGCCGACCGCGAACAGCGGCGTCGAAGGCAGATACATCACGCCCGCGCAGCACGCGATAGCCGCGACCGCGAAGAGGGACATCATCGACGCGGGATTGAAGATCTTCATGAAATAGGTCGCCACCCAGCGGCAGCAGATGAAGAGCACGATCGAAATCGTATAGTAGATCGCAGCGTCCGCCGGCGTCACGCCCATTTCCTTCTGGCAGTACACGTTGAGCCACGTCCACGCCGCAATCTGCACGCCGACGTAAAAGAACTGCGCGACCACGCCGAACCAGTAGCGCGGTTTCTTCAGCAGCGCGACGAGCATTTCGCGGTACGAGGAATAAATCAGAATGTAGGCGAACGGTCCGATCATCCCGCACAGAATCCACAGCACCTTGTTCATGTCCGGGAACAGCAGGTAGAACGCCGTCAGCGGAACGACGCTGAACAGCGCGGCGATCAGCACGCGCCGTCCGGCCGTCCTTTTCTTTTCGGCGCAGCAGGCGCACTCGGCGTTCCCGCTTCCGGCGCGTTCGTCCGTCTTGTTGCGCAGGAAGAACAGCCAAATGCCGAACGCGATCGCGCACAGACCGACGTAGGGCGCGCATACCCAGAACAGTTCATGGTGAATGATGCCCTGAAGCTCTTCCGGCGCCATCGCCGCGCGCTCGTCCGCCGTCGCGGGATTGAGGTGCGACAGAATCAGCTGCTGCGCGAGCACGATGCCCACCATCGAGCCGACGGGATTGAACATCTGCGCGAAGTTCAGACGCCGCACAGCCGTGTCCTGCGAGCCCAGCGAGAGCACGTAGGGATTGCACGTCGTCTCCAGCAGCGAACAGCCGCCCGCGACCACGAAGATCGCGATGAAATAAATGTCGAAGCTCTGCGCCACGCACGCGGGAATGTAAGTCAGCGCGCCGAGGATGTAGATGCCGAGTCCGATCAGCACGCCCACGCGGTAGGAAAATTCTTCGCTGAGAATCGACGCGAAGATCGCCAGCACCGCGTACGCGCCGTAAAACGCGACCTGCACCAGCCCCGCGCGAGACTGATCCATCGTGAAGATCTTCTGAAACGCGGGGACGAGATTATCCGTCATGTTGTTGAGCAGTCCCCACAGCGCGAAGCAGGAGACCAGCATGATGAAAAGCCCGAGAAACTTTCGGGGCACGACGGGCGCCGAAGTCGGAGCAACGGAGGGGGAGTCTTGGGTATTCATGTGCCGCAAATTTTTCCACTTTCCCGCCTCCCCGTCAATTTTGAAAAAGTCGCGTTTTCGCGGGAAATCGTTTAAGGTCGGCGGCATGATGAAACGGATTCTCTTTCGTACGGGTACGGCGCTCGCGCTGTGCGCGCTCGGCGTTCCCGCCGCGCGGGCGATGCTCGCGTCGGACGGAGGCAACGTCTCCCACAACACAGATCCGGGCACGGCGGAAACGGACATCACCGAGCTCTGGAACCGCACCGCCTATCTCGGTGCGGGAACGGGAACGTATCTCGGACAGGCCGCCGACGGCACGTACTGGGTGCTCACGGCGAATCACGTCTCCTCGCTTTCGGGAACGATCACGGACGCGGACGGCGCGACGCACACGCTCGCGCAGGACACGACCGTCTCCGCGATTCAGCTGGAAAATTCCGACGGCAGCGCGGCGGACCTCAAACTCTTCGCCGTGACGCCGGGCGACGAGGCGACGGCCGCCTATCTCGACGCCCTCGGCTCCATCGACGTCTTCACGGGAGCGCTTTACACGAACACGCCGCTCTGGGTCGTCGGAACCGGACAGTCCACGGACCTCGGCGGCAGCTACGCAAGCGGTTTCGAGCGTCAGAAACAGTGGGCGGAATTTTGCGCGGACGCCGCGGACACGAGCTCGGCGACGCCCTATATCATCGAAAAGTTTTCTAGGACGGGCGCGAGCGTCCAATGCACAAATCAGGATTCGGGCAGCGGCGCCTTCGTGAAGAACGGCGACGCCTGGGAGCTGGTCTGCGTCGCGGTCGGAGTCGCCGGGAACGCGACGGGAGCGACGAAAATCGGCTTCGCCGAGGACGCGGACGCAGCGAACCCGACGATTTTCGAGACGTACTTCATCTACCTCGCGCCCTACGCGGAACAGATCCGCGCAATCATGGCGATTCCCGAGCCCGGCGCGTTTTCGCTCTTCGCGGGAACGCTTGCGCTCGCCTTCTGCGCCTCCCGCAGACGCCGAAAGAGGACCTGATCGGCTCACTTTCCGCGCAGAAGGCGGCGAAGGGAGCGGCGCTCCATGTCCGGACGTCCGAGCTTTTCCGCGACGAAATCCGTCAGCGCTTCGCCGCGCAACCCGCGCGCCTTTCCTTCGTCGACGAAGCGCCGCGCGCGCCCGGCGAGTTCGCTCGTCTCCGAGCGCTGCGCCGAAAACGCCGCGCCCTGCCGCCGCACGCCCTTGGCGCGGTGCAGTTCCGAAATCTTCGCGTGATTGAAGTCGCGCCGCGCGTCGTAGGACATGTAGGCGGGCACGAAGATCTGCGTGCCGTAGGGCGTCGCGTTCACCGAGGGCTTGAGCAGCAGCGGCGCGTCCGCGACGAGATCCATGCCCCACAGGTAATATTTCCAGCAGAACAGATTGAACGCCGCGCGGAAGCGCGCCTCCGCCGTCTCGAAGCCCGTTCCCGCGCCGCGCGACCAGCCGCGCTCGAGCATCGCGTCGCGGTGCAGGACGAACGCGCGCCCGAATTTCCTGTAGTCGGGACAGAGCGCCTTCAGCGTCGCCCAGTCGCGCGCGAATTCCGGCGACGCGCCCAGACGCCGTTCGAACTCGCGGAACTTCGCGAGCCCGCTCGCGGAGAGAAATTCCTCGTAGGCGCCCGCGCGCGCCGTCCGCGTAGCCGCGCGGAGCGTTTCCGCGTCCCGGAACGCGAACGCGTTGAAGCCGCACATGCCGTCTTTTCCCGGCGTTCCCGTGATTTCGGCGATCGTGCAGACAGCGCCGTCGAGCAGCGGAATCTCGCCGACGAGCGCGCGCCGCAGAAACGCCGCGTAGTCCTGCGGGAACGGAACGAACGCGTTTTTGCTCTGCCAGAACGCGAGGCAGAAGCGCGCGTAGGCTTCGGCGGTCTTCGCGAAGGTCTCGCCCGACCTCTTCGGGAACAGCACGGGCAGCTCGCGGAAAAGAAACGCGCACAGCCCGAAGTCGCGCGTGTCCGGCAGCGGGAGCGCGGCGAGGCGCGCACGCACGGATTTTTCGGAAAATTTCGTCAGCCCGAAAATCTTCCGCCAGCGCGCCGCGAAGGCCTTGCCCGTCTCGTTCTTCATGTCTTCGATGAAAACAGAAAAGCCCGAGCGCGGGAACGATTTTTTCGCGCATCGGAGTAAAGTCCCCGGAAGAAAAAAACGTTCCCGCGAGCGAATCGCGGGAACGTCCCTTTTTGAAATTCGGTTGTCGTTTTCGGCTTCAGGCGAGCGCAGCTTTCGCTTTTTCGACGATCGCGGCGAACGCGGCGGCGTCGCTGATGGCGAGCTCGCTGAGATTCTTGCGGTCGATGACAATTTCCGCCTTCTTCAGACCCGCGACGAGGCGGCTGTAAGTGATGCCGAGAGGACGGCAGGCGGCGTTGATGCGCACGATCCAAAGCTGACGGAAGTCATGCTTCTTCAGGCGGCGATGCGCGTACGCGTACTTCTGAGCGCGGTTGACCGCGTCGTTCGCGTGCGTGTAAGCGCGGGATTTGAGCCCGAAGTAGCCTTTCGCCTGTTTCAGGACGCGTTTGCGGCGCGCGCGCGTTGCGGGAGAGTTGGTGACACGTGACATGTTGCTTTAACTTTCTTTCTTTTTGGTGACCGCCGGGTCGTCAATTTCACCCGGCAAGTGCGGTTTTCGGTTGCGGTCCGTAATTCCTTCTTCGAGAGATTACGCGAACGGCATCGCGGACTTGAACGTCTTTTCGAAGCCCTCGTCGACACGCTTGTCCGCACCGGAGCGACGACGAGACTTCGTGCTCTTGTTGCGGAGAAGGTGACGCGTGTTGGGCGAGCGACGCATCAGTTTGCCGCTGCCGGTCACTTTGAACCGTTTTGCGATGGATTTCTTAGTTTTTTGCATAAGAAGGTATTTAGAAAAACGTTTTTCGCGGGAATTGTAAAGGGGAAAACGGAGGAAAAGGGAAATTTTTTGCAGGAAAAGGTTATGAGGTTATGAGGTTATGAGGTTATGGAGGTTATGAGGTTATGGAGGTTATGGAAGTTGATTGCTTTTCGCTTCGCGAAGGAGATTTTTTGAAATCCTTCCGGCGAAGCCGAGCGCAATGAACTTCATAACCACCATAACTTCATAACCTCATCACCTTTTCCGCGATCACGCTCTGCCGGAGATTTCGACGAGCTCGCGCAGGCGCGGCACGACGTCGGCGCGGAAGCGCGCGAAGTCGGCGTCGGAAACGCGCCAGCGCCAGTTCTTCAGCTCCGTTCCCGGCTCGTTGAAGCGCGCTTCGGCGCCGAGCCCGAGCAGGTCCTGCACGGAAATCACGGCGAGGCGCGCGTGCGACTTCATCGCGGCGTTGACGAGCGCCCAGTGCGGCGCGTTCCCGTCCGTCCACAGGTAGCGGCGGAAGAAATCGCGCTCGTGCTCGGCGGCGGACGCGTACCAGCCGACGACGGTGTTGTTGTCGTGAGTTCCCGGATACACGATCGTGTTCGCGCCGATGTTGTGCGGCAGGTAAAGATTTTTCGGATCGCCGCCGAAGGCGAACTGCAGCACCGCCATGCCGGGCAGCCCCGTGTCCGCGAGCAGCTTGCGCACGCCGTCGTTCATGTCGCCGAGATCCTCCGCGATCAGCTGCGCGTTTCCGAGGGCGCGGCGCACGCGTTCGAAAAATTCCAGTCCGGGCCCGAGCACCCATTCGCCCGTGCGCGCGTCCGGCGAGCCCGCGGGAATGCGCCAGTAATCGTAGAACGCGCGGAAATGGTCGATGCGCACGACGTCGTAGAGCGCGAAGCACGCGCGCAGGCGCGCGATCCACCACGCGTAGTCGGTCTTCTTGAGCGCCGCCCAGTCGTAGAGCGGATTGCCCCAGAGCTGGCCCGTCGCGGAAAAGTAGTCCGGCGGCACGCCCGCGACGGCGAGCGGCGCGGCGGTCTTTTTGTCGATCTGGAAAATGCCCGGATTCTGCCAGACGTCCGCGCTGTCGAGCGCGGTGAAGATCGGCACGTCGCCGACGATCTTCACGCCGCGGGAACGCGCGTGCCCGCGCAGCTCGCGCCACTGCGAGAAGAAGATGAACTGCACGATCTCCGTCTTTTCCTTTTCGGCGAGCACGTCGGCGCCCCATTTCGCCTTCACGGCGGACTCGAAGCGGCGCGCGTTCGCCGGCCATTCGTACCACGCCGCGCCGCTGAAATGCTTTTTCAGCGCCGTGTAGAGCGCGTAGCCTTCGAGCCAATACGCGTTGTCCCGGCGGAAGGTCGCGAAGTCTCCGAGCCGCGTCAGCAGCGCGGGATTCTTTTTGACGTTCCCGTAGAGCTTTTCGGCGCAGGCGTGAAACGCGCCCCAAAGCGCGCCGTATTCCACGTGGTCGCGCGGGAGCGCCGCGAACGCCTCCAGATCCGCGGTGTCGAGAAAGCCCTGCTCCGCCAGGCTCTCGAAATCGACGAGAAACGGATTTCCCGCGAACGAGGAAAAGCACTGATAGGGCGAATCGCCGAAGCCCGTCGGCCCGAGCGGGCAGACCTGCCAATAGCCGACGCGCGCGTCCGCCAGCGCGTCCGCGAACTGACGCGCGGAAGCGCCGAGCGTGCCGATGCCCTGGCGGGACGGCAGCATGGTAGGGTGAAGAAGAACGCCGCTTGAGCGGCTTTTGAGCCAATTGAACATGGAAAATAAAGCTTAAACTTAGAGGTTAAGGCTTAAAGGATTAAAGAGGTTATGGAGTGACGAGGTTATGGAGGTCGTGAAGTTCATTGCGCCCGGCTTCGCCGAAACGTGAGCTCCTTCGGAGCTGTTTAAGGTTCATTTCCTACAAACCTGCACTTCAGGGCGAAGCGCTTCCAGCAACCTTCATCACCTCATAACTTCACAACCTCGTCACCTTTTTCTTCAGATTTCGTCCGGGGTGAGCCAGCGGAACGACACGATCTTGAAGCGGCGGCCGAAGAGGCGGTTCACCGCCTTCAGCTGCGTGTTGCGTTCGAACTTCTCGAAGAAATGCTCGTCGTTCCCGAGCGACTGCGAGCGGTAGTTCCTGCGCACCTGCAGCGAATCGAAAATCGTCTTGTCCGCGCTTTCCAGCACTTCGTCCTCCTCGTCGGCGACCCAGTCCGGCAGACGCTGCACGACGGCTTCGCAGTAGGCGCGCGCCTCCGCGTTCCCGCTCAGTCCGAAGACGTCGCCGTAGGCGCGGATCGTGAACGTGTCCGAGCGCACCGTCATGCCGGCGCCCAGGCTCGACAGCACGTCGCCCTGCGTGAGATAGCCAGTCGCGCCCGCCTTTTTCGAGGCCTTGCCCGTCGAAGGAATCAGGTTCGGGAACTGCGTCGAGTCCGGCGTGCTCTTCGCCTCGCCCATCGATTTGTTGATCGAGCTCGTCTTGTCGATCGCCGCCTGCAGCGTTCCCGAGCGCGCCGTGTCGTCGTTCGCGTTGTAGCGGCGGTTCACGAAGTCCGCCATCGACATGAACGGACCGCGCAGGCGCACTTCATCGACGATCTTTTCCGCGAGAGATTCCAGATCGCTCTCCTTCAGCGAGCGGTACCAGCGCCAGCCGCTGCCCTCGTCGCCGTCGCTGTCGCCGACGCCGCTGTTGTTCTTGCCTTCGCCGCCGGCGTCCTTGCCGATCAGCTTCATGAAGCGCACGATCGGGAAATCGTCCGCTTCCGAATAGTCGCCGTCGATGCTCAGATACTGCTTGTGCAGACTCGCGAGCTGCGCCTTCCACGCCTCCACCGAGGTGGAATTGACGTTGAACGCGCCTTCGTAGAGGAAATTGCGCGCGACCTTGTTCGGGTCCTTCAGCTCTTCGGTCACGACGTCGTCCGTGCGATCCGGGTCGGAGCGGTCGCGGAT
This sequence comes from Candidatus Spyradosoma sp., assembly GCA_051884495.1. Lineage (GTDB taxonomy): Bacteria > Verrucomicrobiota > Verrucomicrobiia > Opitutales > UBA953 > Spyradosoma. The sequence continues at coordinate 120,733 of JBJEVQ010000015.1, forward strand.
CAGCGACACGCGCGGGTTCGCGAGCGGGTTCGTCGCCTCGTCGTCGAGCAGCTTGCGCGCGAACGCGGAGACGTTTTTCTGCTGTCCGTCGAGATCGCCGAAATTGACGCCGGAGAAGAAATAGCGGTCGAAGAGCGCGAGATTCGCCGCGAAGGGCGTGTCCGCGCGCGGCTGCTGCGGCGGCTTCTGCGACTTCTGTTCCGGCCAGTCGAAGAGCGTCGAAAGATTCTTGAAACCGATCGGCGGATAGGAGTTCGCCACGACGTAGCTCGGCTCGAAATCGAAGACCGAGCAGTCGACGCTCTGGAACTGCCCGAGCGAGGTCAGCGGGCGCGTCGGCACTTCGTAGAGCACGACGTTCGTCTGCCCGTCGGCGCCGCGGCTGTCGCCCCAATACGCCTGACCGTCGCCCGTGTGCTCGATCGCGTCCATTTCATCGACGCCGTCCGTACGCAGACGCGCGACCCAGCCCGGACCCGCGACCGTGTAGCCCGTCGGATCGTCGCCGATGGAGTTCGGACGCGTCTTTTCCGTGATGCCCTCGAAATCCCACGCGCGCGAATCGACGACCCACGGACGCGAGTTAGAGAGCAGCGGTCCCGCGAACGGAGTGTCGTCCGCGCCCTCCTTAAAGACCTCATAGACGCAGACGGTCTGCTTGCGCGCGCCGTCCCAGCCCGTTCCCTGGTCGCGGTTGAAGGTTTTGGGAAGCGTCTGCCACTGCCCGGAATAGTCGTCCGTGAAGCGGTAGAAGGCGCCGCGCGGCACCGTGATGTTCTGAATGAGGGTTTCGTCCGACTGGTCGCCCCAACCCGAAGACGTGTCCGGATCGTTCCACGTGCGCGTGAGCATGTCTTTGCTCTTGCGCGATTCGCCGTTGGAGATCGTCGGATAAAAGAGATAGAACATCATCATGTCCGACTCGAGCTTGCCTCGGTAATGGACCTGCGAAGCGTAGGGAGAGCTCGGCGTCGCGTCGCCGATTTCGATGTCGAACGTGAGATTCTGATCCGTCTCGCCTTTCATTTTTTCGAAAGCGATGGGCAATTCGAAGCCGGGCATGCCGCCTTCGGGATCGGGCTCGAAATTGCCGAGCGCGGCCGCCAACCCGTAATTTGAGGACGTCGGAAGAACCGGATACTGCTTCGAATACGCGAAGACCGGCTTCACTTCGCCCGGCTGTATGACGATGGAACCGTTCGGCGAGCCCGTGTAGGAGCTCGTTCCCGCGAAAAGATAGAGCGAGTGCGCCGTCCGCCCGATGATGTTGCCGCTGAAGAGCCAAAGCGGAATAGTCATCTCCGTTCCATGAAGAATCTGATCCTCGTTGTCGTAAGTGCCGTCCGCGCGGGCGGTGCGGCGCACCTGATCCATGCTCTTCCAGTAATGGAATTCCCCTCCGTCCGTGCGGCGCAGCTTCAGCGAGAACGGGTAGAATTTAGTGAAGTTCACGCCGACGCCGAAAAATTCGATCGGCACGTTGTAGGGGTTGTGGAGCACGAAAACCGGCTCGGCGAGGAGCGCCGCCTTGTCCTGGTTGAAGATCAGCGAGAACTTGAGCGAGAAATACAGCACGGAGGGCGCAAGACGCATCGCCTGCGGCACGAGCGCGGAGCCCTTCGTGATCTCCTGCGATCCGCCGGTGATGACCGCGCCCGTCCGGACGCCGCGTTCCTGGTCGCCGGAAAATTCCGTCAGGTAAACCGGCGCGTCCACGAAGCTGAAGGTGTCGCCGTTCGGCGCGCTGCCGGCGCTTTCCCAGCCGCCGCGCCACGAGGTCGCGCCGTAGTTCCATTTCGGTCCGAAAGTGCCGTCGTAGGTCGTGGAAACGACTTCGCCGCTCCCGGTCGAAGCGGAAATCGTGGTGCGCTGACGGATGACGCTCGAATTCGTGTCGCCCTGCAGATAGCTGTACGGCGCCATGCCGGTCGCGAGCCATGCGGAATCGTCGGACGACTTGAGGTCGAGCACGCCTTGCTTTTCGAGCTCGCGCTTGTAGAGGCGGTAGTAGTTGCGGAAGACGTCCCAGGTCGGCCCGCGCAGATAACGGCCGTCGGAATTGCCGCGTTTGGCGATTTTCGTGTCGAATTCGTAGACGTAGCCGAGCCCCTCGGAAGGCTGTTCGAGCCACCATTTCGTCGTAGAGTTCGACGGAATCCTGAAGTAGCTGAGCAGATTCATCTCGTTCTTTTCGCCGGAGCCGTGGAACTGCGGGTAGTCGCGGAAGCCTTTGTTGAAGCCGTCGTTCCCGCCGAACCAGGGCATTTCGAAGGCGACGGAAAGGTCGGTCTTGAGACCGCCGCTGTACACGTCGGAGAAGACGCCGCGGGACCAGAACGAGACGTCGTGGTAAAGCGCGCGGGCGTTTTTGAGGAAGTCGGCGGAATCTTCGTCGGCGTAGGCGGCGAGATCGCCGAGGGAAAGTACGTAGGGCAGCCTGGCGGCGGAGGCCGTTCCCGCGCTCTTGGCGTCGGCGCTCCACCAGTCGTCGAAGGACTTGATGCCGGTGATGACTTCGGCGCCGACGCGCTGAGGCGTGGCGCGGAGCGTGCGCTGGAAGTCGTTGAGCGAGGAATCGAACTCGCGCGCGTAGGCGTCGGAGAGATTCACGCGCGCCTTCACGCCTTCGTCGCCGACCCAGTAGGCGAAGGAACCGGCGCCCTTGGCGGAACGCTGGAAGTCGGTGCGCTTTTCGAGCGGAACGCGGCGCACCTTGACGACGTCGTCCTCCCAACCGGTCTTTTTGCCGAGCGTTCCCGCGCCGACGAGGGTGACGAGATCGGGGCTGTCGTCGTCCACGTCGTAGGCGTTGACCGCCTCGGAGACTATTTCCTTGCCCTTGTCCGAGTCGGCGGACGACTTCGCGACGGGAAGGTCGAGCGGGGAGAAATTGCCGGAGTCGGAATCGTAGCCGGAAACGAGCCAGCCGAGGAAGGGCTTGGCGTCGGGATCCTTGTAATCCCAGTCGCGGAGCTTCCGCGAATCGGACTTGTCGAGCCCGCCGGTCGCCCAGACGCCCGTCCAGCGACGCTTGCCCTTGTAGGGAGTTCCCGAGGGGAGCGACTTGTTGGTCCCGCCCTGGTCGAGAATGTCCGCCGTGGCGGTGACGCGCTGGTCGTCGCCGGCGAGGAGCTGGAGCTGCGCGAGCGCGATGCGGAGACCGCAGACGGCGTTCGCCTGAGCCTGGTAGCGCTTGACGCGGTAGCCGCCGATCTGCGATTCGAGATAGACGAACGACACGAGGGAAATCGCGATGAGGAGCATCAGCGCCATCATGACGAGCGCGACGACCAGCGAAAATCCGCGTCGGCGGGAGTTCCGGAACGTTTTTTTGAAGGGTAATGCGAACATGGCTATGGGGACATTCTCCTAAATTTTCGCGGGAAAGGAAAGCCAAAACGCGGACGGCGTCGAAGTGCAGGTTCTCCCGCAAAGACGCGAAGAAAAACCGCGAATTTCCGCGAATGAACGCGAATTTTTATCGGAGGGCAAACTCTCGCCTGCCCGCCGAAATCCTTCCTGCGCAAACTTCCCTTTAAGCTTTAAGCTTTCTCAAGCTTTCTTCTTCCGGCTCGCGTAGGAGCGCGTGCGGGCGTTCTTCGCGTGCGGGCGCTGCTGCGTCTTCCATTCGGACGCGGCGCTCTTCTTCGCGCGGGAACGCTTCGGCGCGGGCGTCGGCGCTTCCGCGGGAACGTCCGCCGCTTCGGCGAGCTTCGCCGCGCGCGTCGCCCGGCGCACGTCGCGCTTGACCTGCAGCTTCTTTTCGATGACGGCGCGGCGTTCCTTCTCCTCTTCGAACCTGCGGTGCGCCTTCTTGAGCGTGCGCGAGGGCTCCGCCGCCTTTTCGCCGCGCAGCGCCGCCTTGTTCTGGCGCTTCACGGCGCTCGGGCGCGAGGGATCGGCGTTCCCGTGTTTGGCGAAGATGAGGTCGATTTCCTTCTTCGTCAGCTTGCGGCAGTCGCCCGGCGGCATTTTCTTCAGAATGAGCCCGCCGATCTGAAAACGGCGCAGCGTCTTCACGAAAAAGCCGAAGACTTCGAGCAGGCGGCGGATTTCCCGCTTGCGCCCCTGGTTCAGGTGGATTTCGAGCTTTTTGCCGTCGGGAAAACGGATCACGTTCGAAAAGCGGAGAAATTCGTCCTCGCCGTCCTCGTTCTTGAGCTTCACGCCCTTGAGCAGGCGCGGCGTCAGCGCGGGATCGTATTCGCGGTTGAGCGTCACTTCGTAGCGCTTCACGACGTCGCTCGACGGGTGGATGATGCGGTTCGCCAGGTCGCCGTCGTTCGTGATGAGCAGCAGCCCCTCGGAATCCTTGTCGAGCCGCCCGACGCAGAAGAGCTTGTGCGCCGCCCACGTCTCGGGAATGAGCTGAAAGACCGTCTGCCCGTCGTTCGGATCGAGATTCGTGCACAGGTAGCCGCGCGGCTTGTTCATCATCAGCACGATGCTTTCGCGTTTGCCGAGGGAAATGACCTGCCTGCCGATCTTCACGACGTCCTCGCCGGGAACGACGCACTGGCCGAGCTCGGCGACTTTGCCGTTCACGCGGACCTGCCCGTCGGCGATCAGCTCTTCCGCCTTGCGGCGGGAACACACTTCCGCCTGGGAAAGATATTTTTGGAGACGCATCCGTTCTTCGTTCATATGACGCGCGAGCATAGCGCGGGGACGCGCGCCGCTCAACAAAGAAAACCGAAGAATGGGTAAAAGTTTAAAAGGTTAAAGGTTAAGAGGTTAAGGGTTAAAGCTTAAAGAAGGTTTCGGAAAACAGGCGAAGGCGCCGAGCCTCCTTTGTCTTCGCGGTTTTCCGAAAAATTCCGCGCGCGGTTTTCGCCCGCGACGAAAGCGCGTTGACAGTCGCGGCGTTTTCGGCGAAAATTTCGGCAATAACGTTCTTACCCTCCTTACCAATCCATTCATCATGAAAAAATCATCCAAACGCGGTTTTACCCTCATCGAAATCCTCGTCGTC
>JBJEVQ010000015.1:125804-126885 GCA_051884495.1 Candidatus Spyradosoma sp.
CATCATGAAAAAATCATCCAAACGCGGTTTTACCCTCATCGAAATCCTCGTCGTCATCGCGATCATCGGCCTGCTCGCCGCCCTGCTCGTTCCCGTCATCGGCGTGGCGATGAAGAAGGTGCAGATCACGACCATGCGCGGCAAGTACTCCGGCTGGATCACGGCGATCGAGCAGTACAAGTCCGTCTATAATTACTACCCGATCCTGAACAAGGGCGCGACCGTCGGCGACGACGAGCACTACAATCTCGGCCAGGGCGACACCGGGCTGAACTTCGTCAAGGCGCTCTCGGGCCGCGATCCCGAAACGGGCGACAAGCTTTCCAAGGAAGACCAGAAAAGCTTCAACAAGCGCGGCCGCTCCTTCTGCGACTTCGCGCCCGAGGACTTCACGCAGGAAGACGGCACCGTCGATTACGGCACGCTCTGCGACGTCTTCGGCAACACGAACATTCACGTCGTCATGGACACGGACGACAACAAGCACGTCGTCATTCCCGGCGAATACATGCCCGACGACGCGACCGACGCCGAGAGGGACGCCAGCGGCCTCATGAAGAACGTGATCATCTTCACGTCCGTGAACGACGGCGAAGACTACGAAAACGTCTACAGCTGGCGCTGATTCCGTTCCCGCGCGTTCCCGCCTCGGGAGCGCGCGCCCTTTCCCCCTTCCCCGCAAATCCGTTTCCGCGTTCCCCTCATGCCGTTCCGCAAGCAAAATTCCCCGCGCGCGCGTCTCCGCCGCGCCTTCACGCTGATCGAGATTCTGACCGTCGTCGCCATCATCGGGCTGATTTCGGTCGTCATCATCGGGCTGCAGCCCAACAACCCGCACGGCATCGACGACGCCGTGAGGCTCGCGGCGCAGCAGTTCAAGGTCGCCCGCGCGCAGGCGGTCCTGGGGCACAATCCGGACCGCGAGCCCGAAACCAACAAGCGCTACAACATCCGCTCGGCGGTGCTCGTGCTCAACGACGAAAACGACGACGAGCGCCACCTGCGCCACATGGTCGCGATCGTCGGCGGCACGGACGACGAGAGCAAGACCGACCTGCGCGACTACTACTGGTACGCCGTC